>NZ_JAKFED010000145.1:0-104578 GCF_036675845.1 Allobosea sp. | reverse complement strand
GATCGGATGATGCCCATCGGGTGGCGGCCAGTGACGCTGCCTCGACATTTCGACATCGACATTCGGCACGCAGCCGTCGACTGCGACGCCGCCCGACCCCGCGCATCCCCTCGGATGAGCTTTTCAAACGCAAACCCTCGCGGCGGAAGCCGGCGAGAATTCAGCTGCTGGTCGCGTGGAAGCGAGCCGGGGCCGGCATGCGCTCGAACCTCGATGTGAGCGTTCCCCTGTGCCCGGCGCGATCCTGTCCGGCGTGTCAGGGCCGATCGACGCGCTCGAGAGCCAGCCGCAAGGGCGCGTCCGAAACACGGATCAGCCCGAGATAGGGATGATCCATGTCGATGATCAGCACCAGCGCGGCTGTCACGGACAGGGCGCAAACGAACAAGGTCGCCACGACGGTTGCGTTGCCGGGCGCCAGCAGGCCGAACGACGCAAAGAGCAGGGCAAGCCAGAAGACGAGAATGACCAGGAACATTCCAGGGAATCCGCCGGCTTCCGTGTCGGTTCGCAGCCACCGCGCTTCGGCGATCTGCCCGCTGAGCTGAAGCGCCCGCGACTGGAGCCAGCGCTGGGCCTCGGTTTGCGGCGACAGGCTCCGGAGCCCGTCCTGAACCGGTTCGACGTCGAAACCACCGCCCGGCGGTTTCTTGCTGCCGGAGGTATCGTTGACCTCGCTCAACCTCGTCTCGACCAGTTCGCGAAGCGACGCCCGCATCTCCGCGGTCTCTGCTCCATAATGCGCCATGACCCTGTCGAGCAGCAGCACGCGCGCCGCCCAGGTCCTGGTCTCTGCCCCGGCATCGTCGAAGGACCGTTTTGCCGAGGCGATCAAAAGCCCGAGGGCGAGCGCCGAGAGCGTGCCGATGATGGCCGTCGCAAGCTTGATCGCGTCTCTGGACTCGGCGCTCAGATGGTCTCCCGGCAGACGCGAGCGCAGGAACATTCCGAGCAGGGCCGCGCCGAAAATAAAAAGGAACGCGATGCCGCCGATTGCGAAAGGACTCATGGCCAATGCCTGATCGCGCTCCCTGTGGGCTCCGGGCGCCGGCGCGGATCAGCCGATCGGAGCCCATTCTGAGCAAACGGGACGTTACGTCAACGGGGTTCCGGCCGACAGGGAGCAGCGACGTGAAGGGCGCAGCAGCGGCAACCACTGCATGGATAAGGTCCGCTGCGGCGCCCGGACTAGAGTCTGATGCTTTTGCTTGGAACCACGGCGTCATCCTGGACAAGCCGCGAAGCGGCGCAGCTCCGGGATCCATCACAGGGATCGACGGCGCCCCATGATGGATCCCGGGACGAAGCTCCGCTTCGCCCAGGATGACGGCGTGGTTCCAGCTGAAATCATCATGCTCTAGCGGCATGCCGCTCGCGCCCGTTCCAGCCATGCCTGACGACGAACAGGCCCCTGCGCCGGCCAATGGCGACCGGCCCCGATCGCCATGCTAGCCTTCCGCCTCTGCCTGCTTCGCCAGCCTTCGAGGACCTGCCCTTGACCTCCGCCTTCCCCACCCTCGCCCCGGCCGCCGCGGGCCTCTCCCCCACCCGCCTCCAGGCCGCCATCGACTTCGCCATCGCGCACGAATCCCCCTGGCCGCGCAGCATGCTCTATCCCGACGGCTCCTATGTCGGGAATGTCGAGTGGAACGAGAGCGGGCCGTGGACGCAGATCGTCGGACCTGTCGCCGAGCGCGGCGGGCCGGCCGGCATCGTGCTGAAGGGCGGCGCCGTGGTCGCAGAATGGGGTGATACGGAGCGCCCCGACATGACCTTCTCGATCGCCAAGAGCTATCTCTCGGCGCTGGCCGGGCTGGCCGTCGGCGACGGGCTGATCGCCGATCTCGACGAGCCCGTGGGCAAAACGGTCGACGGGCCGCATTTTGCGAGCCCGCATAATGCGAAGATAACCTGGCGCCATCTCCTGCATCAGAACAGTGAATGGCAGGGCGAGATCTTCGAAAAATCCGACCAGGTCGATCATAACCGCCAGATCGGCCCCGGCGCCGACAACAGCCGAAAAGGCCAGCGCCGCGAATTGCGCGAGCCCGGCAGCTTCTACGAATACAATGATGTGCGGGTGAACGCGCTGTCCTACGCCCTGCTGCGGCGCTTCCGCCGGCCGCTGCCCGACGTGCTGCGCGAGCGCATCATGGACCCGATCGGCGCCTCGGATGGCTGGCGCTGGGAGGGCTACGAGAACTCCTTCGTCGAAATCGACGGAAGGCGCATCCAATCGGTGCCCGGCGGCGGGCATTGGGGCGGCGGGCTCTTCATCGGCGCGAAGGACCATGCCCGCTTCGGCCTGCTGATCGCGCGCGAGGGCGCCTGGGAGGGGCGGCAGCTGATCCCGCAGGGCTGGTTCGGGCAGATGCTGACCCCCTCACCGACGCTGGCGAATTACGGCTTCCTCTGGTGGCTGAACCGCGGGCCGGCCGCGAACCCGAAGCTGCCGGCGAGCGCCTTCAGCGCCATGGGCGCCGGCAGCAATGTGATCTGGATCGATCCGGAGCACGATCTCGTCGCCGTCCTCCGCTGGATCGACAAGAGCGCGAGCGAGGGTTTTTGCGAGCGCCTGGTCGCGGCGGTGGCGTAGCCGGACAGGCTCGGGAACCGGGGAACCCCTCTCCTGGAAGGACAGGGGCAGGGGTGAGGTGTTCGGGAGGGAAATCGTGAGCTTGAACCCGGCCGCGCGGTGAGCGCTCGTGGAACTGGCCCGGCGGCCTGCACCTCACCCTGCCCTCTCCTTCCAGGAGAGGGTTCCCCGCGGTTCATCCGCTTATGCGCCCAGCGGGGAGCGGCCTCGCCCGCCCGCCCTTGCCGCCCGCCCGGGCCCCGCGCATAGAGCCGGCTCGCTTCGCCCGAAAGCCGCCGCGTGAACCAAGCCTCCGCCCTCGCCTCCCGCTCCACGATCGGCCTTGCCTGCGGCCTGCTCTGCGCCCTGATCTGGGGCGTGCAGGCCGTGGTCTCGCGCCAGTCCGTCGCCGACGGATTCTCGGCCGGCGACGTCACCATCCTGCGCTTCATCGCGGCTTCGCTGGTGCTGCTGCCCTTTGCGCTGCGGCGCCTGAAGCCCTTCCCGGTCGGGAGGCTCGGCTGGAAACGAGCGCTGGTCCTGACCGCGCTGGTCGGCCCGACCTACAGCCTGATCCTGGTCGGCGGCGCCCATTTCGCCCCGGCGCTGCATTCCTCTGTGATCTCGCCGGGGTTGATCCCGGTCTGCACCGCCCTGCTCGCCTTCCTCGTGCTCGGCGAGCGCGCCGGCAGGGCCAGGCTCGCCGGCCTCGGCCTGCTCGTGCTCGGCATCGCGGTCTTTTCCTATGAGGCGCTGGCCAACACGCCGACGCGCGAAGGCGCCTGGATCGGCGATCTGCTCTTCGTGCTGATCGCGGTGATCTGGTCGGTGTTCGGCGTGCTCTGCCGGCGCTGGGGGGCGGACGCGGTCGAGGTCACCATGGCGACCTGCCTGCTCGCCCTGCCCTTCCTGCCGCTGCTCGCCCTGGTCCAGCCGATCAACCTGGCGCAGTTGCCGCTTCCGGCGATCGCGCTGCAGGCGTTCTATCAGGGCGTGCTGGTCGGCGCCCTGGCGCTGTTCCTCTACACCCAGTCCGTCGCCACCCTGGGCGCCGCCCGCGCCGCGCTGTTCCTGCCGCTGGTGCCGGTCGTCACCGCGGTCGCCAGCGCCGTCCTGATCGGCGAGCACGCCTCGCTGCAGGAGATCGCCGGGATGGGCCTTGCCGTCACCGGCATGGTCGTGGCGCTCAGGGCGCCGAGCGCCGCCTGATCAGCCCTTATGGTCCTTGGCGATCGGCTCGACATAGGCGAGCCCCATATCCCAGGGGAAGTAGATCCAGGTGTCCTGGCTGACCTCGGTGACGAAGGTGTCGATGGTCGGCACGCCCGCCGGCTTGGCGTAGACCGCGGCGAAATGCGCGTTCGGCAGCATCTCGCGCACGATGCGGGCGGTCTTGCCGGTGTCGGTCAGGTCGTCGACCACCAGCACGCCCTTGCCCTTGCCGTCGCCGATGGCGCGGATCGAGGGCGCGACCTCCTTCATCACCTTGAGCTCCGACTGGTTCTTGTAGTCGTGATAGCTCGCGACGCAGACCGTCTCGATCAGCCGCAGGCCGAGCTCGCGGCAGATGATCGCCGCCGGCACCAGCCCGCCGCGCGTGATGCAGACCATCGCCTCGAACGGGCCGGCATCGGCCAGGCGCCAGGCGAGCGCCCGGGCATCGCGGTGGAACTGGTCCCAGGAAACGGGGAAGGCCTTGTTGGCGGTCGGTTCGGCCATGGCGGGCGGTCCTGCGGAAAAGCGGTGGGCTGGCCGTTCCGCAAAGCGCATCCGGGCCGCGCTGGCAAGAGGGTGGATCGCGCTATCCCCGGCGCAGGCCCGCGCAGGGAACGATCGCCCCTGCCCGCCGTTGCTGGAACGACCGGGCAGCAACGGAGCCGACGCCATGCTCTTCGCCGTTCAGATTCTCGCGATCCTGCTGGCGGCCGTCTCGATGACGACCGCTCTCGGCCATGCGCTCGAAATGCCGGGCAAGCTGCGCCTGGCGAGGGAGCACTATCTCGCGATCCAGCCGATCTACTATCCCGGCTTCACCATCGGCGGCGGCATCGGCGAGATCGGCTCGATCGTCGCCAGCGCGGCGCTGGCGCTGATGCTGCCGGCGGGCAGCACCGCGGGCCGGCTCGCCTTGGCCGCCTGCGCGAGCGCAGTTGCCGTGCACGCGCTCTACTGGCTGCTGGTCCATCCGGTGAACCGGTTCTGGCTGAAGGAAAGCCGGATCGACACCGCGAGCGAGGGCTTTTTCGCACTCGGCGCCGACGAGGATGCCGGCGCCGACTGGACGACGCTGCGCGATCGCTGGGAACGCGGCCATGCCGTCCGCGCCGTCTTCGCAACCCTCACCGTGGCGCTGCTCGCCGCTTCGGCCGCGAGCTGATCGCTTAGAACTCGGACCAGCCGTCCGCGCCCCCATTCGCGACGCGCCTCGCCGGACGGGCCGGCGCCCTCGCTGCCGGGGCGGCCGCGGGCTTCGCCGGCGGCAGCATGGCGCGCAGATTCGCCGCCATCTCCCCGGCCGAGTCGGAAGCGTCGCCGGCGCCGAGCCGGAAGGCGCCGACCAGCGCCGCCAGCGTCTGCGTCTCGCCCTGCAGCTCGCGCGAGAGCTTCGAGCTGGCATCCGCCATCAGCGAGTTCTGCTGGGTCATCTCGTCCATATGGGCGACGGTCCTGGCCATCTCGTCGACGCCATTGGCCTGCTCCACCGCGGCGCTCGAGATATCGGCGATGGTGCTCGCCACCCGGCTGGCGGCGCTGACGATCTCCTCGAGCGTCTTGCCCGCCTCCTTGACCAGTTGCACGCCGGAGCGCACCTGCTCGCTGGAATTGCCGATCAGCTCCTTGATGCCGTTGGCCGATTCGCTCGAGCGCTTGGCCAGCGCCCTGACTTCCGAGGCGACGACGGCGAAGCCCCGGCCGGCATCGCCGGCACGGGCCGCCTCGACCGCGGCGTTGAGAGCCAGCAGATTGGTCTGGAACGAGATCTCGTCGATCATCGAGATGATGTCGGCGATCGAGGCCGAGGCCTGCTCGATGCGCCCCATCGCCGAGACCGCGTCGGCGACGATGGCGCCGCCGCGCGAGGCCACCGTCTTGGCCTCGTCGCCGAGCGTCGCCGCCTGGCGCGAATTGCCGGCGCTGGTCTTGATCGAGGCGGCGAGCTCCTCGGTCGTCGCCGCCGTCTGCTGCAGGCTCGAGGCCTGCGCCTCGGTGCGTTCGGCGAGGTTGACGCTGTCGCTCGCGATCCGGTCGGCGGCGGCGCCGACCTTGCCGGAAATCCCGCCGACCGCGCCGATCACCTCGGCCATGTTGTCGATCAGCTCGTTGATGCCGGCGCAGAGATCGGCGACCTCGCCCTCCTTGCCGGCCATCGGGATGCGCTGGGTCAGGTCGCGGCTCTTGGCCCGGCCGATCACCCCCTGCGCTTCCGCGACCGCCTGGGCGAGTTGGCGCGCCGCCTTCTGCTCGCTGATGTCGATGGCGTATTTCACCACCTTCATCGGCCGGCCCTTGGCGTCCATGATCGGGTTGTAGCTCGCCTGGATCCAGATTTCCTTGCCGCCCTTGCCGACGCGGAGATACTGGCCGGAATCGTATTCGCCGCGGCCGAGCTTCTGCCAGAAGGAGCGGTATTCGGGCGAGTTGCGATAGCCCGGCTCGCAGAACATGCCGTGATGCTGGCCCTTGATCTCGGCCAGCGTGTAGCCGGTGACGGCGAGGAAGTTCTCGTTGGCGTCGAGGATGATCCCGTCGAGCGAGAACTCGATCACCGCCATCGCCTTGCGGATCGCCGCGACCTGCCCGGCCATGTCGGCTTCGTGGTTCTTCTGCGCCGTGACCACGGTCGCGAACTTGATCACCTTCACCGGCTTGCCGCCGGCGCCGAGGACCGGGTTGTAGCTCGCCTCGATCCAGAACTCGCTGCCATCGGCGGCGACCCGCAGGAACTGGCGGGCGTCGTATTCGCCCCGCCCCAGCCGCGCCCAGAACTCCCGGTATTCGGCGCTCGCCGCTTCTTCCTTCGTCACGAACAGGCTGTGATGGCGCCCGCGCACCTGCTCCAGCGTATAGCCGACCGCCTTCAGGAAGTTCTCGTTCGCGTCGAGAATGGTTCCGTCGAGCTTGAATGTGATCACCGCCATCGAGCGGCTGAGCGCCGCCATCTCACCTTCGAGCTCGCGACGCGAAGCGCCACCCGTAAACGGATTCAGCCGCATGCCCATCCCCCTTGCATTCCGTGCCGCGGACGTCGTCAGCAGAGACCAGCATGGATTAAGATGGTTTACAGACAGCTAAGAGAGCCAATAATCACTAGCAAAAATGCAAATTTTTCTTATGATTATTAAATTCAGAAAGTAGATAAATCAAGAATACATCTTCATAGCGAATCCACCTTACCAAAGGCAATAAAATCCCGTCAACGATCTTACATGGTCTTCATCAAGACGATGAGGGCCCAGGAAAAATTCAAGACTGGAGTCATTTCAAATAACTTCGGCGGCGCGTCGCAAAGACACCCCAGAACGGCCCGCAGGCTCGACGGCGCCGTCGGCTCATCTGCGACCGCAGATTGCGCAGATGTTTTCCGGTCGCCGGCAGGTGCGGCCCTGCTCAGCCCTGAAGCCGGGCCCGCTCCGCCTCGAGCATCGCCTCGACCGCGGCGACGGCGGCCATCAGCTTCTCCGGCTCGCGCGAGCGCACGACGACGTTGGTATCGGGGCCGGTCTCCGACCAGAACGGATAGGAGCCGATGGCACAGCCGGGATGCGCCTTGGCGACCGCGGCGAGCGGCGTGCCGATATCGCCCTCGCGCAGGCCGGCGCGTACCGTTTCGGAAAGGATCTTGACGCCGGTCTTCAGGGTCGGCGCCACGACGTCGAGCATGGCCTGCATGATCGCCGGGACGCCGGCCATGACATGGACGTTGCCGATCCGGAAGCCCGGCGCCTTGGAGACCGAATTGGCGATCAGCTCGGCCCCGGCGGGAATGCGCGTCATCCGCATGCGGGCCTCGTTGAGCTGGTCGGCCGGAAAGCGCTCGGCCAGCATGGCGACGGCACGCGGATCGTAATCGATCGCGACGCCGAAGGCGCAGGCGACCGCATCCGCGGTGATGTCGTCATGGGTCGGGCCGATGCCGCCGGTGGTGAAGACATAGGTGTAGCGGGAGCGGATCGCATTCAGCGCCGAGACGATCTCGTCCGTCAGGTCCGGCACGATCCGGACCTCGCGCAGCTCGATGCCGATATTGGTGAGGAACTCGGCGATGTAGCCGATATTCCTGTCCTTGGTCCGCCCCGACAGGATCTCGTCGCCGATCACCAGGATCGCGGCGGTCACCGGCGGCTCGAAGGCCTTGTTCGACGGCGCGGTCATGGGCAGGTTCCTGGGTTGTCGAGGTGACGGGCGCCGCGGACTCGAGCCGGATGACTTCAACCGGCTCTGGCGCGAGCTAAGCGCCTCGCGGCCGGCCGCTCAAGCGCCGCCCACGGCGGAGCCGTCATGCGTGGCAGGGCGGATCAGGAAGCCTTGCGCTCATAGACGAGGTTGAGCCGGGTCTGGGCCAGCAGGCGATAGCCCCTGGCCTCCAGCAGGGCCGGCAGATCGACCTGCCAGCGCGACCGCGAATCCTCGATGATGACGAAGCCGGGCCAGAGGGCTTCGGGCGCGTCGCGCAGGAAGGGCTCCAGGATCAGGTCCTCGGCGCCCTCGACATCGAGCTTGATCGCGTCGAGCCGCTCATAGCCCTCGCTCTGCATCAGCGCGAGCAGGGTGGTCGCCGGCACGCGCACCGAGGTCGAGTTGCTGGAGCGCAGCAGGCGCACGCTCGACTCGCCCCGGTTGGCGGGGTCGAGGAAGAGCGTCAGCTCGCCCGGCTTGTCGGCCAGCGCGCAGGCGATGGCCTTGATCGTGCCGAACGGATTGCGGGCGATGTTGTAGGTCAGCCGGGCGAAGACCTCCGGCTGCGGCTCGACGGCGAGGATGCGCGCCCGCCGTCCGGCCCTGGCGGCGACGAACAGCGAATAGGCTCCGATATTGGCGCCGATATCGATGAAGCAGAAGCCTTCGCCGATCCGGCCTGCGAGCAGTTCGCGCTCGCGGGCATCGAAATACTGCGGCGTGAACAGCACGCGCTTCTCGCAGACATTGCCGTCCGGGTAGAGCCGCATCTGGGCGCCGAGCGCCTCGATATCGACCGGGCGCCCCTTCAGCGCCTTGAGCCCGAGCCGGCGCAGCGCGAAGGCGAACTTGCGCCCGAGGAAGGAGCCGGACGCGCGGCGCGTCCGGCCGATGATCCGGGCCACGAGCCCTTGCGGCGCGAAGGTCCCGTAGGGCTGTTCCTCGCCCATCTGCATGTCGTTCAGTGCCATTGGCCGGCTGATACACCCCGAGCGCGCCTTACGCCAGCCGGTTGATCTCAGCCGCGCGCTTCCGGCAAGGGGCAAAGGCTGCCGCAGCAGGCGACGCCCGGCAGCAGATAGCGCAGGCAGCAGACCTTCCGCTGTCGCGTCGGCTCGCCGTCGCACAGCGGATAGCGGACCGCGCCGAACATCGGATTGCGCCGCCCGTCGGGGCCGGACTGGCTCTGCAGCAGCGCGAAGCCCTCGCCGAGCGCCTCCGGCTGGGCCGTGCCGGCAGCGGCGAACTCTTGCAGCGTCCACTCGAAGATCGCCGTCGCATTGCTCCAGAGCAGCCGCGGCGAGACCTCGAAATGGCTGGCGAAATGCGCGATCAGCGGCGCGACATGCCCGTCGAAGAGGCGCGAGAAGCGGGCCGCCCGGGGCGCACGCTTCTCGCCTTCGTCGGCGAGGACGAGCGCCGCGGTGCGGCCTTCCTCATGCGGCGCGACGCCGATCCGGTCGAGCCCGACCGGCAGATCGCGATCGAGCACCACGATCGCCGCCGTGGCCGGGATGATCAGCATGCCGAAATGCCATTGCGTCCACATCGAGACCAGTGCCCGGCGATCGCCGCCGGGATGGCTTTTCGAAAAACGCGTCATCAGCCGCTCGGTGACGGCTCCGTCGAGCAGATCCGTGCCGGGGATGGTGCCGGCATGCGCGCCGGGCAGCGCGAGCTTGTCGCGATACCAGGCGAGAGCCTCGGGGAGGCACTGGGCCAGCACCGGCAGCATCGGCGGCCTAGACTCCGGCGGCCATGGCGGGCTGCCCGCTTTGGCCGCGCCGGAAGCTGGCGGCGCGGCGCGCCAGGATCGCGACCACCGGCGCCGCCAGCAGCGCAGCGGCGGCGGCGAGCGCAAAGCAGGCGCCATAGCCGAGATGCTGGGCGATCCAGCCGGCGCCGATGCCGCCCGCCATGCTGACCAGCCCGTCCATGCACTGCAGCAGCGTGAAATCGACGCCGGCCTGGCGCGGGTCCGACAAGGCCATGAAACGGGCGTAGAGCGCGACGAAGCCCAGCGCCATCACGCCGGACGAGCTGGTCAAGGCCAGCATCAGCAGCACCGGCTGCGGCAGGCCGCGCCAGGCCGCGAAGGCAATGCCGGCGAGCGAGGCTGCCTGCAGGACGAGCGCCAGCACCATGACGGTTCGCGCGCCCCAGAGGCGCACCAGCGCCCCGCCGAGAAGCGCGCAGGCGAAGCCGACCGCCAGCCCGCCGAGGCCATTGACGATACCCAGCGAGACGAGATCGAGCCCGGAATCGACCAGGAACGGCCCGAGCATCGCAACGCCCCATTTCTGCGCCGTGACGAAGACGGCGGCCAGAACCAGGCCGGCCCGCATCTCGCTGCGCGCCAGCGCCTCGCGCAGCGAAGGCTGGTGCGTGCGCAGACCCGGCGAGGGCGGCGCCGGCGACAGGAGGAAGGGCAAGGCGAGGCCGATCAGCAGCGCCGCCATGGCCAGCGTCGCCCATGCCCAGCCGGAGCGGGCGACGAGGACAAGGAACAGGCCGGAGCCGAGCGCCGAGCCGAGATAGGCGCCGCCGACCTGCGCCGCATTGCCCCAGCCGTGATGACGCTCCGACAGGGTCTCGACCGCGTGGCCGTCGCAGGCGATGTCGCCGGTCGCGGCGGCGAAGGCGATCAGGACGAAGACGGCGATGAGCGGGACGAGGCTGGTCGGGCCGATCAGGGCGGCAAGAGCGAGCCCGAGCGCCGAGAGCGCGGCCGTGGCGACGACGATCCGGCGCGAGCGGCTCGCCCCGACGGGCGGCAGCCGGTAGCGCTCGATAGCCGGGGCCCAGAGGAATTTCAGCGCCCAGGGCAGGACGGCGAGATAGGTCAGGCCGATCTGGTCGAGCGGCAGGCCGCGCTCGCGCAGCACGCTCGGCAGGGCGATGAAGGTCAGCCCGCCGATGATGCTCTGGCCGACATAGAGCCCGCCGATGGCGAGCACGATGCCGGCGGGCGAAGCCAGGCCGCGCCCGGCCGGGGCCACTGGCCCGGCGGCGCTCACCAGCGGTAACGCAGGCTGGCGACGACCTTGCGACCCTCGTCGAAATAGCAGTAGCCGGCAGTGCAGGTCTGGCTGACCTCGTCGAGCAGATTGGTGGCGTTGACCTGCAGCCGCATGCCCTTGAGCTGCGGGTTGAGGTTTTCCAGATCGTAGCGGATCGAGGCGTCGACGAAGGTGCGGGCCTTGTTGTCGATCACCGGCCGATTGAGGTTGTCGCCGAGGCTGGAGCCGACATAGCGCACGCCGCCGCCGAAGCCGAGGCCCTTCGCCGCGCCCTGCTGGACCGTGTAGTCGAGCCAGAGCGAGGCCATGTGATAGGGCACGCTGGTCAGGCGGTTGCCGACCGTCTCGGGCGTCAGCTTCTTGATGCGCGCATCGTTGTAGGAATAGGACGCCTGCAGGCTGAGCCCGTTCGCCAGCGAGGCGACGCCCTCGATCTCGAAGCCGCTCGAGCGCAGATCGAGCTGGACCTGCCGGTTGAGGCCCTCGACCACCTCGTAGACCACGCCATTGTCCTGGCGGATGTTGAACACTGCCGCCCGCAGCGAGGCGTTCTGGCCCGGCAGGTCGTATTTCACGCCGAGTTCCGCCTGTTCGCCGCTCGTCGGCTGGGCGATGCCGCCATTCAGCACCGTGCCGGGATTGGGCACGAAGGAGGTGCCGTAGCTGACATAGGGCGCGAGGCCGAAATCGGTGACGTAGGACAGCGCGGCGCGGCCGGTGAACTTGCCGTCGCTGCGCTTGCTCTCGGCCGGCACCGCGCCGGCCGCGCCCGCCTCGAACGTGCTGTCGACCCAGTCATGACGAAGGCCGGCGGTGAGGCGCCAGTTCTGCCATCTGACCTGGTCCTGCAGGTAAACGCCGGTCGTCGTCAGCGTCTGCTCGGTCCGCCACAGGAACGCCGGGTTGTAGCCGAGCGGCACGCCACCGAAGGCTTCCTTGCTCTTGTAGTGGAGTTGGCTGAAATCGACGCCGGCCAGCACGGTATGGTCGACCGGCCCGGTCCGGAACTTCGCCTCGAGCGAGGTGTCGGCCGAAAAGCCTTCGGTGTTCTCGCGGGTCAGCCCCGGCTCGCCATAGACATATTGCTGGTTGTTGCCGAGCTTCGAGAAGCGGGCCCGCTGGCGCAGCGTGAAGACCTCGTCGAACTTGTGCTCGAACTCGTAGCCGATGCGCGCCTGCTGCTGGCGGAAGTCGTTGTAGCGCTTGTCGCCGACATAGGCCCTGGTCGCGCCCATGGTCTTGAAGAGCACATTGCCCTGGCGGTCGATGTAAGGCCCGTATCGGTTGAGATAGGCCGCCGTGCCGCCCGTGGTCGAATCCATGTATTCGCCCAGCACGGTGAGCTTCGTCGCCTCGTTCGGCTTCCAGGTCAGCGCCGGCGCGATGAAGACGCGGCCGTCCCTGATCGCGCTGATATCGGTCTTCGCGTCGCGGACGAGACCGGTCAGCCGGTAGAGCAGCGTAGCTTCCGGGTTGGCCGGGCCGGACAGGTCGAAGGCGAACTGCTTGCGGCCGAAGGAGCCGCCCTGGATTTCGATCTCGCGGAACGGGGTCTCGGTCGGCCGCTTCGAGATCAGGTCGACGATGCCGGCGCTGGTGCTGGCGCCGTAGATCGCCGAGGCCGGACCGCGCAGGATCGAGATCGCCTCCAGCCCATAAGGCTCGAGCCGCATCAGCCCGTTCGGGCTGCCGATCTGGCGCAGGCCGTCGCGGAACACGGCATTGTGCGTCACGTCGATGCCGCGGATGGTGAAGGCGTCGTAGCGCGGATCGAAGCCATAGGTGCCGACGCGGGCGCCGGGCGTGTAGGCCAGCGCCTCGAGCAGGGTCTGCGGCTTGCGCTGTTCGAGCTGCGTCTGCGTCACCGTCGAGATCGACAGCGGCGTCTCGAGCAGCGGCGTATCGGTCTTGGTGGCGCTTCGCCCGGAGGTCGCGACAAAGCCGTCCGCCGTGAAGACGCCCGGCACGCCGCCGCCCTGCCCCTCCACCACGATCGTCTCGAGCTGGATTTGCCTGCCGCTCTCGGCTTGCGCAAAGGCCACAGCCGGGGCGAGAAGAAAAGCAGACGAACCCAACAGGGCAAGGCGAATATTCACAGCGCGCAACCTTCGAAAGAAAGCGATGGCGCGGCCTAACAATGTAGCCAGAACGAAGTCAATACTTTTAGATTTTAATTGTTATAGATAAAATTCAGGCTATTATTTCTAATCTCGCAATGATTATCGAGATTATTCTAGGGTGAAACACGCGGTAATTATGTCGCCGGTGCAGATTCCGGTGCCCCTGATGGCCTGCTTCAGCGAAGGGCAAGGGCCGAAACCGGCCCGGGCCGGCGCTCCATCGCAGCGCCTCCGCCTTGCGCGGCGGCCCAAACCCAATAGATAAGGGGAGCAAGGAGCAGCCTGTTGAAATGACCCTCGACGAATCGATCGGCCGCGTGAGACGCGAGCCCAACATCAAGCTGCACGGTGCCGAGGCCTTCCACGGCATGCGCAAAGCCGGGCGCCTGACGGCGCAGGGGCTCGACATGCTCGCCGACGAGATTCGGCCGGGCGTGACCACGCAGCGGCTCGACGACCTCGCGTTCCAGTTCGCCATGGACAACGGCGCCTATCTGGCGACGCTGTTCTACCGCGGCTACACCAAGTCGATCTGCACCTCGATCAACCATGTCGTCTGCCACGGCATCCCCGACGACAAGCCGCTGCGCGAGGGCGACATCGTCAATATCGACTACACCCTGATCCTCGACGGCTGGCATGGCGATTCCAGCCGGATGTTCGGCGTCGGCGAGATTCCGCGCAAGGCCGAGCGGCTGATCGAGATCACCTATGAGAGCCTGTTGCGCGGCATCAATGCGGTGCGTCCGGGCGCGACCACCGGCGATATCGGCTTTGCCATCCAGCGCTATGCCGAGAGCGAGCGTTGCTCGGTGGTTCGCGATTTCTGCGGCCACGGCCTCGGCCAGGTCTTCCACGACGCGCCGAACATCCTGCACTATGGCAGCCCCGGCGAAGGCGCCGAACTGAAGCCCGGCATGCTCTTCACCATCGAGCCGATGATCAATCTCGGCAAGGCGAGCGTGAAGGTGCTTTCCGATGGCTGGACCGCCGTGACGCGCGATCGCTCGCTCTCGGCCCAGTTCGAGCACACGGTCGGCGTCACCGACACCGGCTGCGAGATTTTCACGCTCTCGCCCGCCGGCCGGGACAACCCGCTCGCGCCCAGATGAACGAGGGCGGCAAGGGCAGATCCGTTCCCCTTGCCGCTCCCGATAGCGCAGCCCCGCATCATCTCGGCCATCGCGAGCGCCTGCGCCAGCGCTTCCTCGAAGGCGGCGACAGCGCCCTGCCCGATTACGAGCTGCTCGAGCTGCTGCTCTTCCGCTCGATCCCGCAGCGCGACGTCAAGCCGCTCGCCAAGCAGCTGATCCAGCATTTCGGCTCCTTCGCCGAGGTGCTCGGCGCCCCGGCCTCGCGGCTGACCGAGGTCAAGGGCGTCGGCGAGAGCGTCGCCGTCGACCTGAAGGTCGTCGAGGCGGCGCTGCGGCGCATGGCCAAGGGCGCGGTCGCCAAGAAGCCGGTGCTGTCCTCCTGGTCCTCGGTGATCGATTATTGCCGGATGGCGATGGCCTTCGCCGAACGCGAGCAGTTCCGCATCCTCTTCCTCGACAAGAAGAACGCCCTGATCGCCGACGAGGTGCAGCAGACCGGCACCGTCGACCACACGCCGGTCTATCCGCGCGAGGTGATGCGCCGGGCGCTGGAGCTCTCCGCCACCGCCCTGATCCTGGTCCACAACCATCCTTCCGGCGACCCGACGCCGTCCGGCGCCGATGTCAGGATGACGAAGGAACTCGTCGATATCGCCAGGCCGCTCGGCCTCGCGATCCACGACCATATCATCGTCGGCCGCGACGGCCATGCCAGCTTCAAGGGGCTCGGGCTGATCTGAGCGGAACGCCGCCGCGGCGAGCCTCCACCCGCCCTGCCCAGCAATTGGGCAGCTCCGCCGAAGTGCTTGGCGGCAGGCCCCTTTCCGAACCGCTTCGATTGAGCATAGGCTACCCGAAACGGGGGAAGAGGCCTGCATGGTCGCGTTCGACGAGATGACCGGGGGAGAAGGCGGATTGCGCTCCGCCTATACCGAGCTCGACCGCTGGCTGAAGGAGGCGCCGCCGGAGATGCTGGCGCTGCGCCGCTCGCAGGCCGAGCTGTTCTTCCGCCGCATCGGCATCACCTTCGCGGTCTATGGCGACGAGGAATCGACCGAGCGGCTGATCCCCTTCGACATCATCCCGCGGGTGCTGACCAAGCCGGAATGGACGAAGCTGGAGAAGGGGCTGCGCCAGCGCGTCACGGCGCTGAACATGTTCCTCGCCGATGTCTACGGCCCGAAGGAATGCCTCAAGGCCGGCATCGTCCCGGCCGATCTGGTCTATCGCAATGCCTGCTACCAGCTGCAGATGGTCGATTTCCAGGTACCGCACGGCATCTATTGCCATATCGCCGGCATCGACATCGTCCGTGTCGACGCCGACACCTTCTATGTGCTGGAGGACAATGCCCGCACCCCTTCCGGCGTCTCCTACATGATGGAGAACCGCGAGGTGATGCTGCGGCTCTTTCCCGAGCTCTTCGCCACCCATCGCGTCGCGCCGGTCGACAACTACCCGGACCAGCTGCTCGCGACCCTGCGCTCGGTCGCGCCGCGCCGCGCCTCCTCCGATCCGACGATCTGCCTCCTGACGCCAGGCCAGTACAACTCGGCCTTCTACGAGCACTCCTTCCTGGCCGACAAGCTCGGCGTCGAGCTGGTCGAGGGCTCCGACCTGCTGGTCAAGGAAGACGTCGTCTACATGCGGACCACGCAGGGGCCGAAGCGCGTCGACGTGATCTACCGGCGCATCGACGACGATTTTATCGACCCGCTGGTCTTCCGCGGCGACTCGGTGCTGGGCGTGCCCGGCATCATCGGCGCCTACAAGGCCGGCAATGTCACGCTGGCCAACGCGGTCGGCACCGGCGTCGCCGACGACAAGGCGGTCTACAGCTACATGCCCGAGATCGTGAAGTTCTTCACCGGCGAGGAGCCGATCCTGAAGAACGTCCCGACCCATCGCTGCCGGGAGCCCGAGGCCAACGCCTATGTGCTCGACAATCTCGAGAAGCTGGTGGTGAAGGAGGTCAACGGCTCCGGCGGCTACGGCATGCTGGTCGGCCCCCATGCCAGCAAGGCGCAGATCGAGATCTTCCGCCAGAAGCTCAGGGCCCAGCCCGAGGGCTTCATCGCCCAGCCGACGCTGGCGCTCTCGACCTGCCCGACCTTCGTCGCCTCCGGCGTCGCGCCGCGCCATGTCGACCTGCGACCCTATGTGCTCTCCGGCGCCAACGGCATCTCCTGCGTGCCGGGCGGGCTCACCCGCGTCGCCCTGCAGGAGGGCTCGCTCGTGGTCAATTCCAGCCAGGGCGGCGGCACCAAGGACACCTGGGTTCTCGATGCATGACGACCGGCGCGCCGCTTCCCTCGTCCCTGCCCCGCCAACCATGCGCCCGCGCACGCCGCATCACGCCAGCAGACCGGACCTGATCATGCTTTCGCGCACCGCCGACAGCCTCTACTGGGTCTCGCGCTATGTCGAACGGGCAGAGTATCTCGCCCGCATCCTCGACGCCACCACGCGCCTGACCAACCTGCCTTCCGCCTATGGCGGGGCCGGCACCGAATGGCAGAGCGCGGTCGCCACCGCCGGCTGCGAGGAGACCTTCGCCATGGCCTATGGCGAGGCGAACGAGCGCAATGTCTGCGACTTCCTCAGCTTCAACCCGGACAACCCGACCTCGATCCGCAACTGCTTCGCGCTCGCCCGCTCGAACGCGCGTGCGGTACGCACCGCCCTGACCTCGGAAATGTGGGACGCGCTCAACGGCGCCTGGCTCGAACTGCAGCGCTTCGAGCGCCAGCGCATGGATCGCGAGGAGTTCGCCCGCTTCCTCGACTGGGTGAAGAACGTCTCGCTGGTCTTCGACGGCTCGGCCTACCGCACCATGCTGCGCGACGACGGCTACTGGTTCTCGCGGCTCGGCGTCAATGTCGAGCGGGCCGACAACACGGCCCGCATCCTCGACGTGAAATACCATCTGCTGCTGCCGGAGACCGAGCAGGTCGGCGGCTCGCTCGACTACTTCCAGTGGACCACGATGCTGCGCGAAGTCTCGGCGCTGACGGCCTATCACTGGGTCTATCGCCAGGCGGTCAAGCCGATGCTGATCGCCGATCTGCTGATCCTCAACAAGCGCATGCCGCGTTCGCTCGCGAGCTGCTACGAGAACATCTCGCGCTTCCTCGACGCGCTCGCCGACGCCTATGACCGGCACGGCCCGGCGCAGCGCCAGGCCAGGAAAACGCTGACGAGCCTGTCGAGCATGCCGATCGACGCGGTCTTCCAGCGCGGCCTGCACGAGTTCATCGAGGACTTCATCACCGAGAACAACCGCCTTGGCGCGGTCATCGTCGACCAGTATCTGCAATAGGACTTTCCGCCGCCGACGGAACCGAGGATCTCCAGCCGCCGCCATGCGAATCCGGATCTCGCACAGCATCGCCTATACATACGTCGAGCCGGTGCGCCAGCTCCGGCAGGTGCTGCGGCTGACGCCCCGCGACCATGACGGCCAGCATGTCATGTCCTGGCGGATCGAGCCGACCATCGACGGCAGGCTGCACACCGGCCAGGACCCGTTCGGCAATCTCGTCCACGACTTCTCGGCCGAGGGGCCGATCGAGAACTACGTCATCGCGGTCAGCGGCGTGGTCGATACCGTCGACCTCGCCGGCGTGGTCCGCGGCGTGGTCGAAAAGACGCCGCCCGAGGTCTTCATGCGCGACACCCGGCTGACCGAGCCGAACGAAGCGCTGCGGAGCTTCGCGCGCGCGGTCGCCGGCCAGGGCGGCAGCGAGCTTTCCCGCCTGCACGCGCTGATGGATGCTGTGCACGAGCATGTCGACTGCGTCCCGACCGGAGAGCGCGTCGGCATCGGCGCCGCCGCCTGCCTGGCGGCGCGCGAGGGCATCCCGCAGGATGTCGCCCATGTCTTCATGACCTGTGCCCGGGCGCTCGGCGCGCCGGCGCGCTATGTCTCCGGCTATGTCGCCGAATCGGAGACGCTTCCCCATGCCGACGGCGCCCATGCCTGGGCCGAGGCCTATCTGCACGATTATGGCTGGATCGGCTTCGACTGCGCCAATGGCCTGTGCCCGATCGACACCCATGTCCGTGTCGCCGCCGGGCTCGACTATGCCGACGCAGCCCCGGTCCGCGGCGCCCGCACCGGCGGCAATGGCGAGAGCCTGCTGATCGAGGTCCGCGCCCAGGCCGCCCGGCCGCGCCAGCAGGGGCAATGAGCAGGATGCGAAAAAGTGGAAACCGGTTTTTCGCAAGAATCCTGCTCTAACTCTTTGGTGAGAGACGGATTCAGATGTCAGATGGGATCATTCCATGATTCCATCTGACATCATCCGGCTCTAGCGGGCGCGCATTGTCGCTGCCACGCTGGCCTGATACCAGCAGGAGGCGCATGCTCGCTGCCGATTGGCGCCGCCGACCTGCCGCCCTCCGGAGACCCGAACGTGACCTATTGCGCCGGCCTTCTCGTCCAGGACGGGCTCGTGATGATCGCCGACACGCGCACCAATGCCGGGCTCGACGACATCTCGACCTTCCGCAAGCTGCACATCTTCTCCTGGCCCGGCGAGCGCACCCTGGCGCTCGCGACCGCCGGCAACCTCTCGGTCTCCCAGTCCGTGGTCAGCCTGCTGCACGAGGGCGTGCCGAATCCGGAGACAGGCGAGGCCGAGACGCTGCAGAACGCCCCCTCGATGTTCCGCGCCGCCCAGCTCGTCGGCCGCGCCATCCGGGCGGTGCGCGAAACCGACGGCGGCGCCCTGCGCGAAGCCGGCTTGAAATTCGAGGTGTCGATGCTGTTCGGCGGCCAGATCGAGGGCCAGCCGATGCGGCTTTTCATGGTCTACTCGGCCGGCAACTTCATCGAATGCGGCATGGACGCGCCCTTCCTGCAGATCGGCGAGCACAAATACGGCAAGCCGATCCTCGACCGCGCCGTGACCTTCAGGACCGATCTCTACGATGCGCTGAAGGTCGGGCTGATCTCGATGGATTCGACCATGCGCTCCAATCTCGGCGTCGGACTGCCGATCGACCTGATCGTCCTGCGTCGCGACGCGGCCGAGCCCGAGCTCAACCTCCGGATCGAGGCTGGCGATCCCTATTTCCACGATCTGCGCGAGCGCTGGTCGGCCGCACTGCGCGCCGCGCATATGGCGATTCCGCGCCCGCCTTACCAGCCGCCGGCGAACTGAGCCGGTTCCGGGCTCCGCTCCATCCTTGCGATGAAAGCGATATAAACAGCAATATCAATCCGTTATCGGAATTACTTCTGATTCCGAGATTCCGAGCAGGCCTGACCGGGCGATCAGGCTGCCCTTTCGGCGCGGCTCTCTCCCCGTGCCGAGATGAAGAAATCCGGCGATTTCGCAACGGCGCCGGAAACCGGATGGCAAGATTCGCCTGCCAGGGTGGGCTCTTCTGCGCGCGCCCGGACCCCAGGTGGAGCATTTTGCCGCTTCTCGCTAGAACGCCTAACATGGAATCGTCGGCGCGCATGCTGGCGAGCACGGTGGTGACCCTGGCCTGCGCCTTCGCGCTCGTCACGGTGGCGGCTGTCAGCGTCATCCTCGCGATCATGATCGACGCCAACCGCGTCGAGGCGGCGCGGCAGCGCGACCGGATCGAGGCGGCGATCGAGAACCAGGTCCGCCTGCGCCGGCAGCGCCTGGACAATATCACCGCCGCCGGCCTGCTGCAGCCGATCCTCAATGGGAGCCTGCCGCGCCCGGCGCTGCAATGGGCCTTCTCCCGGCTCACCAACCGCTTCCTCGACTTCGACGGCGCCTATCTGGTCACCGCATCGGGGCAGGTCCTGGCCGGTGTCGAGGGCGGCGAGCCGGCAGGCCAGGCCGGCTATGAAGGCCTGCGCCATTTCGCGCGCGACTTGCCGGGCGCGCCGAATGCCGAGCCCGGCCCAGGCCCGATCGCGGCCACGGGGCCGCTTCGCGCCGTGCTCAGGCATGACGGCCAGGAGACGATCGGCCTGATCGTGGCCGACCTGAGGCCGCGTCAGGCAGCCGGCGAGGATGCCCGCCCGCAGGACGGCGCCGCCTTCATCGTCGGCTATCGCCGCACCACCCAGGCCCTGCTCGACCAGCTGGCGCAGCGCTACCGGCTCAATAATGTCCGGATCGCCAGCCGGCAGCCGACCGATGCGCTGGTCCGCCGCGACATCCCCTCGCCCGACGGCGCCGTCAGGGCCTGGTTGACCTGGACGCCCGACCGGCCCGGCGACATGATGATGCGGCAGTTCTTCTGGGCCCTGGCCGGGGTCGGCCTGATCTTCATCGCGATCTTCGCCTATGTCTTCTACCGCCTGCGCAACGCTGCGGTGCAGATCACCCTGCGCGAACAGCGGATCCAGCGTCTGGCAGGCCAGGACGAGCTCTCGAATTTGCCGAACCGGCGCACCTTCGACCTGCGGCTCGACCAGGAACTCGCCCAGCTCGGCCGCACCAAGAATGGACTTGGCGTCCTCCTGCTCGACCTCGACCGCTTCAAGGCGGTCAACGACACCTACGGCCATAATGCCGGTGACGAGCTGATCCGCCACGTCGCGAAGCGGCTGACGACGATCCTGCGCGTCGGCGACACCGTCGCCCGCCTCGGCGGCGACGAGTTCGGCATCATCCAGACCAATATGAACGAAGCCGGCGCCAGC
Organism: Allobosea sp.; assembly: GCF_036675845.1. GTDB lineage: Bacteria > Pseudomonadota > Alphaproteobacteria > Rhizobiales > Beijerinckiaceae > Allobosea. The sequence goes on along the minus strand of NZ_JAKFED010000145.1, from coordinate 83,738 downwards.
GCCGTGCTCGGCGAGCGCATCCTCGATTCCCTGACCGAACCGTTCGAGATCGGCGGGGTTGCCGTCACCATCGGCTGCTCGATCGGCATCGCCCATGCCCCGCAGGACGGCGGCGACCGCGGCACGCTGATGCGCCTCGCCGACACGGCCCTCTACCAGGCCAAGAACGAGGGCAGGAACCGCTATTCCTTCTTCGAGCCGCAGATGAACCGGGCGCTCCAGCTCAAGCGCATGGTCGAGGAGGACCTGCGCAATGCGATCAACCGCGACGAGCTCTTGCTGCACTACCAGCCCCAGGTCTCGATCGACGGCTCCACCATCATCGGCGTCGAGGCGCTGGTGCGCTGGCCGCACCCCGTCCACGGCATGATCCCCCCCTCGGAGTTCATCGGCATCGCCGAGGAGCGCGGCCTGATCATGCCACTGAGCGAATGGGTGCTGCGCCGCGCCTGCGAGGAGGCCCTCAACTGGCCGGGCATCAAGCTCGCCGTCAACGTCTCGCCGATCCAGTTCCGTCACAAGGACTTCGTCGCCAGCGTCATCCGCATCCTCGAGGAGACCGGCTTCGACCCCGCCCGGCTCGAGCTGGAGCTGACCGAAGGCGTGGTGGTCGAGGATGCCGACGCCGCCGAGAACGCGATGATGGACCTGCGCGCCCATGGCATCGGCCTCGCGCTCGACGATTTCGGCACCGGCTATTCGAGCCTGATCTATCTGCGCCGCTTCGCCTTCGACAAGATCAAGATCGACCGCTCCTTCCTCGAATACATGGAGACGACCGGCGAATCCGCCATCCTCGTGCACTCGGTCGTGCATCTCGGCCGGGCGCTGGGCCTGCGCGTCTGCGCCGAAGGCGTCGAGACCGCCGAGCAGCACCGCTTCCTGCAGGCGGTCGGCTGCCACGAACTGCAGGGCTTCCTGTTCTCCAAGGGCGTGCCGCCGCGGGAGATCGACCGCCTGCTCGCGCTCGACCAGCCCTTCGAGAAGGAGCTGGCGGCCTGAGCCGCTTCCTTGGGTGCGCTCGAAAATCGAGCCCTCATCCTGAGGAGCGATCGCAGATCGCGTCTCGAAGGATGCTCCAGATGATTCAAGAGCCTCCTGAACCATCCTTCGAGACGCCATTCCTCACGGAATGGCTCCTCAGGATGAGGGCTGCACAAAAAATACTAGGCCGCCTCTAGTAGAAGCTCGCGATCCAGCTCACCAGCGCATAGGCGAAGCCGGCCGAGAGCGCGAGGCCGACCGCGCCGACCACCGCCCCGGCGATGATCACCACGCCGTCGCGCTCGACCAGGCCGAGGCCGACCAGGCAGACGGCGAGGCCGAGCGGGATCTGGCCGATGAACGGCGCCGCGACGATCAGCCCGAGCGCCAGGATGAGCAGCAGCCCGCCCAGCACCGGAAGCGCGAAGCGCCCCCCCAGCATGGTCAGGCGCGGCCGCGAGAAGCGTTCCAGCCGGATCAGCGGCGGCAGCGCCCGGTGGACCGCCCGGGCGAGATCGGCCTGGCCGATGCTGCGCCGGAGCAGCCTCTTCGGCAGCCAGGGCGTGGCGCGCCCCATCAGCATCTGCGCCGCGACGAAGGCGAGGACGAGCCCGCAGACCAGCGGGATCGGCGGCGGCATCGGCAGGCAGTTCGGCAGGCCGAGCAGCACGACGAGCAGCGCATAGGCCCGGTCGCGAAGCGCCGCGACGATGTCGCCGACGGCGATGCGCGGGCCGGGAAGGCCGGCGAGCGCGAGCAGGAGACCGGAGGTGCGTAAGGGGGATGACAAACGATATCGCCGGGCCGGGGGCTGGGCCTGCGCCGTAGCATGGCCGGCGCCGGCCCAACAAGCCCGGCCGGCGCGCGGCGTCAATGCAAGGTCAGTACACCGTTGACGCTGACGATCTCGGCCGGGCGGATCAGGCGCGAATGCGCCACGGTCACCGAATGGAGCGGCCCCTCGAGCTCGCGCCGCCAGAATTCGAGGAAGGCGCGGAGCTCGGGGAAGCGCGGCGCCAGATCGTATTCCTGCCAGATATAGCTCTGCAGGAAGCTCGGATGATCCGGCAGGCGATACAGGATGGTCGCGGTGGTCAGGCCGTAGCCGGCGAGCTGTCGGGTGAAATCTTGGGACACCATGACGCGAAACCCTCCTCTGCGAGAAGAACGCCGGCCGATGCCGTCAGGTTGCGCCGCCAAGGTTAACAAAAACTTGCAGGAATTTCATCAGCTGTCACATTCGCGCCAGGGGCGATCGGTCGCTTTCCCGGCCGAAGGGGCGTTGGCGTGGCGTGGGGCGTCGCCGAACGGGCGAGGATATTTGTCGGGTCCGTCGCCGGTGCGGCGGCTGCCCTCGGCTCCGCTCCGGCATTTGCCGACAGCACCCTGCACGAGCGCAGCCCGCTCTCGATGGTGATCTTCGCTTCGCTCGAGACCGACCGCAGCAAGAGCCATGGCGCCGTCGGCTTCAAGCGTGCCTTCGGGCCGGGCGGGCTCGAGGCCAGCGGTTTTCGGCTCGGCCTGAAATGGGGCGAGAGCTTCGAGCCCGCGGAAAGGCGGCCCGCGCGCGGCCGGCTGGTCAAGACCGAGGCCCATGCCATGATCGGCTATGAATGGCGCATCGGCGACGTCTTTTTCGCGCTGTCGGCCGGCCCCGAGCTGGAGGCGGTCTTCAGCGAGACCGGAAACCGCGCGACGTTCGATCAGCGCCTGGGCGCCCGGCTCCAGGCCGATCTCTGGGCGACGCCCTTCGACAACCTGCTGCTCCAGGCCAATGCCTATGCCGCTACGCTCGACCAGCGCTTCTGGCTCCGGCTCTCGCCCGGCTGGCGGCTGTCGCCGGGGCTCTATCTCGGTCCCGAAATCGAGGCCTACCGCCAGCAGGCCTACCACAAGCTCCGGCTCGGCCTGCATCTCACCGGGCTGCGGCTGTTCGGCCTGAGCTGGCGCATCGCCGCCGGCGCGCAGCGCACCAGCGACGCGCCGAGCGGAGCCTATGCGACACTCGGCGTCTATTGGCAGCGCTGAACTGCGCTGCGCTTTATCGGAACCACGCCGTCATTCCGGGGCAGGCCTGAGCCCGCCACGACCTGCCCGAAGAGGCACGCCGTCATTGCGAGCGCAGCGAAGCAATCCAGTATCGTCGAGCTCTGCCGCCCCTGGATTGCTTCGTCGCTGACGCTCCTCGCAATGACGGGAAGCGTCGTGTTCCCGGACCGCCCGGTTCAGAGGAAACGCAGCAGACCCTAAGGTCGTGGCCCTGCCCCGGTCAGCGCCTTCAGCGCCTCCGGCGTGTCGACGTCGAGCGCGATCGCGGGATCGTCGAGCGGAACCTCCTCGACTGCATCGCCCGCCCCGGCGAGCAGCCGCCTTGCGCCCTCGTCGCCGGCCAGCCCCGCCACCTGGGCGAAAAGCGCCTTGGCCAGCAGCACCGGATTGCCGCGCTGGCCGAGCAGGGTCGGCGCCACGGCGAGCGCTTCGGGCCGGTCGGCGAAGGCCTGGGCCAGGCGGTCGATGACCCCGGCGGTGACGTTCGGCATGTCGCCGAGCGAGACGACCACGCCCTCCGCCTCAGCCGGCAGCGCCGCGACGCCCGCCTTGAGCGAGCCGGCGAGCCCCTCCGCGAAAGCGGGGTTGCGCACAAAGGTGACATCGAGCCCCGTCAGCGCGGCCCGGACCTCCGCCTCCTGGTGGCCGACGACGACGAGGACCGGCCTGGCCCGCGAGGCGAGCTGCGCCTTGACGGCATGGCGAACGAGCGGTTCGCCGCGCACTGGCTGGAGCAGCTTGTTGCCCTCCCCCATCCGGGTCGAGCGCCCGGCCGCGAGCACCAGCCCGGCGACGGGCGCGACCGCGGCGTGGCCGGGCGCGCGCGGCTGCGGCCGCGAGATGATCTCCATCAGGAGCCCGCCGACCCCCATGGCCTGGATCTCGGCGCGCGTCACCGGCATTCCGGCGAGGCAGCGCTGCAGCACCCAGTCGAAGCCGTTCTCCTTGGGCGAGCGCGCGCAGCCGGGCGCGCCGACCACCGGCTTGCCGTCAAGCTCGCCGATCAGCATCAGATTGCCGGGATCGACCGGCATGCCGAGATGCTCGATGCGTCCGCCGGCCAGGGTCAGCGCCTGCGGCACGACATCGCGCCGGTCGGTGATCGCCGAGGCGCCGAAGACGATGACGAGTTCGGCCGGCCCGGCCGCCGCCTCGCGGATCGCCTGCGCCAGCGGCGGGCTCTCATGCGGCACGCGCTGCTCGAGCACGATCGTGCCGCCCGCCGGCGCCAGGCGCTCGGCCATCACCCGCAGGGTCTTGTCGACGACCGAGGGCTTCAGCCCGGGCAACAGGGTCGAGACCACCGCCACGGATTTCAGCTTGTATTCGGTGACGGCGATCGGCTTGCCGGTGCCGAGCCGCGCGAGCGCATCGGCGATCTGCCGCTCCTGCACCGCATAGGGAATGATCTTCACCGTGCCGACCATCTCGCCGGCGACGACCGCCTTCAGCGCCGGCAGCGTCGCCACCGTGATCGCCTCGTCGATGCCGTTCAGCGCGTCGATCAGCGCGGTATCGATCGTCAGCACGCCGGCCGCCGCGGCGAACAGGTTGACCCGGCCGGTGAAGGGCGCCTCCGTCACCACCGCCCGCCCGGCGATGGCCCGCGCCAGTTGCTCGGCGGCACTGTTCTCGTCGATGTCGCCGGCCTCGAGCCGGACGGCGACGATCTCGCTGAGCCCGCCCGCCGCCAGCCGCTCGACATCCTGCGCGGTGATCGTAGCGCCCTTGCGGACGATGGTCTCGCCGGCGCGCACCGTATGGGCGGCAACGCTGCCGGCGGCCTCGCCGATGGGAATGGGGCCGAACTTCATGGGCTGGTACTCATGCCGGCTTGCGGCGCGGGCCGCGCAAACTGGTGACGATCTCGCCCAGGATCGCCAGCGCGATCTCGGCCGGCGAGACGGCGCCGATGTCGAGCCCGATCGGGGCATGGATGCGCGCGGTCTGCGCCTCCCCGAAGCCGGCCGCCGCGAGCCGCTCCAGCCGCTTGCCATGCGTCTTCCGGCTGCCGAGCGCGCCGATATAGAAGCAGTCCGAGCGCAGCGCCGCCTCCAGGCCGGGATCGTCGATCTTCGGATCATGCGTCAGCGCCACGAAGGCGGTGTAGGCGTCGAGCGGCTGCCGCTTCAGCGCCTCGTCCGGCCATTCCGCCAGCAGCGTCACTTCCGGAAAGCGCTCGGGCGTCGCGAAGGCGGCGCGCGGGTCGATGACGGCGATGTCGAGATCGAGCAGCTTCGCCATCGGTGCCATCGCCTGCGAGATATGGACGGCGCCGGTGACGACCAGGCGCGGCGGCGGCGCCTGCACGGTCAGGAAATAATGGCTGCCTTCGACCTCGACCGAGCCGCTCTTGCCGCTGCGCAGCTGCTTGTCGAGCGCCTCGGCCAGGGGGTCGCGGTCGAGATCGGCGGCCTTCACCAGCCGCTGCGCACCCGAATCCGTATCGGTGACCAGGACGGCCGCGCGGCGGGCGGCACGCTCGGCATTGAGCGTCGAGAGCAGCGCGAGTTCCACCGCCTCAGCCCTTGTCGACGGCGAGCTTGACGCCGAGCCCGATCATCAGCGAGCCGCCGAGCCAGCGTCCGAAGGCGAAGCCGGCCCGGCTCGCCTTCATCGTCTTCATCACCACTGTCGCCCCGAACACGGTGACGAGGTCGGCCGAGGAGAAGGCGAAATTGACGATGACGCCGAGGATCAGGAGTTGGGCCCAGACCGGCAGCGAGCCGGCCGGATCGACGAACTGCGGCAGGAGCGCGATGAAGAACAGCGCCACCTTCGGGTTCAGCACCTCGACGATGAAGGAATCGACCAGCGCCCGCCGTACCGTCTTGGCCGGCCGCGCCGTCTGCTCAGGCGCCCCGATTCGGGAGCGGATCATGCCGATGCCGAGCCAGACTAGATAGAACGCACCGGCGAGCTTCACCGCGAGATAGAGCTCGGGCACATGCTTGAACACCGCCGAGAGGCCGAAAGCGGCGGCAAAGACGTGCAGATAGCAGCCGAGATGGATGCCGAGCATCGCCATCAGCCCGGCCTTCTTGCCATGGGCGATGGTCTGCGCCGCCGTATAGAGCAGCGCCGGCCCGGGGAAATAGGCGACGAGCAGGGTCAGCGTCGCGAAGGCGAGAAGGGTTTCCCAGGAGGCCATCAGTTCACCTTTTCCACGAAGACCTTGATGCGGCCGCCGCAGGACAGCCCGACCTTCCAGGCCGTCTCGTCGGCGACGCCGAACTCCAGCGTCCGCGGCCTGCCCTCGGCGATCACCTCGCTCGCCTCCTCGACGACCGCGCCCTCGACGCAGCCGCCGGAGACCGAGCCGAGGAAATTGCCGTCGCCGTCGACGACGAGATGCGAGCCGACCGGGCGCGGGGCCGAGCCCCAGGTCTCGATCACGGTGGCAAGCGCGACGCTGCGCCCGGCCTTGGCCCAGGCCTCGGCGGTGGCAAGGATATCCGTGTCGGTGCTGATCATGGGAAGACCTCGTGAGACGAGCGGACGGCCGCCTTCGTCATTGCGAGCGTAAGCGAAGCAATCCAGGAGGCTTCGCTCCGCGACATTGGATTGCTGCGTCGCTTCGCTCCTCGCAATGACGATAGAGCCTCAGCACAAAACATCATGCCTCACCCGGCCTTCTTCAACCACTGGCGCGGATCGCCGGCCTGCCGTGCGTCGGGCGAAAGCGCGGCGCAGAGATCGGCCATCGCCGCGAGATTGTGGATCGGCCGGAAGGAATCGACATGCGGCAGCATCGCCCGGATGCCGCTGGCCCGCGCCTCGAAAGCGTCGTAGCGCAGGAGCGGATTGAGCCAGACCAGTTTCCGGCAGGAGCGCTGCAGCCGGTCCATCTCGAAGCCGAGCTCGTCGTCGAGATGGCGCTCGAGCCCGTCGGTGAACAGCAGCACCACTGCCCCGCCGGCGAGCACCCGGCGCGACCAGACCCGGTTGAAGGCGTGCAGGGCCGAGGCGATGCGCGTGCCGCCCTCCCAGTCCGGCGCCGCTCGGCCTGCCAGCGCCAGCGCCTCGTCCGGGTCGCGGGCGCGCAGGCTGCGGGTGACATTGGTCAGGCGCGTGCCGAAGACGAAGGAGTGGACGCGACGACGCTGCTCGGTGATCGCGTGCAGGAAATGCAGGAAGATCCGGGAATACTCGGCCATCGAGCCGGAGATATCGACCAGCGCCACCAGCGGCGGATGCACCTGCGCCCGCTCGCGAAAGGCAAGGTCGATCGTCGCGCCGCCGCTCCGGAGCGAGCGCCGGAAGGTGCGGCGCGGATCGATGCGCGCGCCCTGATGCGCCATCTGGAAGCGCCGCGTCGGCACGCTGTCGTCCGGCAGCCGCAGCTCGGCGATGAGCTGGCGGGCCCTGGCGATCTCGGCCGCGCTCATCTGGGCGAAGTCGCGCGCTTTCAGGATCTCGCGTTCCGAGACGGTCAGCCGCGCCGAGAGCTCGGTCAGCTCCTTCGGCGGCGGCTCCTCCTCGCGCGGCGGCGGCGCGAAGGCCTCGGCGACGCGCAGCGCCCCGGCCTCGGGCTTCTGCGGCGGGGCGTCGACCCGCGGCGTCACCGGCGACATCTGCGCCATCAGCTTCTCGATCAGCCCGCGCCGGCGCCAGAACAGCCTGAACGCCTGGTCGTAGACGGCGCTGTCCTCATGCTTCTTCACGAAGATCGCATGCAGCGCCCAGTAGACGTCGTCGCGCCCGCCGAGCGCGCCGTCGGCCAGCGCCTCGACCGCCTCGACGACCGCACCCGGCCCGACGCGCAGCCCGGCGATCCGCAGGGCGCGGGCGAAATAGGCGACGTTCTCGGGGAGTTTGCCGGTCATCTCTCCACCGTCATGCTCGCCCTTGTGGCGAGCATCCACGCCTTGAACACCGTCCTTGACGAACGAAGACGTGGATGGTCGGGACAAGCCCGACCATGACGGGGAGGCGTTTCGTCACTGACCCGTCTCGGTCATGAACACCTTCTGCGCCACGACCCATTTGCCGTCGACCTTCAGGAACGACAGCAGGTCGGTGAAGTAGCGCGGCGGCATCTGGCACTTGACCTTGACCAGCGCCATGGACGGCCCGACCAGGTCGATCGCCAGCACATGATCGCCGCGGGCGAGCCCCGCCTGCTTCGGCGACTGCCGGCCGCGGACCGCTTCGAACCACTGCTCGCGCGGCACGATCTTCAGCTCGCCGTCGAGCGACTGCGTCAGCGCGCTGGTCGGATGGAAGACAGCGCCGAGCTTGTCGACATCGCCCTCATAGAGCCCGTCGAGATAGGTCCGGGTCGCAGCCTCGATCGCCTTGATGTCGTCGTTCATGATCCCCTCCCGCTGCACGTCATGGTCGGCCTTGAGCCGACCATCTCGGAAACCAGTGCCTTTTCGTCATGAGATTCTCGGGTCTCCGCTACGCTTCGCCCGAGAATGACACCTCACCCCCGCGCCGCCAGCTTCGCCTGGTCGAGCAGCTCGCCGACCTTGGAGCCCTGCATCGCCTGGATGTCGTCCTGGTATTTCAGCAGGGCGCCCAGCGTGTCGGACACAAGTGCCGGGTCGAGCGCCACCGCGTCGAGCTCGACCAGGGCGCTCGCCCAGTCCAGCGTCTCGGCGACGCCCGGCGCCTTGAACAGCTCCTCCCTGCGGATCGCCTGGACGAAGGCGACGACCTGCTTTGCGAGCTTGGCCGGCGCCTCGGGCGCCTTCGCCTTCAGGATCGCGAGCTCGCGCGGCGCATCGGGATAGCCGACCCAGTGATAGAGGCAGCGCCGCTTCAGTGCGTCATGGATCTCGCGGGTGCGGTTCGAGGTCAGGATCACGATCGGCGGTTCGGCCGCCCTGATCGTGCCGAGCTCGGGGATCGTCACCTGCGCATCGGCGAGCACTTCGAGCAGGAAGGCCTCGAAGGCCTCGTCGGTGCGGTCGAGCTCGTCGATCAGCAGGATCGGCGCCCCGCCCTCCTGCGGCTCCAGCGCCTGCAGCAAAGGCCGCTTGACGAGATAGCGCTCGGAGAACAGGTCGGCCTCCAGCCGCTCGCGGTCGTTCGCGCCGCCGCTCGCCTCGGCCAGGCGGATCGCCATCATCTGCCCGGCATAGTTCCATTCATAGACGGCCGAAGCGAGGTCGAGCCCCTCATAGCATTGCAGCCGGATCAGCCGGCGGCCGAGCCCCGCCGCCAGCACCTTGGCGATCTCGGTCTTGCCGGTGCCGGCCTCGCCCTCGAGCAGCAGCGGCCGCTTCATCCTGAGCGCCAGGAAGAGCACGGTGGCGAGCGCCCGGTCGGCGACATAGCCCTGCGATTGCAGCAGCGAGAGCGTGGCGTCGATCGAGGTCGGCAGAGAAGGCTTCATGAGGTCCCGGTCTTGGCAATTGTCGAAGCGGCGCCAGCCTCGCAAGGCCGGTTTGACCTGTCACGATCCTTAGTCCCTAACAGGTCGCAGAGATAGCGAGCGGAGGAGCGGGCGTGCTCGGTGCACTGTACATCGTCGCGATCGTCGTCGAAGCCATGTCGGCTGCATTGGCGGCCGGCCGCCGCAGCATGGACTGGGTCGGCGTCTGCATGCTCGGCAGCATCACCGCGCTCGGCGGCGGCTCGGTCCGCGACATGCTGCTCGGCCACTACCCGCTGATCTGGGTCAAGAACCCGCATTTCCTGCTGATCACCGCCGCGGCGGCCCTGTTCACCATCGCGCTTGCCCGCTTCATGCACAAGCTGCGCAAGATCTTCCTGCTGCTCGATGCCGTCGGCCTCGTGCTCTTCACGGTGATCGGCTGCAATGTCGCGCTGGAGATGCAGCTGCCCTTCATCATCGTGATCACCGCCGGCCTGATCACCGGCTGCGTCGGCGGCGTGCTGCGCGACATGCTCTGCGCCGACATTCCCCTGCTCTTCCGCAGCGAGCTCTATGCGACCGTCTCGGTCGTCACCGGGCTCATCTATCTCGGCGGCCGGCATGTCGAGCTTCCGCACGATTTCGTCACGGTGCTGGCCATGACGGTCGGGCTGATGCTGCGGCTGCTGGCGCTGCGCTTCAACTGGAGCATGCCGAAATTCGTCTACACGCGGGATCTGCACTGAAAGCATCACGCAGCATCACCCTGCTGACGCAATCTCGCTGGAGGCTCCTCCAGCATGCGGTGGGAGGACAGATCATGACCAGCACAGCCGATCTCGCAACGGACTTCGTCGCCATGCTCAAGGAGGGCAAGCACGAGGAAGCCGCCAATGCCTACAATGCCGAAGACATCGTCAGCCACGAGAACATGCCCGGGCCGATGGCGGTCTGCCGTGGCAGGGAGGCGGTGAAGCAGAAGGGCGAATGGTGGGTCGCCAATCACGAGGTCCACGAATTCAGCACCGAAGGTCCCTATCTCAACGGCGAGCAGTTCGCCGTGCACTTCTATTTCGACGTCACGGTCAAGGAGACCGGCGAGCGCCGCAAGATGCACGAGATCGGGCTCTACACCGTCAAGGGCGACAAGATCGTCGAGGAGCGCTTCTTTTACTGAGGAGTGCCCGTCATTCCCGGGCGAAGCGGAGCGCAGACCCGGGAATCTCATGAGGAAATGCGCCCATCGGAGCTCTCTCCGGCGTGAGATGCTCGGGTCAAGCCCGAGCATGACGTAGCATCGGCCTGCTACGCGCCCTTCCCCGTCGCCTGCGCCACCGCCTGCTTCGCCATCACGCCGATCAGATGGGCGCGGTATTCGGCGTCGGCATGCATGTCGGCATTGATGCCCTTGGCCGTGGCCTTCAGCCCATCGAGCGATTTCGCCGTGAAGCGCGTCTTCAGCGCAGCTTCCGCTTCCGGCCAGCGGAAGACGCCGCCCTCGCCCGCCCCCGTCACCGCGACCGCGATCTCGCTGCCGCGCTTGGCGACGAAGACGCCGACCAGCGCATAGCGCGAGGCCGGATTGCGGAACTTGGCGTAGCCCGCCTTGGAGGCAACCGGGAAGGAAACCCTGGTGATGACCTCGCCCTCCTCCAGCGCCGTCTCGTAGAGCCCGGTGAAGAACTCGGCTGCCGTCAGCTTGCGCTGATTGGTGACGACCGTGGCGCCGAGCGCCAGCAGCGCCGCCGGATAATCAGCCGCCGGATCGTTGTTGGCGACGGAGCCACCGATCGTGCCGCGATGGCGCACATGCGGATCGCCGATATGGCTGGCGAGAAAGGCCAGTGCCGGGATCGCTTCCTGCACCTCGGGGGAAGCTGCGACCTCGGCATGCGTGCTCATCGCGCCGATGACGAGGTTGCGGCCCTTGCGGACGATGCCCTTGAGGTCGGCGCAGGCGGAGAGATCGACCAGCGCGGACGGAGCGGCCAGGCGCTGCTTCATCGTCGGCAGCAAGGTGTGCCCGCCGGCGAGCAGCTTGGCGTCCTCCTTCTTGGCGAGAAGGCCGGCGGCCTGCCGGGCGCTGGTCGGGCGGTGATAGGTGAAAGCGTACATGATCGTTCTCCGCTCGGGTTCCGTGAGCGTCATGCTCGGGCTTGCCCCGAGCATCTCTTCCAGGGCGCGCTTGAGGCGCCTCACCTGAGAGAGATGGCCGGGCCAGGCCCGGCCATGACGCTTTGTCTATTCCGCCGCCATCCGGCTGATCGTCTTCTGCGCCGCGCGCCAGACCGCCTGGGGCGTCGCCGGCATGGCGATGTCCTCATGGCCGAGCGCGTCGGTGATGGCGTTGATCACGGCCGGCGGCGAGGCGATGGCCCCGGCCTCGCCGCAGCCCTTGATGCCGAGCGGGTTGGACGGGCACGGCGTCACCGTCATGCCGACCTGGAAGGACGGCAGGTCATCGGCGCGCGGCATGCAGTAATCCATGAAGCTCGCGGTCACGAGCTGGCCGTCGGCATTGTAGCGCGCCCCTTCGAGCAGCGCCTGACCGACGCCCTGGGCGATGCCGCCATGGACCTGGCCCTCGACGATCATCGGATTGATGACATTGCCGAAATCGTCGACCGCCGCCCAGCGCTCGATCTTCGTGATCCCGGTATCGGGATCGATCTCGAGCTCGCAGATATGGACGCCGGCCGGGAAGGTGAAGTTGGTCGGGTCGTAGAACGCCCCCTCCTTCAGCCCCGGCTCGAGGTCCTGGCCGTTGAACTTGTGCGCGACATAGGCCTGCAGCGCGCAGGAGCCGAAATCGAGCTTCCGGTCGGTGCCCTTGACCAGGAAGTTGCCGTCCTTGAAGTCGATATCGGCCTCGTCGGCCTCCAGCACATAGGCCGCGACCTTCTTGCCCTTGGCGATGACCTTGTCGAGCGCCTTGGCGATCGCCGACATGCCGACCGCGCCGGAGCGCGAGCCATAGGTGCCCATGCCCATCTGCACCTTGTCGGTGTCGCCATGGACGATGGAGACGTTTTCGAGCGGCACGCCGAGCCGCTCGCAGACCAGTTGCGCGAAGGTCGTCTCATGGCCCTGGCCATGGCTGTGCGAGCCGGTCAGCACCTCGACGGTGCCGATCGGGTTGACCCGGACCTCAGCCGATTCCCACAGGCCGACGCCGGCGCCAAGCGAGCCGACCGCCGCCGAGGGCGCGATGCCGCAGGCCTCGATATAGGAGGAGAAGCCGATGCCGCGCAGCTTGCCGTTGCGGCCGGAATCGCGCTTGCGGCGGGCAAATCCCTTGTAGTCGATGATCTCCAGCGCCTTCTTCATCGAGGCGCCGTAATTGCCGGTGTCGTACATCATGATCACCGGCGTCTGGTGCGGGAACTTCTTGATGTAGTTCTGCATCCGGAACTTGGCCGGGTCCTTGCCGAGCTGGCGCGCCGTGACCTCGATCAGGCGTTCGACCACGAAGGTCGCCTCGGGCCGCCCCGCGCCGCGATAGGCGTCGACCGGGGCGGTGTTGGTGTAGACCGCGTCGACCTCGCAATAGATCGCCGGGATGTCGTACTGGCCCGACAGCAGCGGCGCGTAGAGATAGGTCGGCACCGAGGAGGAGAAGGTCGAGAGATAGGCGCCGAGATTGGCGGTGGTCTTGACCCGCATCCCGAGGATCTTGCCCTCGGCGTCGGTCGCGAGCTCGGCATGGGTGACATGGTCGCGGCCATGCGCGTCGGAGAGGAAGGCCTCGGTGCGGTCCGAGGTCCATTTCACCGGCCGGCCGACCTTCTTCGCCGCCCAGACGCAGACCGTCTCCTCGGCATAGATGAAGATCTTCGAGCCGAAGCCGCCGCCGACATCGGGCGCGATCACCCGCAGCTTGTTCTCCGGCGCGATGCCGATGAAGGCGGAGAGCACGAGCCGCGCGACATGCGGGTTCTGGCTGGTGGTGTAGAGCGTGAAGGCGCCCTCGCCCTGGTCGTAATCGCCGACCGCGGCGCGCGGCTCCATCGGGTTCGGCACCAGCCGGTTGTTGACGAGGTCGAGCTTCGTCACGTGCCTGGCGGCCTTGAACGCCTTCTCGGTCGCGTCCTTGTCGCCAAGATGCCAGTTGAACACCGTATTGCCCGGCGCCTCGGCATGAAGCTGGGTCTTCGCCTGCGCCGCCGTCGCGGTGTCGACCACCGCCGGCAGCACGCCGTAATTGACGCTGATCGCCTCGGCCGCGTCGCGGGCCTGGGCCAAAGTCTCGGCGACGACGACCGCGACATGATCGCCGACATAGCGGACCTTGCCCTGCGCCAGCGCCGGATGCGGCCCCGCCTTCATCGGCGTGCCGTCCTTGTTGTGGATCATCCAGCCGCAGATCAGCCCGCCGATCTTGTCGGCGGCGAGGTCGTCGCCGGTGAAGATGCCGAGCACGCCCGGCATGGCAAGCGCCGCCTTGGCGTCGATCTTGTTCAGCGTGGCATGCGCATGCGGCGAGCGCAGGAAATAGGCATGGGCCTGGCCCGGCCGGTTGATGTCGTCGGTATAGCGGCCCTGGCCGGTGATGAAGCGATGGTCTTCCTTGCGGCGGACGGAAGCGCCGATTCCGGTGGCGGACATGGATTCCTCCTGGCGTGACGCCTCTTGGCGGGCGTTGGCAGCGTGTCTGGCGGGGATCGCATCGAACGAAGGCTGCACCCGCCGGTCGTGGCGGGCGCGGCCTTTAGGAAAAGCGCTACTCGGCGGCCTGGCGGACCGGGGCGGCTCCCTTGCCCATCGCCTCGGCGCCGGCGGCGACCGCCTTGACGATGTTGTGGTAGCCGGTGCAGCGGCAGATATTGCCGTCGAGATCCTCGCGGATCGTCTTCTCGTCGAGTGTATTGCCGCGGCGGTTCACCATGTCGACGGCCGCCATGATCATGCCCGGCGTGCAGAAGCCGCATTGCAGGCCGTGATGCTCGCGGAAGGCCTCCTGCATCGGATGCAGCGTGCCGCCATCGGCGAGACCCTCGATCGTCGTCACCGAAGCGCCCTCGCAGGCGACAGCGAGCGTGGTGCAGGACTTCACCGCCTTGCCGTCGAGATGCACGACGCAGGCGCCGCACTGGCTGGTGTCGCAGCCGACATGGGTGCCGGTGAGCCTCAGATTTTCGCGCAGGAACTGCACCAGGAGGGTGCGCGGATCGACATTCGCGGCGACGGCCTTGCCGTTCACCGTCATGGTCACATTGGCCATGGGGCACTCCCTCCGGAAGCCTGTTTTCGCAGTCCGGCGGAAGACAGCTCGGCCGCCGGGCCATTCGCATTTCGACGCGCTCGCGCCGAAGACGGTTTTTCCTTGGAACAACTTCAAAATGAGTGTGGACCCGGGATTTTCCGCGGTCAAGCGGCGAGCGCCGTCTTGGGAGGCCCAGTTTCGCGGTCTTTTCGCGCCGTTTGCGGCAATCGGCGGTTCTGCCGGCGAGCAACCGGCAAATGCCGCCGCTTTTGCAGATTCTTAACGCTGCCTGCGCAGGATGCACCGTCAAACGACGATCCGTGATCGTCGCGATCATGGATGGCGCGATTGGCCACGCTTCTCGAACATGTCCAGCGCCGGCTCGCCGCGATCGGCTATGACGAGGCCCAGCGCCTGCGCCTGCGCCGCTATCGCGACATCCTCGAGCGCTGCATCGCCAAGGTCGTCGAGGACGATTTCGCCCGCGCCTTTTCGATCCATCCGCGCCTGCGGGACGGCGTCGATCCCCTCGCCGTTGAACTCTACGCCGCCGAAGGCGATCATTTCCGCCTGCTCTTCGATGGCGATTTCGACCAGCGCTATTGCGATTCGCTCGAACGGCTCACCTTGCTCGAACGCCGCGCCAGCGTCGGCGCCCGCGCCCGCGCCTCGATCGCCTTCACCCTGTTCCGGATCTGTCTGGAGGAGAGCCGGACGCGGCTGATCTTCTCGCGGCACGACATCCCGCGCGACCTCTTCATCATCGAGCGGGTCCTGACCTATGACGTCAACACGGCAATGTCGCTCGACCGTGAATTCGCGGCGGCCGAAGCGCAGCGTCGCGGCGCGACGCTCGACGAGGTCGCCGCCACGCTGACCTCGCGGATCGGCCAGCTCGACACCAAGATCAGCGGCGCCGTCGAGCAGTTCGTCGCCACAGCCAGCGAAACCGCCGAGGCCAGCGCCTTCATCAAGGATCAGGTCGGCTCGGTCGCCCGTACCTCGGCGCTGGTGCGCGAGAAGGCGATGCAGACCGCCGCCGCGACCGAGGAGATGTCGGCCAACATTGCCGAGATCGGCCAGCGCGCCCGCCAGAGCCTCGACATCGCCAACCGGGCCGTCGCCGATGCCAGTGCGATGAACGAGGCGATCGCCAAGCTGCGCGAGGTCACCGGCAGCATCGGCACCGTCGTCGGCATGATCGCCGACATCGCTGCCCAGACCAATCTGCTCGCCCTGAACGCCACCATCGAGGCGGCCCGCGCCGGCGAATCCGGCCGCGGCTTCGCGGTGGTCGCGGCCGAGGTGAAGACCCTGGCGACCCAGACGGCGAGCGCGACGCAGGACATCTCCAGCCAGATCGCCCAGCTCGCCGCCAGCGCCGAGGCCTGCAGCGAGCGGGCGGCCTCGATCGGCATGACGATCGGCGAGATCAAGGCGGATTCGGAAGCGATCTCCGACGCCGTCGCGCAGCAGAGCCATGTCACCACCAGCATCTCGCGCGACGCCGCCGAGGTCGCGAGCAGCTCCGACGAGGCGATCGGCAGCGCCAACCTGGTCAATGACAGCCTGGAGACGACGGAGAAGGCGCTCGGCCGCGCCAATGCCGCCGCCGCCGACATCGCGCTGCAGGTCGGCGCCGCCGAGGCGACGGTCGGCGAGGCGCTCGAGGCCCTGCGCAAGGCCTCCTGAGGCGCTTGGCGGCTCGCCGAAAACGGCTCCGTCATTCCGGCCGGAGCGCCGGAATCCATCGTAAAGCGCAGCGCTCTTCGATGGATTCCGGAACTGCGCCGCTATCGCGCCTTGTCCGGAATGACGGTGCGTCGGTGCAGAAGGCCGCCTTCAGCCTTCGCTGACCGCCTTGGCGAAATTGGCGAAGAACTCGTCCGCCAGCTTCTTCGAGACCGAATCGATCAGGCGCGAGCCGAGCTGCATCAGCTTGCCGCCGACCTGCGCCTCGACGTCGTAGCGCAGCAAGGTCTGCCCGCCCTCCGCATCCTCGAGCATGACCTTGGCGCCGCCCTTGGCGAAGCCGGCGATGCCGCCCTCGCCCTCGCCGACGATGCGATAGCCGTTCGGCGGATCGAGGTCCTGCAATTCGACCTTGCCCTTGAAGGTCGCTTTCACCGGGCCGAGCTTGACCTTGACCACCGCCGAGAAATGCGTGTCGTCGTCCTTGGCGAGTTGCTCGCAGCCGGGAATGCAGGCCTTCAGCACCTCCGGGTCGTTCAGCTTCTCCCAGACGATCGCCTTGGCGGCCGGCAAGGTCACCTCCCCGTTCATGGTCATCGCCATGGCGTCACTCCCATTCCTCATGGCCCGACCGATGCCGCCGCAGGTTGCGGCCGCCCTCGCCTCGGGTCTATCCAGAAACTGCGGCTTCTTCCTTTACCGGAACGCCGGCATTCGCCAAGGCCGGGACGATCGAGGGAGGCCAGGTTGTACGCTGCCAAGCATGTCCTGAACTGCCGGTTCCAGAACCCCGCGGCCCGTCATGGCTGACATCGCCGGGCTTCATGGCGAGCTCTTCGCCGACCACGAATTCGCTGCCCTGTTCGACGACCGGGCAAGCCTGCAGGGCATGCTCGACTTCGAGGCGGCGCTCGCCCGGGCGCAGGCGAATGTCGGCGTAATCCCCGCGACCGCCGCCGAGGCCATCGCCGCCGCCTGCGAGGCCGGGCTCTACGACATCGCCGCGATCGGCAAGGCGGCGACGCTCGCCGGCAATCCGGCGATTCCCCTGGTCAAGGCGCTGACCGCTTGGGTCGCGGCCCATGACCCCGAGGCGGCGAAATGGGTGCATTACGGCGCGACCAGCCAGGACGTCATCGATTCCGGCCACGCCCAGCAATATCGCGCCGCCTGGGCGCTGATCCTGAAGCGCAGCGCGAAGCTGACCCATGCCCTCGCCGGCCTCGCCCGCGCTCATCGCGACACGCCGATGATCGGCCGCACCTTCCTGCAGCATGCGGTGCCGATCAGCTTCGGCCTGAAGGCGGCGCAATGGCTCGATCCGCTGGTCTCGTTCCATGATGCGTTCATGGTTCATGGCCAGCCCGCACATCAGCTCGGCGGCGCGGCCGGCACGCTCGCTTCGCTCGGCGAGCAGGCCGAGGCGGTGCTCCAGGAGTTCAACCGGACCATGCCGTCGATCGGCGCGGTACTGGTACCCTCGCACAGCAACCGGCGCCGGCCGGCTTCGATCGCGACCCAGCTCGGCCTGCTCTGCGGCCATCTCGGCAAGCTCGCTCTCGATGTCGCCCTGATGGCGCAGACCGAGATCGGGGAGCTCGCCGAGCCGGAAGCGCCCGGCAAGGGCGGCTCCTCGGCCATGCCGCACAAGCGCAATCCGGTGCTCTGCACGCTGATCCTCGCCGCGGCCAGGCGCGCGCCCGGCCTGGTCTCGACCATGCTCCTGGCGATGCCGCAGGAGCATGAGCGGGCCATGGGCGGCTGGCACGCCGAATGGCGCACCATGGCCGAGCTGTTCACCCTCGCCGGCACGGCGCTGGGCCAGGCCGTGACGCTGGCCGAGGGGCTCCAGGTCTTTCCCGAGCGCATGCGCCGCAATCTCGAGCTGACCAATGGGCTGGTCATGGCCGAACGCGTCTCGCTGGCGCTGGCCGCGACGCTCGGCCGGGGCGAGGCGCATCATCTCCTGGAGGCGGCCAGCAAGACCTGCCTCGCCAGCGGGCGCCACCTGCGGGACGTGCTGGCGGATGACCCGGCGCTGGCTGGCAGCCTCGACGACGCAGAGCTCGACGCCCTCTTCGACCCTGTCAGCTATCGCGGCGCGACCGACGCGATCATCGACCGGATCCTCGCCCTCTACGAGGAGGAGCGGGAATACATGACCGACGATGACTGAACTGTCCGCCGACGAGCGCGCGATCGCCGGCGGCGGCCGCGGCGAAGGCGCCGCCATGGCGATGCGCATCGTCGCCGAGGCCGCCCGGCTGATGGGCGCGCCAAGGCTGATCCCGGTCGCCTCCGCCCATATCGACGGCGCGCTCTATCATGGCGATTCCGGCACGCTCTTCGCCGAGAAGCTGGTCGAAGGCGGCGCGAAGGTCGCCGTGCGCGCGACGCTGAATGTCGGCGCCCTCACCCCGCATGGCTGCATCGCAACGCGCCTTCCCACCGCCCAGCACGCCATGGCGGCGCGGATGATGCGGGCCTATGAGGCGATGGGTTGCGAGCCGAGCTGGACCTGCGCGCCCTATCAGGCGGGGCACCGCCCGAAACAGGGCAGCGACGTCGCCTGGGGCGAATCCAATGCCGTCGTCTTCTGCAATTCGGTGCTCGGCGCCCGCACCAACCGCTATGGCGATTTCCTCGACATCGCCTGCGCCATCGCCGGCCGCGCCCCCGATTACGGCCTGCACCGGCCGGAGAACCGCATCGCGACGTTCGTGCTCGACGTCTCCGGCCTGTCGCAGGCCCTGCGCGACGCCGACGTCTTCTATCCGGTGCTCGGCGCCCTGCTCGGCCGCGAGGCCGGCTCCGAAGTCGCGGTGATCGACGGCCTGCAGGGCCATGCCGACGAGGACAGGCTCAAGGCGCTCGGCGCCTCGGCCGCCTCGGCCGGCGGCGTCGGGCTCTTCCATGTCGCGGGCGTGACGCCGGAAGCGCCGGATCTGGCGACCGCGCTCGGCCGGCGCCCCCCGGCCCGGACGCTGCGCGTCACGCCGGAGCGTATCGCTGACGAGCTGGCTCGGCTTTCGACGGCGGGCGCGACCGCGCGGGTCGATGCGGTCGCGATCGGCTCGCCGCATCTCTCGCTCGCCGAGATCGACGCGCTCGAGAAACGCCTCGCCGGCCGCAGGCTCAGCACGCCCCTCTACGCCAATACCGGCCGCCATGTCCTGAAGCCGTTGGAGGAACAGGGCCGGCGCCGCACCCTCGAGCAGGCCGGCATCGTCTTCGTCGTCGACACCTGTGTGGTGGTGACGCCGATCCTGCCCGAACTGAAGGGCGGCGTGCTGATGACCAATTCCGGCAAGTTCGCCCATTACGCCCCGGGCAATACCGGCTATGCCGTGACCTATGGCTCGCTCGCCGAATGCGTCGAGAGCGCGGTCGCCGGGCGGCTGGTCAGGGAGCCGCGGACATGGTCCTGAAGGCCGAGATCCTGCTGCCGGGCCAGGCGGTCGAGGCGACCTGCCTGGCGCTCTCCGCGCCGATCAGCTTCTGGGGCGGCGTCGATCCGCGCAGCGGCGAGATCATCGATGCGCGCCACCCGCAGCGCGGCCGCAATGTCGCCGGCACGGTTCTGGGGCTGCCCGGCACCATCGGCTCCTCCTCGGCCTCGGCCGTGCTGCTCGAGCTCGTCCATACCGGCCGGGCGCCGGCCGCGATCCTGGTCGCCGAGCCGGACGCGATCCTGCTGCTCG
Source organism: Allobosea sp. (assembly GCF_036675845.1). Classification (GTDB taxonomy): domain Bacteria; phylum Pseudomonadota; class Alphaproteobacteria; order Rhizobiales; family Beijerinckiaceae; genus Allobosea. Next base: position 63,784 of record NZ_JAKFED010000145.1, on the reverse strand, counting down.
GCCTGGTCGTCGCCCGCGAGATGGGCTGGAAGACGCCCCCTGCCCTGAAACTTTCCGCGAAGGCCCAGGCCGGGCTCGCCGGCCAGCGGCTTTCGATTGCAATCGATGGTGCGATCCGCACCGCAACTGCCTAGGAGAACGACGCCGATGCCGATGCTGAACGTCAGGGGCGAGGAGTTCCATATCCGGATCGACGGAGCGGAAGGCGCACCCGTGCTGCTGCTCTCTAATTCGCTCGGCACCAATCTTTCGATGTGGGACCCGCAGATCCCGGCCTGGTCGCAGCATTTCCGCGTCGTGCGCTATGACAGCCGCGGCCATGGCCGCTCGCCGGCACAGGACAAGCCCTATTCCATCGCCATGCTGGCCGACGACGCGCTCGCCATCCTCGATGCGCTCGGCATCGAGAAGGCGCATTGGTGCGGGCTTTCCAAGGGCGGCATGGTCGGGCAATGGCTGGCGACGCATCATGGCGAGCGCCTCGGCCGCGTCGTGCTCGCCAACACCGCCGCCCATATGGGGCCGCCGGAGCTCTGGGACGGCCGCATCCGTACTGTCCGCACACAGGGCATGGGCGTGCTGGTGCAGCCAACGCTGGAACGCTGGTTCACCCCGGAATTCCGTGAAAGCGCCAAGGAAACGGTCGCCAAGGTCAGCGAGATGCTCGCGACCACACCCGCCGTCGGCTACGCCAATTGCTGCGCCGCCATCCGCGACATGGACCAGCGCGAGTCGATCCGCGCCATCGCCAGTCCGGTGCTGGTGGTGATCGGCGGCCGCGACCCGGCGACGCCGCCGGCGGCCGGCCACGAGATCGCCGACGCCATTCCGGGCGCGCGGCGCGTCGAGCTCGACGCCGCCCATCTTTCCAATCTCGAGCAGCCGGCCGGCTTCGAGAAGGCCGTGACCGACTTCCTGAAGGGCTGAAACCATGGACGACAAGACCCGTTACGAGAACGGCCTGAAGACCCGCCGCGCCGTCCTCGGCGACGCCCATGTCGACAAGGCGACCGCTGGCATCACCGAGTTCAGCCGCGACTTCCAGGAATTCATCACCCGCACCGCCTGGAACGACATCTGGAACCGCCCCGGCCTGACCCGCCGCGAGCGCTCGCTCATCGTGCTCTCGATCACCGTCGCGCTCGGCGCCTGGGGCGAGTTCCGCCTGCATGTCCGCGCCGCCCTCAACAACGGCCTGACCCAAGGCGACATCAAGGAGTTGCTGATCCAGGCGGGGGTCTATGCCGGCGTGCCGGCCGCCAACCACGCCTTCAAGGAGGCCGCCAGCGTCTTCGCCGAGATCGAGGCGGAGGCGGCGAAGGGCTGAAGCGGAGCCGGCGTCAGAAGCCGCCGAAGCGCCGCCGGCGATAGACCAGGCTCTCGCCGGTGCCGCCACCGCCGCCGAGCGCCACGACCTCGCCGATCAGGACCTTGTGGGTCGCGACCGCATGGGCCGCCACCAGCCGGCAGTCGAAGGCGACGAGCGCACTCCTCAGCACCGGGGCGCCGGTCGAAAGCCGCGTCCAGCTCCCCTTGGTGAAGCGCGCCTCGCCGACGAGGCCGCCGCGGCCGGAGAACGCTTCCGCGAGCTCGTGGTCCTCTGCCGACAGCGTGTTGACGCAGAAGAAGCCCATCGCCTCGATCGCCGCGAGCGTGCGGCTGCCCGCCTCGATGCAGACGAGCAGGGTCGGCGGCGCATCCGACACCGAGGCGACCGCCGTCGCCGTCAGCCCCGCCCGCCCGCCCGGGCTGGTGGTCGTCACGAGATGGGCAGCGCTGGCGACCTCGGCCATCGCATCGCGGAAGGCCGCTGCTTCGGGCAGGGCAGCGGACGTCGCCGCCTCCAGGATTTTGATCATCGGCCCGTTTCTGGGGAAGGAGCGTTCATGCCGCTCATTTACGGACTTTGCCGCGTCATGGCCAGATCGCCGCAGGCAGGGCGGCAATCTCGCGGGCGCGATTAGATATATCAATCTCGGGCAGGAGGCGCACCGCCGCCCCGCCTCACTCCCGCCCCAGCGTGGCCAGCAGCCCGGCGCGGAGATGGCGCATCAGCGCATCGCTGGCCTGCACCGCCGCCTCGGGCAGGCCGGACGCGACCGCCTGCGCGAAGGCGACATGATGCCCCGCCGCCGGGACGAGATCGTCCTGTCGCTCGAAGAAGTACCAGGCCCGGCGGATCAGCGCCTGCAGCGGCTCGGCGGCGCGCGTCGCATAGGGGCTGCGCGCCGCCATGGCGACGATCGCGTCGAGCTCCTTGTCGAGCCGCATATAGGCATTGACGTCGCCGGCCACCGCTGCCTGCCGCATCGCCCGTGCCTTGTCGAGGATGGCGATGCGCTCCTCCGGCCCGGCCCGCCTGGCGGCCTCCGTCGCGATCAACCGCTCGAGGACCTCGCGCGCATCGAGCGCCGCCATCACGTCGATGGCGTTGATGTCGGTGACCGCGACCCCCTTGCGCGGCAGGATCCCGACCAGCCCCTGCTGGGCCAGCCGGATCAGCGCCTCGCGCACCGGCGTGCGCCCGACGCCGACGAGATCGATCAACTGGGCCTCGGTCAGGATCGCGCCCGGCCGCAGCGACAGCGTCACGATCGCTTCCTCCAGCCGGCGATAGGCCAGATCGGCGAGGCTGGCCGAGCCGGAGCGCTCCGCCGCCTCGCCGCCATCCATTTCCACGGCGCCGGAACGGCTCACGCCAGCGCTCCACTTCGCGGAAAACCGAGGTTTGACGCTGTTCGCCTCATTGATATATCAATATCCAAAATCAGGTCGAAAACGATCATGTTGGCTATCTGCTTCCGAAACCCGCCGGCACGCAAGGAGGATCGCAGCATGGGCCGACGGAGCGGCGTCCTGCCGGCCCGGTTGCGTTGCCGGACCTCGACGACTCCGCGCGGCTGGTCCAGAACTTCGAGCTGGGCGAAGGGGCGGCGTTCGGCCCGGATGGCGCAGCCCGCATCTGAACCGGAGAGGTCATGGCTTTCACCTGCACGATCCCTGCCGTCGCCACGGTGCAGCAGGATGACGAGACGATCCGGATCACGCGCTGGGATTTCGAGCCCGGCGCGGTGACCGGCTGGCACAGCCATGGCTGGCCGTATTTCGTCGTCATGCTGGTCGACGGCACCCTGCGCATCCATGACGGGCAGCAGGCGAGCGATGTGCCGCTGGCCCAGGGCCAGGCCTATATGCGCCCGGCCGGCATCGAGCACGACGTCATGAACGGCTCGCCCCACCCGATCGCCTTCGTCGAGATCGAGGTCAAGCAGCCCGCGGCACTGAAGCAGCTCGCCGGGTCATGAAGATCGCGATCATCGGAGCCGGCATCGTCGGCGTCGCCACAGCCCACGCCCTGCTCGACGAGGGCCATGAGGTCCTGATCCTCGACAAGGAGGGCCCGGCCTTCGGTCCCTCGCGCGGCAATGCCGGCATCATCGCCCATACCGACGTGCTGCCGCTCGCCAGCCCCAACATCCTGCGCAAGGTGCCGGGTTTCCTGCTCGACCCGCTGGGGCCGCTGGCGATCCGCCTCGGCTACCTGCCGCAATTGCTGCCCTGGCTGACACGCTTCCTGCTCGCGGCGCGCCCCGCCGATTACGAGCGCTCGATCGCCGGCATCATCGCCCTGCAGCAACTGGCGCTGCCAGCCTGGCTGGCGCGCGCCGAAAAGGCCGGGCTCATGGGGCATATCCACCGGCGCGGGGTGCTCTACGCCTATCGCGATGCGAACGACACGGCCGGTCTCGAAAAGCTCGCCGAGCGCCAGCGCGCGGCCGGCATCGCCATCGACATGCTCCAGCCGCAGGAGCTGCGCCAGATGGAGCCGGCGCTGAAGGACCGCTTCGCCGGCGCCGCCTTCCACCCCGAAGCCGCCCATATCAGCGACCCGCTTAGCCTCACCATGGCGCTCTTCGAGACCGCGCTCGCGCGCGGTGCCGAGTTCGAGAAGGCGAAGGTCGACAACATCTCGATGGGCGAGCGCCCTGCCCTGATCGGCCCCGATGGCTGGCAGCGCGTCGTCGACCGCGTCGTGGTCGCCGCCGGCGCCTGGTCGAAGCCGCTGGCTGCCGCCATGGGCGACAAGGTCCCGCTCGACACCGAACGCGGCTACAATGTCAGCTTTCCGGGCGTGACCGGGCTGACCAGCCGCCCGGTCGGCTTCAAGGATGACGGCTTCATCATGACCCCGCTCGAAAGCGGCCTGCGGATCGGTGGCGCCGTCGAGTTCGGCGGCCTTCATGCACCGCCGAACCATGCCCGCACCAAGGCGCTCTACGACAAGGCGGCGACGCTGGTCGAGGGACTGCCCGCCTTCGACAGCGGCAACCTCTGGATGGGTTTTCGGCCTTCGCTGCCGGATTCGCTGCCCGTCATCGGCAGGGCCAGCCGCAACCCCAACGTGCTCTACGCCTTCGGCCACGGCCATTACGGCATGACCCAGTCGACGGCGACGGCCGGGCTGATCGCCGATCTGATCGCCGAGCGCAGGCCGGCCATCGACCTCGGCCATTTCAGCCCGCAACGCTTCTGATCGGCAATGGCGCAGGGTGACCTGATCATCCACATCAATGGCTGGCCGGGCGTCGGCAAGCTCGCCATCGCGCGCGAGCTCGCCCGGCTCCTCGATGCGCGCCTGCTCGACAACCACACCATCATCAACCCGGCCGAGGCGTTGTTCGAGCGCCGCGACCCGCTCTACCGTTCGCTGCGCAAGGCGCTGCGCATGACGATCCTCGCCCATGCCGCGCAGATGAAGCCGGGAGTGCTGATCCTCACCGATGCGCTTTCGGACGATGCCTTCGACAGTGCGCTGTTCGAGGACTATCGCGAACTGGCGAAGAACCGAGGGGCGAGGCTGGTCGCGGTCGTCCTCGACTGCGCGCCTGAGATCAACGCGGAGCGGCTCGTCGCGGCCGGGCGGGCGGAGCGGCGCAAGCTGACCGACCCGGCGGTGCTCGCCTCGCTGCGCGCCAGGCACCGCCTGCTGAAGGCGCCGGGCCTGCCGCTGGTCGAGCTCGATGTCGGCGCGCTTGCGCCGGCCGAGGCCGCAGCGCTCCTGGCCCGGTTCTGCCGCGAGCTGCTTGAATCGGAACTTCAACCGCCTGAATCGGCGCCTCAGCCGGGCGAGCCAAGGCCATGATCCGATTCGCTTTCGCCGGGCTGCTTGCCGGCACGCTCGCCGGCTGCGCCAGCCTCCAGCCCTTGACCTGCGGCCCCGGCCAGGAGGCGATGCTCACCGCCGAATTGCTCTTCGGCCGCAAGATCGGCGACCGCGTCGACGTCAGCGAAGCCGCTTTCCGCCGCTTCGTCGACGACGAGGTGACGCCGCGCTTTCCGGGCGGGCTGACCATCCTCGACGCTCGCGGACAATATCGCGACGCTGGCCGCGGTGCCCTGATCCGCGAGCCGAGCAAGCTTCTGCTCATCGCCCTGAAGGACGAGGCGGAGGGCCGCGCCAAGCTCGCAGCCATCGCTGAAGCCTACAAGTCCCGCTTCCACCAGCAATCGGTCGGCACCATCCTGCGGCCGGCCTGCGTTTCGTTCTGATTTGATGGAAGCGGCTTTGACGAAAGGCTCCGTCATTCCGGACAAGCCGCGCCAGCGGCGCAGCTCCGGAATCCATCGTAGGGCTCCGGAACTCTACGATGGATTCCGGCGCTCCGCTTCGCTACGGGCGGAATGACGGCGCCTCACTGTTACAAGCAAACAGTCCGAATATCGGAGATCCCCGCCATGGCGACCCACACCTTCTTCTGCGTCGACGGCCACACCTGCGGCAATCCGGTGCGTCTCGTCGCCGGCGGCGGCCCGCGGCTCGAAGGCGCCGACATGGTCGCGAAGCGGGCGCATTTCCTCAGCGAGTTCGACTGGATCCGCACCGGGCTGATGTTCGAGCCGCGCGGCCACGACATGATGTCGGGTGCGATCCTCTATCCGCCGACACGGCCCGACGCCGACATCGCCTTCCTGTTCATCGAGACCTCGGGCTGCCTGCCGATGTGCGGCCACGGCACCATCGGCACCGTCACCATGGCGTTGGAGCGCGGGCTGGTGACGCCGAAGACCCCGGGCGTGCTCAAGATCGACACCCCGGCCGGGCTGGTCACCGCGACCTATGTCCAGAACGGCCCCTATGTCGACAGCGTCCGCATCACCAACATCGCCTCCTATCTGCACGCGACCGGGCTGACGGCCTCGGTCGAAGGCTTGGGCGAGATCACGGTCGATGTCGCCTATGGCGGCAATTTCTACGCGATCGTCGATCCGCAGGCAGCGATCTCCGACATCGCCGAGGTCGACCCGTCCGACCTGCTGCGCTGGAGCCCGAAGCTGCGCGCCGCCCTCAACGCAAAGTACCAGTTCGTCCACCCGGAGAACCCGGCGATCAACGGCCTCTCCCACATCCTCTGGACCGGCGCGCCGACGAAGCCGGAAGCGCATGCCCGCAACGCCGTGTTCTACGGCGACAAGGCGCTCGACCGCTCGCCCTGCGGCACCGGCACCTCCTCGCGCATGGCGCAATGGGCGGCGCAGGGAAAGCTCAAGGTCGGCGACGATTTCGTGCATGAGAGCATCATCGGCACGCTGTTCCGCGGCCGGGTCGAGGCGGCGGCCAGGGTCGGCGCCCATGACGCGATCATCCCCTCGATCGAGGGCTGGGCCCGGATGACCGGCTACAACACCATCTTCATCGACGACCGCGACCCGCTGGCCCATGGCTTCCAGCTGGCGGACAGGAATTGAGGATTGCGACCGCCTCAAACCTGCATCGGGCGCCCCCTGCCGTGTAGTTTGACTGAAGCGGCTCAATTGATCAGTGGCGTATCTCGGATTTTGCATAGTAGCGTGACCCCAAGGCGGTAACGCCGATAAGGGGGGAAGGTATTATGCAGGCCTCGATCCTGACCGACCTGCTTTTGCCGCTCGCAATCGGCATCATCATGTTCGGCCTTGGCCTGAGCCTGACGCTGGACGATTTCCGCCGTGTCGCACGCTATCCCCTCGCGGTCGGCTCCGGCCTGTTCCTGCAGGCCCTGCTGCTTCCGCTGGCGGCACTCGTCATCGCCGTCGCGCTGAAGCTGTCGCCCGACCATGCGGTCGGGCTGATGCTGCTCGCCGCCGCGCCGGGTGGCGCCACCGCCAATATCTACAGCCATCTCGCCCGCGGCGACGTCGCGCTCAACATCACCCTGACCGCGGTCAACAGCCTGCTCTGCCTGCTGACCCTGCCGATCGTGCTCGACCTATCGCTCGATTTCTTCCTCGGCGCCGGCCAGTACGTGCCGCCGCCGCATCGCAAGGTGATCGAGGTCGGCGCCATCATCCTGGTGCCGGTCACGCTCGGCATGCTGGTGCGCGCCCGCGCCGAGGGCCTCGCCATCCGCGCCGAGAAGCCGATCAAGCTGTTCTCGATCCTGGTGCTGGCGGTGCTGATCGCCATCGCGATCTACATGGAGCGCGCCGCGCTGTGGCCCAGCTTCGTCGCCGTCGGCGGTGCCTGCCTCGCCTTCAACCTCGTCAGCATGCTGACCGGCTATCTCGCCCCGCTCGCCCTGCGCCTGCCGCGCGGCCAGGCCATCGCGATCGCCATGGAGATCGGCATCCACAATGCCGCGCTGGCGATCTACATCGCCCTCAACGTGCTGAAGAACCCGGCCGCCGCCGTCGTGCCGGGCATCTACAGCCTGGTGATGTATGTGACGGCGTCGCTGTTCGCCCTGTTCCTGCTTCGCCGGCGGCGCGTGGCGAGCAGCGCCTGACGCTTCGCGTCATGTCTCACTGAATGTGCTTCATCCTATTTGGGCGATCGACCGCCGCCCCTCCCAACCCTCCCCCATTCCGGGAGAGGGCTCCTGCGCCCTTGCCTGCCGCGATCACGTTGCTGGCCGAGGCGCCTCTCTCTCCCGGAACGGGGGAGAGATGGAGAGGGGGCGGCGCCAGCGTAGATCGGCGCTCGATACGGGAAGCCCACGAGAATTGTTATCGCCCGAACCGCGCCGGCGCGAATGGCGTCGGATCGACGAAGACCTTCTGCCCCGTCACCATCTCGGCGACCATGCGGCCGGTGACGGCGGCGAGCGTCAGCCCGTGATGGGCGTGGCCGAAGGAGAACCACAGGTTCTTGTGCTTCGGCGCCGGGCCGATGATCGGCATCATGTCGGGGGTGCAGGGCCGGTTGCCCATCCACGGCTCGGCATCGAGCCGCTCGCCGAGCGGGAACAGCGTCTTGGCGATCGGCTCGGCCCGGGCAAGCTGCACCGGCGTCTTGGGCGCGTCGCGGTTGGCGAACTCGGCGCCGGTCGTCAGCCTGACGCCCTGGCGCATCGGCGCCAGGAAATAGCCGCGCTCGGTATCGAGCACCGGATGGTTGAGCACGGCGTTGCCGAGCGGCTTGTAGTGCATGTGATAGCCGCGCTTGACCGCGAGCGGCAGATGGTAGCCGAGCCGGCGGGTGAGCACGTCGGCCCAGGGCCCTAGCGCCACCACCGCGTCGCTCGCCACCGCCTTGCTGCCGTCGGCCAGCGTCACGCTCCAACGTTCGCCATCCTGCGACAGCGTAGCGGCATCGCCCTGCGCGACACGCCCGCCAAGCTTCTCGAACAACGCGACATAGGCCTTGGACAGGCCGAGCGGGTCGATCACCGTCACCGGATCGGTCCAGTGCAGGCCGCCGATCAGGCTCTGGTCGAGGTGCGGCTCGTCGGCCCGCAACTCCGCCGCATCGAGCACCCGATGGTTCAGCCCGAAATCGCGCTGCCAGCGCGCCGCCTCCGCCAGCCGCGTCTCCTGCTCGAAGGGCGTGCGGAAGACCTTCATCCAGCCCTTGCGGCGCAGCAGGTCGGTCGCGCCCGCTTCTTCGGCCAGCGCGTCGTGCTCGGTCACGCAATGCTCGATCAGGGTCGCGTATTTGTGGGCGATGGCCTCGTGCTGCGAGGCGCGCGAATGCATCCAGTAGGTCCACAGGAAGGGCGCGAGCTTGGGAATCGCGTTCCAGTGGTAATGCGCGTCGATCGTATTGTTCATCGCGTAGCGGATGAGCGCGCCGAAATCATGCGGGAAGCCGTAAGGATAGACGCCCTCGCGCTGGATCAGCCCGGCATTGCCATAGCTGGTTTCGCCGCCGGGCTGGCCGCGATCGACCAGCAGCACCGAGCGGCCCGCCTTCTGCAGGTGCAGCGCGACCGAAATCCCGACGATTCCCGCCCCAAGAACGATCGTATCCGTGCGCATCGCGCTTTCTCCGCCAGCCTTCCCCGCTGGCAAGAATAGCGCCCGCGGCCGCGCTGTCAGCCCACGCGCCGAATATTGCGCCGACTCCAGAGAAGTTTCGCAGTTTCTGCGACAGTGGGAATTACTGGGCCATCAGATCCGGCAGCTTGTCAGGAAGACTGCAACTTCCTGCCGCTACCAGCCGGCCGTCATGGCGAGCGAAGCGAAGCAATCCACAGGCGGCATTGCTCGGCCGCCTTTGGACTGCTTCGTCGCTTCGCGCCTCGCAATGACGGCTGGGCCGTCCTGCGCCAGGACAAGGTGACGGCGGCGCGCGCTTCGGCCAGTGTGGCGCCCCGTTTCGCTGACCCGGCTTTCGATGCTCGCGCCCTTCGCTTCCGCCCTTGCCCTCCTCGGCCGCTACGGCACGCAAGGCTTCGCATTGTCGATCTTCCTGGGCCTGGCGCTGCCGCAGTTCTCCGCGGCCGCCCGTCCGCTGCTGCCGGTGACGATCTTCTGCTTCACCACGGTCGTCTTCATGCGGGCCGATCTCGGCGTCATCTCCGGGCTGGTGCGCCGGCCGGCCAAGCTGATCGCCGCCTGCCTCTGGCTGATGGCGGCGCCCGCCCTCCTGCTCGGCGCCGTCTTCCTGGTCATCGGGCGCGAGGCGCTCGACCCCGGGCTGCTGCTCGGCATCGCCATGCTCGGCGCCGCGCCGCCGATCATGTCCTCGCCGGCGGTCGCGATCCTCTACGGTTTCGAGCCCTCGCTGATCATCGCCAGCGTCATTGTCACCACCGTGGTGAGCCCGCTCGTGGCGCCGGTCTTCGTCGAATGGCTGGCGGGGGCGGCCGTGCCGCTCGACCGTTGGCAACTAACCCTGCGGCTGCTGATCTTCATCGGCGGCGGCATCGCGGTGGCGGTCGCGCTGCGCCGCTGGCTCGGCGCCGCGCGCATCCGCGAGATGAAGCCCAACCTCGATGGCTTCGGCGTGCTGATGTACTTCATCTTCGCCATCGCCGCGATGGACGGCGTCACCGATGCGGCCCTCGCCCGGCCGGGCCAGGTCGCCCTGTTCGGAGCGGTCGCCTTCCTGATCTCGGCCATCGGGCTGGCCAGCGCCTGCCTGCTGCTCTGGCGTTTCCCGGTGTCGGAACGCTTCATGATCGGCTACGGCACCGGGCAGCGCAATATGGGCCTGCTCGTCGCGGCGCTCGGCGCCGGCGTGCCGCCGACGACCTATCTGTTCTTCGCTCTCGCCCAGTTCCCGATCTACCTGCTGCCCTGGCTGCTGCGCGGCGTCGCGGCGCGGATCCGGCGGCGCGAGGAGTCTGCTGACTCCGCCTGACCGGCAGTAATGCGAAAGTCGCTCCAAGAAAGACTGGAGAGACGATCATGATCACCCTCTATTCGGGGCCGCTGAGCCTGTTTTCGCGCAAGGTCGAGATTGCATTGCGCGAGAAGGAGCTGCCCTTCGAGCGCATCATGGTGCCGTTCAACCAGACCAGCGGCTATGATCCGAGGCATCCGGAAGTACTGGCGCTGAACCCCAGGCGGCAGGTGCCGATCGTCAATGACGAAGGGCTGATCGTCTACGATTCCACCGTCATCCTGGAATATCTCGACGAGGCCTATCCGCAGCCGCCGCTCTACCCGCAGAGCCCGGCGGAGCGGGCGCGCTGCCGCCTCGACGAGCTCTTCGCCGACGAGATCCTGTTCATGGCCCTGCGGCCGCTGATGCACCGCAACGAGCCGCCCGCCATGGACCGCGACAAGCGCGCGGCCCAGGAGGCGGATGCGCTGATCGCCGAGGCCGCCCTCGAGCGGCATTATGCCGGGCTCAACGACCGCCTGACCGGCCGCGACTTCTTCGGCGAGGCGCTGTCGGCGGCCGATATCGCCATGTTCATGACCGTCTTCTGGGCACTGCGGCTGGGCGGGCCTTCTCTCGACGGCTACAAGGAGCTGGCGGGCTGGTTCGAGCGGTTGAGCAGCCGGCCGGCCTTTGCCATCGCCGCCGCCGAGGTGACCGAGGCCGACAGGCGGCTGTCCTATCCGGTGAAGCGACGCTGACGAGCGGGAGCCGGATGGCCGAAAAACCGGTTTCCACTTTTTCGCTTCCTGCTCTAAACGCTTCGCCCATGACAAGCCCGATCCGCATCGCCCCCTCGATCCTCTCCGCCGATTTCGCCAAGCTCGGCGAGGAAGTCCGCGCCATCGACGAAGCCGGCGCCGACTGGATCCATTGCGATGTGATGGACGGGCATTTCGTGCCCAACATCACCTTCGGCCCCGACGTGCTGAAGGCGATCCGGCCGCATACGAAGAAGCTCTTCGACGTGCATCTGATGATCGCCCCGGTCGACCCTTACATCGAGGCCTTCGCCAAGGCCGGTGCCGATCTGATCTCCTTCCATGTCGAGGCCGGGCCGCACCCGCACCGCACGATCCAGGCGATCAAGGCTCAGGGCAAGCAGGCCGGCATCGTGCTCAACCCCGGCACGCCGGCCAGCGCCGTCGAGCCGCTGATCGAGGATCTCGACCTGATCCTGCTGATGACGGTCAATCCCGGCTTCGGCGGCCAGAGCTTCATCCATTCGGTCGTCGACAAGATCGCGCGCATCCGCGCCCTGATCGGCGACCGGCCGATCGCGCTCGAGATCGATGGCGGCGCGACGCCCGAAACCGCGCCGCTGGCGGCGAAGGCCGGCGCCAACGTGCTGGTCGCCGGCTCGGCCGTGTTCAAGGGCGGGCCCTCGGCCTATGCCGGCAACATCGCCGCGATCCGCAAGGCGGCGGAAGCCGCCCGCGGTGAGTGGGTCTGAGGGCCGCCGGCCAACCGATCTCCGTCATTCCGGACAAGCGGCTTCAGCCGCGCAGCTCCGGAATCCATCGTAGGGCACAGCGCTCTACGATGGATTCCGGCGTTCCGCTTCGCTTCAGCCGGAATGACGAGGTTGATTTAGGACGGCGGTCGCTCAAGCCGCCAGATCGATCGGCGCGAAGCCGCCATAGATCAGGCGCTTGCCGTCGAAGGGCATCGGGTTGGCGTCGGGCTGCATGCGCGGATCGGCCATCAGCTTCTCCCAGCCGGCATCGCGGGCCTGCTTGCTCGGCCATTCGATCCAGGAGAAGACCACGACCTCATCCTCCGTCGCCTCGACGGCGCGGTAGAAATCGGTCTGCTTGCCGCGCGGGACATCGTCGCCCCAGTATTCGGCGACGCGCGTCGCGCCATATTCCTTGAACAGCGGCGCGGCCTTGCGGGCATGCTCCTCGTAGGCCTTGCGATTGGCTGCCGGCACGGCGGCGACGAAACCATCGACATAGGACATTGGCGTTCTCCCTCGTGGCGATGAGATGCTTGAGACTGGGCCTGTCAAAAGGCGAACGTGAGGCGACGGCCCGCGCGAACGCTAATCATGGTGCGGGTCGAAAGCTGTCAGCAAGGCATTCCGCATCGCTGGCATTCCGTCACGCGGTCGACCGTGCTAGCGAGCGCGCTGAAACTCCGTCCAGCCGCGAGGCCCTCGATGATCCCCCGCTATTCCCGCCCCGAAATGGTCGCGCTCTGGGAGCCGCAGGCGCGCTTCCGCATCTGGTTCGAGATCGAGGCGCACGCCACCGACAAGCTCGCCGAGCTCGGCGTCGTGCCGAAGGAGGCCGCCGCGACGATCTGGGCCAAGGCCAAGGACGCGGTCTTCGACGTCGCCCGCATCGACGAGATCGAGCGCGTCACCAAGCATGACGTCATCGCCTTCCTGACCCACCTCGCCGAGATCGTCGGCCCCGAGGCCCGCTTCGTCCATCAGGGCATGACCTCCTCGGACGTGCTCGACACGACGCTCGCCGTGCAACTCGCCCGCGCCAGCGACATCCTGATCGCCGATGTCGACGCGCTGCTCGCCGCGATCCGTCGCCGCGCCTTCGAGCACAAACTGACCCCGACCATCGGCCGCTCGCACGGCATTCATGCCGAGCCGGTCACCTTCGGGCTGAAGCTGGCCCAGGCCTATGCCGAGTTCGACCGCTGCCGCGCGCGGCTCGTTGCCGCCCGCGCCGAGATCGCGACCTGCGCCATCTCGGGCGCCGTCGGCACCTTCGCCAATATCGACCCGAGCGTGGAGGAGCATGTCGCCGCCAAGATGGGACTGACCGTCGAGCCGGTCTCGACCCAAGTCATCCCGCGCGACCGCCACGCCATGTTCTTCGCCACGCTCGGCGTCGTCGCTTCCTGCGTCGAGCGGCTGGCGACCGAGATCCGGCATCTGCAGCGCACCGAGGTCTACGAGGCGGAGGAGTTCTTCTCGCCCGGCCAGAAGGGCTCCTCGGCGATGCCGCACAAGCGCAACCCCGTCCTGACCGAGAACCTGACCGGCCTCGCCCGCCTGGTGCGCGGCATGGTCACGCCGGCGCTGGAGAACGTCGCCCTCTGGCATGAGCGCGACATCTCGCATTCCAGCGTCGAGCGCATGATAGGCCCCGACGCGACAGTGACGCTCGACTTCGCCCTCGCCCGCCTCACCGGCGTCGTCGACAAGCTGCTGATCTATCCGCAGAACATGAGGAAGAATCTCGACCGGCTCGGCGGGCTGCACAATTCGCAGCGCGTGCTGCTGGCCCTGACCCAGGCCGGGGCGAGCCGCGAGGAGAGCTACAGCCTGGTCCAGCGCAACGCCATGCGGACCTGGGAGCACGGCGAGGACTTCCTTACCAATCTCAAGGCCGACAAGGACGTGACCGCCCGGCTGTCAGCCGCCGAGCTCGAGGCGATGTTCGACGAGGGCTATCACTTCAAGCATGTCGACACGATCTTCAGGCGGGTGTTCGGCGAGGCTTGATCATTGAGCTTGGCGAGACGGCGGACTACGCTGTTCACCATGCAACTATCGGTCACCGAAGCGCGAAAGCGCTGGAGCGAAATCCTCGATCGCGTCGAAGCTGGCGAGACGGTTCGTATCGTTCGTCGCGGCAAGCTCATCGCGCGCTTCGAGCAGGCTCAGACCGCCGATCGTCCGCAGGTCCCTGCCGACAGCAAACGACATCCTGCACGCTAGAGTAGGATGATTTTGCGTGGGAACACGGCGTCATCCTGGACAAGCCGCGAAGCGGCGCAGCTCCGGGATCCATCATAGGGATCGACGACGCTCGATGATGGATCCCGGGACGAAGCTGCGCTTCGCCCAGGATGACGGCATAGTTCGATCTGAATCATCATAATCCAGGCCGATCTGATGAAATCCTCCGACGCCGACATCCTCATCATCCCCGGCTGGTCCGGTTCCGGGCCCGATCATTGGCAGAGCCGCTGGGTCGCCAAGCTCTCGACCGCCCGCGTCGTCGAGCAGGAGGACTGGTACAAGCCGGAGCGCGACGCCTGGGCGAACCGGATCGTCGCCGCGGTGCGCGCCGCGACGAAGCCGGTCGTGCTCGTCGCCCATTCGGCCGGCGTCAGCGCCGTCGTCCATGCCGCCGGGCAGCTGAAGCCCGGCGAGGTGGCGGGCGGCTTCCTGGTCGCGCCGGCCTCCGAGCGGGCCAAGCGCGCCATCCCCGGCATGGCGTCCGATTTCATTCCGCTGCCGCGCCAGCCCCTGCCCTTCCCCTCGGTGCTGATCGCCAGCGCCAACGATTCCTATTGCACGCCGGACGAGGCCCGCGCGCTGGCCGAGGCCTGGGGCGCCGAATTCGTCGATGCCGGCGACAGCGGCCATCTCAACACCGAATCCGGCCATGGCCCCTGGCCGGACGGGCTGCTGCGCTTCGCCGGCTTCATGCGGAGCCTCAGCCCTATCGCATCGGCCTGACGGTCACCGTCGCCGTGCCCCGGTTGTTGGCGTAGAAGGGCTGGGCGAGATTGAGCGGCAGGATCGCGTCGTTGACGAAAAGAAAGAGCTCGCCGGTCCGCTTGGCGGTGATCTCCGCCGTCATCTTGCCCCGCCATGGACCCGGCCGGCTCCAGTCATTGGGATAGAGCGGATACTCGTCCGACCCGAACGCGCCGATGCGGGCGATCGGCATGAACCAGAACTGGCCGAGATGCCTCCTGAACAGGGCGAACGGCCGCAGGTACCAGGGGAACCTCTCGCTCCCGAAGCCGAGCACATCCGCCTTCATCGGATCGGGCTCGGGCGTGTCGGCGTTCGAGCCGGCAGGCTTCGAAGCAGCCTCCTTCGGGGGACCGTCACGCCAGTCCTGCGGCACTTCGATGGTGATCGCATAGCGGCGGCCCTTTTCAAGCGTGATTCCGCTCGCCCAGCAGACTGAGCTCGATCTGAAATCCGATCTCGTCACCGGCTGTTCGGTAATAGCCGGCTTGGGCTCGGTGGCCTCGCAATAATGGCCCAGCGTCGAGGTCGCGGTGACGCCGGCCCTGCTGATCGCCGCGGCCAGCACAAACAGCGCGACGAGCCCGGCCAGCGTCGGCATCACGTTCCGCTTCAGGATGGACATGGCCGTCTGATAGGTCTTCGTCGTCCGCAGCCGGTACAGCCAGTTGCCTTTGACATCGCCCTCGGCCTTCTGCCGCGGCAGTTCGGACGACTTGGTCAGGCTGCGCCATTTCAGCCGCATCGCGTCGCCGATCGCGGTCTGGCGGACACCGCCGACGAAAAGCAGGCCGCTGAAGATCAGCAGCGGGACGGCGAAGCTGGCCGGATGGGTGCGCCACGCGGCCAGCCAGGGCTGCAGGAAGCCGGGCAGGAACGAGCCGACCCCCTCGATCGCCGGCGCCAGGAAGCAGGCCGGGCCGATGCAGGTTTCCGCCGCGGGCATCGTCAGCGGCATCGCGGCGATGACGAGCAGCGCGAAGATGCTCGAGAAATAGAACACCCTGCGCCACCAGACATCGTTCCAGACCCATTCCTGCGCCTGCGCCCGCCGGCTTGCCTGGTCGCTGTCCTCGATCGGGTATGGGAGAGGGATCGGCTTCTGCCCCGGGAGCGGCAGATCGCGGATCGAGCCGCTGCGGTCGACCACGGCGTAGCGCGCGGGCAGGACGATCGGCGCATAGCCCGTCGCGCAGCTGGCGATCCGGCGCATGACGCTCTCATGGATCTTGATGCGGTCGATCTTGACGAAGTTCCTGCCGATGCCCCTGACGCCGCGGGCGCCAAAACTGTCATGCGCGAGCAAAGCGAGCTTGCGCGGCTGATAGCGATAGGAGCCGCCCAGCCCCCGCCGCGAATCGGCGATCGGGGCGTCGTGGTCGGCGAGCAGTGCGACCTTGGCGTGCTCGCCGGCCTTGAAACGCAGGCCGCGGCTCCCGAGCGGCCCCTGCGTCCCGACCTGGGTCATCATCCAGTCGAGCGTGATATGGGCCAGCCCGTCGAGCGGATAGCCGCCGCCGACATTGGAGTGCATTCCGGCGAACCAGACCTGGGTGAAGCGCTCCTGGTCGATATGGCTGGGCGGCGCCGCCTTTGGATTGCGCTGGTGCTGCCGCGCCGCCTCGTTCCAGAGCACCGGATGGAAGGTGTTCCGCTCGTCGTCGAGCGCCAGCGCGTGGCAGGCCCGCTCGACATTCTCGTGCAGGTTGCGATCCGGCACCGAGAGCGGGAAGAAGACGTTCCAGGCCCGGGTGAGTTCGTCGATCGGCAGGCCATAGGCCGAGACCGTGTCCCAGATGCCGACGAAGGCGATCTTGCGAGCCGGATCCTTGAGCGTGTCGCGGCGCGTCCGGCCGAGCAGCCTGTCGAGCCCACGCAGCGCGGTATCGCGGAGCCAGCGCGATACCGCCAGGATCTGGTCGAAGACGATGACCCGCGGCTCGAACCGGCGGCGATAGGCACGAAACGCGGCATGTGCGTCCAGCGCCATCTGCGCATCCGAGCCCTTTCGCAGCAACCCCTCCCGGAGCACGAGCCCGGCGAGGATGCGCACGGTGAAGGCGCCGCGGCTGAAGCCGAACAGATAGATTTTGTCGCCGTCTTCATAGGTCCGGCTGAGCTGGAGATAGAGATCGAGCACATTGCGCTTCAGGCCGAAGCCGAAGGCGCCGCCTAGCATCGCCAGCGGCCGGAAGGAGGAGGTGCCGACACCGTCGTCATAGAAGGCGATCTGGTCCGGGCTCGCCAGATCGAGCGCCTGGTAGAGCCGGAAGACATTGGTCTTGAACAGCGCCGCGGCACTGTTTCCCGTACCATCCGAGAACAGGATGATCTTCTTTTCCGTCGCCATGCACGCCGGCTCCCCCTGACGTCATTGCAACCATAGTGATTTAACCGAAATGGATTGCAACCGGAAAGAACCGCGCCGGCCGGCAACAGGCAGGAGCCCGAAAGCCAAGAAAAAACCCGCCCCGGATCGCTCCGGGGCGGGCTCGTCTCACGCCTGCGGACTATCAGCCGCCGAGATCAATTCTCAACATAGGTGATCTTGCCGTCGGCGCCCTTCTTCCAGGTGTAGATGGTGTAGTCCGGGCGGGTGATGTCGCCCTTCTTGTCGAAGGCGATCTTGCCGATGACGGTGTCGACCGGCTGGCCGCCGTGCAGCGCCGCGGCGACCTTCTTCGGATCGACCGAGTTCGCGCGCTTGGCGCCTTCGGCCATGATCTGGACAGCCGCATAGCTGTACAGGGTGTAGGCTTCCGGCTTGAACTTGCGCGCCTCGAACTTCTTCAGGATGGCGGCCGCCTCCGGACGCTTCTGCGGATCCGGCGGGAAGGTCATCAGCGTGCCCTCGACGCCGGGGCCGCCGATCGTGGCGAACTCGTCGGTGGTGATGCCGTCGCCGGAGATCAGCACGGTCTTCAGGCCCTGGTCGCGCATCTGGCGCACGATCAGGCCGCCCTCGGTGTGCAGGCCACCCCAGTAGAGGTAGTCGGCGCCCGTCGACTTCAGCTTCGAGATCAGCGCCGAGAAGTCCTTCTCGCCGGCGTTGACGCCTTCATAGAGCACGTCCTTGACACCGGCCTTGACCAGACCCTTGCGGGTCTCGTCGGCGAGGCCCTGGCCATAGGTCGTCTTGTCGTGGACGATGGCGATCTTCTTGCCCTTCAGCGTCTTGGCGATGTATTCCGCCGCCACGCCGCCCTGCTGGTCATCCCGGCCGCAGACGCGGAAGGTGTTCCAGAGGCCGCGCTCGGTGACCTTGGGATTGGTCGCCGACGGGCTGATCATCAGGATGCCGTTTTCGGCATAGACCTCGGACGCCGGCATGGTGACGCCGGAGTTGAAGTGGCCGAGCACCCATTTCACGCCGTCGCCGACGAACTTGTTGGCGACGGAGACGCCCTGCTTCGGATCGGAGACGTCGTCGCCGAGCGAGATCGTGATCTTCTGGCCGAGCACGCCGCCGGCCGCGTTGATGTCCTCCACCGCCTGCTCGGCGCCGTTCTTCAGCTGCGCGCCGAAGGCCGCGTTCGGTCCCGTCAGCGGGCCGCCGACGCCGAGCTTGATCTGGGCATTCGCCACGCCGGAAAAGGCGAGGACAGCGCCAAGAGCGATTCCGCCCAAGAGCAGCTTCTTCATGTGTTGTGACTCCCCTGTCTAACTATTGAACGGGTCGGCCAGGCCGGCCCGTCTCGGCGCGTGGTGCCACCGTGAGGCGCAGTCTTGCGCTTTTTCACAATGCTGTCACGCGGCAAGCCCGTGAACTTTCGTGGTGTTTTCGCGCTGTTCAGGCGCCTTCCCGCAGCTTCCAGCTGAAGGGCCCGGTGCGCTCGTAGAGCCAGCGATACTGGGTCGTCATCTGCCGCGTCCGGTTATAGCGCCAGCCGGCGAAGCAGAACGCGAAGAGCACCAGCGAATCGACCAGGTAATAGTGGAGCGACAGCAAGGTCGCCTCGAACAGGGCGAAATGGATGAAGCGGATGAACAGGCCCAGCACCAGCGTATAGGCCACGAGTTGCAGGAACGGCCGCCAGGTGATCGCCACCGCCCGGCCGGTCATCCACGCGGCCCAGCCGCCCATCACCACCGTGACGAGAAGGAACAGCCAGATCGTCGGTTCTTCGTAGAGGATGCCCTGCATCATCGCGCTCCGTTCAAGCCCGCGCCATTCAATGCCGCCCGCCTTCGAGATAGGCGGCACGCACCTGCGGATTGGCCAGAAGTTCCTTGCCGGCGCCGCTCATGGTGATGACGCCGTTGACCATGACATAGCCACGATGGGCGAGCTTGAGCGCGTGGAAGGCGTTCTGCTCGACCAGGAAGACGGTGAGCCCCTGCGTTCGGTTGAGCTCGCCGATGGCGGAGAAGATCTGCTTGACGATCAGCGGGGCGAGGCCGAGCGAGGGCTCGTCGAGCAGCAGCAGCTTCGGCCGCGCCATCAGCGCGCGGGCGATGGCGACCATCTGCTGCTCGCCGCCCGAGAGCGTGCCGCCACGCTGCTGCAGGCGCTCCTTCACCCGCGGGAAGAGCTGGCACATCTTCTCGAGGTCTTCCTCGAAATGCTCGAGGCCGCGGACGGCGGCGCCCATCTGCAGGTTCTCGAGCACGGTCATGCGCGGGAAGATCCGCCGCCCTTCCGGCGACTGGGCGATGCCGAGGCGGGCGATCTCGTGGCTCGGCATCCTGGTGATGTCGCGCCCGTCATAGGTGACGGTGCCTTCGCGCGCCTGCGGATTGCCGAAGATCGTCATCATCAGCGTCGACTTGCCGGCGCCGTTGGCGCCGATCATCGTGACGATCTCGCCCTGGTTGACGTCGATGTCGACGCCCTTCAGCGCGATGATCTTGCCGTAATAGGTCTTGACGCCGCGAACGCGCAGGAGCGGTTGAGCCTCGCTCATAGGCCGACCTCCGCTTCCACCGCCGCGACCTCTTCGTCATCGACCCCGAGATAGGCGGCGATGACCCTGGCATCCTCCTGGATTTCCTTCGGCGAGCCGTCGGCGATCTTGGTGCCGTAGTCGAGCACCACGACATGGTCCGAGATTTCCATCACCACCGACATGTCGTGTTCGATCAGGAGCAGCGCCGTGCCGATGTCCTTGCGGATCGACAGCAGCAGGTTGTTGAGGTCGAGGCTTTCGCGCGGGTTGAGGCCGGCGGCCGGCTCGTCGAGGCAGAGCAGCACCGGATCGGTGCACATGGCCCGGGCGATCTCGAGCCGGCGCTGGTCGCCATAGGGCAGGTCGCCGGCAGGATCGTCCGCCCGGTGGATCAGGTTGATCTTCTCGAGCCAGAACTTGGCCTTCTCGATCGCCTGCTTCTCGCGCGCCTTGTAGCCGCCGATGCCGAGCACCCCGAGAAACGTGAAGCCCGAGGCGATCATCAGCGGGTTGTGCTGGGCGACCAGCAGGTTCTCCAGCACCGTCATGCCGCTGAACAGGCGGATGTTCTGGAAGGTGCGGGCGATCTTGGCTTCCCAGGCGATGCGGAAATCCGGCATCCGCTCGAGCAGGTGCACGGAAGGCAGCTTGATCGAGCCGACGCCGCGCTGGGTCGTCGCCGCCACCAGATCGTCGGTATCGGGCAATGGATGGATCAGCGCCATCCGCCCCTCGGTCGGCTTGTAGAAGCCGGTGATGCAGTTGAACACCGTGGTCTTGCCGGCGCCGTTGGGGCCGATCAGGGCGGTGATCTCGCCGGTGCGCGCCTCGAAGGAGAGGTCGTTGACGGCGGTCAGGCCGCCGAAGCGCATGGTCAGGTGCTCGACCTTGAGCAGGGTGATCGCCGCGCTCATCAGCCGTGCCCTTCCTGGACCATATCGGCCGAGATCGCCTTCTTCTCCTTGAGGAAGGCTGTCGGTTCGCGCGTCGAGATCAGCCCGCGCGGCTTCCAGATCATGATCGCCACCATCGCGAAGCCGAAGATCAGCATGCGGTATTTGGTCGGGTCGAAATCGGCGCCGAAGATCGCCTTGAGCCAATCCAGCTCCCGCAGCAGCTCGGTGCCGCCGATCATCGCGATCGCCGCGATGGCGCAGCCCCAGAGCGAGCCCATGCCGCCGAGCACGACGATGGCGAGGATGATCGCCGATTCCATGAAGACGAAGGATTCAGGTGAGATGAAGCCCTGCCGCGCCGCGAAGAACGAGCCGGCGAAGCCGCCGAACATCGCACCGAGCGAGAACGCCGTCAGCTTGGTGTTGGTGGTGTTGATGCCGAGCGAGCGGCAGGCGATCTCGTCTTCGCGCAGCGCCTCCCAGGCGCGCCCGACCGGCAGCCGCCGCAATCTCAGGCTGACAAAGGCGGTGAGCAGCGCCAGGCCGAGGATGACGTAATAGAGGAAGATGGTCCGGTGGAGCGGCGAGAACTCGATCCCGAACACCGCCGCAAAACCGTTATCGGCCGCCGTGAACGGCATGCCGAAGAAGGTCGGCCGCGGAATGCCCGAGATCCCGGCATAGCCGCCCGAGAAGTCCACCCAGTTGATCAGGACGAGCCGGATGATCTCGCCGAAGGCGAGCGTGACGATGGCGAGATAGTCGCCGCGCAGCCGCAGCACGGGAAAGCCGAGCAGCATGCCCCAGAAGGCCGCCAGGATGCCCGACATCGGCAGCAGGATCCAGAACGACAGGCCGAAATTCTTCGCCAGCAGCGCATAGGAATAGGCGCCGACCGCATAGAAGGCGACATAGCCGAGATCGAGCAGGCCGGCGAGGCCGACGACGATGTTCAGCCCCCAGCCGAGCATGACGTAGATCAGGATCTGCACGCCGAAATTGTCGATCCATTTCAGCGCCCCGCCCCAGCCGGCGAGCGTGATCGCGATGATCGGGAAGACGATCAGGAACCCGAGGCCGAACAGCGAGAACAGGCCGGAATGCCGCTGGAAGAAGGCGATCGTGCCATGCGGCAGCAGGCGCAGGGCCGGTTTGCCTTCCTGCCGCGTCTGCTGGCGCAGCGCCAGCAGGAAGCGCCCGACGAAGACGATCGCGACCGCCCAGGCGACCGCGTCCCAGCGCGGGTCGAGGACGAGCTGGTTCTCGATGTTCTGGCGCGTGCCCCAGGCGATGATCGGGATGCACAGGCCGAAGGTGACGAGCGCCGCGAAGCCCGCCTCCTTCAGCGCCGCCATCATGTCGGCCTGGCGCTTGGCCGGCGTCGCTGCGTCCATGGCCATGGCGTCAGACCTTCTCGACTTCGGGCCGGCCGAGGATGCCGGATGGCATGAACACGAGAACGACCGCCAGGATGCAGAAGGCCGCGACGTCCTTGTAGTCGATGGTGAAATAGGCCGACCACATCACCTCGATCAGCCCGATCAGCAGCCCGCCGAGCACCGCGCCCGGCAGCGAGCCGATGCCGCCGAGCACGGCCGCGGTGAAGGCCTTCACGCCGGGCACGAAGCCGTCGGCGAAATTCACCACGCCGTAGAGCACGAGGTACATCACGCCGGCGACCGCGGCGAGCGCCGCGCCCATGATGAAGGTGATCGAGATCGTGCGGTCGACATCGATGCCGAGCAGCGAGGCCATCTTGCGGTCCTGCTCGCAGGCGCGCTGGGCCCGGCCGAGCGAGGTCTTCTGCACGATGAACCAGAAGGCTGCGAGCAGCACGATCGTGGCGGTGATGATGACGATCTGCTTGTAGGAGATCGAGACCGGATAGGTCGCGCTGTCGATCAGCAGGATCGACTTGTTCAGCATCGGCGGAATCGGCTTGTTGCGCGGCCCCTGCACGACCTGGACGAAGTTCATCAGGAAGATCGACATGCCGATCGCCGAGATCAGCGGCGCGAGCCGGAACGAGCCGCGCAGCGGGCGATAGGCGACCCGCTCGATCGTCCAGTTCCACAGCGAGGTGAAGAACATCGCCAGGATCAGGACGAAGATCAGCGCCAGCACGATCAGCCCGACTCCGAACCAGGCGGAAATCAGCATGAAGAAGATCAGCGCGATGAAGGCCGACAGCATGAAGACGTCGCCATGGGCGAAATTCACCATGCCGATGATGCCGAAGACCATCGTGTAGCCGATGGCGATGAGGCCGTAGATCGACCCCAGGGTCAGCCCGTTGATGAGCTGCTGGACAAAGACTTCCATTGACGACGCTTGTCCCCTCGAACCATCTGCCCGTTCTTGTGAGTCGGCATGACGCCGACGCATGCGGGATAGGATTGCCACGCAGAGCTAGCAACGGCCTGCCGCGCCGACAATCCACCCGGACCACATTTCTGTCAAAAGCAATCTGCGCCGCTTTGCCTATGCAAATGCGAGGCGAAATTGCCGCCTCGCGAGATTTCTCCGCAAGATAATTGCGCGCCCCGTAACGCAAAATACGACCATGGTTGGGGCATACGAGGCGTTGGCGAACGCATAACGCGTGAAAATATCCCAAATCGGCAGGACACCGGCGGTTTTGGCACTCGCGCGAGCCGGCTCGCCCTGCCACCATCACAGCCTCGCGATTCCCGCTTTCGAAGGTATGCCATGGCCCTCGCCTCCCCCCCTCTCGCCGACGCCGCGCAGGAGCGGGCCCTCGCCTTGCTGGAGCGCGTCCCCCTGATCGATGGCCATAACGACATGCCCTATGTCCTGCGGCTTGACGCCGCGGCGAAGGGCGATGTCGCCGCCTACGATCTCGCCCGGATCCATCCGGAAACCGACACCGACATCCCCCGCATGCGCGCCGGCCGGCTCGCGGGGCAGTTCTTCGCGGCCTATGTGCCGCCGAACCAGAAGAACCCCGCCGGCTTCGCCCTGGCGCAGATCGCGCTGATGCGCGCGGTCACGGCGCGCCATGCCGACGTCTTTCGGCCGGGGCTCGACGCCGCCGACGTCGCCGCCGCCAAGGCGGAGGGCAAGATCGCGCTGTTCATGACGATCGAGAACGGCTCGGCCCTCGACGGCGAGCTCGACACGCTCGACGCCTATTACGGGCTCGGCGTGCGGCTGATGACGCTCTGCCACAACGGCACGCATGACTGGTGCGATTCGGCCACCGACGCACCGCGCCATGACGGCCTCTCGGCCTTCGGCAAGCAGGTGATCGGCCGGATGAACCGGCTCGGCATGGTCGTCGATCTCGCCCATGTCGCACCCAAGGCGATGCATGACGTGCTCGATGTCAGCACGGCGCCGGTGGTCTGGTCGCATTCCAACGCGTTCTCGCTCTGCGATCACCCGCGCAACGTGCCCGACGACGTGCTCGACCGCGTCGTCGGCAATGGCGGCGTCGTCATGGCGACCTTCGTGCCGGACTTCATCAGCCAGGCCTCGCGCGACTGGCACCGGCCGGCCAAGGACCGCTACGGCAAGACGCCGGACGGGCTCGACTACAAGAAGGCGGAAGCCGACATCGCCCGCAAGGCCGGGCCGCGGCCGAAGGCGACGCTCGCCCAGTATTGCGACCATCTCGACTATCTGGCGCAGCGCATCGGCCACGACCATGTCGGCATCGGCTCGGACTTCTTCGGCGGCGCCGTGCCCGAGGGGCTCGAGGACGTCTCGACCTTCCCTTCCGTGATCGCCGAGCTGATGCGCCGCGGCTGGTCGGATGAGAACCTCGCCAAGCTCGCCGGCGGCAATATGCTGCGGGTGATGCAGGCGGTGGAGAAGGCGGCCGGCTGAGCCGGCCAGGGCGGCGCGAGCCGGCAGAAGGCAGGGAAACGCCGGCATTTTCCGGCGCCCCGATGCCACCGGCGCGGTTGACGGGCCGCGGCCGGCCGGCGCAAAGCTGCGCCCGCTTCAGGAAACTCTGCCCATGCCCGGCTCCGGTACCGACCGCACCCGCCCACCCGTCTCAGGCCGGGCTCCGATCGTCATCCTGGTCGAGCCCCAGCTCGCCGAGAATATCGGCATGTGCGCCCGCGCCATGGCCAATTTCGGCCTCTCCGAGATGCGGCTCGTCGCGCCGCGCGACGGCTGGCCCTCCGGCGGCGGTCTGAAGAAGGGCGCGACCTCGGCCGCCTCGGGCGCCACCCACATCCTCGACAATGCCAGGCTCTATCCCGACACGGCCTCGGCCATCGCCGACCTCAACCATGTCCTGGCGACGACGGCGCGCGAGCGCGGCCAGATGAAGCGCGTGGTGACGCCGGCCGAGGCGATGCCCGGCCTCGGCGAACGGATCGCCGCCGACGAGCGCGTCGGCATCCTGTTCGGGCGCGAGCGCATCGGGCTGACCAATGAGGAGATCAGCTTTTCCGACGCGATCCTGACCTTCCCGGTCAATCCCGCCTTCGCCTCGCTCAACCTCGCCCAGGCGGTGCTGCTCTGCGGCTATGAATGGTTCAAGGCGACCGGCGGCGAGCCGACCTTCCGCGAGAGCAACCTCTCGCCGCCGGCGACGCGCGCGACCGTGCTCTCCATGTTCGACTATCTCGAAGGCGAGCTCGCCCAATGCGGCTTCTTCCCGCCCGGCAAGCAGGCGATCATGAGCGCCAATCTGCGCGACATCCTGCACCGCCTGGCGATGACCGAGCAGGAGGCCCGCACGCTCCGCGGCGTCTTCAAGTCCCTGACCGAAGGCCCGCGCCGGCGGCGGCCCGAGGAGCCGGCGGCGTAAGCTGGCGCCGGCGCGCGAGGCGGCTAAGCTGGCTCCCGGCCCGGCAGCTTTCGCCGGCCAGCCTCAGGAGAAACGCATGACGCTTCGGCTTCACACCATCATCGCCAGCACCCGGCCCGGCCGCGTTGGCCCGACAGTCGCCAACTGGTTCCACGAGATCGCGCAGGCCCATCCCGGCTTCGACGCCCATCTCGTCGACCTCGCGACCTTCGACCTGCCCGTCTATGACGAGCCGAAGCATCCCGTCATGCGCGACTATGCCCATGAGCACACCCGTCGCTGGAGCGCCAGCGTCGAGGCCGCCGATGCCTATGTCTTCGTGACGCCGGAATACAATTTCGGCCCGACCCCGGCCCTGCTGAACGCCCTGAACTATGTCTACACCGAATGGACCTACAAGCCCTGCGCCTTCGTCAGCTATGGCGGCGTCTCCGGCGGGCTGCGCGCCGTCCAGGTGACCAAGCAGACCGTCACCGCCCTGAAGATGATGCCGATCGTCGAGGCCGTGACCGTCCCGATGGTGAGCCAGCTTATCAAGGACGGCAAATTCGCCGCCAACGACCTGCACCGGAAGAGCGCGGCCGGCCTGCTGACCGAGCTGGAAAAATGGGCGGGCGCGCTGAAGCCGATCCGCGGCTAGCCCCGGATTATTGCGCTTCCGCCGAAACGCCTCGAGGCCGGCGTCGGAACGCCGGCCTCTTTTCGGTTCAGGCGGTGCCGCCGCTCAGAACTGGTACTTCAGCGTCGCCTTCACGGTACGGCCCGGCTCGCTGTAGTAGTCGCGCGGCTGGGCGAGCACGCCGGTCGGCACGGTGACCGCGTCCCAGTACTTGCGGTCGAAGATGTTGTAGACGCCGACCTGCAGCTCGAGATCGGCGATCTGCGGGATCGGCCGCCACCACGCCATCGCATTGAAGATCGCGTAGCCCGGCGCCTGGAAGCCGGTATTCGTGCCGGTCGTCGCCGCGACATGGTCGCGCCGGCTGGCGAGCTTGGTCGAGACCTCGGCCCCCCAGACATCGGTGCCATAGGCGATGGCGACGATGCCCTGCATCGGCGGGATCGAGTTCAGATAGGTGTGGTCGGTCTCGTTGCGGCCGCGGATATAGGAGAAGGAGCCGCGCACCAGCCAGTTCTCGGCGAAGGCATACTGCATGTTCGCCTCGACGCCCGAGATCTCGGCCCGCGCGATGTTCCGCGGCCCCTGGATGCCGCCCTGCGGGTAGAGCCCGCCCGGCGGCGCGATCTGCACCGTCTCGATGAAGTTGCGGTAGCGCGTGTTGAAATAGGTCAGCGAACCGCCGAAGGCCTTGTCGCCGAAGCGCACGCCGACATCGATGCCGTTGCTGGTCTCGGGCCGCAGATTGGGGTCGCCGACGCGCAGATAGGTGCCGACCGCGCCGAAGCGGCCATAAAGCTCGCTGGCGGTCGGGGCGCGGAAGCCCTTGGCCCACTGGGCGAAGAGGGTCACGTCCTTCACCACCGGCGCGTTTTTCAGGATGTCGTATTCGAGCCGGACGCGCGGCGACCAGGCGGAATCGCTCGAGGAATTCGGCAGCATGCCCGGATAGGCGGCGCTGCTGGAATAGGTCGCCGTCTCCTGCGGCTTCTCCTCGTACCAGTCGAAGCGGACGCCGGGCGTGACGCGCAGCCGGTTGTCGAGCAGGCCGATCTCGTCATGCAGGTAGATGCCGACGGCGCGGCCGTCGACGTCCGGCTGGTCCGACTGGTTGGTGTGAAGATTGTTGCAGGCGGTATAGATGCCGGTATAGGGCCGCCGGCAATTGTCGACGCCGGCCGAATACTGCGTCAGCGTCGTCGCCCGCAGTTCCGTGCCGAGCATCAGGCGGTGGCTGGCGAGGCCGGTCTGGAAGTTCTTGATGACGTGGCCGTTGAAGCCGAAAGCGTCCTGCTCGGTTTCGTTGTCGCGACCATAGAGGCCGACGACGCTGTTGAACCGATAGGCCGAGGTCAGCATGTTGCGCTTGATGCTCTGCCAGTAGAGCTGCGCATGCGCCTCGTCGAGGAAGCCGCCCGGAAACTTGTAGTCGTAGCTCAGCGAGACGCGCTTGCGCTCGACATCCTCGCCCTGGACATGGGCGCCCGGCCGGAAGTTGCCCGTCGGCGAAACGGTCGCAGTGCGTGTCTGGATCCGCTCGTCGCGCTTGAAGAGCTCGCCGGTGATCCCGAAGCGGTGCACCTCGTCGACATAATGATGCACCTTGCCGAGGACATTGTACTGCGTGAAATCGGACGGGTTCGGCTCCGTACGGGTCGCGCCGAACGTGTTCACATTGCCCCTGTTGTCGGTCTCGTGACCGTCACGGAAGCCGCCCTGCAGCATGAACCAGGTGTTGTTCATCCGGGCCGCCGCCGCAGCGCTGCCGAACCAGGCCCGGTCGGTGCTGTCATAGCCGGACTTCGCGAGCACGCCGAACTGCCGGCCGGGCTTGATCAGGTCCTCCGGATCGAGCGTGCGCACGGCGAGCACGCCGCCGAGCGCGCCCGAACCGAGCACGGCCGCGCCACTGCCGCCGCGCAGCAGGTCGAGCGTCGAGAGCGAATCGAAATCGAAGGCGTTGGTCGAGCTCCTGTCGATGCGCGTATCGGTCAGGAACGGCAACCTGATGCCGTCGATCGTCGTCAGTACGCGCGGGCCGTCGAGGCCGCGGATGTTGATGCTGTTGGTGTTGCGGTTGAAGCTGATGCCGGCCTCGAGGCGGTTCGAGAGGTCGGTGATGCTCTGGACCTGCGCCCGGTCGAGTTCCTGCCGGGTGACGGTGGTCGTGGTCGGCCCCACGAGCAGCGGCGCCGGCGCCTGGGCCTCGCCCTGCACGACGATCGCATCGAGCGTCAGCGCCGGCTCGCCGGTCGTGCGCTGCGGCAGTTGCTGTTGCGCGACGGCAGGGGCCGCCATCGCCAGCACCAAAGTCCCAAGCGCGACGCCCTGCCGCAGCCCACCCAAATATTCGCCCATCGCCCCAGCCCCATACTTGCCGACAACGTTCAGAATGAAGTCACTCGGCATTTGTAATCGTTTTAAACTAAAGCCATCGCCTTAATTTCAGCATCAGCGATTATTAAAATGACATTTGACTGTCAATTGATTCCCTTTACTGTCGAATATTACTTATTTATTCCAATTCCAATCTACCTTGCGCGCCCCACCCCTCCTCCCCATC
The DNA here is from genome assembly GCF_036675845.1 of Allobosea sp. Taxonomy (GTDB): domain Bacteria; phylum Pseudomonadota; class Alphaproteobacteria; order Rhizobiales; family Beijerinckiaceae; genus Allobosea. Next base: position 34,996 of record NZ_JAKFED010000145.1, on the reverse strand, counting down.
TCGTGATCGCCGCCCGCCACGCCGCACCCGTTTGTGTCTTGCGGGGTACGGACCGGGTGGCATGATGCAGTGCAAGATGCGCAGGCAGGATGCGGAGGAAGTGCGCGCCATGCTCGACCGCCGGAGATTGCTGATCGGTTCGGCGACCCTCGCCGCGGCCTCGGCCAGCTCCGGCCGGAGCCTGGCCGCCGGGCACGACGTCGTGGTCATCGGCGCCGGCGCGGCGGGAATCGCCGCGGCGCGACAGCTGCAGGCGGCCGGGCGCTCGGTGATCGTGCTCGAGGGCCGCAACCGCCTCGGCGGACGAACCTTCACCGATTCCTCGCTCGGTCCGTCCTACGATGCCGGGGCAATGTTCATCCACTGGGCCGAGCGCAATCCCTGGACCGCGATCGCCCGGGAGCTCGGCGTTCCCACGCCCAATGAGAGCTGGGGCGGCGGCTTCCAGCTGTTCCAGAACGGCAAGCCCATGGCGCAGGGCGACCGCCAGCGCCGGCGCGGCGCCTTCGGCCAGATCGACCGCCTGCTGGAGAGTGCCGATCTCCAGGCCAGCGACAAGTCGATCGCCGAATTGCTCGGCGCTCTCGGCCCGGATCTCGTCCCCGTCGCCTCCTCCAGCCTGCTGCTCTCGATCGGCGAGGAAGCGGCCCGGATCTCGGCCCGCGACTATCAGCGCCTCTGGGCCGGCGAGGACTATGTCGTGCCCAGCGGCTACGGCAATCTGGTGGCACGCTACGCTGCCGGGCTCGACATCCGCCTGAACCAGACGGTCACCGCCATAAGCTGGGACGGCCCGGGCGTTGCCATCACCACCGCCTCGGGCACGCTTCAAGCCCGCGCCTGCATCGTCACCGTCCCGGTCGGCGTGCTCAAGGCCGGCTCGATCCGCTTCACGCCGGAATTGCCGGCCCGGACGCAAGGGGCGCTGGCCGGCATCGGCATGGGCGCGCTGACCAAGATCGCGCTCAAGGTCGAGGGCGGGCGCTTCGGCATCGCGCCCGGCGCGAGCTATTTCGAGGCCGGCGCCAATGGCCGGCTGATGAACTTCGACCTGTTCCCCGGCGACCAGGACATCGTCATCGGCTATTGCGGCGGCGACTATGCCCGCGAACTGTCGCAGGCCGGCCCGGAAGCCGCCCGCGCGCACATCGTCGATCTCCTCGCCACCATGATCGGGCCTGAGTTCCGCAAGGCCGCCGGCCCGGTCTCCTTCCCCGCCTGGTGGACCGACCCGTTCGCGCGCGGTTCTTATTCGGTCTGCCTGCCGGGCCATGCGGATGCCCGCGATGTCCTTGCGGAGCCGATCGGCGGGCGCCTCTGGCTCGCCGGCGAGGCGACCGCCGGCGGCGGCGCGATGACCGCCGGCGGCGCGACGCTCGCCGGCCGCAGCGCTGCGGCGGCGGTGACGCGCCTCAAGGTCTGAAGCGAGCCCTCTTGCGGCACTGCGGCTGCTACAGCTCCAGCTCCCAGTTCTGCCCCACCAGATCCTGGCCGAAGGAATGGTGCTGTTCCTCGGCCACCAGCCTGAAGCCCTCGGCGACATAGATCGCCCGCGCCGCATGCAGGATGTCGTTGGTCCACAGCACCATGCGGCGATAGCCGGCGGCGCGGGCAAAGCCGACCGCCTCGCGCACCAGCCGCTTGCCAAGGCCGAGGCCCTGGGCCCGCCTCTCGACCAGAACCAGCCGGAGCTTGGCGACCTCGGCGCTCTCCTGCACGACGAAGGCCGAGCCGGCCGGCGTCCCTTCGAGCTCGGCGATGAAGCAGCGCTCCTTGCCCGGCTGGAACTCGCGCAGGAACTTTGCCGCGATCTCGGCGACCAGCGCCTCGAAGCTGATGTCCCAGCCATATTCCTGCGCGTAGAGCCGGGCATGGGCGGAGACGACCCAGCCGATATCGCCGGGTCGATGCTCGCGGATGGTCGGCGACGGCCGCGCCTGCGACGCCCCCGAAAGCAGTGCCTGCGCCCGGTCGAGCGAAGCCACCAGGGCGGCGCGCTCGGCCTCGCCAAGCCGGGTCAGGATCGCGTCCGCCTGCCGGCGGGAAGCCTCGTCCAGCGGCGCGAAGGCCTCATGCCCCGCCGGCGTCAGCTGGAGTTCCAGCGCCCGGCCGTCGCCCGGCGCCCTGCCGCGCTCCAGCCAGCCGAGCCCGACGAAGCGCCGGAGCAGGCGCGACAGATAGGCCGGATCGAGACCGAGTTCCCGGGCGAGTTCGCCGGCGCGCCAGCCGTCGCGCTGCGCCAGCTCGTAGAGTACGCGCGCCTCGGTCAGGCCGAAGCCGGAGCCGTGCAGGTCGCCGCCGAGCGCCCCGACCCAGCGCGTGTGGAAGCGGTTGAAACGGCGGATCGCGGCGATGGCGGGCGGATCGACGACGGGCATGGCTCCTCCTCGCGTTGAGAAAAGCCAATTAATGGACAGAGTCAACTAAATTATCCCTGCCCTCCTCGTGCCTTTTTCACCCTCTCTTAACGGCGGCGCGGCCCAATCGGGGTTTGTCGGCCCCTGTTGGTGCGAACGTCATGCAAGTCGATCTTCTGGCCGGAACCGGCCATCGCGCGCCGGTGCTGCCGCAGCGCAGGCCGGTCCTGCTACTGTTCGATTCCGGCCTTGGCGGCCTCACCGTGCTGAGCGAGGTCGCGCGTGCCTGCCCCGATGCCGACATGGTCTATGTCGCCGATGACGCCGCCTTTCCCTATGGCAGGCTGAGCGAGACCGCACTCGTCGCGCGCGTGCTTGCGGTGATGGAACGGCTGGTCGCGCGCTACCACCCCGATCTCGTCGTCATCGCCTGCAACACCGCCTCGACGCTGGTGCTGCCGGCATTGCGGGCCCGTTTCCCGATTCCCTTCGTCGGCACCGTCCCGGCGATCAAGCCGGCGGCCGAGCGCACCAGGAGCGGCCTCGTCTCGGTGCTGGCGACGCCGGGCACCGTGGCCCGCGACTATACCCGCGGCCTGATCGAGAGCTATGCGAGCGGCTGCGCGGTCACGCTGGTCGGCTCGACCCTGCTCGCCGGCCTCGCCGAGGCGGCGCTGAAGGGCGAGAGCGTCCCGGACGAGGCGATCGAGGCCGAGATCGCGCCCTGCTTCGTCAGTCGCGACGGCCGGCGCACCGATGTCGTGACGCTCGCCTGCACCCATTATCCCCTGCTGCTGGCGCGGCTGCGGCGCCTCGCGCCCTGGCCGGTCGAATGGATCGACCCTGCCGCCGCGGTTGCGCGCCGCGTCACGCAATTGCTCGGCCCGGCCAGGAAGCATCCCGATGCCGGCGCGGCGGTCGCCGTCTTCACGGCGGGCGCGCGGCTCAGCGGCCCGGCCAGGATCGCCCTCGCCGGCTTCGGGCTGGCGCAGGTCGAGATCGAGCCGATGCCGCTTAAAGTTTGACAAACCGCGCCATCGGTGCTTGTAAGCCGGCGTCGCGCGGCTCCTCACGGGGCCGCGTGGCTTTTTCCGCACCCGTGATCCGCTCGTCTTCTCGAGACGGATCTGTCGCCCCGGAAACGGGGAGGAGGAGGGCGCGGTCCTCAAATCGCGAACCAAGAGGACACGCGACATGTCGAAGCGCCACGAGGCGAAGTACAAGATCGACCGCCGGCTCGGCCAGAACATCTGGGGCCGTCCGAAGAGCCCGGTCAACCGCCGCGAATACGGCCCCGGCCAGCACGGCCAGCGCCGCAAGGGCAAGCCGTCCGATTTCGGCACGCAGCTGCGCGCCAAGCAGAAGCTCAAGGGCTATTACGGCTCGATCTCCGAGAAGCAGTTCCGCCGCTATTACGCCGAGGCGATCCGCCTGAAGGGCGATTCGGGCGAGAACCTGGTCGGCCTGCTCGAGCGCCGTCTCGACGCGGTGATCTATCGCGCCAAGTTCGTGCCGACCGTCTTCGCCGCCCGCCAGTTCGTCAACCACGGCCACGTCACCGTGAACGGCAAGCGCGTCAACATCTCGTCCTACCAGGTCAAGCCGGGTGACGTGATCGCGGTCAAGGAGAGCTCGCGCCAGCTCGCCATCGTCATCGAGTCGGCCGCGCTGGCCGAGCGCGATGTGCCGGACTACATCGACGCCGACCACAACAAGTCGACCGCCACCTTCACCCGCACGCCGACCCTGACGGACGTGCCCTATGCGGTGCAGATGGAACCGAACCTGGTCATCGAGTTCTACTCGCGCTGATCCGATATCTCAGCCGGGGGCCGCAAGCCTCTGGCCGGAATCAGGAAAGGGCGGCTCGCAAGAGCCGCCCTTTTCGTTTGCGATGCCACTCTTCCCTTTTCCATAAATCGCGGCGGGAGGTACAGGGGCGGCGCCGGATTCGTCGGCGACGCGCCCGGCCGGCATGAAGAAACCCCGCCGGCGAGAACCGGCGGGGCAAGGAAGCAAAAATCATCTGCCGGAGCGCGGGCCGGCGCCCCGGTCTCAGAAGCGGTCGCGGTCGTAGCCGCGGTCGCGGTCGTAGCCGCCGTCGCGATCGCGCCAGCGGCGCGGACCGCGATCATCGTCGCGGCGGTCGTCGTCATGGCCGCGCCAGTCGTGCCAACGCTGGCGCATCTCCATCATCCGGTCGTGGCCATCGGCCATCGCCTCGCGCACGGCGCGCCGGGCGACGGTCTTCTGCTCGTCGGAGAGCGTCGTCCAGAGCGGCCGCACCGCATCGGCGAGCTCCTTCGAACGCGTCCCGCGCTCCATCTGGCGGTTGGCCCTCATGTCGAGCCGCTCCATGATATCGGCGTCGCGATAGGTCTCGCGCTGCTCGCGCTGCGCCGCCCAGCGTTCGCGGCGCTGCTCGGCATTGCGCTTGATCAGCGCCTCGACCTTCTCGAAGGCGGAGACCTGCTCGGGACTAAGCTTCAGGTCGGTGCGCAGCTTGGCGAGGCGCTCGTTCAGCCGCGCGGCGGCGCGCTCCGCCCGGCGCTGCCGCCATTCCTCGCGGCGGTCGCCGCGATCGCCACGCTCGGCACGTTCGCCGTCGGAGCCGGCCCGCTCCTGCGTCTGCTGGCTTCCCGGAGCGGGCGGGGCCGGCTGCGGCTGCGCGACCGCCAGCGTGGCGGCGAGCGCAGCGGCGCCGGAGGCGGCGATGAGGGCGATGCGTTTCATGAAGAAGCTCTCCGTTGCGGTTCGCGGAATACGGTTCGCTGTCTCGGGTCTCGAAGCCGGCCGGCGATGGTGCAGCCTGGGCCGCGGCGCCTCACCCGGCGATGGCGCCGCGATGAAAAGATCGTAATGTCGAGAGGACGCGCCAGCCAGCGCGAAGTTCCAGCAAATCGAGCAGGGTCCATGCGGAACCTCATCACCGATGTTCGCGGCATTGTCGTGGGCAATGCCGAAGACACCGCGGCGGCGACGGGGGTCACGGTGGCGCTGTTCGAGCGGCCGAGCATCGCCTCGGTCGCCGTGCTCGGCGGCGCGCCCGGCACGCGCGACACGGCGCTGCTCGAGCCCGGAATGTCGGTCGAGCACATCGACGCCGTGGTGCTGTCGGGCGGTTCGGCCTGGGGTCTCGGCGCCGCCGACGGCGCGATGGGCTGGCTGGCGAGGGAGGGGCGCGGCTTTCCGGTCGGCGGCTATCGCGTGCCGATCGTGCCGCAGGCGATCCTGTTCGACCTTGCCAATGGCGGCGACAAGCCCTGGGCGCGCGGCGAGGGCGAAGCGCCGCATCGCCACCTCGCCAGCGTGGCCGCCGCCGGGGCCGCTGCGGAGTTCGCGCTCGGCAGCGCCGGCGCGGGCTTTGGCGCGACGACGCAGAACCTGAAAGGCGGGCTCGGCTCGGCCAGCATCAGGGCCGCGACCGGCCAGGTCGTCGGCGCGCTGGTCGCGGTCAACGCGGTCGGCACCGCGACGATCGGCGACGGCCCGCATTTCTGGGCCGCGCCCTATGAGCACGGTCTCGAATTCGGCGGGCGCGGCTGGCCGACGGCGATGTCCCCGCAGGATCTCGCCTTGCGCTTCAAGGGCGGCCCCGGCGCCAACACCACGATTGCCCTGGTCGCGACCGACGCGGTGCTGACCAAGGCCCAGGCCCGGCGCATGGCGCTCGCCGCCCATGACGGGCTCGCCCGCGCCTTGCGGCCGGTCCACGCCCCGCTCGACGGCGACGTCGTCTTCGCCGTCGCCACCGGCCATAGCGGCGCGCCCTCGGACGCCTTCGCGCTGACCGAGCTCTGCGCCAGCGCCGCCGACGTGCTGGCCCGCGCGGTGGCCCGCGCCGTCTATTCCGCCACCGCCCTGCCCTTCCCGGGGGCGAAGCCGGCCTGGCGCGACAGATTCGGCGGCTGAGCGCAAGCCGCGGCGACGATCGCCGGGCCGCCCGGGCCTTCGCCCTTTCGCAGCGGCGGCCGGCGGCTTATAGCGCCCTGATGTCGACCGATGATTTCCTCGCCCGCTTCGGCGCCTCCGGCCAGCGCCAGCCCGATCCCGTCGCCGCCGCCCAGCAGGCGATGCGCAACGCCTTGCCCAAGCGCTTCTACGAGCAGGCGCACGCCCTGGAGCGCGACGGCCTGTTCCATGTCGCGCTCGACGGCAGGACGGCGCGAACCCCGGCGCGCAATCCGCTCGCCGTCGCCTCGCGCGCCGTCGCCGAGGCGCTCGCCGCCGAATGGCAGGCGCAGGAAGCCCGGATCGACCCGGCCCGCATGCCGCTGACCCGGCTGGTCAATTCGGCGCTCGACGGCGTCGCCGACCAGCACGAGGCGGTGCGGGCCGAGATCGTCAGATACGCCGGCAGCGACGCGCTCTGCTACCGCGCCGGCGAGCCGGAGGCGCTGGTCGCGCGCCAGGACGAGATCTGGAATCCGATCATCGCCGCGCTCGAGGCCCGTATCGGCGGGCGCTTCGTCATGGCGCAGGGCGTCGTCTTCGCCGGGCAGCCGGCGGAAGTGCTCGCGGCGATCGCGCGCCGTGTCGACGCCATCCCGGCCCCGGTCGCCCTCGCCGGCGCCCACAACGTCATGACGCTGACCGGCTCGACCATCCTGATGCTGGCGCTGGCCGAGGGGCTGATCGACGCCGACGCCGCCTGGGACGCGGCTCATCTCGACGAGGACTACCAGATCGGCATCTGGGGCCAGGACGAGGAGGCCGCCGAGCGCCGCGCCAATCGCCGCCGCGAATACGACGCGGCGGTGCTGCTGCTGAAGCAGGGTTGAGCGCAAGATGAAGCCCGGGGCCCCGATCGCAGGCGATCCGGAGGCCTATATCGGCCAGCTCGACGGCTGGCGCCGGGACATTGTCGAAGCCCTGCGCGCGGCCGTGCTGGCGGCTGCCCCGCTCGAAGAGCGGATCAAGTGGACGCATCTGGTCTACTTCTCGAATGGTCCGGTCCTGCTGATCCGGGCCGAGGCGGAGCGCGTGCTCTTCGGCTTCTGGCGCGGCAAGAGGCTGCGTCAGATCGAGCCGCGCCTGAAACCCGGCGGCAAGTTCGAGCTCGCCACCATGGTCCTGCGCGAGGGTGACACCGTCGGTCCCGCGATCGTCGCGCAACTGGTGCGCCAGGCCGTGGCGCTCAATCGCGAGCTCGGCGACCCGAGCAAGCCGAGCGCCTGAACGCAGCCCGCCTTGCACCAAAGCCGAACCGGCATCCGATGGACACGGGAAGCCGCGCCGCTTAAGCGGGTGGGAGATCTTCAGTCGGCTCCGGGGTGCTCTCCATGAAGGATATTCTCGAACAGCTCGAAGACCGCCGCGCCGGCGCGCGCCAGGGCGGCGGCGAGCGCCGCATCGAGGCGCAGCACAAGCGCGGCAAGCTGACGGCGCGCGAACGCATCGACCTGCTGCTCGACCGCGACTCCTTCGAGGAGTTCGACATGTTCGTGCAGCACCGGGCCGTCGATTTCGGCATGGACAAGGCCGAGAAGATCCCCGGCGACGGCGTCGTCACCGGCTGGGGCACGGTCAATGGCCGCACCGTCTTCGTCTTCTCCAAGGATTTCACCGTCCTCGGCGGCTCGCTCTCCGAGACGCATGCCCAGAAGATCATCAAGATCCAGGACATGGCGCTGAAGATGCGCGCGCCCATCGTCGGCCTGTTCGACGCGGGCGGCGCCCGCATCCAGGAGGGCGTCGCGGCGCTCGGCGGCTATGGCGAGGTCTTCAAGCGCAATGTCGCGGCCTCGGGCGTCATCCCGCAGATTTCCGTCATCATGGGCCCCTGCGCCGGCGGCGACGTCTATTCACCGGCGATGACCGACTTCATCTTCATGGTCCGCGACACGAGCTACATGTTCGTCACCGGCCCCGAAGTGGTGAAGACCGTCACCAACGAGACCGTGACCTCCGAGGAACTCGGTGGCGCCAAGGTCCACACCAGCAAGTCCTCGGTCGCCGACGGCTCCTTCGAGAACGATGTCGAGGCGCTGCTGCAGGTCCGCCGGCTGATCGACTTCCTGCCGGCCAACAACACGGTCGGCGTGCCGGAATGGCCGAGCTTCGACGTGCCGGACCGTGTCGACATGAGCCTCGACACGCTGGTGCCGGACAATCCGAACAAGCCCTACGACATCAAGGAGCTGATCCTGAAGACGCTCGACGAGGGCGATTTCTTCGAGATCCAGCAGGCTTATGCCGGCAACATCGTCACCGGCTTCGGCCGCATCGAGGGCCGCACGGTCGGGCTCATTGCCAACCAGCCGATGGTGCTGGCCGGCGTGCTCGACTCGGACGCCAGCCGCAAGGCGGCGCGCTTCGTGCGCTATTGCGACGCCTTCGATATCCCGATCGTCACCTTCGTCGACGTGCCGGGCTTCCTGCCGGGCACGGCGCAGGAATATGGCGGGCTGATCAAGCACGGCGCCAAGCTGCTCTTCGCCTATAGCGAATGCACCGTGCCGCTGGTCACCGTCATCACGCGCAAGGCCTTCGGCGGCGCCTATGACGTGATGGCCTCCAAGCATATCGGCGCCGACGTCAACTATGCCTGGCCGACGGCGCAGATCGCCGTGATGGGCGCCAAGGGCGCGGTCGAGATCATCTTCCGTGGTGGCGACGCCGAGACCATCGCGCGCCAGACCAAGGAATATGAGGACCGCTTCATGAGCCCCTTCGTCGCGGCCGAGCGCGGCTATGTCGACGAGGTGATCATGCCGCATTCGACCCGCCGCCGGATCGCGCGGGCGCTCGCCATGCTGCGCACCAAGAGCGTCGAGCGACCCTGGAGGAAGCACGACAATATTCCGCTGTAGGACCGCGGTTCGACCCGGAATCGCCCCGTCATTCCGGCTGGAGCGAAGCGGAACGCCGGAATCCATCACAGGGCGCCGGCGCTCTACGATGGATTCCGGCGCTTCGGCCGGAATGACGGCTGTTTCCGCGAGAAGGCGGCAGCCGCTAGTCCAGCGTGCTCCTGAACCGCATCAGCGCGATGCCGGCATAGAGCGGCACGAAGAGGCTTAGATAGAGCACTTCGAGGCCGATATCGCCGAGATCGGCGCCCTTCAGCATGATCGCGCGGACGACGCGCAGGAAATGCGTCAGCGGGAAGATCTCGCCGAGCCACTGCGCCCAGTCCGGCATCCCGGCATAGGGGAACATGAAGCCGGAGAGCAGCAGCGAGGGGAGGAAGAAGAAGAAGGTCAGCTGCATCGCCTGGAGCTGGGTGCGCGCCATGGTCGAGATCGTGTAGCCGAGCAGCACCAGCGCCAGCACGAAGACCAGCACGCAGGCGAGCAGCAGGGTAAGGCTGCCGAGGAACGGCACGCCGAACAGCAGCTTCGCCGCGCTGAGCACCACCGCGACCTGGACGCTGCCGACGGCGAGATAGGGCAGCACCTTGCCGAGCATGATCTCGCCCGGCGTCGCCGGCATGGCGAGCAGGTTCTCCATGGTGCCGCGCTCGATCTCGCGGGTCAGCGCCATCGCCGTCATCATCACCATGGTCATCTGCAGGATGACGCCGAGCAGGCCGGGCACGATGTTGTACTGGGTGATGCCCTCGGGATTGTAGCGCCGGTGCACGACGAAGGAGAGCGCGCTCTCGCTCTGCTCGCGCTTGAGCTCCTCGGTGCCGAGCGCCCGCGTCAGCGCCCGGCCGGCGATGGTCTGCAGCGCGCCGACCGCATTGCTCGAGGCGGCCGGATCGGTCGCATCGGCCTCGACCAGGATGCGCGGCTCGTCGCCGCGCTCGACCCTGGTGCCGAAATCGCTGGGAATGGTGACGAGGAAGGAGATCGCGCCGCGCGCCATCAGGCTCTCGGCCTCGGCAGCGCTCTGCGGGCGCTTGCCGAAGCGGTAATAGCCCGAGACCTCGAGGGCCGCGACGACCGCGCGCGTGTATCGGTCCTGCCCCAGCGCCAGCACCGCCGCCGGCAGGCCCTTGGGATCGTTGTTGATGGCGTAGCCGAACAGCAGGAGCTGGATGATCGGCACCACCAGCATCATCGCGAAGGTGATGCGGTCGCGCCGCATCTGCACGAACTCCTTGGCGAGGACGGCGCCGAGCCGCCCTGCCGCAAGACTGGCATTGGTTGCAGCGCCGCTCATGCCGCCCGCCCCTCGGCCTGCGAGCGCGCCATGAACTGGATGAAGACATCCTCCAGGCTGGTCGTCCCGGGCTCGATCCGGATGCCCGGCCGGTCGGCGAGCGGCGCCAGCGCCCGTTCGAGCTTGCCCTTGTCGGTGCCGACGACATGCAGCGTCGCGCCGAAGGGGGCGACCTGCTCGACGCCATCGGCCCGGGCGAGCTCGGCGATCTCGGCCGGCTTCAGCGCGCCGTGGACGACATAGGTGGAGAGGCCCGAGCCGGCGACCACCTCCGCGACCGTGCCGGTCGCCAGCATGCGGCCATAGGCGATGTAGCCGATGCGGTGGCAGCGCTCGGCCTCGTCCATGTAATGGGTCGAGACCAGCACGGTCAGGCCCTCGCCGGCGAGCTTGTGGATCTCGTCCCAGAACTCTCGGCGCGCCTTGGGGTCGACGCCGGCGGTCGGCTCGTCGAGCAGGAGCAACTTCGGCTGGTGCATGATGCAGGCGGCGAGCGCCAGGCGCTGCTTCCAGCCGCCCGACAACGTGCCGGCAAGCTGGTCCTTGCGCGAGGTCAGGCCGAGATTGTCGAGCGTCTTCGCCACCGCCTCGCCGACCGGCTTCAGCCCGTAGAGCCGGGCGACGAAGGTCAGGTTCTCCTCGATCGTCAGGTCCTCGTAGAACGAGAACTTCTGCGTCATGTAGCCGACCTGCAGCTTGATCTGTGCGCTCTGGCTGCGGACGTCGAGGCCGAGCACGGTGCCCTCCCCGGCATCGGGCGTCAGCAACCCGCAGATCAGCCGGATCGTCGTGGTCTTGCCCGAGCCATTGGGGCCGAGGAAGCCGACGATCTCGCCGGCACGCACCGTGAGATCGACATTGTCGACCACGGTGCGCTTGCCGAACCGTTTGGTCAGGCCACGGACATCGATGACGTTCTCGGTGCTCATCGCGGAGCCTGCAGCATCACGTCGACGATCTGGCCGGGCTGCAGCCGCACTGCCGGCCCGCCTTCCGGCCGCGCCTCGACGAGATAGACCAGCTTCTGCCGGGTATCGGCCGAATAGATCACCGGCGGCGTGAACTCGGGCTCGTTGGCGACATAGGAGACGGTGGCGGCAAGGCCCGGCGGGCAGCCATTGCAGCGCACCTCGAGCCGCGTTCCGACGACGGTGCTCGAAAGCAGCGCCTCCGGCACATAGAGCACCAGCTTGACCGCGCCGTCGGGCAGCATGGTCAGTACCGGAGCTGCCGGTCCGGCGAGCTCGCCGGGATGGCGCACCAGATCGGTGACGATGCCGGCCGCCGGCGCCGTCAGCGTCCGCTGCGACAAGCGCCATTTGGCCTGGTCGAGCGCCGCCTGCGCCTGCGCCACCTGGTTCTCTGCCGCCTTGATCTCCTCCTCCCGCGCCGCCAGCCGCGCCACCGCGAGATTGGCGGCGCTCTGGCGCACGATCGCCGCGGCGACGTCGCGCGCCGTCTGGGCCTGGTCGAGATCGGCCTGGGTCGAGACGCCGCGACGGAAGAGGTCCTGCCGGCGTTCGAGGGCCCGCTCCGCCTCGCGATGCTGCGCCTGGGCCGAGGCCGCATTGGCCTCGATCACCGCGATCTCCTCCGGGCGCTTGCCGCTGAGCAGATTGGCGAGCTGGGCCCGCACCTGCACCAGGCGCGCCTCGCTCTCGGTGACGGCGTTCCGCGCGTCGTCCTTCTGCAGCTCGGCGACGACGGCGCCCGGCATCACCCGCTCGCCGCGCCGGACCGCGACGCTCTCGATCCGAGCCGTGTCGATCGGCCCGAGCCGGACATATTCGCCCTCGACATAGCCGACGATCCGGGTCGCGGCCGGAGCGCAGATGCCGAGCGAGGCGGCGATGGCGAAGGAGCAGATGAATTCGACGATCACGATGCTTCTCCCGCACAGGCGAGGATGCTGGCCCGGACGGAAGCGCGAACGGCTTCGGCGATGGCGCCGGCCTCTTCCGGGCCGATCTCGTCCCAGCCCATGCGGCGCTTGATCGCCGGCCGGGCGATCCGGAAATAGAAGACCTGGCCCATCGCCGAAAAGACCGCGAGCCGCGTCGCCGGCGCCTCCGGCTCCATGCCCGTGGCGGCCGCCCAGACCCGGCAGAGCCGGCGGTGCACCGGATCGAACAGGCCGCCATAGAGCGCCTCGAAAGCCGGGCTCGGCGTCAGCATCTCGCGAACCACGAAGCGGACGATGATCTCGCTTTCCGGCACCGTGGTCAGGAAGGCGACGATCCGCTCGACCAGCGCCAGCAATTGCGCCTGCGCGGCCTCGCGATCGGCCGCTCCCTCGCCGACCGGCGCCTGGCCGCCGGCGATGACGGCCTGCATGCGCGCGACGATCGCTGCGGCGCAGGCCTGGCGCAGGCCGTCCTTGCCGCCGAAATGATAGGCGATGCCGGCGCTGTTGACGCCGGCCGCCTGGGCGATCTCGCGAGTCGAGGTGGCGTCGAAGCCGTTGCGGCCGAACAGGTCGAGCCCGGCCCGGATCAACGCCTGCCGCGTGCCCTCGGTGTCCTTGATGATGGATTTGCCTGCCATGGCAGCGACATTACGCGGATTCCCGATTTAATCAATCGATTGATTGAAATTCGCTTTGATGGAGCCGCTTCCCGACAGGCGATTGGGCGTATCCGACGAGAGATTGCTGGCAGCTGCTGGACTACCCTCCAAGCGGGAGGCGAGAGATACCATCCGGCCGTCAGAGCTGGCGCAGCCCGATGCTCTCGATCAGCGGCACCAGTTCGTCGCGGGCCGAGACGCGGTGAGCCCGGGCGCAGCGATGCGCCTCGCCGGCATCGCCTGTTCGCAATGCCGCGGTCAGCAGCCGATGAGCCTCGGCGGAAGGCGCCAGCGTCGGTCGCAGCCTCAGGGTCAGCATCCGCGTCCGGTGCGCCTGGTCCGTGACGGTCTGGGCGATGCGGCGCAGCCTGCCATTGCCGCAGCGCTCGACCAGCAGGCGATGGAACAGCTCGTCGGCCTCGGCCCAACGGCCCAGATCGCCGGCCGCCAGAGCCTCCTCCATCGTCGTGGTGGCAGCATCCAGCTCGTCAGCCGCCGCCGTTCGGATGCTGTCCGGCAGGCCGGCCAGCAACTCGGCCGCCATCGATTCCACCGCGACGACGACGTCGTAGATCTCGCGGATGTCGTCGGGCGCCAGCGGGCAGACCAGCACGCCGCGCTTCGACAGCACCCGCACCAGCCCGTCCTCCTGCAGCCGGATGATCGCCTCGTGCACCGGCGTGCGGCTCATGCCCAGCCTGACCGCGATCTCCTGCTCCGAGCCCCGATAGCCCGGCGGAAAGACCGTGTCGCGGATCGCCGCTTTCAGCGCCGCATAGGCCTCGTCGACAAGAGAGCCACGCCGCTGGCCGGCATCGGCAACATCGGCGGGTGCGAGTTCGGCCATGATCACCTCCAGCCGGCCATTGAGCATGTCGCGCATCTTCCATGCAAGGTGAGATGGAAGCTTGACATCGCGATCCCGCGCAACGACGCTGAACCATGCAAACTTCCATGGAAGACAAGCGGAAGAGCAGCAGCCGGCAAGCCGGTGGACGGCGCCGGCGACAGGGAGAGAAATCATGAAACGGATGCTGTTTGCGCTGGCTCTCGCACTGGCGGCCGCGACGCCGGCGGCGGCCCAGCCCGCCTACCCCGAGAAGCCGATCACGCTCGTCGTCCCCTTCGCGGCCGGCGGCACCACCGACATCGTCGCGCGGCTGATGGCCGACCATATGAGCCGCACGCTCGGTCAGACGATCGTCGTCGAGAACCTCGCCGGTGCCGGCGGTACGACGGGGGCGAGCCGCGTCGCCAAGGCGACGCCGGACGGCTACACGCTGCTGATGGGCAATCTCGGCACCCAGGCCGCGAGCGTCGGGCTCTATCCGAAGCTCGCCTATGACCCGCGCACCGATTTCGAGCCGATCATGAACTCGGCTTCGACGCCGATGCTGGTGGTCGCCAAGAAGGATCTGCCGGTCAAGGATTTCAAGGAGTTCGTCGCCTATGCGAAGGAGAACGCCGCCAAGCTGAACTACGGCTCCGGCGGCGTCGGCTCGACCTCGCATCTGACCTGCCTCTTCCTGCACGCGCTGCTTGGCGTGAAGCCGCAGCATGTCCCCTTCCGCGGCTCCGGCCCGGCGCTCAACGCGCTGCTCGGCGGCCAGGTCGACTATGTCTGCGACCAGACGGTGGCGATCGTGCCGACGGTCCAGGCCAAGGAGGGCAAGGGGCTGGTGGTCGCGGTGCCTAACCGCCTCTCGGTGATACCCGACGTGCCGACCTCGGCCGAACAGGGGCTGCCGCGCTTCCTGGCGACCGGCTGGAACGCGATGTTCGCCCCCAAAGGTACGCCGAAGACCATCGTCGACCGGCTCAACGCCGCCGCGCGCGCCGCGCTCAAGGACGAGCCGACGCGCAAGCGCTTCCTCGAGCTCGGCGCCGAGCTGCCCGACGAGGCCGGCCAGACGCCCGCGGCGCTGGGCGAGCTCGTCCGGACCGAGATCGACAAATGGGTCCCGGTCATCAGGGACGCGGGCGTGACCGTCCAATGACAATCCGGGCGGCGGCCGGGAAGAACCGGCCACCGCCCCGCGAATCTGATGATTTTACTTGGAACCACGGCGTCATCCTGGACAAGCCGCGAAGCGGCGCAGCTCCGGGATCCATCATAGGGATCGACGGCGCTCGATGATGGATCCCGGGACGAAGCTGCGCTTCGCCCAGGATGACGGCGCGATTCCAGCTGAAAGCATCCGGCGTTAAGAAGCCGAAGGAAGATCGGAAACGACATGCGTACGCACAGGATCGCCGCCATCGGCGGGGACGGAATCGGCCCCGAGGTCATCGCCGCCGGGCTTCAGGCGCTGGCGGTCTGCGCCGAGCGCGACGGCGGCTTCCGGCTCGACGTCGAATCCTTCGACTGGGGCTCGGACTATTACCGCCGGCATGGCGTGATGATGCCGGCCGACGGCGCCGACCGGCTGCGCGCCTTCGACGCGATCTATTTCGGCGCCGTCGGCGCGCCCGACATCCCCGACCACCTGACGCTCTGGGGCTTGCGGCTCGCGATCTGCCAGCCGCTTGACCAATACGCCAATGTCCGGCCGACCCGCATCCTGCCCGGCATCACCAGCCCGCTGCGCCATGTCTCCGGCCCGGAGCTCGACTGGGTCATCGTGCGCGAGAATTCCGAAGGCGAATATGCCGGCGTCGGCGGCCGCGTCCACAAGGGCTTGCCGCAGGAGGTCGCGACCGATGTGGCGATGTTCACCCGCGCCGGCGTGACCAGGATCATCCGCTACGCCTTCCGCATCGCGCAGGCCCGCCCCCGCAAGCTCCTGACCGTCGTCACCAAGTCGAACGCCCAGCGCCACGGCATGGTGATGTGGGACGAGATCGCCGCCGAGGTCGCGCAGGAGTTCCCGGACGTGACCTGGGACAAGATGCTGGTCGACGCCATGACCATGCGCATGACGTTGAAGCCGGAGACGCTCGACACCATCGTCGCGACCAACCTCCACGCCGACATCCTCTCCGATCTCGCCGCTGCGCTGGCGGGCTCGCTCGGCATCGCTCCGACCGCGAACCTCAACCCCGAACGCAGGACACCCTCGATGTTCGAGCCGATCCACGGCTCGGCCTTCGACATCACCGGCAAGGGCATCGCCAACCCCGTCGCGACCTTCTGGACCGGCTCGATGATGCTCGACCATCTCGGCGAGACCGCCGCCGCCGCGCGGCTGATGCGGGCCGTCGAGCGCGTCACCGCCGATCCGGCGCTGCATACGCCCGATCTCGGCGGCAAGGCCACGACGCGCCATGTCACCGAGGCGGTCTGTGCGGCGCTGCGCGGCGACAACGTCTGAACGGCTCGCCCGCTCGGCTCGTTCCGGGCTACGACCCGGTGCGACATGACTCCCGGGCCGGAATCCGCTAAGGCGGCGCTCTCCCGCCGCCTCAGCCCACCCGATGCTCTTCAACTCCTTCGCCTTCCTGCTCGGCTTCCTGCCGCTTGCCCTCGCCCTGCACTGGCTGGTCGAGCGCTTTGCGCCGGCCTGGCGCCTGCATCTGCTGGCGGGGCTGTCCTTCGCCTTCTACGGCTATTGGGACTGGCGCTTCGTGCCGCTGCTGGCTTTCTCGATCCTGCTCAACTGGCTGATCGCCGAGGCCTTCCAGAAGACGAAGCGGCGCGGCCTGATCACCCTCGCCATCGTCATCAACCTCGCCGTGCTGGCGCTGTTCAAATACTTCAACTTCTTCGCCGATCTCGCTGGGATGATTCCGGGATTGCCGGCGCCGAAGCTCGACATCGCGCTGCCGCTCGGCATCTCCTTCTTCACCTTCCACCATGTGATGTACCTGACCGATCTGCGCCGCGGCGAGGCGCCGCGCTACGATCTGGTGCGCTACAGCCTCTACATCGCCTTCTTCCCGCAGGTCCTGGCCGGGCCGCTGGTGCGCTGGCGCGAGATCATGCACCAGTTCGAGGAGCGCCCCTATCTGCGCTCCGATGCGGCCGAGCGCGTCGCCCGCGGCCTGATCCTGCTCACCATCGGCCTGGCGAAGAAGGTGCTGATCGGCGACCCGCTGGCCGAATACGCCAATCCGGTCTTCGCGGCAGCGGCAGCGGGCAAGGCGATCGCGCTCGCCGAGGCCTGGCAGGGCACGCTCGCCTTCACCTTCCAGATCTATTTCGACTTCTCCGGCTACACCGACATGGCGCTCGGCCTGGCGCTGCTCTTCGGCATCGTGTTGCCACAGAACTTCGAGGCGCCCTATCGCGCCGTGAGCCTGCAGGATTTCTGGCGGCGCTGGCACATGACCCTGTCGCGCTTCCTGCGCGATTATCTCTACATTCCGCTCGGCGGCTCGCGCCAT
Organism: Allobosea sp.; assembly: GCF_036675845.1. Lineage (GTDB taxonomy): Bacteria > Pseudomonadota > Alphaproteobacteria > Rhizobiales > Beijerinckiaceae > Allobosea. Next base: position 17,642 of record NZ_JAKFED010000145.1, on the reverse strand, counting down.
GGCCTGCCGCTTCAGCTCTGGGCGCTGTTCGCCACCATGGCGCTCGGCGGGCTCTGGCATGGCGCCGGCCTCAATTTCGTCGCCTGGGGCGTCGCCCATGGCGCGGCGCTGGCGGTCGGCGTGCTCTGGCGCCGCGCCAAGCTGCCGATGCCGAAGGCGCTCGGCTGGCTCCTGACCTTCGTCTTCGTCGCCTTTTGCTGGGTGCTGTTCCGGGCGACCTCGTTCGAGGCGGCGCTGGCGATCTACAAGGGGCTGATCGGCCTCGGCCCGGTCGGCACCGGATTCAAATGGCGGGCGCTGGTGCCGGCCGTCGCCGTCGCGATCATCGGGCCGACGGCCTGGGCCCTGGCCTGGAAGCTTCCCCCGGCCCGCTGGCTCGCCGTCGCGACCGCGATCCTCTTCGTGCTGGTGCTGTTCAAGATCGGCGACGACGCCAATTATGAGTTCATCTACTTCCAGTTCTAAGGCGCGCTGGCGCGGCTTCGCCGTGACCTTCGTGCTGGCGGCGGCCGGGCTCGTCCTGGCCCTGCTGGCGCTTGCCTTCCTGGTCGACCCTTACGACACCGGCCGCTCGCCCCTGCCGCTGAAGGCCGGCGTCAGCCCGCAGGGGCCGCGCACCGCCGCCGCCAGCCGCGGCCGCGATCCGCAGTTCCACGGCGCGATCTTCGGCAATTCGCATATCCAGCTCGTCTCGCCGGAGGCGCTGAAGCGGCAGACCGGCATCCCCTTCGTCTCGCTGATCGCGCCGGCGACCGGCCCGCGCGAGGCGCTCGTCCTGCTCGACTGGTTCCTGCGCCAGCGCCGCGAGCCGGCGCAGGCGCTGGTGATCGGCGTCGATGTGCGCTGGTGCACGTCCGACGCCACGCTGCCGATCGAGAAGCCCTTCCCCTTCTGGCTGTTCGAGCGCTCAGCCCTCGCCTACTTCGCCGGGCTGATGCGCTTCGACGTGCTGGAGGAGGTGCTGCGCCGGCTGCGCTATCTGGCGGCGAGCACGCCGGACCGGGCGCGGCCCGACGGCTACTGGAACTACGAGGAAGGCTACGAGATGCAGGGCTTCCACAGCGACCCGGTCCGCCGGGCCAGGCTGCTGGCGCCGAACGAGGCCGGCGGCGGCAACGCCACCGGCCCGTTCCCGGCCGCCGAGAAGCTGCGTGCCCTGCTCGCTCTTCAGGCCCCCGATGTGCCGGTCGTCCTGCTGCGCCCGCCGAACTTCGTCAGCGCCCTGCCGGTGCCCGGCAGCGCCGACGCCGCCGCCGATACGGCCTGCCGCAACGCCTTCGCCGAGCTCGCCGCGAGCCGGCCGCGCACCGCTTTGGTCGACTGGCGGATCGACCGGCCGGAGAATCGCGAGCCGGACAATTATTTCGACCATAGCCACTACAGGCTGGGGATAGCGCGGGTGGTCGAAGCCGACATCGCCGCCGCCCTCAACCGTTTTCGCTGATTTTCCCGTAATTTGCCGCCGAATTCACGGGCTCGCGAAAGCCGATTGTTACGACGGGGACCTATCGCTATAAGGGCGCCAAATCGGCGGCCCCCACGGCAATGCCGGCGGGGATCATCGAGCAGACGTTCATTGAGAAAGCCTGCCCATGTCGAAGCAGACCACCCTCGATCCCGACTACAAACCCTCCGAGAGGGAGCCGTTCATGAACGAGCGGCAGCGTGAGTATTTCCGCAGCAAGCTGCTGGCCTGGAAGGAGGAGATCCTCAAGGAGGCCAAGGAGACCCTGGTCACCCTGCAGAGCGAGAGCGAGAACCACCCCGACATCGCCGACCGCGCCTCCTCCGAGACCGATCGCGCCATCGAGCTCCGGGCCCGCGACCGCCAGCGCAAGCTGATCTCCAAGATCGAATCGGCGATCGCCCGCATCGACGACGGTTCCTATGGCTATTGCGAGGAGACCGGCGAGCCGATCTCGCTGAAGCGCCTGGAAGCCCGCCCGATCGCGACGCTGTCGCTCGAAGCCCAGGAACGCCACGAGCGCAACGAGCGGGTGTTCAGGGACGATTGAGACGCGGCGGTAGCGCTGTTCCTCCAAAGGCCTCGCAGGCGACTGCGGGGCCTTTTTTTGCGAAGGGCCGGGCGTGAAGAAGAAGTCAGCCTCGACCCATTGCTGACATCAATTGGAGGGACCACTTTTGTCTCTCGCATCCAAGTCCTTCGGCCAGAAAGCAAAATCACCCCCGCGCAAGAATTGCGAGAACTCTGCCTGATATCGCGGCGGCATATTGCTGATGACATTTCTCAGCTGCTTGCGATGCGAAATCAGCAAGGGAATCCTTTGCTCGATTCCCTTGCTCACCGGCGTTCCCGAAAGCCCAGTGATATTGAATGGCCAAATGCCGGCTGGCACCATCTCTAACGTTATCCGCTCCAGCTGGTAGCCCGCCCCCAAGACCGTCTCGAAGCCGGCCGGTGTTGGCTGGACCACGCGCCCCGAAGCGGGCTCTTCGAGAGAGGCAAAACTAGCGAGCGTCAGCATGTTATTGCCGCGAAGCTCGCGGCGGCCCTGCCAAGCCGGCGCGTAAGAATACCACCACCGGCTGAAGATGGGGCGACCATCGCGGCTTCTCGGCAGACCCGCATAGTCGAACGCCCTTGCGGCGATGTCATAGACGTCGACGCCTCCGCCGAACTGACCGCGCGCCATCAGCGCAATCAAATTCCGGCCCTGACCGAGATCAACGAAGATCGCTTCGCCGACGGTCTTGCAGCCACCCGTCATCACGCTGGCGCCCGCAATCGGCACCGGCTCGGTGCAGGTGACCGACCAGACGGAAGACCCTTCTTTCACTCCGTCAGGCGTTGCGATCGCCACCGCGATTCGAAACCGATGCTCATAGCTCGGCTGGACGAACCATCCCCAGCCGAAGGTCAGCAGCAGTGGCACGCTGACAATCCAGATCAGAACCTTCATGCCACCCACCCGGAATCATGCGACCACTCTGGTGTTATGTCAGACTTCCTAAGTTCCGCTTCCAACCCAACTCAGATATTCGACACCGCCAACACCACCCCTCCCAAAGCAAAAGCCCCGCGCGGGAGGCGCGGGGCTTTCGGGCTGCCAGCCGGATAGCTTGGGGAGCGTGGCTGGCGGCCGGGAAGGAAGGCGGCCTCGGGAGAAGCCGCCGACCCGGCGCGGGGCGTGGACGTGGGGAGCGTCGCCTGGTCGCGCCGGGTAGCTGGAAAGTGCCTCCGGATCGATCGAGCTGGCCCGTCATTGCGAGCGCAGCGAAGCAATCCAGAGGCGGCAGTGCTCTATGGTCTCCTAGATTGCTTCGTCGCTTCGCTCCTCGCAATGACGCGGCGGTTCCGGTCCCATCGAGACAGCCCTCAGAACGGCAGCAGGATATCCATCACCTGCTGGCCGTAGCGCGGCTGCTGGACATCGGTGATCTGGCCGCGGCCGCCATAGGCGATGCGGGCCTGGGCGATCTTGGTCGACTCGATGGTGTTGTCGGATTCGATGTCCTCCGGCCGGATCACGCCGGCGACGATCAGCTCGCGGACCTCGAAATTGACCCTGATCTCCTGCTTGCCCTCGATCACCAGATTGCCGTTCGGCAGGGACTGCGTGACGACGGCGGCGACATTGGTGGCGAGCTGCTCGGCCCGGCGCACCGAGCCCGAGCCCTCGCTCGTCCCTTCCGAGTCGAGACTGAGCAACTCGCCCGCGCTGGAACCGTTCGGCAGGAACTTGTCGAGCTTGTTCTCGAAACCCATGATCCGGCCGGCGCCGAAATCCTCGCCGTTCTTGCGGCTGCGCTTGGTGGTGTTGTCGAGCTGGGCCTTGTCGGTGACCTTGACCTTGACGGTGACGAGGTCTCCCACCACCCGGGCGCGCTGGTCCTTGAAGAAGGCGCGCGAGCCGGTCCGCCACAGCGAGTTCGGCGCGTAGGAGGCGTGCTCCACCGCCGGCATCGGCATCTGCACCGGCTTGTAGCCCTTGCTCGCGGTCGGGTCCTCGATCGGCGAGAGCGCCGGGGCCTGGCCGACATTGGCGAGCCGGTCGGCGGCGCCGCAGGCGCCGAGCAGCAGGCCGAGGCCAAGAACGACGGGGAGAACGGCGGGGAAGGCGATCGGGTTGTTTCGGGTCATGATCTCGATCCGCACTTTGAAATCAGGGTTCAGCGCGCCGCGGCGACATGGCCGCCGCCTGGAGGGCTGACATTGATGCGGCCGGGCCCGCTGACGGTCCCCTGCAGCACCCGCTTCGAATGGGCATTGGTGACGGTGATGACATCGCCCATCGCGCCGGCCTCGTTGGCGCGGGCACGCATGCTGATCAGCACGCCGCGCGCCTCGTAGACCAGGGTGACCATCTCGCCGCGGCCGACGATCTCCTCGCGCTGCACGTCGCCGCCGCGCAGCGCCACGCCGGCCAGGAGCGAGCGCTTCGCCACCTTGCCGATCGCGGCGCGCGCCTCGCTGAGGAAATCGTTGGCGCTGGCGTCGCGCGGGCGCCGCTCGACCAGGACGTCGCCGGCGGCCAGCGTCTCGCCGCGCGCGATCGGGCGCGCCGGCACCACGACATCGACGGTTTCGACCAGCTGCCCGGAGACGCGCACCGGCTTCAGCCGCGTCGCGGCGCTGCCGGGCACGGCCAGGCGGCCGATCACGCGCCGGCTCCGGGCGTCGTAGTTCAGATCGAGCGCCACCATATCGCCGGAAAGCTCCGGCTCGACCGCGACCGAGGGCGCGCCACCGTCGAAGACCAGGGCGAAGGCGCGCCCGTCGAAGCCGAAGCGCTCGAGCAGCGCCGTCTTCACCGCCGCCTCGATATCCTGCCCGGTGATCCGCCGTGCCGCGCGCGTCACCACGACCTGGGCGAGGCCCTGGCTGTCGAGGTCGAGCGCCTCGCGCAGGATGCCGTTCTTGAGGGCGGCATCGACGATGCGGCTGACTTGGATCGTGCCGGTCTCGCCCAGTGCCGGCGCGCGGAAGGCCGGCATCGCGGCGTCCTGCGGCGACAGGCCGGCGATCAGGTCGCCGAAGCTGACGATGTCGCGGGTCAGGGTCAGGTCGGGCCTGAGGCGGGGCTTGCCGGCGGCCGCCTGCCGAGCGATCGCGGGCGCGCCGCTGCCGGCCTGAGCGGCTGGGGCAGTGGCTTGGGCAGTGGCTTGGACAGGCGCCTGGGCGGGGGCCTGGGCAGGGACTTGGGCAGGGACTTGGGCAGGGACTTGGGCAGGGGCCTGGGCCAGCGCCGGATCGGCGCCGAGACCGAAGGCCGCGAGCAGGAGGATGGAGCGCATCATGGTGGCGATCCCTCGCTCTAGCGGATGATCTGGGTGGTGGACTGCATCATCTGGTCCGCCGCCGAGATCACCTTCGAGTTCATCTCATAGGCGCGCTGCGCCGCGATCAGCGAGGACAGCTCGGTCACCGCCTGGACGTTGCCTTCCTCGAGATAGTTCTGCTGCAGGTTGCCGAAGCCCTCGCCGCCGCCGACCCCGTCGATCGCCGGGCCGGAACCCGCCGTCTCGAGGAACAGGTTGTCGCCCATCGATTCCAGGCCGACCTTGTTGATGAAGCGGGCGAGCTGGATCTGGCCGAGCTGCTGCGGCGCGGTCTGGCCCGGCAGCATCACCTCGACCGTGCCCTGCGCGCTGATGCTGACGCTGGTCGCGTTGTTCGGGATCGTGATCCCGGGCTCGACCTGGTAGCCGTCGCGGGTGACGAGCTGGCCTTGCGCGTCGAGGTCGAAGGAGCCGTCGCGCGAATAGGCGGTGCGCCCGTCCGGCAGGCGGATGCGGAAGAAGCCCTCGCCGCGGATCGCGACGTCGAACTGCTTTTCCGTCGGCGTCATGTTGCCCTGGGTCATCACCCGGCCGGTCGAGACCGTCTTGACGCCCGAGCCGATCGAGATGCCGGCGGGAACCATGGTGTTCTGCTCCGACGTCGCCGAGCCGGCGCGGCGGTAGTGCTCGTAGAGCATATCCTGGAAGTGCACGCGCTGGCGCTTGTAGCCGGTGGTGCGCACGTTCGCGATGTTGTTGGAGATGACCTGGACGTTGAGTTCCTGGGCCATCATGCCGGTGGCGGCGGTCTGCAGGGCGCGCATGGGCTTTGCTCCTTTCCGCGTCAGGCTTGCTGGTCGGCCAGGCGGGAAATCGCCTTGGCTCGCAATTCGTCGGTCTTGGCGAGCAGCGCCGACATGTTCTGGTAGGCGCGCTGGACCTCGACCAGGCGGGTCATCTCGGCGACGGCCTTGACGTTGGAGCGCTCGAACGCGCCGGTCTCGAGCTTCGCCTGCGGCCCGGACGGCAGCGCCGGCGCGGTCGAGGAGAAGACATTGTCTCCCTCGCTCTTGAGCGCCTGGGGATTGTCGAAGCGAACCTGGCGGATCTTGCCGCGCTGGCCCTGGTCGGAGGAGACGGTGCCGTCGGCGGCGATGCGCGGATTGCTCTCGCTCTCGCCGAAGACGATCGGCCCGCCATCGCCGAGCACCGGCTGGCCGGACTGGGTCACGAGCTGGCCGCGGGCATTGATGTCGAGCGAGCCGGCGCGGGTATAGCGCTGGCCCTGCGGGGTCTGCACCACGAGGTAGTTGTCGGCCTGCAGCGCGATGTCGAGCGGGTTGCCGGTGCGTTCGAGCGCCCCCGCCGACAGGTCGATCGGCGAGCCCTTGTCGACGACATAGGAGAGCCGGCGATCCTGCGTCGGAAAGGTATCGGCGCGGGCGCCCGGCGAGATGAACTCGCTGAAGCGCGCCGAGCGCGCCTTGAATCCGTTCGTTCCGACATTCGCCACGTTGTTGGCGATGACGTCGAGCTCCCGCGCCAGAGCCATCTGGCGCGACAGGCCGACGAGAAGCGCGTTTTCCACGGCCCCTGCTCCCGATCTTTCCCGCGATCGCCTCGACGCTCCCCAGCGCGGCCATCGCAACCGAAAGGTCAGCAACCCCCGTGCCAACATGGTTAACCGCAGGCAAGCCGTTGATATTGCTAAGACAGCCGCGGATCTTGACCGGGCCGGAAGCCGGAACCAAACCGCCTGCGCGGCAGAAACGGCCCGGCAGATTTTGCCTGGCTTAACGAGGCGTTAACCGTAATTCGTCAGGTTCGCCCTGAAGGGATCGGCCGCTCGGCGCGCCACCTTCCAGCAGGCGGGCCGCGATGTCGAAGAAGCCGAAGAAGGGCGAGGAAGAGGGCGAGGCCGGCGCCGAGGGCGCCCCGAAGCCCGGCAAGAAGAAGCTGATCATGATCGGCGGCGCTGTCGCACTTCTGGCGCTCGGCGGCGGTGGCTGGTTCTTCTTCCTCAAGAAGCCTTCGGCCGAGCAGGTCGCAGCCGCCGAGGCGGCCGCTGCCGCCAAGAAGCCCGTCGCCTTCGTCGAGATGAAGGACATGATGATCGGCATCTCGGCCGGCGGCCAGCAGGACCGCCAGCCGATCGTCAAGATCAAGGTCGTGCTCGAGATCGCCGACGCCAAGGTGTCCGAGCAGATCAAGCCGCTGCTGCCGCGCGTCGAGGACGCCTTCCAGGTCTTCATGCGCGAATTGCGCCCCTCCGACCTCGAAGGTTCGGCCGGCATGTACCGGCTCAAGGAAGAGCTGCTGCGGCGCGTCAACGTCACGGTGCACCCGGCCAAGGTCGACGCCGTGCTCTTCAAGGAACTCCTGATCCAATAGTCCGATCCGGCGCAAGCGCCCTGCAAAGCGACCCCAGTCCATGGCCACCGAAGATCTCGACCTCGAAGCCTCCGCCAAGGAAAACGTCCCGCTGACGCCGGAAGGCATGGCGGCCGAATGGGCTGCCATGCCCGACATCGCCCCCGACGAGGGCGAGCCGGAAGCCCATATCGACCGCCTGATGTCGCAGGACGAGATCGATACCATGCTCGGCTTCTCGGCCGGGGAAGACGGCAAGGGCGGCCGCAACGGCATCCAGGCGATCGTCGATTCCGGCTCGGTCTCCTATGAACGCCTGCCGATGCTCGAGATCATCTTCGAGCGCATGGTCAGGCTGCTCTCGACCAGCCTGCGCAACTTCTTCACCGACAATGTCGAGGTCACGCTCGAAGGCATCCGCTCGGTTCGCTTCGGCGACTACATCAACTCGATCTCGCTGCCGGCGATGCTCGCGGTGTTCAAGGCCGAGGAGTGGGACAATTTCGGCCTCGTCACCATCGAATCCGCCCTCACCTATTCCGTGCTCGACACCATGCTCGGCGGCAAGCGCGGCCAGCCGGCGGCGCGCGTCGACGGAAGGCCCTTCACCTCGATCGAGATGAGCCTGCTGCGGCGCGTGATCGCCGTGGTGCTCGGCGACGCCGAGGCCGCCTTCCGCCCGCTCTCGCCGGTGACCTTCCGGGTCGACCGGATCGAATCCAATCCGCGCTTCGTCTCGATCTCGCGCCCGGCCAATGCCGCGATCCGCGTCGAGCTGCGCTTCGACATGGAAGGGCGCGGCGGCTCGCTGCATGTGCTTCTGCCCTACGCCACCATCGAGCCGATCCGCGAACTGCTCCTCGAGAGCTTCATGGGCGAGAAGCTCGGGCGCGACCCGATCTGGGAGAACCACCTCGCCACCGAGGTCTGGCAGGCGGACGTCGCGGTCAAATGCGTGCTGCACGAATGCACGATGCCGCTGAAGCGCGTGATGAACCTCGAGATCGGCGACACGCTGATGTTCGACGCCCGCCCCGAGTCGGTCGCCTCGCTGCGCTGCGGCGAGTTCATCGTCAGCGAGGGCCGCATCGGGCGCGTCGACGACAAGATCGCCGTCCAGGTCGTCAGCCCCTTGCGCCGCTCCAAGACCACCATGGCGGCCTTCGACACCAGCCATCTCACCCCGACAGCCTGAGCCGGGAGCCAGCCGCCCATGACCATCACCCTGATCGCCGACGCGCTGGTCGCCTGCCTGCTCGTCGCCACCATCCTCACCTGCTATGTCCTCGCCAAGCGGATCGAGCGGTTGAAGGCCGATGAGAGCGCAATGCGCCAGACCATCGGCGCGCTGATCGCCGCCACCGACACCGCCGAGCGCGCCATCGCCGGGCTGAAGCTGACGCTCGGCGACTGCGATCGCACCTTGGCCGAGCGCCTGCGCACCGCCGAGCGCTACGCCGCCGACCTCGCCGCCCAGATCGAGGCCGGCCAGGGCGTCATGGACCGGATCACCCAGATCGTCGGCGCCGCCACGCTGGTCGCGCCCAGGGCCGAGCCGCAGGAAGCCGAGAAGCCGGCGGTCTCGCGCATGGCCAGCGCCGCCGATGCCGCCGCCGCGATCCGCGCCCGCGCGGCGCGCCGGCTCGAGGGCCAGGCTGCGTGATCCAGTCGCCCCGCCTCATTCCAGCGGTCATCCTCGGCGCCATGGGTCTCCTGGCGCTGAAGCTGCTCGCCTGGACGGCGGAGCCTTTTCCCGGTCCGGCGCCGGCGAGCGCCCAGGCCTTCGCGCAAAAGCCGGCCGCCGCCGAGAAGGAAGTCTGGGGCCTGGCCAAGGTCATCGCCCGCGCCCATGCGCCCGACAGCTTCCTCGACCCCGAGACCACCGGCACGATCGACCCGCCGACGCCGAAGCTCTCGGCCGAGGAGCAGGCCAGGCGCGACGCCGCAGCCGCCAGTAATCCGAACAACAAGGCCGCGGTGATGAACGGCACGGCGCAGCCGATCTCTCCGGCCGAGCGCGCCTTGCTGGAGCGCCTCGGCGAGCGCCGCGACGAGATCGAGGCGCGCATGCGCGAGCTCGACATGCGCGAGAAGCTGCTCGACAGCGCCGAGAAGAAGCTCGGCGGCCGCGTCGAGGATCTCAAGACGCTGGAGGAGAAGGTCGAGGGGCCGAAGAAGAAGGACACCGAGGAGAGCCAGGCGATCAAGAACCTGGTGATCATGTACGAGACGATGAAGCCCAAGGACGCCGCTCGCGTCTTCGACCGCCTCGCGCTCGACGTGCTGGTGCCGGTCGTCCAGAAGATGAACCCGCGCAAGATGTCCGACGTGCTCGCCGCGATGTCGCCGGAAGCGGCCGAGCGCCTGACCGTCGCGCTCTCCTCGCGCGGGCGCCCCGGCGGCGCCGAACGCACGGCAGCGGCGCCCCCCGCCGGCCCGGCCGGCAACGAGCTGCCGGCGATCGAGCCCGCACGGCAGCGCTAGGTCGTGAACCTGTGAACGGCAGCTTGGGGTGGAAAGCCGAAGTTGCGTTGGCGCCCGGAACCGGACGCTCTGAGAGCGACCGGCCGGATCAGTTTCAATTGTGCGGACGTGCACCGTATATCCGCCCTGTCACCTTGGATCGCGGAGGCCATTCCTCTGACCTAAGACGCTACCGCGGGTAGCGTGCATTTCACGTTACGTCACTTTAGTAACAGGCGGAATCTTCCACGACCCGTTGATGATCGAGGGGTTCTTCTCGGCCGGCCAGTACAGTCTCATCATCAAGATGAAGTCACCCGGAGGAGATGGCAGCCAATTGGCTTCCTTGTCCTTGCCGGGCGATTCCTTCTGAATGTAGAGATCGGTCGACCCGTCCGGATTGGATTTCAGGTTTTGACGCGCGCTGATCGAGTAGCGATTCAGCGGGTTGTTCACGAAGAAATACCCTGCGTCGTACATCGTCAGCGACCAGAAGCCGCTTGCTGGGGGCAACTGGCCCTTCGGAAAGCGCATCACATATTTGTTTGCGCCGTTGTACTTCCGGCCTACCGCATCCTTCTGAGATGTCGGATAGACCGCATCTTGGGGGCGGTTCGCGCCTAGGCCGATGGCGGTGATGAGCGCCCGCATCAGATAATCCGTGCCGTAGATGCCGGTCTTGGTCGTAAACGCCCAGCCGCCCTCATTCTTGATGTCCTTGTTGATCTTGAACTGGATCATGATCCGGTCGACGGCGACCTCGGGCACGCGCTTGAGAAAATCCGCCTTGAGCTTGCTCGCATCGAAGTCTTGTCCGGGTACGATGCCGATCTGGGCGAACTTGGCGATCTGGGGCGCATCCGCCGCGGCCGGTGGATTGTCCTTCATCAGCTTGCAGAGCAACGTGAAATACGACACCGCGTCCATGCGGTTCACCTGCTCGCGCACCGCCATCTTCATATCGATCGACGGGTCGACCGTGCCGGACGGCGGCGTGTAGGGCTTGCCGTAGGAACTCAGCGGCACGAGTTTGAACTCGTCCTGCAGCTTATGGACTTCGGCGTAATCCTCCGGCGTGCCGGTGCAATAGATGCGGCCGAGCAGCCAGACGATGCTCGTTGGGGATTTGTACTCCTTGACGCCCGCCGGGAGGGACCCCTTCCAGCCGGGCCCGGTGATCACATAGGTCTGGGCGCCAGTGCCGGTGGTGCGCTTGCCGGGAACCTGGAACACTGTGGTCCAGCCGTCCAGCATCGGCATCAGGAAATACCGGCCCTTCATGTCGGGGATGCTGAGCACCCAGGGCTCTTTTCCAACGTCGAAAAAGGCGGTGGTATAGAGCGTGTCGGCATTTGGGGCGGTGACGTCTCTGAAGGAGGCGTCGGGGTATTGGCGCAACTTGATGATCGTGCCCATTGGCGCCCGCGTTCCGACCGGCGCCGCGACGTTGGTGAGGACCCGTCGCGTCATTTCCATGGTGACTAACGGGTATCCGTAAATATATGCGTCAGTGGCAAGCCAGAAATCCTCAAGCCCTTCACCGATACCAAGAACAGATCCCGGTTCAGCTCGACCAGCCGTGCTGATCGAGGAGCCGGCGACTAAACTCATCCCGCCGAACGCAGCCTGCCGCCGCGTGATCTTCATAACCATTGCCTAGCCCCCCAGGTTGAATGATTTGAGAAAACTTTAGTGAATCAATGCCGCGGCAAATTCCGCCCTCGACTCCAATTAGAAGCGCAACATTACGCTCGGGTTGTCCCAATGGGCTAGCAAAATTCTAAAACCTCGAGAACAGAATGCTGCGTTCGTTAGCAAATCGGTAGACCAGCCCCGGTGTGCCCGTAGCCATGCCAACCGCAAGGGCGGTCCGGACCAGGTACCCCGCAAGGGTGTCCATACTCGACTCGCTCGCAGCTTTCCGGAAGCAGACTTTGAGCATGCCCGAGTTGGGTCGGAAGCAGCCGCGCCGTTTGTGATCGAGCGCCGGCCGAACAACGGACGCCGCTTCCGCGGCAATCCGGCCGATCCGCCCGGCCGCCTGCGCCCTTAACGCCGCGTTATCCTTGACGCCTTAACCTTGCGCCTCGTCCGGGTCCGCATCCTTTTGCGGCCCGGCGCCTGTGTCGTTGCGTGAGTGTTTGCGTCTTGCGTGTCCTGCGGTCCCTGAGCTTCGGCATCGGCCTGGCGGCGATGAGCCTCGCCATCGGCCTCACCGCGCCGGTCCTGGCGGCCAATGCCGAGCTGCGCGGCCAGCCGATGCAGGCCGGCTTCGGCCGCCTCGCCTTCACCTTCGACGAGCCGGTGACGACGCGCATCCGCGTCGCCAATGGCGTGCTGGTCGTCGCCTTCGGCCAGCCGGTGAAGGTCGATCCGAGCCGCATCGCGAGAGAACTCCCGGCCTATGTCTCGCTGGCGCGGGTCGATCCCGACGGCCGGGGCCTGCGCTTCGCCCTCGCCCGGACCTACCGTGCCAATCTGCTCGAAGCGGGCGACCGCGCCTTCGTCGACCTCCTGCCCGAGAACTGGGTCGGGCAGCTGCCCGGCCTGCCGCCGGAGGTCGTCGCCGAACTGACCAGGCGCCTGCGCCTGGCCGAGGCGCGCGCTCGGGACGTCGCCCGCGCTCCGGCGCCCGAGCCGACGCCGCTCGGCTTCCGCAGCGTCCGCCTGCCGACGCTCGACCGGCTGATGTTCGCCACGCCTGCCGAGGCGCGGCTGACGCCGCGGCTCGATGACGGGCAGCTGACGCTCGCCTTCGACCAGCCTTTGCAGCTCGAGCCCGGCCGCATCCGCTCGCTGCTGCCGGCCGGTTTCACCCTGGAAAGCGCCAGGAACGAGGCCGGGGGCACCGAGCTCGTCTTCAGCGTGCCGAAGGAGCGCCAGCTCCGCAGCTTCCAGGACGAGGCCGGCTGGACCGTCGACCTCGCCGGGGCAAGCGGACCAGGCACGGTGACGCTTGCCAGCCTCCAGGCCGGCGCACCGCAACCCGGGGAGAAACCCGCCGCGCCCCGGCCGGCGGCCGCGGCGCCGAAGGCCCTGCCCGCCAGCGCGGAGACCGCGGCCGCCATGGCCCCCGCAGCCGTGGCGCCGCCGGTCGTGCCGCCCCCGGCGGTGGCGGCAGCGCCGGTCGACCCCGCCCCGCAGGAGATCAGGATCACCTCCGCCGCCGATGGCGATGGCGGCCATATCGACTTCCGCTTTCCGCGCCCGACCGGCGCCGCCGCCTTCGCCGAGCCCGGCCTCGTCACCCTGGTCTTCGACACCCGCGACACGCTCGACCCCGACAAGCTCAAGGGCGTGCTGCCCGGCCTCGTCCAGGACGTCACGGTCATGCGCGAGTCGAAGGTCACGGTGCTGCGGCTGAAGACGCGCCGGCAGCAGCTGACGCGCCTCTCGGACGATGGCACGACGTGGTCGCTCTCCTTCGGCGAGAAGGCCGGCAAGCCTGCCGTGGCCCTGGCCCCGCGCCGCGATTCCGACGAGCGCGGCCAGACCGTGGTCGCCGTCCCGGTGCCGGGCATGACCGGCGTGCACTGGCTGGAGAACCGCGATGGCGGCGCCCCGATGGCGGTCGCGACCGCGCTCGGCCCGACGCGGGCCGTCTCCAAGCCCTACCGCTTCGTCGAGTTCGGCCTGCTCCAGACCGCCCATGGCGTCGCCGTCAGCGCCCTGGCCGACGACATCATGGTGCGGGCCGGTGCCGACGAGGCCCTGATCGGCCGCAGCGGCGGGCTGGTCGTCAGCCTCGACGCCGGCAGGCCGGGCGACCCCGAGAAGAAGGCGGCCGATGCGGCCGCCGCGCCGCTGCTGGACCCGCAGCTCTGGTCGAGCCTGCGCACAGACGCGGTGCGTGAGCGGACCCAGGAACTGCTGCGCGATGTCGCCGACGCCTCGCGTGCCCGCAAATCCGAGGCGCGCCTGACGCTCGCCCGCTTCCTCGCCGCCAATGCGATGCTGCCAGAAGCAGCCGGCCCGCTGAACGCCCTGCTGGCCGACGATCCGGCGATGCGCGGCAATCGCGAGGCGCTGTTCCTGCGCGGCGTGATCGCGGCGCTGATGCACCGCAACGCCGAGGCGCTGAAGGCCTTCCAGGCCGGGCCGATCAAGGAGGAGGCCGAGGCCGGGCTCTGGCGGGCGCTGGCCGAGCAGCGGCTCGGCCGCAATGCTCCGGCGCTGGCCGGCTTCCGGCGGGCGGAAGCCGTGCTCGACGGCTACCCGGCCTACCTCCAGGCGCAGTTCCGCCCGGCGATGGCCCGCGCGGCGCTCGCCATGCAGGACACGATGGTCGCCGAAAAGCAGATCGCCCGCCTCGCCGAACTGCCGGAAAACCTGATCTCCGCCGAGGAGATCGCGCTGCTGCGCGCCATGCTCGACGATGCCAGCGGGCGGCCGGAAGCGGCGCTCAACGGCTACCGCCCGCTCTTCGAGGCCGCGAGCCGGCCGGTCGCCGCCGAGGCGCAGCTGCGCGCCGTCAAGCTCGCCCGCACCGAGAAGCGCCCGGATTTCCCCGTCGACGAGGCGGCGGCACGGCTCGAGACGGTTTCGGCGATCTGGCGCGGCGGCGAGATCGAGATCGAGGCCCTGGCCGAGCTCGGGCGCATTTATGCGCAGCAGCAGCGCTGGCGCGACGCCTTCCAGGCGGCGCGGCGTGCCAACGAGAACTTCCCCGACCATCCGGCGACCCGCCTGCTGCACGACGAGACCGCCCAGCGTTTCGAGGCGCTGTTCAGCGATCCCGATCTCGAGAAGCTGCCGCGCCTCGAGGCGCTGGCGCTGTTCTACGACTTCAAGGAATTCCTGCCGATCGGCCGGCGCGGCGACGAGATCACCCGCCTGCTCGCCGACCGGCTGGTCGAGCTCGACCTGCTCGACCAGGGCGGCGACATCCTGCACTACCAGATGGAGAAAAGGCTCAGCGGAGCCGCCCGCTCCACCGTCGCGGCCCGTCTCGCCATGATCCGGCTGATGAACGGCAGGCCGGCCGAGGCGCTGCAGGCGATCGTCTCGACCCGCCTCGCCGAGCTGCCGGGCGACGTCAAGCGGGCTCGCCTGCTGCTCGAGGCCAAGGCGCTCTCCGACCTCTCGCGCACCGACCAGGCGCTCGACCTGCTGGAAGGCGAGAGCGGGCCGGAGGTCGACCGGCTGCATGCCGACATCCTCTGGAGCGGCCGGCGCTGGCGCGAGGCCGGCGAGGCGCTGGAGCGCATCCTCGGCGAGAGCTGGCGCGGCGAGGCTCCGCTGCGCGACGGCGAGCGCAGCGACGCGATGCGCGCGGCGATCGCCTATGCGATGTCGGACGAGGCGCTCTCGCTCGACCGGCTGCGCACCAAATTCGCCGGCAAGATGGCGCAGAGCGCCGATGCGCGCCTGTTCGCCTTCGTCACCGGCGCCAGCCGCGCCAGCGCCGCCGACATTCGCGAAGTGGCGCGCTCGGCCGCCGGCTCGGATATGATGCAGGACTTCCTGAAGGAATACCGCAAGCGCTACCCGGCCTATTCCAGCGCGGTGCGCGAGAAGCCGAAGGCCGAGGAAGCGATGCCAGGCACGCCGGGCGACAAGCCCGGCCAGGGCTGAGCGCTTGCCGTCCGCCTCGCCGTCATTGCGAGCGTAAGCGAAGCAATCCATGAGGGCTCACTCCACGGCCCTGGATTGCTTCGTCGCTGCGCTCCTCGCAATGACGGAGACTGCTTACTTCGCCGCAAGGGCGGGCCCCAGCCTCCTTCAACTGCCATAGCTCTTGACTAGCGAACCCGCGACCAGCCCCCAGCCGTCGACCAGCACGAAGAAGATCAGCTTGAAGGGCAGCGCCACCGTCACCGGCGGCAGCATCATCATGCCGACCGACATCAGGATCGAGGCGACCACGAGGTCGATGATCAGGAACGGCACGAAGAGCAGGAAGCCGATCTCGAAGGCGCGCCTGAGCTCCGAGATCATGAAGGCCGGGATCAGCACCTGGATCTGGACGTCCTCGGCCCGCTCCGGCGGCGGCTCGCGCGACATCTCCATGAACAGCGCCAGATCCTTCTCGCGCACATGCTTCAGCATGAACGCGCGGAACGGCACGATGCCGCGGTTGAACGCCTCCTGCGGCTGGATCTCGCCGGCGATCAGCGGCGCCCCGGCGACGCGATAGGCCTCGCGCAGGGTCGGGGTCATCACGAAGCCGGTCAGGAACAGGGCGAGCCCGATGATCACGGCATTCGGTGGCGCGGTCTGCGTGCCGATCGCCGAGCGCAACAGCGACAGCACCACCGCGATACGCGTGAACGACGTCACCATGATCAGGATCGACGGCGCCAGCGACAGCACCGTGATGACCGCGATGAGCTGAAGCGCCCGCTCCGTGACGCCGCCGCCCTGGCCGAGGTCGAGCGAGAGCGTCTGCGCCAGCGCCGGAGCCGACAGGCCGAGCCCGAGCAGCACCGGGGCCAGCACCACCGGCACGGCCCACCGCCATGCTCTCGGCCTTCTGCGTTGCGTATCGTGCATGCGCCTTCCCTGCCCGAATCAAGGCGCGGGCCGGGGAAACGCTAGAGCAGGATGCGGGGCGCCGCGAAGCGCTTTCGCCCCGCCATCCCCTGCCGACTGGCTGGCGGGCGGGCGAAAGCGCCTGCCTCAGCCCTTCGGCTTCGGATCGCGCCCGAGCAGGCGAGCGAACTCGGCCTCGATCGCGTCGACCGAGAACGGGTCTGCCTCGCTCGGCTTCGGCGCGGCAGGTTTGGCTTCGGCGGGCTTGGCTTCAGCTTGCTTGGCATCCGCCGGCTTGGCCTCGTCGGAGCCGGGCTGCTCCGCCTTGGACTTCTCCGGCTTTGCTTCGGAGCCTTTCGGCTCGGCGGACGGCTCCGCCGGCTTGGGCGCGACCGGCTTGGGCGCATCGGGCTTGGGCGCATCGGGCTTGGGCTCGCCGGACCTGGGCTCGTCCCGCTTCGGCTCGGCGCCGTGCACCGCCTCAACGCTCGGCACCGGAACCTCCCGCGACCTGGCCGCCGTCTCCGGCTCCTTGCCAGCAGGCTCGCTCCTGGCCGGTTCCGGCTTCGATGTCTCGGTCTTGGCGGGTTCAGGCTTGGTGGCTTCAGGCCTCGCAGGCTCAGGCCTGGCGGGAGCAGGCTGCGGCCTGCGCTCCGGCGCGGCGAAGACGGGCGGCACCACCATCGGCGCCTCGGCCGGGCGGGCCGGGCCGGGCTTCAGGCCCAGCGCCATTTCGAGCTCGGCCTCCATGTCGAGCGGCGGGCGCGACGAAGCCGGGATGCCGCCGGAGAGCGTCGGCGGCGGCTTGGGCTGGTTGGCCGGAACCGGCGGCGGCGCCGGGGGAACCGGCGTGGCGGGCGGCTTGACGGCTTCCGTCTCGGGGCGGGCTCCGCCCGACGGCCGGACAGCCGAGAACGGGCGCTTCAGCGCCTCCTCGAGCTGGCGAGCCATGTCGCCGAGTTCGGCCTGGCCGGCCGCGACCGTCTCGCGGGCGCTTTGGGCAACGGCGGCGGAAGCCGCGCCGGCAGCCGCTGCGGCGGCCGGCGTCGCAGCCGGAGGCGGGGCGGGACGCGCCGGCGGCATCGCCTGGCCAGCCG
>NZ_JAKFED010000199.1:0-6195 GCF_036675845.1 Allobosea sp. | reverse complement strand
TGCGGCCTGTCGGCGGCCTGGTTCCTTGGCGACGGCGATCCGCTGGCGAAGATCAATTTTGCCGTGGCGGAGCGGGCGATCGCGGCGCTGGATGCGGGCTAGTCGGGCAGGCGCGGGGAACCCTCTCCTTACAGGAGAGGGTTCCCCGCGCCCGCCCCGCCATCAAGGGCGAACGCCCCCTTCACTCCCCCAGCACCACCACCTTCGCGCCTTCCGCCACCTGCGCACCCGGCTCGGCGCCGAGCTCGGTCACCGTGCCGTCGCGCGGGGCAGTCAGCACATGCTCCATCTTCATCGCCTCGACGATGGCGAGCCGCTGGCCCTTCACCACCGCCTCCCCCGCCTTGACGAAGAGCGCGATCAGCTTGCCGTGCATCGGCGCCTTGATCACGCCGCCGCTACCGGCCACCGCGTCGAGATCGACGCTGAACGGATCGAACAGCGAGACCGCCGTCTGCCGGCCGCGATGCAGGGCGAGGTAGATCCCGCCATCGGCCTGCGCCAGCGTGACCTCGTGCTCTCCCTCGGCCAGCGGATGGCCCGGCAGCGAGACGCGGGCATCGTCGCCCTGCCACTCGATCTTCGCCTCGATGCGCTCGCCATCGACCAGCAGCGGCAGGCCGAGCGCCGGGCGCGGCATCAGCGAGAAGGCATCGGCATCGAGCCAGGGCGAGCGCGCCTCGCCCTCGGCCCGGACAGCCGCAGCCTCGATCCCGGCAAGCTGGCGCTCCTCCTCGAGCTGCAATGCCGCCGCCGCGACCGCCGCCGCATCGAGCGGCTGCGGCTCGGCGCCGAGCGCCTCGATATTGCGCTCGATGAAGCCGGTGTCGAACGGCCCCTGCCGGAAGCCCTCGGCCTCGGCGAGCTTCTTCAGGAAGGCGAGATTGGTGCGGGGCCCGGCGACGATGGTCTCGCCCAGCGCCCAGGCCAGCTTATCGAGCGCCTCGTTGCGCGTCTGCCCATGCGCGATGACCTTGGCGATCATCGGATCGTAATGGGGCGTCACCGTATCGCCGGCCTCGACGCCGGTATCGATGCGGATGTCCTCGCTCTGCGGGAATTGCAGCGCCCAGAGCTTGCCGGTCGAGGGCAGGAAGCCCTTCTCGGGATCCTCGGCATAGAGCCTGGCCTCGACGGCGTGACCTTCGGCCCTGACATCGTCCTGCGCGAAACCGAGCGGCTCGCCGGCCGCCACCTTGAGCTGGAGCTCGACCAGGTCGAGCCCGGTGATCGCCTCGGTGACGGGATGCTCGACCTGGAGGCGGGTGTTCATCTCCATGAAGTAGAAGCGGTCGGCCTTGAGCCCCTCGCGCCCGTCGGCGATGAACTCGACCGTGCCGGCGCCGACATAGCCGACCGCCTTTGCGGCCTCCGTCGCCGCCTTGCCCATCGCGGCGCGGACCTCCGGGCTCATGCCCGGCGCCGGCGCCTCCTCGATCACCTTCTGGTGGCGGCGCTGCAGCGAGCAGTCGCGCTCATAGAGGTGGACGACATTGCCATGGCTGTCGCCAAACACCTGGATTTCGACATGGCGCGGCGAGAGCACATATTTCTCGACCAGCACGCGCGCATCGCCGAAGGCGTTCTTACCCTCTCGCTGGGCGCTGGAGAGTGCGTCGGCGAAGTCCTCGGCCCGGTCGACCTTCTTCATGCCCTTGCCGCCGCCGCCGGCGACCGCCTTGATCAGCACCGGATAGCCGATGCGCTCGGCCTCCCGGCTGAGGAAATCGACGCCCTGCTCGGCGCCGTGATAGCCCGGCACCACCGGCACGCTCGCCTTCTCGACCAGCGCCTTGGCGGCGTCCTTCAGGCCCATGGCCCGGATCGCGGAAGCCGGCGGGCCGACGAAGACGATGCCGGCAGCGGCGCAGGCGTCGGCGAAATCGGCATTCTCGGAGAGGAAGCCATAGCCCGGATGGATGCAGGCAGCGCCCGCCTGCTTCGCTACGTCAAGGATCTTCTCCGCGTCGAGATAGCTCTCGCGCGCCGGCGCCGGGCCGATCCGGTAGGCCTCGTCCGCCATCTGCACGAACAGCGCGTCGGCATCGGCGTCGGAATGCACGGCGATGGTGCGCAGCCCGAGCCGCCGGGCGGTGCGGATCACCCGGCAGGCGATCTCGCCGCGATTGGCGATCAGGATGGAGGGCAGCTTCTTCGCGATCGACATGGGCGCAATCCTCAGGCGGAGACGCCTCTTATAGCCGACGCGTCGCCCTTGTCTGCGCCCTGTTGCGCAGGGTGCGGATGGGCGCGGCGCCCCAAAAGCTCGTCATGCTCGGGCTTGCCCCGAGCATCTCAGGCCGGAGAAGGCTCCGGTCGAACGCCTTTCACCATGAGATTCTCGGGTCTCCGCTTCGCTCCGTCCGAGAATGACGGCGGGGTCGGCAGGTCTCAGTCCAACAAGCCGGCCCGCCGCCCGGCCTTCAGCGTCAGCGTCGTGCCGGCGTCGGCTGCAGCTTTCGCTCCGGACGCGGGCGTTCTTGTCGCCTGCCAGATCGCAAACGTCGCCTGGAAGCAGATGAAAGCGACGACGACGTCGAACAGGTATTCCGGCCAGCGCACCGGCGCCAGCCGGGCGGCGAGCCCGACCAGCGCGAAGCCGGTGGTCGAGATCGTGTCGTTGCGGCTCGAGAGCCAGGTCGCCTTGATCACCGGATTGGGCTCGCGCCGGAAACGCCAGAGCACACCGACGATCAGATAGGCGATCAGGATCGCGCTTGCCGCCGAGAAGCCCAGCGTCCAGGCCTCGATCGGCCGCGGCCGGGCGATCTTGTCCCAGAGGTCGTAGAGGGTGTGCAGCCCGGCCACCGCCATCACCGCGCCGATGCCGAGCGCCGCGATCTTCTCCGCCCGCCCGTCGCGGCCGAAGACGACCGCGGCGATACCGTAGAGCGCAACGTCGTAGACCCAGTCGACGCCGTCCTTGAGGAGCTGGGTGTTGCCGATCGCAAGCGCCCAGAGCACGACATTGCCGGCGAAGATCAGGATGCCGAGCGCGATGCCCCAGATCGTCAGCCGATAGGCCCGGGCGACCTTCGGGTCGACGGGACCGGCATGGCCGGGCTCGGCGGCAGCCTTGCCGTGCCGGCCGACGCCCTCCCCGTCATGCTCCGGCCTGTCCCGGGCATCCGCGTCTTCGTCCGTTTGCGAACCATCGAATGCCGGCAAGCGAGGCGCTCCCATGCCACCTCGCCCAGTGTCACGCAAAAACCGCCCGTCGCAAGCCGTCGACGGCCGGGACCGGCCCGACCATGACGAGATCGGATCGCCGCTCACATCGTCGTTCCGGCCAGAGATCGGTCAGTTTCAACCGTCATTGCGAGGAGCGGAGCGACGAAGCAATCCAGGGGGCGTAGAGCGCTGCCGCTCCTGGATTGCTTCGCTGCGCTCGCAATGACGGTCTCGGGCGAGGCAAGCTCTCACCCGCGGCCGACGAAGGGCGCCTTGGTCGCCATCACCGTGACGAAGAGGACATTCGCCTCGATGGGCAGGGCCGCCATGTGCAGCACGGTGGAGGCGACATGGCCGACATCCATCACCGCCTCGACCTTGATCGAGCCGTCCGCCTGCGGCACGCCGGTCGTCATCCGCTGCGCCATCTCGGTCAAAGCGTTGCCGATATCGACCTGGCCGACCGCGATGTCGTATTTGCGCCCGTCGAGCGAGGAGGTCTTGGTCAGGCCGGTGATGGCGTGCTTGGTCGCGGTATAGGCGACCGAGTTCGGCCGCGGCGCATGGGCCGAGATCGAGCCGTTGTTGATGATGCGCCCGCCGCGCGGCTCCTGGTCCTTCATCAGCTTGAAGGCTTCCTGCGTGCACAGGAACGGCCCGGTCAGGTTGGTGTCGACCACCTTCTGCCAATCGGCGAGCGACAGGTCCTCGAGCATGATCCCGCCCGGCGCATTGACGCCGGCATTGTTGAACAGCATGTCGAGCCGTCCGAACTTCTCCTTGGTGGCGGCGAAAAGCGCCTTGACCGAGGCCTGGTCGGTGACGTCGGTCGGCACGGCCAGCGCCTGCGCCTCGCTCGCCCCGGCGAGCTTGATCGTCTCCGCCAGCGCATCCGCCCGGCGCCCGGCCAGCACGGTGCGGTAGCCGTCCTTCAGGAAAGCGATGGCGACGGCTCGGCCGACGCCGGAGCCCGCACCGGTGATGATCGCGACCTTGTTATGCGAAGCCATGCGTTTCCTCGTGATCTCTGCGATTTAAACGTTTGAATTGCCGGCTGATCTTAGCGTCGCCGGCTTGCGGCGGAACCGCTTTTATGTCGCCATGGCCCGGCGCACAATGCAGGCCGCATCCTCGGGGATACGCATGAAAGCCCTCGACCGCCGCAGTTTCATCGTCGGTGCCGCCGGCCTCACTGCTGCGCCGGCGTTGGCCCAGCAACCCGGCCACGAGCACCATGGCGGCCATTACGAGCGCCTCAGCCAGCCCGGCCGCATTGCAAAGCCCGCGCTCGCCGCCTCGCAAAACGTCTTCGATTCCCCCGTACCGAAGGCAGCCGATGCCGGAAGCTGGACGCCGAGGGCTCTGCTGCCGCTGCCGCGCTCCGAGATGGCCTGGGCGGCAGCCCATGACGACCGCATGCATATCGTCGGCGGCTATGGCGAGCAGCGGACCGACCGGGCCTACCATCACGTCTACGATCCCGAGGCCGACCGCTGGAGCGACGGCGCGCCGCTGCCGCAGGGCGCCAACCATGTCGGCGTCGCCTTCCTCGACGGCAAGCTCTATGCCATCGGCGGCTTCCTCGAGCAGAACCGCAAGCCGCATCCGCGCTGCTTCGTCTACGATCCGAAGACCGACAAATGGGCGCAGATCGCGTCCCTGCCCCGCCCGGTCGGCTCAGCCGCGATCGTCGGGCTCGATGGCCGGCTGCACGCCATCGGCGGCGCGATCGGCGAGACGACCGAGAGCAAGAAGTCGATCGACTGGCACCTGACCTACGACCCGAAGGCCGACAAATGGGAGAGCCGCGCGCCGCTGCCGACGGCCCGCGACCACACCGGCACGCTTGCCATCGGCAAGCTGATCCATGTCATCGGCGGCCGCGTCGACTCGTTCCACACCAATTCGAACCTGCACCACGCCTATGATCCGGCGACCGACAAATGGGCGCCGCGCAACCCGCTGCCGACCGCCCGTTCCGGCCATGGGGCCGTGCTCTATCGCGGAAAGGTCTTCGTCATGGGCGGCGAAGGCACCAACCGGGTCTTCGGCCAGATGGAGGCCTACGACCCGGCCAATGACGGCTGGGAGCAATACGCCCCGATGCTGACGCCCCGCCACGGCCTCGGCGCGGCCTTGGTCGGCGACGCGATCCACGTCGCCGGTGGCGGCCCGGTGATGGGCGGCGGGGTGCAGAGCGCCGTGCACGAGGCGTTTGTGCTGGGGTAACCGCTACCGGCCAGGCTGACCACCGTCATGGCCGGGCTTGTCCCGACCCTCATTCGTCAGAAGATCGCCTCCGTCCGCAAACCCAGCGCCATCGCGCCGGCATAACGTGCCTGGGGGCCGGCCTGCAGCGGGTGAAAACGGGCGCCCTGGATGTCGCGGAAGCGGCGCTCCAGTCCTGTCGCCCGGTAGAACGACGCGCCGCCCGCCAGCTCCATGGCCAGGTCGACGGCTGCTATGGCGTGGCGGCCGACCAATGTGCGCCCGATCATGACCTCGTTCACCGTCTCGGCGGATGGGGCGTTGCGCGCGACGATGTCGAGCATCCAGCGATGCGCGAGTTGCGCGGCGCGCAACTCGGTGTCCATGCGGCCGGCGAGCGATGGGTCCGAGGCTGGCTTCTTCTTCGCGATCTCGACGGCGATGTCGCGGGCGCTCTCTGCAACTCCGAGATAAACGGCGTAGATGAGCGGGAAGGCGATCGTTGCGATCGTCTCGAAAACCGGGTGCCACTCGCCCGCCTTGCGCGAGAAGGCGACATTCGCATCGGGAATGAACAGATTCTCGATCACGACATCGTTCGATGCGGTGCCGCGCATGCCCAATGTGCGCCAGGTGTCCTCGATGCGCACCGCAGCAGACTTCATCGGCGCGCCGAAATGAATCACCGACCGGCTCCCGTCCTCCCCCTCATGGATCGCGCCGGTCATCAGGATGTCTCCGGCCTCCGCGCCGGAGGTGAACACCTTCCGGGCCGTGATGCGATAGCCGTCGCCGTCCCTCTCGGCTTTCCCCGAG
>NZ_JAKFED010000071.1:0-28683 GCF_036675845.1 Allobosea sp. | reverse complement strand
CGTTCAGCCCGGCTCCTGGCAGACATCGACCCATTCGGCCCGGGTCAGCGCGGCCATCCGCTCCGGGCTGATGCGGACGGCGCTCTGCGTCGAGCCGGCGGCCGGCACCACCTCGTCGAAGGCCCTTAGCGAGACGTCGCAGTAGACGGCCAGCGGGCTCGCCAGTCCGAACGGGCAGACGCCGCCGACCGGATGGCCGGTGAGCGCCGCAACCTCCTCGAGATCGAGCATGCGCGGCTTGGCGCCGAAGGCGGTCTTGGTCTTGCGGTTGTCGAGCCGGGCGTCGCCACGGGTGACGAGCAGGACGACGCGCTCGCCGAGGCGAAGCGACAGGGTCTTGGCGATGCGGGCCGGCTCGACCCCGAAAGCCTCGGCGGCGAGCGTCACGGTAGCGCTGCTGCCGTCGGTCTCGAGGATCTCGATCTCGGGGGCATGGGCGGCGAAGAAGGCGCGAACGGAAGCGAGACTCACATGACCCTCCGGCCGAAGCGCCACCAGATCAGCGCCGCAGCGAGCGCCGGCAGGCCGAAGACGAGAAGCAGGATCGGCGCCTCCTGCAGGAAACTATAGCCGGCGCGGCTGATGCCGATGATCAGGTTGACCACGGAGGCGATGAACCAGAGCGGGATGAACAGCTTCATCGCGAATACGATGGGGTGTCGGCCGCCGGTGTTCAGCCTCGGCGCGACCAGGAGCAGGATGCCGAGCAGGGCGAACCCGACGGCGATGACCTTGACGGTGTGCATCCTGCTTCCTCCTGTCCCGGCTCAGTGCCGGAAATGGCGATGGCCGGTGAAGACCATGGCGAGGCCGGCCTCGTCGGCCGCCTTGATCACCTCGTCGTCGCGCATCGAGCCGCCGGGCTGGATCACCGCCGTCGCCCCGGCCTCGGCCGCCGCCAGCAGGCCGTCGGCGAAGGGGAAGAAGGCGTCGGAAGCGACCACCGAACCCTTGGCCAGGCTCTCGGCGGCGCCGGCCGCCTTGGCCGCCTCGCTCGCCTTCCAGGCGGCGATCCGCGAGGAATCGACGCGGCTCATCTGGCCGGCGCCGACGCCGACCGTGGCGAGGTTCCTGGCATAGACGATGGCGTTCGACTTGACGTGCTTGGCGACGCGGAAGGCGAAGCGCAGATCGGCGAGCTCGGCCTCGCTGGGCTGGCGCCTGGTCACGACCCTGAGCTCCATGTCGTCGACCACGGCATTGTCGCGGGCCTGGGCGAGGAAGCCGCCGGAAACAGTACGCAGGGAAAGCCCGCCGGCGCGGACGTCGGGCAGGCCGCCGGTCAGGAGCAGGCGCAGGTTCTTCTTGGCGGCGACGAGGGCGATCGCTTCCTCGTCGGCCTCGGGCGCGATGATCACCTCGGTGAAAATCTCGACGATTCTGCGGGCGGCCTTTCCATCGAGCCTGCGGTTCAGCGCGACGATGCCGCCGAAGGCCGAGACCGGATCGCAGGCGAGGGCCCGCTCATAGGCTTCGAGCAGCGAGGAGCCTTCGGCGACGCCGCACGGGTTGGCGTGCTTGACGATGACGCAGGCGGCGGACGCGGCCGGGTCGAATTCGGCGACGCATTCGAAGGCGGCGTCGGTGTCGTTGATGTTGTTGTAGGAGAGCTGCTTGCCCTGGACCTGGCGGGCGGTGGCGACGCCCGGCCGCTGCTCGGGGGTGCGGTAGAAGGCGGCCCATTGATGCGGGTTCTCGCCATAGCGCAGCGTCTCCGCCAGGCCGCCGCCCAGCGCCCGGAAGGCCGGCGAGGTGTCGCCGAGCTCGCCGGCGAACCAGTTCGAGATCGCCGCGTCATAGGCCGCGGTGCGCGAATAGGCCTTCTGCGCCAGCTTGCGGCGCAGCGTCAGGGTGGTCGCGCCACGATGCGCCTCGAGATCGGCCAGAACCGCGGCATAATCCGAAGGCTCGACCACGACGGCGACGTCATGATGGTTCTTGGCGGCGGCGCGGATCATCGCCGGGCCGCCGATGTCGATGTTCTCGATGCAGTCGTCGTAAGCGCGGCCGGCCGCGACCGTCGCCTCGAACGGGTAGAGATTGACGATCAGCAGGTCGATCGGCTGGATGCCGTGGCCGAGCATCGAAGCCTGATGCTCCGGGTGCGAGCGGATCGCGAGCAGGCCGCCATGGACCTTGGGATGCAGGGTCTTGACGCGCCCGTCCATCATCTCGGGGAAACCGGTCAGATCGGAGACGTCGGTGACGGCAAGCCCGGCTTCGGCGATCGCCTTGGCGGTGCCGCCGGTCGAGACCAGAGCGATGCCCATGCGCGACAGCGCGCGGGCGAACTCGATCAGCCCGCTCTTGTCGGAGACGGAAAGCAGCGCGCGCTCGACGCGGCGAAGTTCGTTCGGCATGGCGAGAAGGGTCCAGAAGTTGCGCGGCACGCCGCGAAAGGTGTCGCGCGCGCCCTATCACGCCGGCGCCTCGCTGCAAAGCACAAGCCGGCGCACCTGCCCTGCCCGAAAGGCGGGTCAGGCCGGCGGGAGGAGATCGGCCTGCCGCGCCTCGGCCTCCGCTTCGGCCGCGGCACGGCGCCCGGCGGCGCCCAGCCGCGCGAAACGCCAGGAGATCTGCGGGGTCGTGGCGGCGTCGAAATCGACGATCAACTGCGAGGTGCGCCGGCGCCCGTCGGCCGCGGCGAAGAAGACGCTCTCCTCCAGCGTGACCGGCAGCCCCGAAGCCTCGAAGGCCCAGACCTCGCCGGAAGGCAGCGCCAGCAGCGCCCCTTCGCCCTCGCGGATCAGGCTTGCCTTGACGTTCGGATGCAGGTGGAAGCGCGCGGCGGCGGGCAGGCTCGCCATCCTGGCGGAGGGGCTGATCTCGTCCTCGCCGACCAGCTCGCGGCCGCCGGGGGCGAGCAGCAGCCGGCGGGTGTGGACGACGCCGAAGGCGCGCTTGTAGCCGTCATGGCTGGCGACCCATTCGATGCCCTGCTCGGTCTCCTGGCGGGCGACGCGGACATCGGCGGGGCCGGCGGTGACGCGCCGTTCGCCGAGCACCAGTCCGAAGACGCAGCTCGAGCGGTCGTCGAGGGTCACGGTGGAATGGGCAGCGGTGGCGCGGGCGGCGAGCCGCAGTTCCGGCGCGCCATAGCGGCTGGCGCCGCAATTCACGACAAGGCGCTGTGCCCCGCTGGAGAATTCGAAGCTCAGGCAGCCGGCATGCGCCTCGACCGAGTTCGCCCCGCGCGGCGGCGCGCCGGCATCGACGATCACCGTGCTTGGCCCGGCGGAGAGCCGGTCATAGCCGGCATAGGCGGCGTGCTCGATCGGCCGGCCGCGGGCATCGTCATAGGCCGCGAGCGTCGCCATCAGGTCGGGCGGGGTCGCACCCATGCCATTGAACAGGGCCAGTGCCCCGTCGCCATGCCGGAACAGCCGCAGATGCGGCATCATCCGGTCGATCGCCATGATGATGCTGCGCGGCGGTTCCATTCCGCGCGCCGCAAAGGTCTCGCGCAGCGGCAGCAGATCGAGCAGCAGCTCGATGATGATGCGCGGATTGCGGCTGAGATGGCCGCCATCGGGAAGGATCTGTCGCTCCAGCTCGTCCGACAGCGCGGTCTCGAAGCGCCGCAGGCGGCGCTCCTGCCCATCGAGGCTGATCGCGGCGAAGGAGACGGCGATCAGGCATTGCAGGCGCGCGACGCCATCGACGGCGCCGGCGAGCGCGAGCTGCAGCCTGTCCGTGGTCTGCGCCACATGCCGGATGAAGCGCTCGTAGAAGACATGATCGGCGCCTTCGAGCAGGAGCGGCGAGTGCGACAGGAAGGAGATCAGCCGCCGTGCCGCGACCGCCGGTTGGCGCGCCGCCTCGCCGCGCTCGTATTTGTGGCCGATGAATTCCTCGACCAGGGCGCGGGCATTGGCGCGGGCGATGGCGGTGTCGGCGGCACGCAGATGCCTGAGCCAGGAGAAGCCGTGCAGGGCCTCGGCCCAGGCCTCGCTTGGCGGAGCGATCTCGAAGGGCGATTCGCCATGGCTGTTCACCGTGCGTCCGGCAAAGGCGAAATAACCGGAATAGATGTCGCTCGCCGTCGTCGGGTCGGCGGTGCGCAGGTCGTGCGGGGCGAAGAGCAGGCGGCTCGCCTTCAGGCGCCCGAACGGCCAGAGCGCACGCCTGGCGCCGAAAATCTGGCCGCGCGTGCGTTTTGCCGCCCGGCCGATGGCCGCACGCGCCAGCCCTCCACGCTCAGACCAGCTTTTCAATGCCCCCGCCCGTCCCGCCGTTTCGCCGCCTTCCGAGAGACGAACCCGGTCAAGTCATAGCCTGATCAGGCGACATGCGTAAAATCCCGCCCATCCGGAAAGTCGCGCGGTTTCGCCGGCGAGCTGGTGCGGCAGGGTCCGCAACTCGCCCTGTGGCGTCAGCGCATCCGCGATGCCGCCGATCTCCGCCGGGTCGATCGGCTGCCGGGCGAAGCCTTCCCGGCGTGCCAGGAAGGCCGCGATCTGCGCCTCGCCCTCCTCGGGTTCGAGCGAACAGGTGCAATAGACCAGGCGCCCGCCGGGCCGGGTCAGCTTCGCGGCCTGGTCGAGCAGGCGCGCCTGCAGGGCCGTCAATTTGGCGATGTCCTCGGAGCGCTTGGTCCAGGCGACGTCGGGATGGCGGCGGATCGTGCCGGTGGCGCTGCAGGGAGCGTCGAGCAGCACGGCATCGAAGGCTTCGGCCTCGTAGCGGGTGACGTCGGCGGTGACGACCTCAGCCTGCAGGCCGAGCCGCTCGAGATTGGCGGCGAGACGGCGCAGGCGGGGGCCGGAGCGGTCGACCGCCGTCACGCTGGCACCGGCCGCGGCGAGCTGCGCCGTCTTGCCGCCGGGCGCGGCGCAGAGATCGGCGACGCGTTCGCCCGGCTTTGCCGCCAGCAGCAGCGCCGGCAGGGCGGCGGCGGCATCCTGGACCCACCATTGCCCCTCGGCGAAGCCTGTCAGCGTGGGGACGCTCTCCCGTCCCCGCAGGCGGACGGAGCCGGTCGGCAGGACGATGCCGTCCAGCTTCTCCGCCCAGGCGGCGGCGTCGGCCTTGACGCTGAGATCGAGCGGCGGCTCCTGGGCATGGGCGAGTGCGATGGCGGCGGCGGTTTTTGCGCCGTAGTGGCGCGTCCAGCTTTCCTGCAGCCATTCCGGCGTGTCGATCATCGGATCGAGCCCGGCGAGGATGGCGTCGCGCTCGCGCGCCAGCCGGCGCAGCACGGCGTTGCCGAGCGCAACATAGCGCGACGAGCGCGCATCCTCGTGCAGATGGCGGATGGCGAGGTCGACGGCGGCATGGTCGGGCACGTCGAGGAAAAGCAACTGGGCGGCGGCCGCGACCATGATCGGCTCGAACGGGCCGGAATTGCGCGGGCTGCCGCGCTCCAGCCTGGCGTCGATGACATGGCGGATCGTGCCGAGCCGGCGGAAGGCGACGGTGGCGATGGCGCGGGCGAGACCGGCATCGGCCGGCTCCAGCCGCAGGGACGGAGCCATGCGCTCGAAGGTCTCGTCGAGGGCGGTCCCGGCGCGCAGGACCTCGTCGATCAGCTCGGCCGCCAGCCGGCGCGCGGCGAGGCCGGGCGCATCGTCGAGCGGCTTCGGCTCGGGCGAAGGCGGTGTCGTGATTTCGGGACGCACCATCTCAGCCCCAGGGGCCGGGTTCGCGGCCGCCGGCGAAGGGGCTTTGCGCCGCATTGCCGAGGAAGCCGCCGCCATGGCCGGCGACGCCCATGGCGCGCGCCTGCTCCATCAGCGCGGCGATGCGGTTGCCGGTGTCGGGGTGGGTCGAGAACAGGGAATCCATGCCGCGTCCACTCAGCGGGTTGATGATGAACATATGGGCCGTAGCAGGCTTCGCCTCCGCCGTCTCGTTGGGAATATGGGCGACGCCGCCGGCGATCTTGGCGAGCGCGTCGGCCAGCGCCGCCGGATTGCCGCAGATCTCGCCGCCGAGCCGGTCGGCCTCGTATTCGCGCGAGCGCGAGATCGCCATCTGGATGATCGTCGCCGCCAGCGGCGCCAGTATCATCACCAGGATCTGGACGATGAAGTTGGGGCGCTGCTCGCGGGAGCCGAAGAACATGCCGAAGCTGGCGATGGTCGAGATCGCGCCGGCCATGGTCGCGGTGATCGTCATGGTCAGGGTGTCGTGATTCTTGATGTGCGCCAGCTCGTGCGCCATCACGCCGGCGAGCTCGTCATAGCTCAGCGTGCGCAGGATGCCCGTCGTCGCCGCGACGGCGGCATTCTGCGGGTTGCGACCGGTGGCGAAGGCGTTGGGCTGGTCCTCATCGATGAGATAGACGCGCGGCATCGGCAGATTGGCCCGCGCGGCGAGGTCTCGCACCATGCCGTAGAGCTCCGGCGCGGTCGCAGCGTCGACCTCCTGGGCGTTGTGGGAGGCGAGGGCCAGCTTGTCGGAGTTCCAGTAGCTGAACAAATTGGTCGCGACCGCGATGCCGAGCGCGATCAGCATGCCTCCGGTCCCCGCCAGCAGATAGCCGACGGCGCCGAACAGGGCCGTGAGGGCCGCCATCAGCATGCCGGTGCGGACATAGTTCATCGATCACCCCTCGCTTGTTCGAGCCGTCGCGCCGGAACGCCCTCGCCTGGCGCCGGTTTCGTCCCTATGTGGTGAAGGCGATGCGGATCCTGCAAGAGAACGGTGCGAGTATGGGCTTGAAACCGGAAAACAGCGAGCCTGCGGAGCTGCCACCGGCGAAGGTGCTGTCGCCGGCGGCGCAGCGGGCGCTCGCGGAAGCGGAGGCGCGCCGCGCCGCCCTCGACGCCAAGGCGGCGGAGCTGGCGCGCGACAAGGAGATCGCCGGCCGCGGCGGGCTCGAGCCGGTGCGCTATGACGACTGGGAAGTGAAGGGCATCGCCAGCGACTTCTGAGGGGTCGCCCCGGCGATCTTGCCGCGATGGTGTTGCCAATCGCGCCCTGTCCCGCCAAAGACGATGCGGGCGGGGCATTCTTCATCATGAGCGACGACAAACGTATCGGATCGCTGCGGCGCCTTCTCGCGGAGGCCCATGACAAGCTCGGGCTGAAGCTCGGCTTTTGCCTCTGGGACGGCTCGCGCGTGCCGGCGACATGGCCGCAAGGTGACCTTGCCATCGCCATTCGCGATGCCGGGGCGGTGGCGGCGCTGCTGCGCAAGCCGAAGCTCGACACGCTGCTCAACCTGCATATCGCCGACCGGATAGCGATCGAGAACGGCTCGATCTTCGATCTCGCTGCGGCGCGGCCGGAGGGGAAGATCGGCAGGCTGGCGCGCGCCATCCCGAAATCGGCGGTGTTCGAGGTGGTCCGCCGCTTCATCTTCGCGCCCGGCAAGGCGCCGGCGGCGGTGGCGCATCGCAAGGGCGACGAGATCGCCCGCGACGGCGACCCGGCGACCAACAAGGCCAATGTCGCCTATCATTACGACGTCTCGAACGCCTTCTACCGGCTCTTCCTCGACGAGGAGATGGTCTACACCTGTGCCTATTTCACCGAGGATCACGGCGATATCGGCCGGGCCCAGCGCGACAAGCTCGACATGATCTGCCGCAAGCTCCGGTTGCAGCCGGGCGACCGCCTGCTCGACATCGGCTGCGGCTGGGGCGCGCTGGTCTGCCATGCCGCGCAGCATTACGGCGTCGAGGCGCATGGCGTGACGCTGGCCGAGGAGCAGCTGAAGTTCGCGCAGGAAAAGGTCGAGCGGCTGGGCCTCCAGGACAAGGTCACGCTGCACCTGAAGGACTTCACCCAGATGGAGGGCGTCTTCGACAAGATCTCCTCGATCGGCATGTTCGAGCAGGTCGGCATCCGCAACCATCCGACCTATTTCCAGGCAGTGAACCGTCTGCTGCGGCCGCGCGGGCTCTATCTGCACCACAGCATCTCGCGCCGGGCCAAGAAGACCGAGAAGGCCTTCAACAAGATGCCGGCCGAGTACCGCGCTCTGGTGCGCTACATCTTCCCCGGCGGCGAGCTCGACCATCTCGGCATGTCGATCGCCAATCTCGAGCGCCATGGCTTCGAGGTCCACGACGTCGAGGGCTGGCGCGAGCACTACCAGCGCACGACGCGGCTGTGGTGGGAAAGGCTGAATGCGCGCAAGGCCGAGGCGGAAGCCGAGATCGGTCCGGAGCGGACGCGGATGTGGCTGCTCTATCTCGCCGGCTGCTCGCTCGCCTTCGAGCGTGGCGGGGCGCTTATCAACCAGACCCTGGTCTCGAAGCGCCGGAAGGGCGCGTCCGGGCTGCCGCTGACGCGCGTCGATCTCTATCGCTGAAGCGCGGCCGAGCATCGGACCGAAAAGTGGAATCCGTTTTTCGGATGAATCCGATGCTTCGACCAGGAGATGGATCGCCCCGTCGCGTCTGGTAGGGCGCGCGGCGATCCAGATCAGGACAGGCGCGGCGGGAGCAGGTCGAGCGGCTGGCTCGCCAGCGTCACGCCGCCCGGGTCGCGCCCGGCATTGAACCGGGCATAGTGCAGGGCGGCCTCGAAGCTGCAGAAATAGCCGCCACCGCGTCCATGCGTCTCGACGGCGATCCAGAAACCCTCGCGATCACGCCCGACCTGGAAATGCGGGCCGGCAGGCCGGGCGGCGGCGGAAGCTTGCTGAGCGGACATCGCGGCCTCCGTCAGAAGAAGCCGATGGTGACGGCAAGCGCGAGGCCGGCACCGAAGACGATGACCGCCACGAGCGCGGCCTCGAGCCCGGCCAGGAGAGCCGGGGCGTTGCTGGTGATGGCGGAGCGGGAAAGCTGGAACATGGCGGAATCCCCCGACGCGGCGATGCGTCCATGATTCCGGCTTGGCAGGGTCAGGCGGGATTTCGCCGGCAGCCGGCGAAATCGGCCATGTCCTGTCCGACCAATAAAAAAGGCGCCTCCGTTCGGGAGGCGCCCGGCGGCTTCTGCCGCGAAGCCAGGACTACTTCTTCACGAAGGCGTCGAGCTTTCCGTAATGCTCGGCCAGCAGGTAATAGAAGGTCAGGCGCGACTTGGTCTTGTCGGCCTTCATATGCTCGCAGGTCGCCTTGATGGTCGCGTCGAGGTCGGCGCCGTTCAGGCCGAGCTTCTTCTTCAGGAAGTTCTCGCGGACGCGCTCCAGTTCGGTCGCGTCGGAGCAGGCGACATAGCGTGTATCGGGCTTGCTCATGACCAGCGCATAGGACTTGGACATGCCGGCGAATGCGGCTTCGTTGACGGCCTTTTTGGCGAACTTCTTGACGTCGGCAAGATGATCCATCGGTAGCCCCTCTGAGACTCTGCGGTTCGAAGTTGAGAAAGACTGGCGTCGCGCGCGAAACGATATCCGGCTTTTTTGTCGCAGGCGAGAGGGGCACGCAGGAAAACCCCCTGCCGCGGATGCGCGCTTTCCCCGGGATGGCGGGAATATCCGCCGGGCAGGGGCGGCCGAATGCCGGCCGCGACCCGGCTCAGGGCATGACGACGACCGGTGCACCCATGCGCACGCGGGCATAGAGGTCGATCACGTCCCGGTTGTGCATGCGGAAGCAGCCATAGGAGACGGCGGTGCCGACCGAGCGCGGGTTATTCGTGCCGTGGATGGCATATTCGCCGCCGGGCCCGAGCCCGATGACGCGGGCGCCCATCGGGTTGTTCGGCGCGCCGCTGGGAATGACGTCCGGAATCGAGGGGTTGTCGCGCTTGACCGAGGCCGGCGGGCTCCAGGCCGGCTCGACCACGAGTTCCTCGATATATTTGACGCCGCGCCATTGCTTGCCGGCCTTGCCGACGGCGATGGTGTAACGCAGCGCCTGGCCGGGCGCGGCGATGAAATAGAGCTTCCGCTCAGCCGTCCGGATGACGATCGTGCCGGGCTGATAGCGATGATCGGGAAATTCGACGACCTCGCGGGCCTGCACCGGGCGCGTCGCGAGCAGCATCAGCAACAGCGAAAACCCGGCTGCGAGAATGAGATCGATCGGCCCATGCCGGCTGGTCATGACTTCGCCTCCTGCGCGGCACGCGCCGCGATATCGGGCGATATGACGAAACGGCCGGTGAATCGCCGGTTCAGCAAGATGGTGAACGGCCGATTCAGGATTAATCGCGCCTGAATCGGCTTCGGCTCAGGCGAGGGCGCTGCCGGCGGCGAGCGCGGCGATCAGCAGGGAGAGCGCCGCGGCGAGCAGCAGGTCGATCGGTCCGTGCGGGATGCTCATGACGGGTCTCCGGCTCGCCGGCGGGCTCGGAAGAACCCGCCGTGCGGCCCTGTCATGGCAGGGCCGATCGTACCGGTCCATCGCCGGGATGCGCCAGCCTCAACAGCGGGTTAAGCCAGCCTGCCGCCTTTGGAGGAAGCCCGGCGGCGTCGAGGCGATCGCTGCTCAGGCCTTCTCGACCACCAGCGTCGCACCCTCGACCCTGACGACGCGGATCTCGGCGCCGGCAAGCAGCTCGGGGCCGGTGACGCGCCAGGAGGAATCGCCGACGCGGATGCGCCCCTCGCCGCCGGTCATGGTGGTCTCGAGCCTGAAGACCCGGCCGACCAGTTGCCGGCCGCGATCGTTCAGGCCCTGTGCGGCGTCGGGCTCCTCGTTCTTGCGCCTCGTCACGATGCGGCCGAGGAGGACGCTGGCGAGCGCGAGCGCCGCGAAGACGAGGCAGGCTCCCTGCCAGACGAGGCCGGTCAGGCCGACGACGGCGCCGGTGAGCAGGGCGGCAAGGCCGAGCCAGAGCAGGAAGACGCCCGGCGCCAGCGTCTCGCCGGCGATGAGGACGAGGCCGAGCACGATCCAGGCCCAGCCGCCGAAGGAGGCGAACCAGTCGAGCATAATCAGGCTCCGGGAGCGCGGCCGGCGGCCGGCACCGAGGCGCCGCGGCGGCCTTCGATCGCTTCCTCGCCGAACACCGCCCTGGTGAGCTGGGCGATGCCGCCGACCGTGCCGGCGAGCGCGGCCGCCTCGATCGGCACGATCACCAGCTTGCTGTTGGAGGCGCTGGCCATCGCCTTGAGGGCGTCGGTGTAGCGCTCGGCGATCAGGAAGTTGGCGGCCTGGATATCGCCCCTGCTGATCGCCTCGCTGACCATCGCGGTCGCGGCGGCCTCGGCCTGGGCCGAGCGCTCGCGCGCCTCGGCATCGCGGAAGGCGGCCTCCTTGCGACCCTCGGCGGCGAGGATCTGCGACTGCTTCAGGCCCTCGGCCCGCAGGATTTCGGCCTGGCGCATGCCATCCGCCTCGAGCACGGCGGCGCGCTTCTCGCGCTCGGCCTTCATCTGGCGGTTCATCGCGCCGACGATGTCGGCCGGCGGCAGGATGTCCCGGATCTCGATGCGCGTGACCTTGACACCCCAGGGCGAGGCGGCGGCATCCATGACGCGCAGCAGCCGCTCATTGATCTCGTCGCGATGCGAGAGGAGCTGATCGAGATCCATCGAGCCGACCACGGTGCGGATATTGGTCATGGTCAGGGTCATCAGGGCCTCGTCGAGCGAGGACACTTCGTAGCGGGCCTTGGCGGCGTCGAGCACCTGGTAGAAGGCGGCGGCGTCGATGCGGACGCCGGCATTGTCCTTGGTGATCGCCTCCTGGCTCGGAATGTCGAGCACCTGCTCCATGACGTTCACCTTGTGCCCGATCCGGTCGATATAGGGCACGATCAGGCCAAGGCCCGCGCCGAGGGTGCGCGAATAGCGGCCGAAGCGCTCGACGGTGTAGTTATAGCCTTGGGGCACCGTGCGCACGCCGAGCGCGATGGTCAGGATGACCAGCGCCACCAGCGCGATGACGACGATGTCGTACCCGTACGGACCCATCAACTCTCTCCCCCATCCGACCAAGCCAAGCGCCATCAAGCTGACGATTGCGAAGCTTTGATGCAAGCTCGCGGGCTCAGCCCTCCAGCGCCTTGACGACGCGCCACATCATCTCGCCGACGGCGTCGCATTCCTCGTCGCTGAGCACGGTCATCATCGCCTCGATGCGCGCGACATGGACCGCCATCGCCTTGCGCGTTAGCGCCTCGCCCTCCGGCGTCAGCCAGAGCCGGCGCACGCGCCGGTCGGCCTCGTCGCCGCGGCGCTCGACCAACTCGCGCCGCTCCAGCTCGGGCAGCAGCATGCTCATGGCGCTGCGGCCGACCAGCAGCTTGCCGGCCAGCGCCTGCTGGGTCAGCCCCGGCGAATGGAAGATGTTGGCGAGCACGTCGTAATGGGCGAGCTGGATGCCGAGCGGCGCCAGCGCCTCGGAAAAGACCTTCTTCCAGAGCGCATGCAGCCGGGCGACGGCGAGCCAGTTCCTGAAGCGCGGCAGGTCCCAGGGCAGCACCTGCTGCTCGGTGCTCGTGCCCTCGGCCGGCGGTGTGGAAATCGGCGCTTGCTTTTTGTTCATGGCTGAACATAATCGTTCAAGACTGAACAAACAGGGTTTCCGATCATGCCCAGCGCAGCCCTTCGCGTCATTCGTCCCCTCATCCGCATCGGCAGTTTCATCGCCCCGCGCACCGCGGGGCGCGCCGCCTTCCGCCTGTTCTGCACCCCGCCGCGCCAGCCGGGGTCCGATACCCGCTCCGGCAAGGCGATCCAGGGCGCCCGCTCCCGGCTCGCGCCGGCCCAGCGACAGGCCGTACCCTACGCCTGTGGCTCCGTCTCCACCTATCTGTTCGAACCCGAGGCCGGCTTGCAAGACGTCGCGCAAGAAGGCTTGCGAGACGAAGCCGGCCCCGCCCCGACGGTGATCCTGCTGCATGGCTGGAACAGCGAGGCGGCTTTCATGACCGCTTTCGTCGCGCCGCTGCTGGCCGCCGGCTTCCGCGTCGTCGCCTATGACATGCCGGCCCATGGCGCCTCGACGGGCGCCGAGCTCAACATCCCGCTCGGCGTCGCCTCGCTGGCTGCGGTCGCACGGGTCTTCGCGCCGGTCCATGCCATCGTGACGCATTCCTTCGGCGGTGCGATCGCGCTGGCGGCATTGGCGGGCAGCGTGCCGGGAGAGCCGCGGATCAAGGCGCGCCGGCTCGCTCTGATCTCGGCGCCGTCCTCGATCGCGACGATCACCCGCAATTTCGGCGCGACGATCGGGCTCGGCCGGCGCGGCCAGGCGGCGCTGGAGAAGCGCATCCACAGCGTCGCCGGCAATCCGGTCGAGGTCTTCGAGGGCCGCGAGCAATTGGCCGGGATCGGCCTGCCGACGCTGGTGATCCATGACCGGCAGGATCGCGAGCTCGATTTCCATCACGCCGAGGCGCTGGCCGCGGCCGGGCCGTTCGTGACGCTGGAGGCGACAGGCGGCCTCGGCCACCGGCGGATTTTGCAGGCGAAGAGTGTGGTGGAGAGCGTGACGCGGTTCGTGGTGGGGTAGATTCGCGTCATTCCCGGGCGGAGCGAAGCGCAGACCCGGGAATCTCGGAAACGTCAGGCGCTTTCTCGTCCTGAGATGCCCGGGTCGGGCCCGGGCATGACGCAGGTCTCACACCCAGCCCATCAATTCCCGCCGGGTCACGGCCTCGATCACGTCCATGCCCTCCGCGGAATCGTTGAGGCAGGGCAGGTAGGCGAATTTCTCGCCGCCATTGTGCAGGAAGATCTCGCGGTTCTCGACATCGAGCTCCTCGAGCGTCTCGAGGCAATCGGCCGAGAAGCCGGGCGCGACGATGGCGAGCGACTTGGTGCCGGCCTGGGCCAGCGCCTTCACCGTCTCGTCGGTATAGGGTTGGAGCCACTCATCCGGCCCGAAGCGGGACTGGAAGGTCAGCCGGAAGCGCTCGGCCGGGAGGCCAAGCTCCTCGCGCAGCAGGCGCCAGCTCTTGACGCATTGGCAGTGATAGGGGTCGCCCTTGAGCAGATACTCTTTCGGCATGCCGTGGAAGGAACAGAGGATCACCTCGGGCTCGAAGTCGAGCCTGGCGAGCGAGGCGCGCATCGAGGCGGCGAGCGCACCGATATAGGCCGGATCGTCATGATAGGGCGGCGCGACCCGGACGGCGGGCTGCCAGCGCATCTCCATCAGCGCCCGGAAGGCGTGGTCGCAGGCGGTCGCCGAGGTCGGGGCGGCGTATTGCGGGTAGAGCGGCACGAGCAGGATGCGGTCGCAGCCCTCGTTCTGCAGGTGCCTGATCCGGCTCTTCACATCGGGAAAGCCGTAGCGCATCGCCCAGTCGAAGACGATGCGGTCGCCGGCGAGGCCCTCGAGGCGCTGCGCCAGTTGCTCGGTCTGCGAGCGGGTGATGGTCTTGAGCGGGCCCTCGTCACGCTCCTTGTTCCAGATCGAGGCGTAGTCCTTGCCCTTCCGGCCGGGCCGCGTCGACAGGATGATCAGGTTCAGCACCGGCCACCATTTCCAGCGCGGCTCCTCGATCACCCGCCGGTCGGAGAGGAACTCCTTGAGATAGGCCCGCATCGGCCAGTAGCTCGTGCCTTCCGGCGTGCCGAGATTCATCAGCAGCACGCCGATTCGGCCGGGCTGGATCCGCGGATGGTCGGCCGGCAGCGCGATCGCGGGCGGCTCGGCTGGCAAACTGGTTTGGGCGCTCATCACAATCCGCGTTTCCATTCGCCTGTGATTTAGACGAGTTCCGGCTTTCGTCCAGTCGCGAGGCCGGTTTCCGGCCGGGGGTGCGACAATGCGTGAGCCTTTCGCGCCGCCGGCCGGAGGCTCGCGCGAGCAGGACCTCGCCAAGCAAGACCTCGTCAAGCAAGACCTCGCCAAGTCAGCACGGCTCTTGCTAATCTGGAGGAAATCAAATCCGGAGGGGTTGGCCGATGACCAAGATGACCCGTCGCCGCGCGCTCGGCGTACTCGGCGCTCCTGCCGCCATGGCGGCGACCGCGCCGGTGGCGAAGGCCCAGGCGCCGGCCCCGAGCTTCACG
Source organism: Allobosea sp. (assembly GCF_036675845.1). Classification (GTDB taxonomy): domain Bacteria; phylum Pseudomonadota; class Alphaproteobacteria; order Rhizobiales; family Beijerinckiaceae; genus Allobosea. The sequence continues at coordinate 13,872 of NZ_JAKFED010000071.1, read as the reverse complement.
CTGCTGCTCGTCAACGACATCTACAAGATGGGCGACGACAAGGGCAAAGGCGGCTTCGCGCGGGCCTCCGGCATCGCCAGGGCCGAGCGGGCGCGCGGCGTGCCGGTGCTGTTCTGCCATGCCGGCGATTGCTACTCGCCCTCGCTGATGTCGGGCTTCGACCAGGGCGCGCATATCGTCGCGATGCAGAACAAGATGGGGCTCGACGTCTTCGTGCCCGGCAACCACGAATTCGACTTCGGCAAGGAGAACTACCTCAAGCTCGCCGCGGCCCAGACCTACCCGACTTTCGCGGCAAACCTGCGCGATGCCGCCGGCAATGCCCTGCCGGGGCACAAGGATTCAGCTGTCTTCGAGCTCGGCGGCTTCAAGGTCGGCGTCATCGGGGCGACCTATGACCCGACGCCGCAGCTCTCCAGTCCCGGCGACCTGAAGTTCTCCTCGACCATGGAGGCGCTGCGGCGCGAGGCGCGGGCGCTGAAGTCGCAGGGCGCCGACATCCTGGTCGGCGTCGTCCATGCCGACCGGGCCACGGACCTCGAGATCGTGCGCTCGCGGGTCGTCGACATCCTGCTCACCGGCCACGACCACGACCTCGCCATCGCCTATGACGGCAAGGTCGTGATGGTGGAATCGAACGAGGAGGGCAATTACGTCACCGCGATCGACATCGCCGCCAAGGCGAGCGGCGAGGGCGCCAGTCGCCGTGTCGAGTGGACGCCGACCTTCCGCGTCAACGATTCCCGCGCCGCGACGCCCGATCCCGAGGTCGCCGCCATCGTCAAGGGCTATGAGAGCGAGCTCTCCAAGGAGCTCGACATCGAGATCGCGACGCTGGCCGCCCCGCTCGATTCGCGCACGGGCATGATCCGCACGCAGGAAACCGCGATCGGCAACCTGATCGCCGATGCGATCCGCGCCGCGACCGGCGCGCAACTCGCCATCACCAATGCCGGCGGCATCCGCGCCAACAAGCAATATCCGGCCGGCCACAAGCTGACCCGCCGCGACGTGCTGAGCGAACTGCCCTTTGGCAACGCCACCGTGATGGTCGAGATCACCGGCAAGGACGTGACGGACGCGATCGAGAACGGCTTGCGGGACGCGCCGCAAGGCGCCGGCCGCTTCCCGGTCGTCTCCGGGCTGAAGTTCGAGGCCGATCTGAAGCAGCCGCAGGGCTCGCGGGTCATCGCGGTGACGGTCGACGGCAAGCCGATCGAGCCTGCGGCCAAGTACACCGTCGCCTCCAACAACTTCATGCTGGGTGGCGGCGACGGCTATGGCGCGCTTGGCCGCGGCAAGACGCTGATCGGCCTGACCGACGGCAAGCTGATGGCGAACGAGGTGATGGTCTATGTGCGCCGGCTCGGCACGGTTGACGCCAGGATCGAGGGGCGCTCGGTGTTGAAGTAGGCCGCAGGACTGCGATCTCTCGCAGGGCGGTCCGGTTTGTCGTCATTGCGAGCGTAGCGAAGCAATCCAGTTCGTAGAGCTCTGCCGCCCCTGGGTTGCTTCGTCGCTTGCGCTCCTCGCAATGACGATGGAAACCGATATCGTCTGGTCACACGGAACGCGCCATTGCCTATGAGCTATCGCGATGCGCTTGCCGCCTATCTGGCCACACGGAACGGGAGTGACTGGGCAGCGCTGCCGGTGTTCGCGCCGGGGGCGGCGGCCGAGCGGGCCTCTGCGGCGGCCGATGCCGAGCGGGCCGGCGGCCATGTCGTCGCCCCATCCCCGGAACGCTTCCTGGCGGCGCTCAAGCTGACGCCGCTCGATCAGGTCCGGGTCGTCATCCTGGGTCAGGACCCTTATCCGACGCCGGGGCACGCCAACGGCCTCGCCTTCTCCTATGTCGGGCCGCCGCCGCTGCCGCGCTCGCTCGTCAACATCTACAAGGAGCGGGCTGCCGATCTCGGCCTTGCGGCGCCGGCAGATGGCGATCTTTCGACCTGGGCGCGGCAGGGCGTGCTGCTGCTCAACACGGCGCTGACCGTGCGCGAGGGCGCGAGCAAGGCCGGCTCGCATCTCGCGCTCGGCTGGCGTGCGGTGACCGATCAGATCATCGCCGCCGTGTCGGACGCGCGGCCGCATGTCGTCTTCCTGCTCTGGGGCGCGCCGGCGCAAGGCAAGCGCGAGCTGATCGACGAGGAAAAGCATCTGGTCATCGCCAGCGCCCATCCCTCGCCGCTGTCGGCGCGGCGCGGCTTCTTCAACTCGAAGCCGTTCTCGCGGGCGAATGCCTGGCTGGTCGAGAAGGGGGAAGAGGCGGTCAGGTGGTGAGGACGCACGGCCGTCATTCTCGGGCGCAGCGCAGCGTAGACCCGAGAATCTCAAGCAGAATGGGGCTCGCGTTTACGAGATGCTCGGGTCAAGCCCGAGCATGACGAGCCTTCTTCACCCCACCGGCCGCTCGTCGGCGATGACCTTGCCGTCATTGGGCAGGGCGCCCAGCGGCAGCACCTCGACCGCGCCCTTGAGCTTGGTGACCTGCTGCAGGGTCGAGGACATGGCGTCGATCAGCCCGGCCGGCTCGGCATAGATCTCGGCCCGCAGCGTCATCGTGTCGAGCTCGTCGGTGCGGCCGATGACCAATCTCAGCTTGGCGATCTCGGCATGGCGGCGGGCGATCTCGGCGACCTGTTCGGGGCGGACGAACATGCCCTTGACCTTGGCCGTCTGGTCGGCGCGGCCCATCCAGCCCTTGATCCGGCTTCCCGTCCGGCCGCAGGCGCTGACGCCGGGCAGGATCGCGGTGAGATCGCCGACGGCGAGCCGGATCTGGGGATGGTGCGGGTCGAGATTGGTGACGACGATCTCGCCGACCTCGCCTTCGGCTACGGGATCTCCGGTGCCCGGCCGGACGATCTCGACGATCAGGTCCTCGTTCAGGATCATGCCGTCGCGAGCGGCGGTCTCATAGGCGATCAGGCCGATATCGGCGGTAGCGTAGAGCTGGTAGGCGTCGATGCCGCGCCCCCGCACCCATTCCTGCAGCGAGGGCGGGAAGGCGGCCCCGGAAACCACGGCGCGCCTGATGCAGGAAATGTCGACGCCGCGGGCATCGGCGGCCTCGATCAGGATCTTGAGGAAATCCGGCGTGCCGAGATAGGCGCTCGGCCGGTAGGCGGCGATCACCTCCATCTGCTGCTCGGTGTTGCCGGGACCGGCCGGGATCACCGGGCAGCCCAGCGCACGTGCGGCGGAATCCATGATGAAGCCGCCGGGCGTCAGATGGTAGCCGAAGGTGTTGAGGACGACATCGCTCTGACGGAAGCCGGCTGCGAAGAGCCCGCGCGCCGTGGACCACGGGTCCGCGCCGATGCCTTCCGGCTCGAAGATCGGGCCGGGCGAGGTGAAGAGCCGGCCGAAGGAGCCGAGCGGCGCCGCGGTGAAGCCGCCGAAGGGCAGCGCGGCCTGTTGCAGCGCCGGCATGTCGGCCTTGCGCAGGATCGGCAGGCGGGCGAGGGCGGCACGATCTTGCACCGCAGCCGGCTCGATGCCGGCGAGGTGGGCGCCATAGCCCGGCGTCGCGAGCGCGGCCTCGAGCACGGAGGGCAGGCGGGAGAACAGCGCGGCTTCCCGTGCCTGTGGCGAACGCGTCTCGAGATCGTCGTAGTGCTCGCTCATCGCTCGGATCCTCGGGGAATGGCGTCGGTCATCGGATGAAGCGCAGGAGGCGCAGGAAGTTCAAAAGCCCGACCAGCGCGCCGGCGACATAGGTCAGCGCCGCCGCCCTGAGCACGCCGCGCGCCGCCGGCACGTCGCCGGGATGGAGATAGCCGTCGCAGGTCAGGATCGGCAGCGCCTTGCCGAAGCTGGCGTCGAATTCGAGCGGCAGCGTCACCAGGTGCACGACGAGGCCGATGCCGAGAAGCGCGATGGCGAGGCCGAGCTGGAACAGCCCGATCGAAGGCACGCGGGTCAGGATGGCGACGATCGGCGCCGTCACCAGCACGACCATGGCGACCTTGTCGATGCGGCCGAGCAGCCGCGCCAGCCCGGTGCGCGCGCTGAACAGCGTGCTGCCCTGCGCATGCTGGATGGCATGCCCGACCTCGTGGGCGGCAACCGCAACGGCGGTGATCGAGCGGCCGTCATGATTGCCCGGCGAGAGCCGCACCGCTCTTGCTTCCGGATCGTAATGGTCGCCGGCGGCCGTGGTCTCGACCGCGACCGTGCCGAGCTGGAAACGGTCGAGCAGATGGCGGGCGAGCTCGCCGCCCGTGCCGGGCAGATCGGGCCGCGCCGCCGCATGTTTCGCCATCTCGTGCCGGACCCAGAACTGCGGCCCGAAGATCAATGCGAGGAGCAGCAGAACGATGACGAGATAGAGCATCGGTCAGGCCCTGGACCCTTGCTGCGGCGGATTTTCGGCGGCCGTCTCACGACAGCCAGCGCTTGCGGCGCTTGTAGCTCTTGACCTCGCGGAACGACTTCTTGGCGCCCTCGGCGACGCCGAGATAGAACTCCTTGACGTCCTCGTTCTCGCGCAGCATCTGCGCCTCGCCGTCCATGACGACGCGGCCGGTTTCCATGATGTAGCCATAGGTGGCGTAGCGCAGGGCCATGTTGGTGTTCTGCTCGGCGACGAGGAAGGAGACGCCCTCCTCGGCATTGAGCCGGCGAACGATCTCGAAGATCTCCTCGACGATCTGCGGCGCCAGCCCCATGGACGGCTCGTCGAGCAGGATCATCTTCGGCTTCGACATCATGGCGCGGCCGACCGCGCACATCTGCTGCTCGCCGCCGGAGGTGTAGCCGGCCTGCGAGCTGCGGCGCTGCTTCAGGCGCGGGAAGAGCTCGTAGATCTTCTCGAGATCGCGCTTGATCGCGGCATTGCCGTCGCGGCGGGTGAAGGCGCCGGTGAGCAGGTTCTCCTCGATCGAGAGATGGCCGAAGCAGTGCCGGCCCTCCATCACCTGGATGCAGCCGCGGCGGACCAGCTCGCTCGGCGACATGCGGTCGACGCGCTCGCCGTCGAAGACGATCGAGCCCTTGGTGACCTCGCCGCGCTCGGCCTTGAGCAGGTTCGAGATCGCCTTCAGCGTCGTCGTCTTCCCCGCGCCGTTGGCGCCGAGAATCGCGACGATGCCCTTGCGCGGCACCTGCAGCGAGACGCCCTTCAGCACCAGGATGACGTGATCGTAGATCACCTCGATGTTGTTCAGCGACAGGATGGCGTCCGTCGCGGCAGCGGTCGCGGGCTGTTCGAGGGTGTCGGTGGACATCGCAAGCTCCTTCCTTCTCCCACCAATCCCGGGCATGCCCGGGATTGGTACTTGTCTGCGTATCTCGGGAACACCCGACATACGTCGGGAGAAGGTGGCCCGGCGAAGCCGGGTCGGATGAGGGAAGGACGACGGATGAGGGAAACTTCCCTCATCCGTCGCCTTCGGCGACACCTTCTCCCCCGAGGGGAGAAGGGTTTGGATCAGGACGACTTCTCGCAGGGCTCGGTCCGCTTCGGCCAGTTGCCGGCCTTCTCGACATAGTCCTTGGCGGCAGCCTCGATGAGCGGCCGGACCTCCTCCTTCAGCGGCTCGATCCACTCGCCCTTCTGGGTCCACTTCGTGCCGTCCCATTCGGCGACATAGGCCTTGTGATGGCCGGAATGGTCGGTGCAGGAGATCTTCACCGGCGAGGCGAAGTTCGCCATGCCGATTTCCTTGAGGCGGGCCGCGTCGATGTTCAGGCTTTCGAGACCGCGGCGCATGTCCTCGGAGGTGACGACCTTCTTGCCGGTCAGCTTCTGGGCATTGCGGATCGCCTCGACGACCAGCATCGAGTTGTAGACGCCGCGATTATAGAGGTTCTCGCCGACCTTCTCCTTCGGCGTGGTGCTCTTCCCCTTCTCCACGACATGCTTGAGGATGTCCTGGATGACCGGGAAGTCCTGGCCGGCGGCGTTGAAGTTCAGCGACTTGTAACCCTTGGCTTCCGCCCCGCCGGCGCGCGCGTCGTCATCGCCGCCCGCCCACCAGACGCCGACCAGCTTGCCGATCGGGAAGTTGTTCTTGATCGCCTCCTTGACCGCGGTCGGGTTCATCGCCCCCCAGCCCTGGTTGTAGAGGAAATCCGGCCGGTCGCGGCGGATCGAGAGCCAGAGCGAGCCCTGGTTCTGCATGTCGGCGGCAGCGACCGGATAGAGCTTGAGCTCGAAGCCGTACTTCTTGGCCAGGTTCTCGAGAACCGGGATCGGCTCCTTGCCGAAGGGCGCGTCGAGATGGATCAGGCCGAGCTTCTTGCCCTTGAGCTTGTCCATGCCGCCGAGCTCGGCGGCCATGTGCTTCACCATCAGCGAGGCGCCGTCCCAATAGGTCAGCGGCGGGATGAAGACCCAGGGGAAGTTGGTGCCGTCGGCCGAGGCCGAGAGGCCATAGGCCATGGACAGGATCGGGATCTTGTCGACATGGGCGCGCGGGATCGCGGCCAGCGTCGCTCCGGTCGACCAGGGGCTGTAGAGGATGGTGTTCTTCGACTTGGCCTGCTCGTAGCACTCGATCGACTTCTTGGTGTCGTAGCCGGTTTCGCATTCCTCGTAGATCACCTTGACGCCGTTCACGCCGCCGTCGCGCTCGTTGATCATGGTGATGTAGTCGCGCATGCCGTCGCCGATCGGGATGCCCGAGCCGGAGAAGGGGCCGGTGCGATAGGCGTTGTTGGCGAAGTAGACGCTGTCCTGCGCCAGCGCCGGGGCGGCGAGGGCGGTGCCTGCGAGGAGTGCGCCGAGCGCGACGCCCTTGATCATGCTGCTCTTCTTCATCTGCTTCCTCCGTGGGTTGGACCGGAGAGGCCGGGGCCGCTCCGTCTTCCGGTGCCCGCCGCTTGGGGATTGCGGCAGGTCGTTTCCTTTGGACCTCTTCCCCGGCTCAGTAGGGGAAAGGCCACGTCCGCAATTTCTGCTTCCCGATCTGCCAGAGCCGGGCGAGGCCATGTGGCTCGACGATCAGGAAGAAGATGATCAGCGCGCCGACCAGCATGAAGGTGACATGCTCCGCCGCTGCGCCGGTGAGCGGCACGCCCAGCGCCGGCAGTCCGAATTTCAGCATGGTCGGCAGGCTGGCGATGAAGGCGGCGCCCATGAAGGAGCCGATCAGCGAGCCGAGGCCCCCGATGATGACCATGAACAGGATGTTGAAGGAGAGGCGGATGTTGAACACGTCGGCCGCTTCGGCCGTGCCGTACCAGAAGAAGATCATCATCGCGCCGGCGACGCCGGCATAGAAGGAGGAGACGGCGAAGGCGAGCAGCTTGGCGTTGAGCAGCTTGATGCCCATCAGCTCGGCGGCGATGTCCATGTCGCGAACCGCCATCCAGGAACGGCCGAGCTTGCCATGGACCAGGTTCGAGGCGAACCAGGTCAGGACCACGACCAGGCCGAGGCAGACGAAATAGCGCGTCTCGGGCGAGGCGGAGGCGCCGGTGACCGGGATGTCGAAGACGAGCCGCTGTGGCACCTCGATCGCGCCCGAGGCGTTGTAGTTGAACAGCCAGGGCACACGCACGAAGGCCCATTGCAGGAAGAACTGCGCGGCGAGCGTCGCGACGGCGAGGTAGAAGCCCTTGATGCGCAGCGAGGGCAGGCCGAAGAACACGCCGACCGCCGCCGAGAACAGCCCCGAGAGCAGGACCAGGACGATGACGTTCACGTCCGGGAAGATCGTCGTCAGCTTGTAGCAGGAATAGGCGCCGACGCCCATGAAGGCGGCGGTGCCGAGCGAGATCAGCCCGGTATAGCCGGTGAGGATGTTGAGACCGATCGCGGCGAGCGAGAACACCAGGAACGGGATCATCACCGAGGTGATGAAGAAGTCGTTGCCGAGCAGGGGCACGCCGACGAAGGCGATGCCTAAGATCACGGCGATGCCGATCCGGTCCTGCCTGATCGGGAACACGGCCATGTCGGCGGTGTAGGTGGATTTGTATTGGCCGGCTTCGCGGTAGAACACGGGTCAGCCCCTCAGATGCGTTCGATGATCTTGTCGCCGAACAGGCCCTGCGGCCGGAACAGCAGGAAGCCCAGCGCGATGAAATAGGCGAGCCAGCTCTCGATGCCGCCGCCGATCAGCGGCCCCCAGTAGAACTCGCCGAGCTTCTCGCCGATGCCGATGATCAGCCCGCCGACGATGGCGCCGGGGATCGAGGTGAAGCCGCCGAGGATCAGCACCGGAAGCGCCTTCAGCGCCACGATCTCGAGCGCGAAGGAGACGTCCGAGCGCGCGCCCCACATGATGCCGGTGATCAGCGCGACGATGCCGGCGGTGAACCAGACGATCACCCAGATCTGGTTGAGCGAGATGCCGACCGAGAGCGCCGCCTTGTGGCTGTCGGCGACGGCCCGCAGCGCCCGGCCGATGCGAGTGTACTGGAAGAACAGGGCGAGCGCCGCGATCATCAGCGAGGCGATGATCGCGGCAGCGATGTCGATCTTCTGGAAGGAGACGAAGCCGCCGAGGATCTTGGCGTCGAGCGAGCCGCTGGGCAGATAGAGCTCGCTGGTGATCATCTGCTTGGGGCTGCCGCCGAACACGGCTTCGCCGAAGCCGATCAGGAAATAGGTGATCCCGAAGGTCGCCATGAACAGGATGATGTCGGGCTGGTTGACCAGCGGGCGCAAGACCACGCGCTCGATCGCGACAGCAAGCACGAACATGACGCCGAGCGTCAGGAACACCGCGACGAAAGCCGGGACGCCCATTTCGTGTAGGCCGACCAGGGTCAGCGCCGCGAACACCACCATGATGCCCTGGGCGAAGTTGAACACGCCCGAGGCCTTGAAGATCAGCACGAAGCCGAGCGCGATCAGGGCGTAGAGCACGCCCGAGACCAGCCCCTCCCAGACCGTCTGGGCCAGCAGGTCGGGCGCCTGGGCCATCTGCTGGAACGGGTCGACGAAGATGGCGTGGATCGTGCCCGACGGATCGAACCGGGCGCCGATGATCGCGGCGGCCACCACCGCGACGATGATCAGGCCGCTCCTGACCCAGCCATTGGCAAGGAGGTTTGGCGTGGGCTGCGCGGCGACGTCGCTCATGGCTGGGTGCCTTGATGCTGCCCGTCATTGCGAGCGCAGCGAAGCAATCCAGGGGCGGCAGAGCGAGCCCTCCTGGGTTGCTTCGTCGCTGCGCTCCTCGCAATGACGAAAGGCTTGTGAGTGAGGATTGGGGCCATCAGTGCGCCACTCCGAGATAGGCGTCGATCACCTTCTGGTTCGCCTTGACCTCGGCCGGCGTGCCATCGGCGATCTTGCGGCCGTATTCGAGCACGACGACGCGGTCGGAGAGGTCCATGACCACGCCCATGTCATGCTCGATCAAGGCGATCGTGGTGCCGAACTGGTTGTTCACGTCGAGGATGAAGCGGCACATGTCCTCCTTCTCCTCGAGGTTCATGCCGGCCATCGGTTCGTCGAGCAGCAGGAGCTCCGGCTCCATGGCGAGCGCCCGGCCGAGCTCGACCCGCTTCTGCAGCCCGTAGGGCAGCTTGCCGACCGGCAATTTGCGGATGTGCTCGATCTGCAGGAAGTCGATGATGTCCTCGACCACCTTGCGGTGCGCGATCTCCTCGTCCATCGCCGGGCCGTGGCGCAGCAGCTGCCAGAACAGGTTGCCGCGCATCTTCAGGGTGCGCCCGGTCATGATGTTGTCGAGCGTCGACATGCCCTTGAACAAGGCGACGTTCTGGAAGGTGCGGGCGATGCCGGCGGCGGCCGCCTGATGCGGCCGGACCTTGGTCCGCTGCACGCCCTTATAGGTGATGCGGCCTTCCTGCGGGTGGTAGAAGCCGTTGATGCAGTTCAGCATCGAGGTCTTGCCGGCGCCGTTGGGGCCGATGATGGCGCGGACCTCGCCCTTGCGGATGTCGAAGGAGACGTCGGTGATCGCCTTGACCCCGCCGAAGCGCAGCGAGACGTTCTCGACCGAGAGCAGGACCTCGCCCTTGCCGGTGATCGGCTCGCCGGTGACGTTCATCGGTTCGGCGTTCATGCCGCCTCCTTTGCCGCCGTGGCGGCTGCCGGCGCCGTGGCCGGATAGGTCTTCGCGTCGCGGACCTTGACCCTGGCCGAGATCGTGCCCTTGCGGCCGTCCTCGAAGGTCACCTCGGTCGAGATGTCGGCCTCGGTCGAGCCATCATAGAGCGCATTCACCAGCGGCGCATAACGCTCGGCGATGAAGCCGCGGCGGACCTTCTGGGTCCGGGTCAGCTCGCCATCGTCGGCGTCGAGCTCCTTGTGCAGGATCAGGAAGCGCTTGATCTGGGCGCCGCCCATCATCGGCTCGGCGGCGAGCGAGCGGTTCACCTCGTCGACATGCTTGGCCATCATGTCATAGACCAGCGGGTGGCCGGCGAGCTCCTGATAGGAGGCGTAGACGACGTTGTTGCGCTCGGCCCAGTTGCCGACGGCGGTGAGGTCGATGTTCAGCGCCACGGTCGCGTAGTCGTGGCCCTGGCCGAAGGCGACGACCTCCTTGATGTTGGGATAGAACTTCAGCTTGTTCTCGATGTATTTCGGCGGGAACAGGTCGCCCGAGTTGAGCTTGCCGACATCCTTGGCGCGGTCGATGATCTTGAGATGGCCGCTCTCGTCGAAGAAGCCGGCATCGCCGGAGCGGACATAGCCGTCGGCGGTCATGGTCTCGGCGGTCTTCGCCTCGTCCTTGTAGTAGCCGCGGAAGATCGAGGGCGAGCGGTAGAGCACCTCGCCATTGTCGTCGATGCGGATCTCGACCTGCGGCGCCGGCCGGCCGACCGTGTCGGCCTTGATCTCGCCGTCGGGCTGCATGGTGATGTAGACGCCGGCTTCGGTCTGGCCGTAGAGCTGCTTCAGGTTGACGCCGATCGAACGGTAGAAGCGGAAGAGCTCGGGGCCGATGGCCTCGCCGGCGGTGTAGCCGACCTTGATCCTGGTCAGGCCGAAGCGGTTGCGTAAGGGGGCGTAGACCAGGATGTCGCCGAGCTTGTAGAGCAGGCGCGCGCCGAGCGGCACGCTCTCGCCATTGAGGATCTTCTCGCCGTGCTTCTTCGCCACGCCGAGGAAGTAGTGGAACATCCTGCGCATCAGCGGACCGGCGTCCTCCATGCGCACCATGGTGACGGTCAGCATCGTCTCGAAGACGCGCGGCGGCGCGAAGGCGTAGGTGGTGCCGATCTCGCGGCGGTCGTCGACGACGGTCTCGGGCCCCTCCGGGCAGTTGACGCAGAAGCCGGCGATGATCGCCTGGGCGTAGGAGAAGACATGGTCGCCGACCCAGGCGATCGGCAGATAGGCGATGATCTCGTCGCTCTCGTTCAGCCCGTCGAAGGCACAGCCGATCTCGGCGGCGGTGATGACGTTGTAATGGCTGAGCATCACGCCCTTGGGCCGGCCGGTGGTGCCCGAGGTGTAAAGGATGATGGCGAGGTCGGAGCCGGCGCCCTGCTCCATCTCGGCGTCGAGCGCCGCATCGACGGCCGGATCGGCCTTGAGCGCGGTCCGGCCGGCCTCGATCACCGCGCTGATGTCGTGCAGCTTGGCGTGGTCGTAGTCGCGCAGGCCGCGCGGCTCGTCATAGAGCATGTGGCGCAAGGCCGGCAGGCGGTCGGCGACGGAGAGGATCTTGTCGACCTGCTCCTGGTCCTGGACGCAGGCGAAGACCGCGCCGGCATGGTCGAGCACATAGGCCATCTCGTCGGCGACGCTGTCGGCATAGACCGGGACCGGGATCGCGCCGAGCCATTGCGCCGCCGCCATCGACCAGTACAGGCGCGGCCGGTTGTAGCCGACGATGGCGATCTTGTCGCCGCGCTTCAGGCCGAGCTCCTGCAGGCCTTTGGCATAGCCGCGGATCTGCTCGGTCACCTGCGCCCAGTTCCAGGACTGCCAGATGCCGAGATCCTTGTGCCGGAACGCGACGCGCGAACCTCGTTCGCGCGCATTGCGCGTCAGCAGCTTCGGAAAGGTGTCCGCCACGCCGGCGGGGGCGCTTGCCACGATCGTCGTCTCCACCCTGTCGCCCCGTCTGATGCGGGTTTCTCCGGGCCATCAGGCCCTTTCGCGATCATGCAAGCTTTGCAGGTGGCCCGGCCCTGTGCAAGGAGGCACTTGACAGACAGGACGCATTTGAGGCGCTATCGTCGCGCCGAGGTTCGACTTGGCCTTGACGCTCGCGTTTTCCGAGCTCCTCCGACATCGTCAGGCCGCCGTCATGCTCGCCCTTGTGGCGCGCTTGTCCGCCTCATTGTGACGAAAAGCTCGACGTGTCCAATGCCCTAAGAATGCGCTGACGGTGGGAACAGGCGCAGGAAACCCCTCTCCTGGAAGGAGAGGGGTAGGGGTGAGGTGTTCGGACTGGAAACGTTGGCTTGAACCCAACCGCGCGGCTAGAGCATCGGACCGAAAAGTGGAATCCGGTTTTCGGTTGAATCCGATGCTACAACAAAGAGCTAGATCGCCGTGCGTCCGAATGGACGCACGGCGATCTAGCGTTCGCGGAACTGGGTGAATGTCCTACACCTCACCCTGCCCTCTCCTTCCAGGAGAGAGTTCCCCGCGCCTCTATCTGTTGTCTCAGCGCCTTTCATCTGCCGTGTTCAAGCCGGAAGCTCGTGTCGAGGGCTGGCCGATGCGCGTTCTTGCCTCGATCACGATGGCGATCATGCTCGCCGCTGGAACAACGCCGACGCGCTCCCACCAGGCCGCCAGCGGCTGGGACTACCCGTTCGAATGCTGTTCTTCGGCCGATTGTGCGAGGATCGACGCCGGCGCGGTGCGGGAGAGCCGATCCGGCTTCGTCGTGACCATCGCGCCGGGCCGGCATCCGATGTGGCCGAAGGAGCGCCGCCGGCCGCTCATCCTCGAAATCCCCTATCAAAAGGCCCGCCAGTCGCCCGACGGGCTCTGGCATCTCTGCATCAACGATGCCGGCGAACTGCTCTGCTTCTTCTCGCCGGGCGGGGATTCGTAAGCGCGATGTCAAGCCGCAGGATCAGGTCCGATCGGTTCGCCTCTGGCCCCGGAGTAGCGCCGCACGCCTCCTTCGGGGCACCGGTTATGGGAAGATGGCTTGCATCCGACGGCGAGCCCAAAGCGGCGCGAGGACGGCATTCCCAAGCGGGTTGAACCAGCGGCTGTGCATCGGCGTTGCTTGGTCAGGATGCGGAGTATGGCCGGCCCGGGAGGAAGCGATGACTTACGGCGCGAGGACTGACCATTACCCGGCGACATCAAAATTGCTCCACTGGCTGATCGCCGCCTGTGTGTTGACGACCGCGCCTGTGGCGATCGCGATGACCCGCGTGGAAAAGGGACCGACCCAGGACGCCCTCTACAATTTCCACAAATCGCTCGGTCTCACGATCCTGATCCTGATGATCCTGCGCCTGCTCAATCGGCTTATCGTCGGCGCGCCGGTCGCCGATCCGGGAATTGAGCCATGGCAGAAGTCCGTGTCCTCGGCCGTGCACACTTCGCTTTATGTGCTCCTATTGGCCATGCCGATCGTCGGCTACATCGCCAACTCCGTGTATGGCGCGCCGACACCCTTCTTCGGACTGTTCAATCTCCCGCCGATCGTCGGCAAGAACGAAGCGCTGGCGACGCAGTTGTTCACCCTCCACCGCTGGGTGGGCTATCTGCTGATCGTCCTCATTCTGACGCATATCGGTGCGGCGCTCTATCACACCTGGATCCGCCGCGACGAGGTGCTGAAACGGATGCTGCCGCAAGCGATGGGCGGGTTCTGATCGGGGGCTCCCACAGGATGCCCGCTAGAGCCGGATGCTTTCAGACGGAATCGCGAAGCGCTTCCGTCTGAAAGCTGAATCCGTCTCTCATCAAGGAGTGAGAGCAGGATGATCGCGAAAAACCGGTTCCCACTTTTTCGCATCCTG
>NZ_JAKFED010000029.1:0-6258 GCF_036675845.1 Allobosea sp. | reverse complement strand
GGCGTGGAGACGCCCGCCGCGCTCCAGATGCGCGGCGATGAAGGGTTCGAGCGCCTCCAGCATCTCGAAGGCATCGGCCACCGGCGCCGCCTCGCCGAACAGCAGCGGATCGACCTGGAGCAGTACTTCCGGGTTCTGATAGGCCTCTCGACCAAGCATGACGCCGTCGAGATGGGCCAGATGCGGCAGCCATTCGGCAGGGGCGCGGATGCCGCCATTGACGGAGATCGGCAGGTCGCGATTGGCGGCCTTCAGCCGGTAGGCGCGGCTGTAGTCGAGCGGCGGAACCTCGCGGTTCTCCTTGGGCGAGAGCCCCTGCAGCCAGGCCTTGCGGGCGTGGACGATCAGCGCGTCGACATTCGCCGCGCGGACCGCGGCGGTCAGAGCGTCGAGCGCCGCTTCCGGGTCCTGGTCGTCGACGCCGAGCCGGCATTTCACCGTGACGGGGACCCTGACCGCCGCCTTCATCGCCGCGACACAGTCGCCGACCAGCGCCGGCTCGCGCATCAGGCAGGCGCCGAAAGCGCCGCCCTGGACCCGGTCGGAGGGGCAGCCGCAGTTCAAGTTGATCTCGTCATAGCCGTAATCGGCGCCGATCCGCGCCGCCTGCGCCAGCAGGTCGGGATCGTTGCCGCCGAGTTGCAGCGCGACGGGGTGCTCGAAAGGATCGAAGCCGATCAGGCGCTGCCGGTCGCCGCGGATCACCGCCTGCGCCGTCACCATCTCGGTATAGAGCAGGGCGCGGCGCGACATCAGGCGATGGACGACGCGGCAATACCGGTCGGTCCAGTCCATCATCGGCGCCACGGAGAATCTAATAAACTGATATTGCTTCATTTTTTCATTTCGGAACGTCATGCGCGCATCATGCGCACTCGATCTTACGCCATGAGGCGGTGTCTTTCCCGGGTTCTCGATGTCTTCGCGCAGGTGGAGCCCGCGCTTCCGCCAGCTTCACTAAACCAAAAACCGGCTTTTGATGAGCCCGGATAGCACACGGCCCGGCCGAAGTCGGAGCAACGCCGTAAAGCGACCGCTCTTTTGCGGCGGCCCACCGATACAGCTTTGCGCCTTCAGAAATCCGCCCGAAGATCGGCATAGATGCCCTCGATCCGGACCAGCTCGTCCTCGGTCAGGCCGGCGAATTCGCGCTCGCACGCCCGCTTCGAGAGCCGCCCGTCATTCTGGCGCAGGAAGCGGAACAGCAGGTCGATCAGCCTGTCCGGCATGTCGAGCATTGCCAATATCCGGCGCTTGAATGCGTCGTAGGCCTTCAGGAAAGCCGTCTCCGCCGGCAGGTCGACATCGACCGTCCGGGCGACGCAGGCGAAAAGGAATTCTGCGTGTGGGGTCGCATCGAAATAGCGGTAGAAGTCGATCGTGTCGTTGAGGACCTCGACATTGCCGCGATCGGTCGGCCGCCAGCGCAGCTGCGGCAGCAGGCGGCGGGAATAGCTTTCCAGGGTTCGGCGGTAGTCGTCGATGCGGTCGAGGATGACCGCCGAGACGGGGAAGACCAGACCCGGTGGATTGAAGCCGCGCTCGGCCAGGACATGGTGGATGAGATAACGGTGGAGGCGGCCGTTCCCATCCTCGAAAGGGTGGATATAGACGAAGCCGAAGGCCAGGACGGCAGCGGCGAGCACCGGGTCGAGCTCCTGGGCCGCTCCCCTGTCGAAAGCCACCAGCCCCTCGACCAGCGCCGGCAGGTCCCCGGGCTGCGCACTGATGTGCTCAGGAATGGGCGCCCCCGTACTGCGCTCATGCTCGCCGACGAAGCCGCCATCGGTCCGCAGGCCCAGATGGACGAAACGCGCGTCGCCGATGACGATACGCTGCAGTCGCTCCAGCTCGTCGCGCTCGATCGGACGCCGGCCCGCCTCGCCGATCACCTGACCCCAGCGCTGGATGCGATCCTGTGGCGGGTCCTCGCCCTCGATCTGGAAGCTCGACCGTGAATCCTTCAGCAGCAGGAAGGCCGCCGTCCGTGCCAGCAGGTCGGCCGGCACCTCGGCGATCAGGCGGCGGGCCTCGCCGGCAAGATTCCGGGCAACGAAGGCGTCGAGCACCGGGATCCGGGAGATCATCGGGCAAAAAGCCGGCGTGCCGGGCAGGTTGTTCTTCACGCGATGGCGTGTCGAGGTCACAGCCGCCGCCGCCCATTGCCGTTTCGGATCGACGACGGGGACATACGCCCCCTGCCCGGCATCGGGCAGGTCGAGCCGTTCATCCAGCATCCACTCATAGAGAAACCACAGCCGCCGGGCATAGCCGCCGGTCGGGGCCGCGCGCACGATATCCGCGATGGCGGCGGGCCCAGTGGCGCGAAACACCGTCTTCAGCACCGCCAGATCCAACCCCTCATAGCGCAGGGCGAAGGTCAGGTGCCCGGCGAGATCAGCCTCAGGCGCGTGCCGCGGCGTGTAGAGGCTCCAGCCATCCGACTGGTAGAGCTTGTGACGAGGACCTATCGCAGCCAGGGTGAGCGGGATCGGGACGGAGAGGTCATAGGCATCGATCAGGGCCGCATAACCGACCGGCGTCGCCGCTTCCGGCAGCCGGCGGCCGTGAAAAGCGGTCATCGCCCCCGAGAATGGCTTCCTTTGCCCGGCGCCCATGAAATACAGAACCATCCCATGAAAAACAGTTACTGAAATCGTATTTCATGAAAATGGATAACTTCAAAGACAATTCATGCAGACGAAGCCGTCGCCCTGAAATTCGATCCCCCAGGGCGTCTCGAGCGCCGGCGCTTCAGGCGAGTTCGGCCGCGCCGATCCGGTTGAGCAAGGCGAGGCGATGCGCCGGGTCGGCGGCATGCGGGGCGAGCGCCGCCTCGATCAGCCCGGTGAGCTGCTGCAGCGCGCCCTCCGCGACATCGACCGCGAGCGGGCGGCCGTCATAGGCTTCGGCGAAGCGGCCGGCGAGGTCGGCGAGCAGGCGCAGCAGCGCGACATGCTCCGGCTCGCTCGCCCGCAGTTCCAAGGCGCGAGCCTGGAATTCGAGATAGGTGTTCATGCTGCCCTTCTGCTGGAGCAGCCAGTTCAACAGCTCGTTCATCGTCCACTCCGGTAGAATGTCGCCCTCAGGGGCGCGGCGATGCCGCGGGTTTCGGCCGCGACGGCGCGGTCATCGCCTCGATCTTCAGCAGTTCGTCGAGCTCGGCGCGGGTGAGCAGGCCTTCCTCGAGCACGATCTCGGCGACCTTGCGCTTCTCGGCGAGGGCGCGCCGGGCGACCCGAGACGAGGCCTCGTAGCCGAGCCGTGGCACGAGCGCCGTGACGAGGCCGATCGAATCCTCGACCAGCGCCAGGCAGCGCTCGCGGTCGGCCTCGATGCCGGTGACGCAGCGCGTGGTCAGCGTCGTTACCGCCGCGGTGAGGTGGCGCAGCGAGGAGAGCAGGCAATAGCCGATGGTCGGCTCGAAGGCGTTGAGCTGGAGCTGGCCGCCCTCGGCGCAGAGCGTCACCGTCAGGTCATGGCCGATCACCAGATAGGCGACCTGGTTGACCACCTCCGGGATCACCGGGTTGACCTTGCCCGGCATGATCGAGGAGCCGGCCTGGACCGCCGGCAGCCGGATCTCGCTGAAGCCGGCGCGCGGCCCGCTGGAGAGCAGGCGCAGATCGTTGCAGATCTTCGAGAGCTTGACCGCGACGCGCTTGAGCACGCCGGAGAACAGCACGAAGGCGCCCATGTCCGAGGTCGCCTCGATCAGGTTCGTCGCCGGCACCATGGGCTGGCGGGCGGCGCGCGACAGCTCCTCGATGGCGAGCGAGGCATAGCGGGCGTCGGCGGTGATGCCGGTGCCGATCGCGGTGGCGCCGAGATTGACCTCGCGGAACAGCGCCGCCGCCTCGCGCAGCCGCGAGACATCCTCCTTGATCGTGGCGAAGAAGGCGTCGAACTCCTGGCCGAGCGTCATCGGCACGGCGTCCTGGAGCTGGGTGCGGCCGATCTTGAGCACGTCGGCGAACTCGACCGCCTTGGCCTTGAAGGCGAAGGCGAGCTCGTCGAGCGCCGCCATCATCGGCTCGGTGGCGAAGATCACGGCGAGGCGCAGCGCCGTCGGATAGGCGTCGTTGGTCGATTGCGCCATGTTGACGTCGTCATTGGGATGGAGCGCGGCATAGTCGCCCTTCTCCCGGCCCATCAGCTCGAGCGCGACGTTGGCGATGACCTCGTTGGCGTTCATGTTGGTCGAGGTGCCGGCCCCGCCCTGCACGGCATCGACGACGAACTGGTCGCGAAAGCGCCCTTCGACCGCGATCAGCTCGCAGGCGCGCTCGATCGCCTCGGCCTTGGCGGCCGGCAGGTTGCCGAGGCGGCGATTGGCGCGCGCCGCCGCCTGCTTGACCAGGGCCAGCGCCCGGACGAACTCGGGAAAATGGCCGACCGGCACGCCGGTGATCGGGAAATTTCCGACGGCGCGCAGCGTGTGCACGCCCCAATAGGCATCGGCCGGCACCTCGATCTCGCCGAGCAGGTCGTGCTCGCGCCGTGTCGAGACCTGCCCCAGCGCGATCTTCTGCGTCGCCGCGAGCTCGACGTTGCCGGCGCCCGGCGGGTCGGTGATCGGCGCGGCTGCCGCGGCATCCGCCATGGCGGCATCGTTCCGGGGCTTCGATTTCATGGCAGGTTCCTTCCGGATCAAACGCGCGGCGAAAGGCCGGCTCGGCCGCCATGGCGCGTCGACCAGGCGACGGGATCGGCAAGGAAGCGCTCGATCTCGGCGCGGTCCTCGACCACGAGCTCGCGGCCGGCATCGGCGCGCAGGACATCGGCCCAGGTGGCGAGCGGGTGCAGGCTGAGCCCGGCCTCGCGCAGCCGCTCGCCGGCGCCCGGAAAGACGTCGTGGTAGAAGATCGTCAGGACGTGCTCGACGCTGGCGCCGGCCGCCCGCAGGCCGCGCGCGAAGCCGAGCTTGCTGCCGCCATCGGTGGTGAGGTCGTCGACCAGCAGCACGCGCAGGCCCTCGACCGGCCCGCCCTCGACCTGGGCGTTACGGCCGACACCGAGCGGGCGCTTGCGGACATAGCGCAGCTTCAGCCCGGTGCGGTCGGCGAACCAGGAGGCGAAGGGGATGCCGGCGGTCTCGGCCCCGGCGACGGCGTCGAAGCTGCCGGCCGGGAAAGCGGCATCGGCATAGCGCACGGCGAGATCGGTGACGGCGCGGCGCAATTGCGGATCGCCGAGCAGCAGGCGGACATCGACATAGACCGGGCTCGCCCAGCCGGCCGCGAGCACGAAGGGCTGCTGGCGGCTGACATGCACGGCGCCGGCCCGGAACAGCAGATTGGCCACCGCCTCGCCGATCGCGCTGTCGCTCATGACCTGCCCTCGCTGTCGCTCACGACCTGTTCCCGCTGTCGCTCATGGCCTGACCTCGCCGATCGACCAGGGCAGGCTCTCGGCGCCGCGGAAGATCACGACCTCGCTGTCCTCGACCTCGACCGCCGCCAGCGCCCGGCTCGGCCGCCGCTCCAGCGTGATCGTGCCTTCGTTGAGCGGCAGGCCGTAGAAGCGCGCGCCATTCTCGGACGCGAAAGCCTCGAAGCGGTCGAGCGCACCCGCTTCGTCGAAGACCTGGACATAGGTCTGCAGCGCGGTCGCGCCGCCGAAGACGCCGGCCGAGCAGCACTCGGCCTGCTTGGCACCGCGCAGATGCGGCGCCGTGTCGGTGCCGATGAAGAAGCAGGCATCGCCGGAGGTGACGGCCTCGCACAGAGCGAGGCGGTGGCTCTCGCGCTTGGCGACCGGCAGGCAGTAGAGATGCGGCCGCAGCCCGCCCTGGAACAGCGAGGTGCGGTTGATGATGAGGTGATGTGGCGTAATCGTGCCGGCGGCACGGCCGGCATGGGCGCGGACGATCGCCACCGTCTCGGCGGTCGTGACATGTTCGATCACCACCTTCAGCCCCTGATGGCGCTTCAGGAGCGGCAGCATCTCCTGCTCCATGAATACCGCCTCGCGGTCGAAGATGTCGACTGCCGGATCGGTCGCCTCGCCATGGACCAGCACCGGCATGCCGATCTTCTCCATCCGCTCCAGCACGGGGCCGAGCGCGCGGATATCGGTGACGCCGTGATGGGCGTTGGTGGTGGCGCCGGCGGGATAGAGCTTGGCGGCGGCCCAGACGCCGTCGCGGAAGCCGCGCTCGATCTCCTCGGGCACGGTCGTATCGGTGAGATAGCAGGTCATCAGCGGCGTGAAGTCGCAGCCTTCCGGCCGGGCGGCGAGGATGCGCTCGCGATAGGC
>NZ_JAKFED010000045.1:0-28796 GCF_036675845.1 Allobosea sp. | reverse complement strand
GCCAGCGCGGCCCGGCCGAACAGGATATCCTCGGCCTGCGCGGCATTGACGACCATGAGCACGGCGGCATCCCGGCCGGAGAATGCCTCCGTGAGCGAGCCGGCGGCCCGGCCTCCCGCTGCCTCCAGGGCCCCGCGGGCCTCGGCACGCAGGTCGAAGCCCGTCACGGCAAACCCGGCCTTGCCCAGGTTGATCGCCATGGGCAGGCCCATCGAGCCGAGTCCTACGAAGCCGATCGTCGTCATCATACCTCCCCGTCGCGAGCTCCTCTTGGCGGGAGCCGCAGCGTGCTCAGGCTATTTCAGCCAGCCCTTGACCCTGTTGCAGAGGGCGTCCGTCGAGATGCCGTAGCGGTCGTGCAGCGTCGGCAGTGCGCCTGCGGCGAGGAACTCGTCCGGCAGGCCGATCATGCGGAAGGCCGGATGCACGCCCTCGCGCATCAGCAGGCCGGCGACAGCTTCGCCGAGCCCGCCATTGACCGTGTGGTTCTCGGCCACGACGACAAGCCGGCCCGGCTTGGCGCAACATTGCAGGATCGTTTGCGCATCGAGCGGCTTGATCGTCGGCACGTGCAGCACGCCGACATCGATGCGGTCCTTCTCGAGCGCCTTCGCGGCTTCGAGCGCCCGCATCGTCATGATGCCGGAGGAGATGAACAGGACCTCGTAGCCGTCGCGCAGGAGCTTGGCCTTGCCGAGCTCGAAGCTGTAGCCGTACTCGTCGAGCACGAGCGGCACCTGCCCGCGCAGGAGGCGCATGTAGACCGGCCCCTTGTGCCGCGCCATGGCGGGCACGACCTGCGCGATCTCGTGCGCATCGCAGGGGTCGATCACCACCATGTTTGGCATGGCGCGGAAGAGCGCCAGATCCTCGGTCGCCTGGTGCGACGGCCCGTAGCCCGAGGTCAGGCCCGGCAGCGCGCAGACGATCTTCACATTGCGGTCTTCCTCCGCGATCGTCTGGTGGATGAAGTCGTAGGCGCGGCGCGAGGCGAAGACGGCATAGGTCGTCGCGAAGGGCGTGAAGCCCTCCGCCGCCAGCCCGGAGGCGGCGCCGAAGAGGAGCTGCTCGGCCATGCCCATCTGGTAATGCCGATCGGGAAAGGCCTGCGCGAAGATGTGCAGGTCGGTGTATTTGCCGAGATCGGCCGTCATGCCGAGGATCGAGGGGTCCTGCTTCGCCAGCTCGACCAGGGCATGGCCGAACGGAGCAGGCTTCGTCCGCTGCCCGTCGCCTGCGATCGAGGCGATCATCGCCGAGGTGGTCAGGCGCGGCTTGCCGGAGTCGGTTTTGCCGGCGGGCTTCATGACGGTCTCCTCTCGTCGAGCGCCGCGAGCGCGAGCTGCCATTCATGGGCTTCGACCCGGATGAAGTGGTTCTTCTCGCGCGCCTCGAGAAAGGGCACGCCCTTGCCCATCAGCGTGTCGGCGATGATCATGCTGGGCCGGCCCGCCTGAGCCCTGGCGGCGTCGAAGGCGGCGCAGACGGCCGCGAGATCGTTGCCGTCGACGCGCTGGGTGAACCAGCCGAAGGCTTGAAGCTTCTCCACCAGCGGCTCGAAACCCATGACCTTGGTCGAAGGCCCGTCGGCCTGCTGGTTGTTGACGTCGACGACGGCGATCAGGTTGTCGAGCTTGTAATGGGCGGCGGACATGATCGCCTCCCAGACCGAGCCCTCGTCCAGCTCGCCGTCGGAGAACAGGGTGTAGACGCGGGCGTCGGAGCCCTTGCGCTTGAGGCCGAGGCATTTGCCGACCGCGATCGACAGGCCCAAACCCAGCGAACCGCCGGACATCTCCATGCCGGGCGTGTAGCTCGCCATGCCCGACATCGGCAGGCGGCTTTCATCCGTGCCATAGGTCTCGAGCTCGTCCTCGGGAATGATCCCGGCCTCGATCAGCGCCGCGTAGAGCGCGATCGCGTAATGGCCGTTCGAGAGCAGGAAGCGGTCGCGCCCCTCCCAGTCCGGATCATCAGGCCGGTAGCGCATGGCGTGGAAATAGGCGACGGCGAGGACATCGGCGATGTCGAGGGCCTGCGCGATATAGCCCTGGCCCTGGACCTCGCCCATCAGGATGGCATGACGGCGAATGTTCCAGGCGCGGCGTTCGAGCGAGACGTTGTGGCCGAGTGGGGCGGTGCTCATGGGGCGATGCTCTTGGGGCGATGCTCTTGGCTCAACCGTGGATCAGCATGCCGCCATTGACGTCGATGACGGCGCCGGTGACGTAGGCGGAGAGGTCGGAGGCGAGGAACAGGTAGATGCCCGCCACGTCGCTGGCGTCGCCGAGCCGGCCGAGCGGAATGCCCTTGACGATGTCCTTGCGCATCTCGTCGGTCAGCTTGCCGCCGGTGATGTCGGTCTGGATCAGGCCCGGGGTCACGCAGTTGACGCGGATCCCGTCGGGGCCGAACTCGCGCGCCATCGCCTTGGCGAGGCCGAGCACGCCAGCCTTGGCGGAGGAATAATGCGGCCCGCCGAAGATGCCGCCGCCGCGTTGCGCCGAGACGGAGGACATGCAGGCGATCGCGCCCTGCTTCCGTGCCTGCATATGCGGGATGAAGACCTGGCTCAGGAACAGCACGCCCTTGCAGTTGATGTCCTGGACCCGGTCCCAGCTCGCCTCGTCGATCTCCAGCGTCTTCACCGGCTGGGTGACGCCGGCATTGTTGATCAGGATATCGAGATGGCCGAAGTCCGCGATGACCTGGTCCGCCGCCTTCTGGCAGGACGCCTTGTCGGCGACGTCGCAGCCAAGGCCGATATGCTGCGGGCCGAGAGCGGCAGCCTCCTGCCTCGCGGCCGCTTCGTCGATGTCGAGGATGGCGATGCGAGCGCCATGGGCGGCGAACAGCCTGGCCGTAGCGAGGCCGATGCCGCGCGCGCTGGCCGCGCCCGAAATCGCGGCGGTCTTGTTCTGCAGGAGCATTCCATCCCTCGATCGGTGAATTCTTGTTGCCTGAGGGTGGCTCATGCTTAGGGGCATGAAAAACGCAAAAATTGCGCTACAGCATGAACTGTATTCATCTTATGCCCGCCAGGGCTCAGGCGCACCCGAGAGGACAGTCATGCGACGCTTGCCGCTTTCCGCGCTCCAGGCTTTCGAGGCGGCAGCCCGGACGGGCTCCTTCCGCGCCGCCGGCGAGGAGCTCGGGATTTCCCCGAGCGCGATCAGCCACGCGGTCCGCAAGCTCGAAATCCTGATGGGCGCTGCCCTGTTCGAAAGGCAGAGCCGCGCCGTCCATCTCAACGTCGCGGGCGAAGCGCTGCTGCGCCATGTGGCGGCGGGATTCGACGAGATGCGGCAAGGCATCGAGACCGTCGGCGCGCGCGCCGGCAACCTCCTGCGGCTGCATTGTGCGCCGTCGATGGCGGCGCAATGGCTCCTGCCGCGCCTGCGCGATCTTCTCGCCAAGCAACCCGGGCTCGAAGTGCGGCTGGCAGCGGGGGTCGACTACCCGCGGTTCGAGCATGACGAGTTCGATGCCGACATCTGCTACGGGCCGCCACGGCAGGAGGGGCTGATCGTCATTCCGCTCGGCGAGGAAACCGTGACCCCGCTCTGCGCGCCCGAATTGGCTGCGCGGATCAACTCACCCAAGGACCTCCTCGGCGCGAAGCTGATCGAAAGCGACAACAAGCGGGTGCGCTGGACCAGCTGGTTCGGTGCCAACGACATCAGCCCGCCGGCGCCGCGTGGCTCGCGTTTCGACCGCTCGTTCATGGCGATCGCCGCCGCCGTCGATGGGCTCGGGATCGCGCTGGAATCGACCAGGCTGGCCGAGCGCGAGATCGAATCCGGCCAACTCGTCGCCCCGCTCGCCGGGCGGGCGCAGGATGTGCGCTATGTCGGGCACTACCTTGTCTTCCCGCGCGTGGCCAAGGCCCGCCGCTCGGTGCGGATGTTCGCGCAATGGCTGACACAGGAACTGGGCGTATCTGAGCCAAAGCTCTAGGTGTGTAGTCCCTTGGAGTGACGGCCCATCATTGATCCTGAATCGTCAGGAGGAGGATGCCCTATGGCAAGCGTTCTTCACGGCAGCGCCCGAACGTCAGGGCGGAGGGTTCAGCCCCTGGGATAGGAGGGCGGCATCAGACTGCGAGCGAACCAGTCGACGAAGCCGATGATGTCGAAGACCGGGCGGCCGGTCGCCCTGGCGATGGCGGCAGAATGCGGTGGCAGGTTGGTGCATTCGCACAGGATCGCGCCGATATTCGGATGCTTCTCGACCAGTGCCCGGGCGGCTGCGACCACCTCCTGCTCGAGAACGGCGAAATCGGACACGCCGCCCTGCGCGCCATAGACCCGCCGGAAAAGACTATCGGGCGCGAGCCCCTCGATTGGCGTATCAGGACGCACGCCGACGGCGGCGAGATGGCGCTGGCTCAACGCCTCCGGCGCGAAGGTCAGGATGCCGACCTGCTGCCCGGCCGGCAGCATCGCCTCGATCAGCGGTGCCTGCAGCAGGCTGCTCGTCGCGACCGGTACCGGCAGCGCCGCGGCCAGTTCCTTCTGCAGCAAGGCCAGGAAGCCGCAGCTCGTGGTGATGCCGCGCGCCCCGCAGGCGACGAGGTCGAGCGCCGCCGCGATGAAGGGCTGCAGGAAATCGCCGGGCCGCCCATGCACGATCGCGGCCGGATCGGCGCCGCGCACGACCCGGAACTGCACGGGCGTGGACCAGCTCCGGGCATTGCCGATATCGCCCGGCAGGCGACGGAAATGCGTGTCGAGCATCAGGATGCCGATGCCGAGATCGGCGACGGTGCCGGCCTGCTGCGTCATCACGGGGCCGCTCATGAGGCCGCACTCCTGTCGATCTTCTGGTCCATCCCGGCCACCCCGCTTTCGAAGAACCAGGACAGGAAGCGGTTTTGGCTCAACTCGGAGAACGGGATGTCCTCCTGCAGGCACAGGCCGGCCTCGCCGATCACGCCGCAGCGGAGCAGGTCGAGAACCGCCGCGACATGGGCGGCCGCGGTCCGCCGCATCGCGCTGACATTCCTGCCGCCGATCGGCGCCGAGACGACCTCGCGCGTGAACCGCTCCTCGACGGTGCTGCCCCTCGCGGAGGATGTGGCGGTAACCGAGATCAGGAGCCGATCATCGACGATCTCGGGCAGCGCATTGAGGAACAGGTTGCGCAACAGGTCGACCCGGCCGCGCAGCTTCAGGTCGTCGAGCAGGAAGCGCATATAGTCGAGATGGCCGGGATAGCGGATCGTCCGCGAGGTCAGCCGCTCGACCCGTCCTTCCAGTCGCGCGCACAGGCTCGCGGGGATGTTGCCGGAAATGAAGACCTCGTAGTCGCGCTCGCCAAGGCGCAGCTGTTCGAGCTCGCTCAGCGCGGCCAGGCTGGTGCGCCGGCCCGCGACCAGTGCCGTCGAAGGCTGGGTGTATTCGCGCAGCAGGGCATCGACGTCCCAGGTCAGCCCGTAGCCGAAGCGATTGCCCGGCTGGCGCGGCAGCGTGCCGATGCGCACGTCGACCTCGGGCGCACCCCCGACCCGGGAGACCAGATCCAGCACGAGCTGCGAAACCAGCCCCGGGGAGATGCCGCATTGCGGGATGAAGCATCCGGCCGCCGCCCGGGCTTCATGCCGCACGGCCTCGAGCCCGGCAGTGTCGTCGCTGAGGTCGAGATAGTGGACGCCGTTGCGGCGCGCCGCCGCGGCAACCGTCGGCGTCGCCGAGGATGGCAGCGCCGCGACCACCGCCTGGGCCTCCGCCAGGAGCCTGTCGATCTGCGCGGCGTTGCCGGGATCGACCTCGGCCAGCGGCAGGCCGAGTTCCTCCATGCGCCGGCGCGCCGGCTCGGTCGGGTCGACGACCACGACCTCGAACTCGGCCGTCTGCTTCAGCAGCAGGGCGAGCGCCGAGCCGACCCGGCCGCCGCCGACGATGACGACCCGGAAGGGCCGGCCGCCATGCTGGGCCCGGTCAACCATGGAAGCGCGCGAGGAACGCCTTCAGGCGGTCATTGTCCGGATGCCTCAGCATGGTTTCCGGCAGGCCCTGGGCGGCGATGCGGCCGTTCTCCATGAACACCACCCGGTCGGAGACATCCGCGGCGAACGAGATCTCGTGGGTGACGATGACCATGGTCATGCCCTGGTCGGCGAGGTCGCGCACCACGCCCAGCACCTCCCCGACGAGCTCCGGATCGAGCGCGCTGGTGACCTCGTCGAGCAACAAGGCGTCCGGCTGCATGGCGAGCGCCCGGGCGATGGCGACACGCTGCTTCTGGCCGCCGGACAACTGCTCCGGCCGGGCATCGCGCTTCTCGGCGAGGCCGACCTTGGCGATGTAGTCCATCGCGATCTCGACCGCTTCGCTGCGCGGCTTGCGCTGCACGACGATCGGCCCTTCGATGATGTTCTCGAGCACGCTCATATGCGGGAACAGGTTGAAGTGCTGGAACACCATGCCGACATGGCGGCGCAATTCGCCCTGCCCGAGCAGATCGCCATGGCCGCGATGCTTCGGACCGACGCGGCGATTGCGGAAGACGATCTCGCCGGCATCCGGCGTCTCCAGCATGTTCATGCAACGGATGAAGGTCGACTTGCCCGAGCCCGAAGGGCCGATGATCGAGACGACCTCGCCTGCCTTGAGCGCCAGGTCGATGCCGTGCAGGACCGTCAGCGCGCCGAAGCATTTGGTGATGCCGCGCGCCTCGAGGACGATGTCCGAAGGGGCCGGCGAAGAAACGGTTGTCATGGGGCGCTCTCGCTCATTGGCCGTGGCGCATGCGGCGCTCGATGAAATCGGCGAACTTCATCATCGGGAAGAGGATGACGAAGTAGAGGATCGCGACGACGGTGTAGGATTCCAGCGGCCGATAGGTCTGCCCGTTGACGATGCTGGCCATGTAGGTCAGGTCGGCCACCGAGATCACCGAGATCAGCGAGGTGTTCTTGAACTGCGTGACCGACTGGTTGATGAAGGCCGGCATCATCCGCCGGATCGCCTGCGGCAGGACGATGCGCCGCATGACCTGCCAGCCCGACATGCCGATCGCCGCTCCCGCCTCGGACTGGCCCTTGTCGATCGAGACGATGCCGCCGCGGAAGACCTCGGCATAGAAGGCCGCCGCATAGAGCGAGAGCGTCATCAGCGCCGCCGCCCAGTTGGGCATGTCGAAGCCGAGCAGCAGCGGCAGCGCATAGTAGATCCAGAGGAGCTGGACGAGCAGCGGCGTGCAGCGGAACAGCTCCTGGAAGCCCTGTGCAAGCCAGTTCAGCGGCCCGATGCCCGAGAGCCTGGCAAAGCAGACCGCGAGGCCGAGGACCAGGCCGATGGCGATCGAGCCCGCCGTGTAGAGGACCGTGATCCACGCCCCCCACAGGAAGAGATCGCTGGCCTGGATGATCGGGGCGAAGCTCCAAGTATACATGTCTTGCTAGCCTTCCATGAGAGCGGCCCTTGCGGGCCGCTCTATGCTTCAACCACCGAAGCCGAAGCCTTCCGGCATGTCGTCGAGCGTGATGCCGAACGGCGCCAGGCTGTTGACGATCCAGGTCTGGTTGTTGCCGATGCGGCGATTGTATTCCGCCCAGGCGGAGATGAAGGCGCGCCATTTCTCGTCGCCCTTCCAGCTGAGGGCGACGACCGAAGGCGTCGAGAGAACCGGGCTCGGGACCATCACCTTGCCGATGCCATTGGCCTTCTTGCTCATCACCAGCCCGTTGAGCATGGTGTTGACGAGGCCGTCGGCCTTGCCGCTGACGACGGCGATGATCGCCTCGTCGCGCGACTTGAAGCGCAGCATCTTGGCCTTGGGCAGGTATTGCTGGGCGATCAGGTCCTGCGACGAGCCGAGATCGACCGCGAACGTGTATTTCGCATCGTTGAGCTCGGCCCAGCTCAGCTTCGAGAGCTCGGGCTTCGGCGAGACGATGACGAAGCTGTTGAAATAGGTCGGCGCCGAGAAGGCGACGGACATGGCACGCTGCGGCGTCGCCGTCACGCCGAGCGCGAGATCGACCTTGCCGCTCTGCACGTCGAGGATCGAGTTCGGCCAGCTCGACTCGACGACTTCCAGCTTGACGCCGAGCGTCTTGGCGATGTCGCGGGCCATCTCGACGGCGAAGCCGCGCCATTCGCCGGTACGCGGATCCTTGTTGAAATAAGGGTCCTCATTGATGATGCCCGGGATGCGCAGCACGCCGCGCGAACGCACGGCCTCGATGCTGTCCTCTGCCTGGGCCGGCGACTGAAGCGCCGCCAGGCCCAGGCCGGCAGCAAAAAACGCACTGATGATCTTCTTCACGACAGATGTCCTCCGTTCCCTTGCCGATGATCTTCGGTCTTGCCCCGGCGACCCGGGTTGCGAGGAGCCTAAGCAAGGCACCTCTGCAAACAATGCGAGAGTAGGTCGCTGGCCTACCGGTTTTCTTATAGGTTCCGAGCCGTTTCGAAGGCCGACAGACTAGCCTCCAATGCCTTCAGGTTCTCCGGCCGCAGCGGCGCCAGCGGCGCGCGCACCTCGGCCGCGATGGCGCCGCCTCGTGCCAGCGCGGCCTTCACCGGCACCGGATTGCTCTCGATGAAGAGATTGCCGATCACCTCGAACAGGGCCTCGTGGATGCGGCGCGCCTCACGCGCTTCGCCCTTCGCCCAGGCGCCGCACAGCGCGACGATCTCGCGCGGCAACAGGTTGGACGCGACGCTGGTCACGCCATCGGCGCCGACCGCCAGGAAAGGCAGGGTCAGGCCGTCATCGCCGGAATGGATGACAAAATCCTCGCCGAGCGCCCGCCGCAGCTCCGTGATCCGCTCGGTCCTGCCGCCGGCTTCCTTGATCCCGACGACATGCGGATAGGCCTGCGCCAGCCGGGCGGCCGTCGCCGGGGCGATCTCGACACCGGTCCGCCCCGGCACGCTGTAGAGCATGATCGGGATGTCGACCGCATCGGCGACCGCCGAGAAGTGCGCGAACAGACCATCCTGCGACGGCTTGTTGTAGTAGGGCGTGACGACGAGGATGCCGTCGGCGCCGAGAGCCCGGGCGCGCTGCGCCTTGCGCACGGCGAGACTGGTCGCGTTCGAGCCGGTGCCGGCCATGACGAAGGCGCGGCCCTTCGCCTTGGCGACGGCGATGCTGATGACCTCGTCCGCCTCCTCCTCGGACAAGGTCGCCGCCTCGCCGGTGGTGCCCACCGGCACCAGGCCGGCGACGCCGGCCGCGAGCTGGGCCGCGATCAGGCGCTCGAAGGCCGGGACGTCGATCGCGCCGTCGCGGAAGGGCGTGACAAGGGCGGTGAAGACGCCGGACAGGCGCCGGCGAAGCTCTGAATCGATCATGGCTTTCTCTTCCATCCAAATCAGTCGATGACGACCTTGGTCTCGCTCATCTCGCGCAGGGTCATGTGGATGCCCTCGCGGCCGAGCCCGCTGGACTTGATGCCGCCGAACGGCACGTTCTCGGCGCGGAAGTCCGGGCCTTCGTTGATCATCACGCCGCCGACGCGCAGCTCGCGGGAGAAGCGCTTGAGCAGGGCGTGGTCATTGCTGAAGACACCGGCCTGCAGGCCGTAGGGGCCGTCGCTGACCTCGCCGATCACCTGCTGCGGATCACTGAAGCGGCGAACCGCCAGGACCGGCCCGAAGGTCTCGGTACGAACCAGCTCGGCTTCGGCCGGAACGTCGTCGAGCAGGGTCGGCGCGAACACGGTGCCCCGGCGCCGGCCTCCCGCGACGATTCTGGCTCCCTGCGCGACGGCGAGCTTCACCCGCCTTTCGACTTCGGCTGCGGCCGGCTCGTCGATGACGGTGCCCATCACGGTTGCGGAATCGGCCGGGTCACCGGTGCGGACGTCGCCGATCCGCGCCTCGATGCGCTCGATCATGGTCTCCCGGATCGCCTCGTGCAGATAGAGCCGCTTGACGGCGGCGCAGCTCTGACCGGCGATCTCGAAGCGATGCCCGATCGCCGTCTCGGCGGCGCGGTCGAGATCGGCATCCGGCATCACGATCAGCGGGTCGTTGCCGCCGAGCTCCATCAGGCAGCGGACGAGGCCGGAAGCGTTCTTCAGCGCCAGCCCG
The DNA here is from genome assembly GCF_036675845.1 of Allobosea sp. Lineage (GTDB taxonomy): Bacteria > Pseudomonadota > Alphaproteobacteria > Rhizobiales > Beijerinckiaceae > Allobosea. The sequence goes on along the minus strand of NZ_JAKFED010000045.1, from coordinate 18,750 downwards.
GCGGCCGGCCCGCCGGTGAAGCTCAGCAGGTCGATGTCGCCGCTGGCGATCATGGCGGCGACCTCGGCCCCGCCATGGACCACGCTGAACAACCCCTGCGGGAAGCCGGCCCTGGCCGCGAGCTCGCCAAGACGCTCGGCGGCGAGGGGGGCTTTCGGCGAGGGCTTGGCGACGATCGCATTGCCCGCGGCGATCGCCGGGCCGAGCTTGTGGCAGAGCAGGTTGAGCGGATAGTTGAACGGCGTGATCGCGCCGACGACGCCTGCCGGCTCATAGGTGATCGCCGCGAGCTTGCTCGGCGCGCCCGCGACGATCGCCGTCGGCAGCACTTCGCCATGCAGCACGGTAATCGCATCGCCGCTCAGGCGCAGCGTGTTCTGGGCGCGACGGACCTCGTTGCGCGCCTCCGTGATCGTCTTGCCGACTTCGGCGCAGATGATCCTCGCCATCTCCTGCGCATCCTCGGCGAGCAGCTCGGCGAGGCGATGGAGCAGCGCCTTGCGCTCGGCCGGCGTGCTGAAGCGGAACGACCGCCAGGCCTTGCGGGCGGCGCGCAGGGCATCGGCCACCGCGACCTCGTCGGCGAACCGGACCTGGCCGACGCTGGCCCCCGAGAACGGGTTGAAGACGTCGATCGTCGGCCGGGCGCTGCTTCTGAAGGATTTTGCGAGAGTGCCATTCACGGCTCTATGACTCCGTTTCATCTGTCGAGAACTTGGCGAGGGCAGCGACGGAAACCGGCCGCAGCGGCCAGCGCGGCGGGCTGGAAAGCGGCAAGGGCTCGCCCCGCAGCTCCGCGATCATCGGGCCGCAGAAGCGGCCCTGGCAGACGCCGAGCCCGAAGCGGCCCATCAGCCGGATTTCCCTTGCCGAGGCATCGGCCGGCAGCGCCGCGAAATCGGCATAGCGGCGTCCCTCGCAGCGGCAGAGCAGCGTCTCGGGCGACGGCAATGCGGCCGGGCTGTGCAAGGCGTCGGAAAGGGCGAGCTGGAAGTCTCTCGCCTTGCTCAGGCGGGCCTCGAGCAACGCGACAGGCGCGGCCCGGCCGAGGCTCGCAAGGACCGCGGCCGCGGCCCGCCGGCCATCGAGAATGGCGGCATCGGCACCGAGGATCTCGCGGCCATCGCCGGCGTGGAAGACGGGGATATTCGCTTCCGGAGCCGGCAAGGGGATGCCGGCGCGGTTCGGCTCCAGCCCGTCATGGATCAGCAGATGGCGCGCCTGCAGCAGTCTGTCGGAGCCCCCGATCCGCATGCGGATCTCGAGCCCCTCGCCGGTTTCCCGGACGCTCAGGACCTCGCTGCCGGCATGATAGGGCACGGCCTTCGCGGCGAGTGCCGCCGCATAGGAAATCGCCTCGCCGAGCTGCGGCCCGGCCGTCATCAGGCGCGCCAGGGCCCGTGGGCTGCGCCAGGGCCGGCCGCGCTCCAGCACCGCCAGCGGCGGATTGCCGGCCCGGGCGAGCTGCGCCGAGACGGCGAGCAGCAGCGGGCCGCTGCCGGCAACGACGATCGCGCCTTCGGGTGGCTGGCCCGTTTCCTTGAGCAGCACCTGGGCGCCGCCGGCGCTCATCACGCCGGGCAGTTCCCAGCCTTCGAACGGACGGATCCTTTCGACCGCACCGACCGCGACGACCGCAGCCCGGACCGGGCGCGCGAAGACGCGGCCGGCCACGCGATCATCGAAAAGGAAGCGCCCCTCGCCATCGACGCCGAGGAAGACGGTCGAGGTCCGCAGCTCGATGCGACCGGCCGCACGCTCGACGCGTTCGGCGAGCTCGGCCCAGTTGCGCTGGTGTCGCGCCGGCCCCTTCCAGACCTGCCTCGCACCCGCGACGGGCTGGCGATGGATCGCACCCCCCAGCCGGTCGCGCTGCTCGACGACCAGGACCCGCAACCCGGCTTCCGCCATGGTCACGGCGGCAGCGGCACCCGCGGGCCCGCCTCCGACGACGAGAACCGGCAGGTCAGTCATGGCGCAGTCCAAGGCCGGGCTGGGGGCCGAGGCGCAGGCCCGCACGCGCCGGCGTCAGGCAGGCTTCGACAGGCCCCTCGCCCGCAACGGCGACGACACAGGCCTGGCAGGCACCGATGCCGCAGAACACCCGCGCGCGCGCGGCGCCGCGGTCGGGACCGAGGTCGGCAATGCCGGCGCGCAGCAGCGCCGCGGCGATGGTCTCACCCGGTCGGAAGGAAACGGGCCGGTCGATCCAGTAGAAGCACGGATTCATGCCAGGGCCTCGGCTCTGGCGAAACGCCGCGGCGCGAGCAGGGACAGATCGATGCCCGGCGCCTCGCCGAGGATCATGCGGGCCGCGCTGGCGCCCATGAACGGACCGAGGCAGATGCCGTCGCCCTCGAAGCCGGTGGCGATCATGACCCCTTTCAGATGCGGATGCGGCCCGACGATCGGCAGGCCATCGCATGAGGCGGTCCGGACGCCGGCGAAGGTCCGCAGGACGCGGCGCTCGCGCAGGGGCGGATAGAGATCGAGCGCATCGCGCAGGATCGCAGCGACCGTCCTGGCATCCGTGGCCTGATCGGCGCAGTGGTCCTCGCGGCTGCCGCCGATCAGGAACTGGCCGGTGACCAGCGGGTCGATGACGAGGCCGATATGGGCGTTGTCGCGGACGATGCCGCGCTTGGCAGCGAGATAGGACGCGGCCATCAGGTGGCCGTCGATGGCCGGACGGCCGGCGCTGGCGCGGTCGGTGACGATCATCTGCCCCTTGCGCGGGATCAGGATGTCGCCGAGCGCCAGCAATCCGGCGGAGCCGATCCCGGCTGCGACGAGCACGGCGTCGGCCGGCACCATCTCGCCCCGGATCGCGACCCCGACGGCCTGCCCGGCACGCATGACGATTTCGGAGACGGGCGCGTTGCGCCGAACCGTGACGCTGCTCCTCTGCAGCAGGCGCTCGGTGACCTCGTAGCCGAGCGCGTGCCCGTCATCGGGGATTTCGAGAGCGAAGCAGACGCCGTCGCCGAGGCCGGGAATGCGGCTCAGCAGGGCCGGCCGGTCGACGTCGAGCACGCGCTCGCCGGCGGCGGCAAGGTCGGCGCCGTGCTGGGCGACCAGTTCGGCCTCGAGCGCGGTGCGCGCGACGAGGAAGGTCGAGCGGCGGTGGAACAGTCCGCGGAGCAGCCCGTCGGTTTCGCATTGGCCGTAGAAGGCGCGGGCATGGCGGGCGAGGTCCATCATCGGGCCTGGCCGCTTGCTCGCGACCGAGACGGCGCCATCGGAAGCGCCGGTCGCGCCCGCGGCCGGACCGGATGCATCGAGCAGCGTCACCCGCGCCCCGGCCGCCGCCAGGAAATGTGCGGCAGCGGCGCCGACGATGCCGGCGCCGACCACGGCGACATGAATGGATGGGGAGCGGGCCATGCGAGGCGACAAGGCGTCCTGAAAGCGATGCGCGAACCTCGTTCGCTTCGCCTTTCGGGTCGATCCAAATGATCCGCCCCGACTTGCACCATTGTTTGAAAGTGGCGGAAAGCCGCCGCCTATGGAAGACAGTGAGGCTCCCCGTCGCGGAACGGACCATGCGTGAAGCCAATCTGACGCTCATCCAGACCTTCTTCATCGTCGCGCGCGACGGCTCCTATTCCGCCGCGGCGCGCAAGCTCGGGATGAGCTACCAGTCGGCCGCGAACCATGTCCGCCGGCTCGAGCAGGTCCTGGAGGAGCGCCTCGTCCTGTCCGAGCAGGGCGCCAAGACGGTCACCCTGACGCCGCGCGGGCGCAGCCTCTACAAGCTGCTGCTGCCGGAGCTCGACACGGTGCTGGCCCGGCTCGACCGGACGCTCGACAAGGAGCGCCCGGTGCTGCGCATCGGCCTGCCGCAGGCGATCTTCTACTATCTGCTGCCGCCGATCCTGGCCCGGTTCCGGGAGCTCTTCCCGCAGGTCGAGATCCTCGCCTATGAGCGCGACACCGCCCTGCCCGAGATGATCAAGGATGGCAGCCTCGATCTGTGCATCACCGAGCGCTATTTCGGCGACCCGAACGTGCCCCAGCACCTGGTCTGCACCTATCGGCCGGCCCTGGTCTTCCCGACGGCATGGGGCCCGGTCCCGGCGGCCGGCTCGATCCGGCAATGGGCGCAGGGCCGCCCCTTCGTGACCTATGAGCCCGGCCAGCTGCTGCGCAATCTCGCCATCGACTATCTGCGTCCCGACGGAGCGGAGATGGAGATCGCGATCTCGACCTCCGGCAGTTCGAGCGTGAAGCGCTGCGTCGAGGCCGGCCTCGGCTTTGCGATCATCCCCGCCTGGTGTCTCGACGGCAGCGAGACCAGCATCGCCGGCATCGAGATCGCCGAGCTTCCCGAGATCCCGATCTATTTCGGCGAAGCCAGCTTCCTCGCCCGAAACCCCTATGTCGTCACGCTGCGCCAGCTCTGCGGCAACCTGATGCAGACGGCGCCAGGCGCGTAATACCAGCGGCCTTTGGATTTGCCCGTTGCGAGGGCCTGGCCGTCATTGCGAGGAGCGAAGCGACGAAGCAAGCCAGGGGGACGTAGAGCTCTGCTGCCCCTGGATTGCTTCGCTCCGCTCGCAATGACGGAGAGGGTATCGCACCGGTCTACCGCGAAGGCCGTTGACATAAGCTCCGCCGCTCGGGGCCGATCGGGCTTCGCCGCGACTCACGCTCGAGCGTAACCGGCGAACAGCCGCGCGACCTCGCGATAGACCTCGCGCTTGAACGGGATGATCAGTTCCGGCGTCTCCGTCAGCGGTGCCCAGCGCCAGTCGTCGAATTCCGCCTTGTGGCTGCCGGCCGGGCTGGCAATGTCGATCTCGCTGTCCTCGCCCTCGAAGCGGAAGGCGAACCATCTCTGCGACTGGCCGCGATAGCGCCCGCGCCAGGCCTCCTTGCCGATCTCGCGCGGCAGATCGTAGTCCAGCCAGTCCGGCGCCTCGGCCAGCAGCGAGACCGAGGTGACATTGGTTTCCTCGCGCAGTTCGCGATAGGCCGCCTGCAAAGGCTGCTCGCCCGGGTCGATGCCGCCTTGCGGCATCTGCCACTCATGGCCGGGCGCGACATGCTCGCGCTGGCTGCGGTTGGCGCGGCGGCCGAGGAAGACCAGGCCGTCCCGATTGAACAGGGTGAGGCCGACGCAGGGGCGGTAGCCGGGGGGCGGGCGGGTGGTCATCGCAGGGAGCCGGTGCTCGAAGGGTTGCGGAAGCCGCGCGCAGCACTGACCGGCACGATGGCGAGGCCCTTGGCCTCGAGCGTCCTGGCCCAGCGCGCGATGCGCTCCACCGTGACGGGAAGGGCGCTGGCGGTCGCGACGGCGACGCCGTTCTCGCGGGCGAGCGTCTCCAGGCGCTGCAACTCCTTGTCGATGGCGTCGGCGCGCGCGATGCCGTCGAGTGCGAGATCGGCCTTCAGCGCCGGGATCTGCGCCCTGATGGCGGCCGGCGCGAGCTGGCTGCGCGGCGAGGAGCCGTCGTCGACCACCATCAGGCCGCGCCCGGCGACCTCGCGCAGCAGCGGCGTCAGAGCGGCGTCGTCGGCGGTCAGGCGGCCGCCGAGGAAATTGACGATGCCGACATAGCCGGTGAAGCGGCCGAGCGCCCATTGCAGCCGGTCGAGATTGTCGACGCCCTTCGGGCCGGTGAGCAAAGTGTGGGGGCCAGGGTCGTTGTCGGGATAGTCGAACGGCTCCATCGGCACCTGCAGGAAGACCTCATGGCCCTCGGCGCGGGCCCGGGCCGCGGTCTTCTCGAGATCGGCGCCATAGGGCGCGAAGGCGAGGGAGACGGCGCCGGGCAGGCGCGCGATCGCCTCGCTGGTCGAGCTCTGGCTGATGCCGAGGCCGCCGACCATGATCGCGATGCGCCCGGCCGGCTTGGCGGCGGGCGCGGGGCCGAGCGGCCGGGCATAGACCTGCGCCGGCGTCGCACCATCAGGGCCGACCTTGGGCAGGAAGCCATGCCGGGTGCGCTCGACCAGCCGCTTGTCCGGAGCTGGTGCCAGCCTGATGGCGCCCGCGTCGGGGACGGTGATGACGATGGCGCCGGGCGCTTCCGAACCCGGCCGGACCACGGTGACGCCGGATTCGGCCTCGAGCTGGCGGGCGCTGGCCGGACCGTGCGGCTCGTCGCGCCGGCCGGTCTCGGGGCCGGCGGCAGCGATTTCCGGTGCCGGCGCCCTCTCCTTGATGGTGGCGGTCGCCATCGGCTCGCCGCCATCGGGATCGCGCCGGAGCGCCGCGTAGAATGTCAGGACGGCGAAGGCCACGACCAGCGTGCCGGCGAGCCCGAGCGCAAGCCAGCGGCCGACAGGCGGGCGCGAGCGCGCGCGCCTGTTACGCCCGAGGGGCTGGTCGAGTTCGCTGAGCGGCATTCCGGCCAAGAAGCCGTCCTCGCTGGTCGGGCGCGGACGCGAATCAGTCCGCGACGCTAGAGTCGGATGATTCGGGGTGGAATCAACCGGCAATCAGCCGCAGCGGCAATAAACTCTCGGGGAGGGCGAGCCGCGCCAATGGTTTCGGCGCGGCCAACTCTGCGGCCGGTTCAGTTCGGCTTGGGCGCATCCGCCGGAGCGGCATCGGTCTTGGGCGCTTCAGCAGCCGGTGCGGCAGGCGCCGGCGCAGCGGCGGCGGCGTCCTTCTTGACGCCGCGCAGCAGGTTGAGTGCCGCGATGAGCTGCGTGTCCTTGGCGGCATCGGCGGGGACGTAGGAAGCCGAGCCGGACTGCTCGTCCTTGCCGTCGCCGGACTTCAGATGACCCTTGAGCGAAGCCTCGCCCTTGTTGTCGACCTTGTCCTTCAGCTCGGCGGGCACGTCCTGGATGATCTCGACGTCCGGGGTGATGCCCTTGGCCTGGATCGAGTTGCCGGACGGCGTGTAGTAGCGCGCCGTGGTCAGGCGCAGGCCGCCCTGGTCGCCGAGGCGGATCACGGTCTGCACCGAGCCCTTGCCGAAGGAGCGCGAACCCATGACGGTGGCGCGCTTGTGGTCCTGCAGGGCGCCGGCGACGATCTCGGCGGCCGAGGCCGAGGAGCCGTTGATCAGCACGACCACCGGCTTGCCCTTGGTCAGGTCGCCCGCCTTGGCGTTGAAGACCTGGGTCTCCTCGGCGTTGCGGCCGCGGGTCGAGACGATCTTGCCGCGCTCGAGGAAGGCGTCGGAGACCAGCACCGACTGGTCGAGCCGGCCGCCGCGATTGTTGCGCAGGTCGATGATGTAGCCCTTGACCTTGTCGGCGCCGATCTCGGCGTTGACCTTGTCGATGCCCTTGCGCAGGCCCTCATAGGTCTGCTCGCTGAAGGTGCCGATGCGGATATAGCCGACATCGGTCTCGGCGCGTTCCTCGACCGCCGGGACGACGATGTTGGAGCGGGTCAGGGTGAATTCCAGCGGCTCGGACTTGGCCCGCTCGATCTTGAGCTTGACCTGGGTGTTGATGATGCCGCGCATCTTCTCCACCGCCTGGTTCAGGTTGAGGCCCTTGACCTCGTCGCCGTCGATCTGGCGGATGATGTCGCCGGCGAGGATGCCGGCCTTGGCGGCGGGCGTGTCGCGAATCGGCTTGGCGACCTTGAGGACGCCGTCCTCCATGGTGACTTCGATGCCGAGGCCACCGAACTGGCCGCGCATGTCGATGTCCATGTCGCGGAAGCTCTTGGCGTCGAGGAAGGCCGAGTGCGGGTCGAGCGAGGAGACCATGCCGTTGATCGCGGCCTCGATCAGCTTCTGCTCGTCGGGCTTCTCGACATAGTCGGTGCGGATCTTCTCGAAGATGTCGCCGAACAGGTTGAGGCTGCGATAGACCTCCGCCGAGGCCGCGACCGCGCTGGTCGAGGACAACAGGCCCGTTTGCGTCGCGAGGCCGGTGAGGCCGGCGCCGGCGATCGCGCCTGCGAGAACGAGAGAGACCTTGCGCATCATCCGCGAACCTTTTCGCTTTGCGGTTTTATCCACCACGGCGTCGGATCGACCGAGACGCCGTCTTTTCTGAATTCGACGTAGAGAACCGGCTCACCGGCTCCCGCTCCTACATTCGCCGCCGCCGCTTCGGCGGTTTCGCCCATCACCGCCACCGGTTCGCCCGCGAGCACGAACTGATTGAGCGAAACATCGATACGCTGCATGCCCGCCAGAAGGATATAGTAACCATTGCCGGCATTCAGTATCAAGAGTTGGCCGAAGGACCGGAACGGTCCCGCATAGACTACCCAGGCATCGGAAGGTGACGAAACGACGGCATTCGGCCGGGTGGAAAGCGATATTCCGCGCGTCGCGACGCCAAGCTCGTCATTAACCCCGAATCCACGCAATTGTGATCCCGCCACCGGCAGCGGCAGCCGCCCGCGCGTCTCGGGAAAGGCGATCTTCGGCGCCAGCCGCGCCGGGTCGCGGAAGGCCAGCGCCGCCATGCGCTGGCGCTGCTCGCGCGTCTCGTTCTCGAGCGCCAGGCGGGCGGCCTCGGCGGCACGGTTGGCGACCGAGATCTCCTTCTCCATGCGCTCGACGAAATCGCGCAGGGTCCTGGCCTGGCCCGCCAGCGCACCGGCGGCGGCGCGCTGGGCCTCGATGTCCTGCGCGGCGCTGGCCTCGCGCTCGCGCCTGGCCTCGACCAGCGATGCGAGGCGCTGGCGCTCGCCGGCGAGGTCCACCATCTCGCCGGTGATCGCCTTGCGCTCGCTGGCGATGCCGTCGCGCAGGCGCACCAGTTCGCCGAGATCGGTGCCGAGGATGACGATCTCCTGGCGCAGATCGGGCACGACCGCGCCGAGCAGCATCGAGGCGCGTACCGCCTCGAGAATGTCCTCCGGCCGGACCAGCACGGCAGGCGGCGGCCTGCGGCCGATGCGCTGGAGGGCTGCCAGCACTTCGCCGATCAGCCCGCGCCGGCCTTCGAGAGACCGCCGGATCGCCGCCTCGCTGCTCTGCAGCAAGGCGAGGCGCTGTTCGAGGGCGGCGATGCGGCCCTCGGCGGCCTGCGTCTTGGCGGTGGTTTCGAGCAGCGCCGCATTGAGGCTGGCGCGGTCGGCGCGGATGCCGGCGATCTCGGTCTCGAGCTTGGCACGGGCCTCGGCGTTGCCGGCGAGCCGCTCCTCGATCGCCTTGAGCTCGGCCTCGCGGGCGCGCTTCTCCTCCTGCTTCTGCTGCGTCTCGCGCGCGACCTGCTCGGCATTGGGATCGGGTGCCTGGGCTTGGGCGGCGGGGAAGGGCGATGCCACGACGAACGCCAATGCCAGCAGGCACATGCGCATTCCCTCCCCCCGCTTGCGGCGGGGAGGGGCAGGGTGGGCGGCAGCGCCGCTCGGCGGGACGATGAAAGACGGAGCTCGGGCTTTCCGCTCCCCCATCCCTGGCTCTTCCCCACCGCAAGCGGGGGGAAGGGGATCGGTGGCGCCGATGCGAATCAGCTGGCGGTCGAGGCTCATGCGCGATGATAAGGGTGCCCGGCCATGATCGTCATCGCCCGATAGAGCTGTTCGAGCGCGAGTGCCCGGACGATCTGGTGTGGGATGGTCAGGGCGCCGAAGCAGAGCACCAGTCCGGCGCGGGCGCGCAAATCCTCGGCCAGCCCGTCGGCCCCGCCGATCAGCAGGGTCGCGGCCGGCGTCCCCGCATCGCGCGCCGCTGCGAGGCGCCCGGCGAAGGCCTCGCTGCCGAGACTCTTGCCGCGTTCGTCGAGCGCGATGACGAGGCCCGGCGGCAGGCGCTCCGCGATCAGGCGGGCCTCGTCATTGCGGCGCTCCTCGCTGCGGCGGCCGCGGCTTTCGGCGATCTCGACGATGTCGGGGCCGCTGAAGCCGAGCCCGCGCGACAGCCCGGCGGCGCGTTCATGATAGCGGCTGCAGAGATCGCGTTCCGGCCCGTCCTTGAGACGGCCGACAGCGATGATCGAAAGGCGCATGGACGGCCGGCTTCAGCCGACCAGGCGCTCATGCGGCCGGTCGGCGCCCCACATCTTCTCGAGATTGTAGAACTGGCGCACTTCCGGGCGGAAGACATGGATGATGATGTCGCCGGTGTCGATCAGGACCCAGTCGCAAGCCGGCATGCCCTCGACCTTCGGCGCTGGCTGGCCGGCCTTCTTGAAGGCCTCGACGAGGCTGTCGGCGATCGCGCCGACATGGCGGTTGACGGTGCCCGAAGCGATGATCATGGCGTCGGCCAGGGAAGTCTTCCCGACGAGGTCGATGACCGTGATCTCCTCGGCCTTCATGTCCTCGAGGACCTGGAGCGCGAGGGTGACGCCGGCCGCGGCCGGATGATCGACTGCGGTGGCCGGCACAAGCGGCTCGGAGCCTGCTTCGCCGAGGTTTTGACGGGTCAGAGCCGTGTCCTCACGTGACGACGCGCTCAAGGCGCGACCCGTCCAATCTACGCGCGCAGGGCCCATAATTCAATCGTTTTCGGCGTTTTCACGCAACTGCGTCGAGGACAGGTCCGAGCGTTTGCCGTGCAGGAAGATCCAGGCCGGGGGGGTGCGCACGGCGAGCGCCGCGCCCTGGTTCTCGGGAAGGCGCCAGCGCGCCAGCCAGTTCGCCGCGGGCGAGGCGACCGAGCGGTGGGTCGAGCCCGGCCGGTCGATCACGGCGATCGGCATCATCCTGGCGATGACCCGCCACTCGTTCCAGCGATGGAAGCTGGCGAGGTTGTCGGAGCCCATGATCCAGACGAAGCGCACGCCGGGGCAGCGCCGCTTCAGCGCGCGCAGCGTGTCGGCGGTGTAGCGGGTGCGCAGGGTCGCCTCGACCCCGGTGATGTGGATGCGGCCATGGTCGGCAAGCGCCCGGGCGAAGGCGATGCGCTCCGACAGGGGCGGCAAGGCGCGGTTGTCCTTGAGCGGGTTGCCGGGGCTGACCAGCCACCAGACACGGTCGAGCTGGAGCCGGCGCAGCGCCGTGACGCTCGCCATCCGGTGGCCGTCATGGGCCGGGTTGAAGGAGCCGCCGAACAGGCCGATGCGCAGGCCGGGCGCGTAAGGCGGCAGGCGCAGATCCTCGGTGCTCACGGGCGGGTCTGGCCCCTGCCATGAACCCGGTACTTGAACGAGCAGAGCTGATCGACGCCGACGGGGCCGCGGGCATGCATCCGTCCGGTGGCGATGCCGATCTCGGCGCCGAAGCCGAACTCGCCGCCATCGGCGAACTGGGTCGAGGCATTGTGCAGCACGATCGCCGAATCGACCTCGGCGAGGAAGCGCTGCGCCGCGGCGTCGTCCTGGGTCACGATGGCGTCGGTGTGGTGCGAGCCGTAAGCCTCGATATGGTCGATGGCGGCATCGAGGCCGGGCACCACCTTCGCCGCGATGATGCGGTCGAGATATTCGGTGCTCCAGTCGGCCGCGTCGGCGGCTTCGACACGGCTGTCGGCGGCTTGCGCGGCGCCGTCGCCGCGCACGGCGCAGCCGGCGTCGAGCAGGGCCTGGAGCAGCGGCTTCAGATGGGTTTTCGCGCAGGCCTCGTCGACGAGCAGGGTCTCGGCGGCGCCGCAGACGCCGGTGCGGCGCAATTTGGCGTTGAGCAGGATGTCCCGGGCCATGGCGAGATCGGCCTTGGCATGGACGTAGACGTGGCAGTTGCCGTCGAGATGGGCGAAGACCGGAACGCGCGCATCCGACTGCACCCGCGCCACCAGGCTCCTGCCGCCGCGCGGCACCACGACGTCGACATTGCCGTCGAGCCCGGCGAGGATTTCGCCGACCGCGGCGCGGTCGCGGCTGGGCACGAGCTGGATCGCGTCGCGCGGCAGGCCGGCGGCACCAAGCCCGTCCTGCATCGCGGCGGCGATCTCGGTCGAGGTCCGGAAGCTGTCGGAGCCGGCGCGCAGGATCGCGACATTGCCACTCTTCAGGCACAAGGCGCCGGCATCCGCGGTGACGTTGGGGCGGCTCTCGAAGATCACAGCGACGACGCCGAGCGGGGTCGCGACGCGCTCGAAGAAGAGGCCGTTCGGCCGGGTCCAGCTCGCGAGCACGCGCCCGACCGGATCGGGCAAGGCGGCGATGCCGGTAACCGCCTCGGCGATCGCCGCGAGCCGTGACTCGTCCAAGGCGAGCCGGTCGATGAAGGCTTCGTTCTGGCCGCCGGCGCGGGCCTCGTCGAGATCCTGCCGGTTGGCGGCGAGGATCGCGGCCGAGCGGATGCGCAGCGCCTGGGCGATCGAGAGCAGCGCCTGGTCGCGCTGCGCGCCGGGCGCTGTGGCGAGCCGCCGTGCCGCGGCGCGTGCGCGCCGGCCGAGCTCGCGCATCAGGTTTGCGACCTCGCCGTTCTCGTTGCTGGCCTCGGGCAGGCGCATCGCGCTCTCGCTGATCATGATCCGCCTGTGCTCACTCAAGCGCTGCGATCGTAGCCGAGGCGCAGCGCCATGTCGTCCCGGTGTATCATCTCGGCCCGGCCGGGATAGCCGAGGATCGCCTCGATATCGCGCGAGGCCTTGCCGAGCACGCGCCCGGCCTCGTCCGCATCATAGGCGACGAGCCCGCGCCCGAGCTCGACGCCGTCGCCGGCGCGGATCACCACGGCGTCGCCGCGGCTGAACCCGCCCTCGATCCGGGTGACGCCGACCGGCAGCAGGCTGGCGCCGCCGCGCAGCGCCCGGGCGGCGCCCTCGTCGACATGCAGCACGCCGCGCGGTTCGAGCGTGCCGGCGATCCAGGTCTTGCGCGCCGTCGCCGGCGTCGAGGCGCTGAGGAACCAGGTGCAGCGGCCGCCCTCGGTGACCTGGCGCAGCGGATTCTTGCCGCGCCCGTCGGCGATCAGCATATGGGCGCCGCCGGCGGTGGCGATCTTGCCGGCCTCGATCTTGGTGCGCATGCCGCCGCGCGAAAGTTCGGAAGCGGCGCCGCCGGCCATCGCCTCGATCGCGGGCGTGATCGCCGGCACGACGGGAATGAGCTGCGCATCCGGATCGGACTGGGGCGGCGCGGTGTAGAGCCCGTCGATGTCGGAGAACAGCACGAGCAGGTCGGCCCCGGCCATGGTGGCGACGCGCGCCGCCAGCCGGTCGTTGTCGCCATAGCGGATCTCGGAGGTGGCGACGGTGTCGTTCTCGTTGATCACCGGCACGGCCCTGAGGTCGAGCAGGCGGCCGAGCGTGGCGCGGGCGTTGAGATAGCGCCGGCGCTCCTCGGTGTCGGCCAGCGTCAGCAGGATCTGGCCGGCATTGAGCCCGTGATGGCCGAGCGACTCGGCCCAGTTGCGGGCGAGCGCGATCTGGCCGATCGCCGCGGCGGCCTGGCTCTCCTCCAGCTTCAGCGCGCCAGCCGGCAGCTTGAGCACGGTGCGGCCGAGCGCGATCGCTCCCGAGGAGACCACGAGCACATCGGCGCCGCTGGCATGCAGCTCGGCCAGGTCCTCGGCCAGCGCCGCCAGCCAGGCATGGCGCAGCCGGCCGCCGGCACGGTCGACGAGCAGGGACGAGCCGACCTTGACGACGACGCGTCGGAACTGGCGGAGGAGGGGGATGCTCACGCGGGTGAACCGGGGAGGGCGGGGAAGGGAAAGCTGGCTCTAACCGGCTTCGTCTTGGCCAAATCGCGGCCGTTGTAAAGCCGCGCGGCACGCAAGGCGGCCATCCCGATCGGGGATTGCGTTGACAAAGCGTGCACAAGCGCGCATATAGAGGGCCTCGATATGAGGCCGAACGACTTGGCCCTGCGCGATTTTAAAGCGCTCGCTGACGACCTTCCCAACCAAAGATCGACAACCGTCCCGCGGTTTTCGCAGGATGGCACTTCACGTTACGAAAGGGTTCGTCATGAGCACGGGCACAGTCAAGTGGTTCAATTCGACCAAGGGTTTCGGCTTCATCCAGCCGGATGATGGCGGTCAGGACGTCTTCGTTCATATCAGCGCCGTCGAGCGCGCCGGTATGCGCGATCTGCAGGAAGGTCAGAAGATCTCCTACGAGATGGTTCAGGATCGTCGCTCCGGCAAGATGGCGGCCGATCAGCTTCAGGCCGTGTGACGCGGCGACTTATCGCGGCCGGCGACCACGGATGTACTGGCGCTGGACCGATGAGTCTGCTACCGCACGACCAGAATGGGGGGTCAGGTGACAGCCTGGCCCTTTTCCCTTCATTTCCTTTGAGGAGAAATGCATGCAGGTTCTCGTGCGCGACAATAATGTCGACCAGGCCCTCCGAGTTCTGAAGAAGAAGATGCAGCGCGAGGGCGTGTTTCGCGAGATGAAGCGCCGGGCTGCCTATGAGAAGCCTTCCGAGCAGCGCGTCCGCGAAAAGGCCGACGCCATCCGCCGCGCCCGCAAGCTCGCCCGCAAGCAGGCTCAGCGCGAAGGCCTGATCGCCGCGCCGAAGCCGAAGGTGCTCAAGCCCCGCCCTGGGGTCGCAGCCGCCCCGCGTTGATCTCAGTACCAAAATCCGGCGATTTGCCGTAAGCGCAACGCGCGGACGGCATCCTCGCCCGTGCAAGCAAAGAGAAGGCCCGCCTTGAAGAACCCGAACGACCGCCATTTCACCGATCGCCAGGTCAATTCCGCGAATGCGAAGAAGGCCCTGCTGGAGCGCTTCAAGAAGCGTCCCGGTCCGGACGATCCCGTGATGGTGCAGCGACGGGCCGAGCGGCAGGCGATCGCCGACGCGCGGGTCGTCCGCGACGCGGAGAAGGAAGCCGCTCGCCTCGAGGCCGAGCGTCTCGCCGCGATCGAGCAGGCTGCCCGCGAGGAAGCCGAGCGGCTGGCCGAGATCGAGCGCGAGGTGATCCGCAAGGCCGAGCAGGCCAAGCGCGATGCGGAACGTCCGCGCCGCGTCCTGCTCGAGGCCGTGCAGTACATGGAAAAGCGCGTCGCCGGCAAAGGCCGTCGCTGAGCGCTTTTGCGTTTCGAGACCCGGATGCGGATGAGCGCCCTGTCCGGTGGGACTTGCCTTCCCACTAGCAGAAGGAGCAGCCGCCATGGCGACTCGAGGCCTTTCCGCAGACGAGATCAAGCGCCGCGCGCAGCTGACCTTCGACAAGGCCGAGCAGCGCAAGCTCGACTCCGAGCGGGCCTTCGACGCATTGCGCGCCGAGCAGCAGGCCACGGCGGCCAAGACGGCGCGGCTGCGCGCGCTGCGCCTTGCCAAGGAAAGCGCCGATGCGGAAGCTGCGGCGCAGGTCGCCGCTGAGCAGCTGGCCGCCAAGGCGGCCAAGCTCGCAGCCAAGCTCGCGGCTGCCAAGACGGCGGCCGCGAACAAGACTGCCGCCGCGAAGACCAGGGCCAGCAAGGCGGCCGGAACCGGCAAGGTCCGTGCTGCTGCGGCCGCTGCCCCGAAGAAGACCAAGACGGCATAGCGCCGGCCATTCGCCGGCCTGGCCTTGCCCCGGTGCCGAGCGCCGGACGATACCGCTCACCTTCCTATGTCAAGGCCCGTCCCGCCTGTCGCGGACGGGCCTTTTTCATGCCCGCAACGTCATGGATTTCCCTGCGTCACCTCGATGGTGCAATGCAGTAAAGATTCCTCCGCAATGTTTTGTTTCTGCGGGGGAACAGCACTCATTCCAGGATCGGCGAGCCCCTGCTCTCAGTTTTCCCTTGCCAGATGCGCAAGGCCAAGAAACTCTCCCTGCGGCAGTCCCATCGCCGCAATCAATTGCACGCCGATCAAACGGCGCAGCTTCAGGGGAGAGAACCATGACTTCCGAACCGACGAAGACGCGCGCCAGCCGGCGCAATTTCCTCAAGGTCGCCGGACTCGCAGGGGTCGGCGCCGTCGCCATGCCACAGGTCAGCCGGGCGCAGACCGTGACCTGGAAGTTCCAGTCGACCTGGCCGACCAAGGACATCTTCCACGAATTCGCCGGCGACTTCGCCAAGCGGATCAACGACATGTCCGGCGGGCGGCTGAAGATCGACGTGCTCGCCGCCGGCGCCGTCGTGCCGGCCTTCCAGATGCAGGACGCGGTCCATGCCGGCATCCTCGACGGCGGCCATGGCGTCTCGGCCTATTGGTACGGCAAGAACAAGGCCTTCTCGCTGTTCGGCACGCCGCCGGCGCTCGGCTGGGATGCCAACAATTTCCTCGGCTGGATGAGCTATGGCGGCGGCTACGACCTCTATAACGACCTCGTCCAGAACCAGCTCAAGCTCAATCTCGTCGGCTTCTTCTCGGGGCCGATGCCGTGCCAGCCGCTCGGCTGGTTCAAGAAGGAGTTGAAGACGGCCGACGACTTCAAGGGTCTGAAATACCGCACCGTCGGCCTCGCCGCCGATCTGATGCGTGAAATGGGCGCCGCCGTGACCATCCTCGCCGGCGGCGAGATCGTGCCGGCGCTGGAGCGCGGCGTGATCGATGGGGCCGAGTTCAACAACCCGTCCTCGGACTCGATCCTCGGCTTCCAGGACGTCGCCAAGGTCTACATGCTGCAGAGCTACCATCAGGCGGCGGAGAGCTTCGAACTGCTCTTCAACAAGACCAAGTTCGACGCGCTCTCGCCGGAGCTGAAGGCGATCGTGAAGTACGCGGGCGAGGCGGCTTCCTCCGACATGCTCTGGAAGGCGCTCGACCGCTACTCCAAGGATCTCGAGATGCTGAAAGCCAAGGGCGTCAACGTCGTCGCGGCGCCGGAAGCGATCCTGAAGTCGCAGCTCGCGGCCTGGGACAAGGTGCTCGACAAGCTCGGTGGCGAAAGCCCCTTCTTCAAGAAGGTGGTCGATTCGCAGAAGGCCTGGGTCAAGCGCACGGTCTCCTATCAGCGGCTCAACGAGCCCTCGCGTGACCTCGCCTTCAACCATTTCTTCAAGAGCTGAACGGCCCGGCTCGACGAGACCACGCCCGCCATCGTCAGAGCAGGATGCGAAAAGTGGGAACCGGTTTTCGCATGAATCCTGCTCTAACTTTTTGATATGAGACGGATTCAGACTTCAGATGGAAGCGCTTTGCGATTCCATCTGAAGTCATCCGGCTCTAGCGATGGCGGGCGTTCTGCGCCCACCCTTCCAAGCAGCAGGCAGCGGACGCGAATGGGACTGATCCTGGCGATCGACAAAATGAACACGGCCATCGGCAAGCTCGCCGGCTGGACCATCCTGATCCTGACGCTGGCGATCAGCTACGAGGTCTTCGCGCGCTATGCCCTGCGCGCGCCGACCGAATGGGCCTTCGACGTCAGCTACATCCTCTACGGCACGCTGTTCATGCTGGCCGGGCCCTATGCGCTGGCGCGCAACGCCCATGTCCGCGGCGACTTCCTCTATCGCCAATGGAGCCCCCGGACGCAGGCCAGGCTCGATCTGACGCTCTACTTCCTGTTCTTCTTCCCCGGCATCATCGCGCTGGCCTGGGCCGGCTACAAGTTCGCGGCCTTCTCCTGGATGATCGGCGAGCATTCCTCGAACTCGCCGAGCGGGCCGCCGCTCTATCACTTCAAGTCGCTGATCCCGATCGCCGGGGTGCTGATGACCGTGCAGGGGCTGGCCGAGGTGGCGCGCTGCATCATCTGCCTGCGCACCGGCGAATGGCCGCCGCGGCTGCACGACGTGGAGGAAACCGAAAAGCTCATTCTCGAACAGGCCGCGGCAGCCCAAGGCGGGCCCGACGCCGGGAAAGCGATCTGATGCTGGGCATGGGCAATCCGGAACTGGGCGTGCTGATGCTCGTCCTGTTCATCTTCTTCATCATGCTCGGCTTCCCGATCGCCTTCACGCTGATGGCTCTCGGCGTCGGCTTCGGCTACTGGGCGATGGGCGACACGGTCTTCAACCTGGTGGTGCAGCGCACCTATTCGGTGATGGCCAACGACGTGCTGGTCTCGATCCCGCTCTTCATCTTCATGGGCTACATCATCGAGCGGGCGAACATCCTCGACAAGCTGTTCCACTCGATCCAGCTCGCGCTCGGCAATGTGCCGGGCTCGCTGGCCATCGCGACGCTCGCGACCTGCGCCATCTTCGCCACCGCGACCGGCATCGTCGGGGCGGTGGTGACGCTGATGGGGCTGCTCGCCTTCCCCGCGATGCTGCGCGCCGGCTACGACGTCAAGCTCTCGGCCGGCGTGGTCTGCGCCGGCGGCTGCCTCGGCATCCTGATCCCGCCCTCGGTGATGCTGATCCTGTACGGCGCGACTGCCGGCGTCTCGGTGCCGAAGCTCTATGCCGGCGCGCTGTTCCCCGGCCTGCTGCTGGCCGGCATGTACATGCTCTATGTGCTGATCCGCTGCTGGCTCAACCCGTCGCTGGCCCCGAAGCTGCCGAAGGAGCAGACCGACGTTCCGTGGACGACCGTGATCTGGGCGCTGCTGACCAGCTTCTTCCCGCTCACCCTGCTGATCATGTCGGTGCTGGGCGCGATCTTCTTCGGCCTGGCGACACCGACAGAGGCGGCGGCGATCGGTTCGCTCGGCAGCCTGATGCTGGCGACCGCTTATCGCGCGCTGAGCTTCAACAAGGTCAAGGAGTCGGTGATCCTGACGGCCCGGACCTCGGCGATGGTCTGCTGGCTGTTCGTCGGTTCCTTCATCTTCTCGTCGATCTTCGCCATCCTCGGCGGCCACGAGCCGATCAAGAACCTGGTCACGGCGCTGAACCTGTCGCCGACGATGTTCCTGGTCGTCGCCCAGATCATCATCTTCATCCTGGGCTGGCCGCTGGAATGGACCGAGATCATCGTGATCTTCGTGCCGATCTTCCTGCCGCTGCTGGAGTTCTTCAAGATCGACCCGCTGTTCTTCGGCATCCTGATCGCCCTGAACATCCAGACCTCGTTCCTGTCGCCGCCGGTGGCGATGGCGCCCTTCTATCTCAAGGGCATCGCGCCGCCGCATGTCACCATCAACGAGATCTTCTC
>NZ_JAKFED010000043.1:0-28802 GCF_036675845.1 Allobosea sp. | reverse complement strand
GCCGGGGCGTGAGCGGGAGGCTGCGCCTGCCGGGTGGAGGCGTCCCGGTACAGCCCGCGATGGGCCGTGTCGGGCACCAGCGTCGTGGTGATCCCGATCACCGTCTCGGCTGCCCCAAGGATGAAGGCGCCGTGCGGCGCGAGGCGCTGGGAGAGCGCGGCCATGACCCGGGCCTTGGTCGGCACGTCGAAATAGATCAGCACGTTGCGGCAGAAGATGACGTCGAACTGCCCGAGATGGGCGCTCGATTCGAGCAGGTTGTGCTGCTTCAGCTCGACCATGGCGCGGATGCGCTCGTTGACCCGCCACTTGTCGCCTTCCTGGCGGAAATATTTGAGCAGCAGCTGGATCGGCAGGCCGCGCTGGACCTCGAACTGGCTGTAGATGCCCTGGCGGGCCTTCTCGAGCACCTCCGTCGAGATGTCGGTGCCGAGGATCTCGACCTTCCAGCCGGCAAGCCGGCCGGCGGCGTCGTCGAGCAGCATCGCCAGCGAATAGGCCTCCTGTCCGCTCGAGACCGCCGCGCACCAGATGCGCAATTGCCGGCTCTGCGCGTTGGCTGCAAGCTTCTCGGGCAGGATCACGTCGCGGAACAGGTCGAACGGCGTCCGGTCGCGGAAGAACAGGGTCTCGTTGGTGGTCATCGCCTCGACGACGGCGTTCTCCAGCTCGCGGACAGGCTCGCGCCGCAATGTCGTGACGAGCGCGCCGATCCCGTCGATGCCGCGCCGGCGGCAGAGCATGCCGAGGCGGCTCTCGACCAGATAGCGCTTCTCCAGGCTCAGATAGAGGCCGGAGCGGACCTGGAGCAGGATGCGCAGGAAGTCGAAATCTTGCTCCGTCATGCGCCGTGGCCCCCGCCGACGAGGGCGCGGATGGCTGGTCCGATGCTGCCGAGCGGCACGATCGCGCTGGCCTGCCGGGCGCGGACGACGGAGCCCGGCATGCCCCAGATGGTGCTCGAGGCCTCGTCCTGGGCGATGACGGCGGCGCCTGCGCGCCGCAGCGCGGCTGCGCCTTCGGTCCCGTCGCTGCCCATGCCGGTCATCACCAGCCCGAGCGCGGCCGGGCCGAGATGGCGCGCCGCCTCGTTGAACAGCACGTCGACGGCCGGGCGGCAGAAGCGCACCGGCGGACCATCGCTGACATTGGCGACGATGTGGCCGAGCTTGCGCTCGATGCCGAGATGGCGCCCGCCCGGCGCGATGTAGACCGTACCGCGCGCCAGCCTTTCGCCGTCGTAGGGCTCGCGCGCCGGCACCCCGATCTGGGTTGCGATCTGGTCGGCGAAGGAGGCGGTGAACAAGGCCGGCATGTGCTGGACGACCAGCGTCGTCAGGTTGTGCACCGCGTCGCCGAGGTCGGACAGCACGCGGGCGACGGCGCGCGGGCCGCCGGTGGAGGCGCCGATCACCAGATAGCGCGGCATCACCGCGATCAGCGGCTTCAGATCGACGACGCCGCTCGGCGGCGTGGCGAGCGGCAGCTCGGCGCTGCCGAGGGCGGATCGGCTTCGCGACTGGCCGATGCTGGCGAGCTTGTCGAGGAATTCAGCGCGGAAATCGAGGGACAGGGTCAGCCCGCTGCGGCTGTCGGGCTTCGGCAGCACGTCGACGGCGCCCATGGTCATGCATTGCAGCGCCAGGCGGGCATTGCGCTCGGTCAGCGTCGTCGTCATCAGCACGGCGGTCCCGGGGCTCTCCTTGACCAGCCGGGGCAGCGCGGCGACGCCGTCCATGCCGGGCATGTCGATGTCGAGCACCACGATGTCGGGGTGGTAGCGGGCGGCATGCTCGATCGCCATCTCGCCATCGCCGGCGACGGCGACGACGTGGAACCTGCCGCTCTCGCCGAGCCAGCGCGCGAACAGCCCGCGCACGACGACGGAGTCGTCGACGATCATCACGGTGCTCGGTCGAGGGCTGGCTTGGGGCGAGGGGCTCGTGGTCAGCATCGGCAGCGCATGTCCTGAAAGGTCGCGGCGTCGGGAACCGCGCCGCAGGCGCGTTGCGTCAGAGCAGGCCGACCTGATGGAACTTCGAGGCCACGATCTCCTTGTCGAACGGCTTCATGATGTATTCGTCGGCGCCGGCATGCATGGCGCGGGCGATATGGGCGATGTCGTTCTCGGTGGTGCAGAAGACGACCTTGGGGCGCTTGCCGCCCGGCATCTGCCGCAGGTTCCGCAGGAAATCATAGCCGTCCATGATCGGCATGTTCCAGTCGAGCAGCACGGCGTCCGGCATCTCGCCCTTGCAGGCGTCGATGGCACGCGCGCCGTCCTCGGCCTCGGTGATGCGGAACTGCAGGCCCTCTAGGATCCGGCGGGCGACCTTGCGGATGACGGCGGAGTCATCGACCACGAGGCAGTACTTCATTTTCGATTCTCCAGGGAGGGCCGGCGCGTCAAGCGGCGACCGGCAATTCGATTCTGAGGATGGCGTCGACGTCGAGAACCACCAGCAGGCGGTCTTCGAGCCGGTGGATGCCCTTGGCGAGGCCGGCCCAGCCGCTGTCGAGATGGATCGGCACGGGCTCGAAGGTCGAGCGCTCGAGGCGCATCACCTCGCCGACCTTGTCGACGATCAGGGCGAAGGCTTCGCCGCCCTGGTCGATGCCGACCGCGACGAGTTCGCAATCGGCGCAGCCTTCCGGAGCCGGCGCGGCGGAACGGCCCATGCGCTGGCGCATGCAGATCGCGGTGACGATCCGGCCGCGCAGGTTCAGCAGGCCGACGATCTCGCGCGGCGCCAGCGGCACCGGCGTGATGCGCGTGGCGATGAAGACATCCTGGACGCGGCCGATCGGCAGGCCGAGCAATTGCTCGCCGACGGTGACGGTGACGTAGTCGAGCGAATCCTCGAAGCCCGCCGCACCGCTCTCGTCTCTGGTGGCTTGCGTGCTCATGCGGCTTGCCTCAGCCCCGGCCGGCTCTCGGTCAGTTCCGCGATCAGGGCGCGGCGGTCGAACTTGGTCACGACCTCGTCGAAGCGGGCGAGCGAGGCCGCGACATGCAGTTCCGGCGTCGGCAGGGTCGAAAGGCCGATGATCCGCAGGCCGGCGTGCTTCGCCTCGGCGCGCAGGCGGCCGGCGAGCGCAAAACCGGCCTCGGGGTCGCGGTCGAGGTCGAGCACGATCGCGCCGAGATCGGCATGGCCGGCGGCGATGCCCGCCGCGAGCGCGATGTCGGCGCTCTGGCTGACCCGCATGCCGGAGGCCCGGAGCACGGGCACCAGCATCTCGCGCAGGAAATCGGAGGGCTCGATCAGGAGCACATGCGGCCCGCTGGCGAGCGTGTCGTCGCGGCGGCCGCGCAGCCAGTTGGCGTTGGCCTTGGGCAGGTAATGGGCGAGATCGAGGATCTCGGTGGCGCGCCCGCGGATGATCGCCGAGCCGACGACGCCCTGTTCGGCCATGGCGAGCATCTCGATGTCGAGAGCCTCCTCGACGATATCGACGATGGCATCGACCGCGAGCGCCATGGTGAGGTCGCCTTCCGAGAAGATGACCAGCGGCTGCAGGCCGCTCTCGCGGACCTCTACGCCCTCGACCGGCACGATCGGCATCAGCTTGCCGCGATAGTTCAACAGGGTGCGCCCGCCGCCGCTCTCGAAAAGCCCGGCATCGACTTCCTCGAGCCGGGTCACCAGCGAAAGCGGCACCGCCTTGAGCTGGTCCGCGCCGGCCCGGAAGACCAGCATGGTGGTCCGCTCCGCCGCCGGGGCGACATCGCCCGCCGCGTTGGAATGGGGAGCTTCCTGGCTGCCGGGCAGGGCGCCGACCAGGCGCGCGACACCATTGGGGTCGACGATCAGCACCACGGCGCCGTCGCCCAGGATGGTGTTGCCGGAGAACAGCGGGATGTGCCGCAGCTTGGTCGACATCGGCTTGACGACGATTTCCTCGGTGTGGAACACCGAATCGACCAGGATGCCGAACTGGCGCTCGCCGACTTGCGTCACCACGATGAAGCCGTCCTCGACCATGGCGGACCGGCCCATGACGCCGGCGAGCGCGATGATCGGCAGCAGACGATCGCGCAGGCGCAGCACGGGCGAGTCGTTGATCCGCTCGATGCGGTGCTCGCTGCTCGCCTTGACCCGGACGAGCTCGCGCACCACGGCCTGCGGGATGGCGAAGCGCTGCTCGCCCGAGGCGACGATCAGCGCCGAGACGATAGCCAGCGTCAGCGGGATCTTGATGGTGATCGCGGTGCCAGTGCCGGCGATGCTGGCGATGTCGACGACGCCGCCGATCGCGTCGACATTCACCTTGACGACGTCCATGCCGACGCCGCGTCCGGAAATCGCGGTGACGTCCTCGGCGGTCGAGAAGCCGGGATGGAAGACGAAGCGCAGGATCTGCGCCTCGCTCATCTTCTCGATCTCGGCCTCGCCCGCCAGCGCGAGCTGGGTCGCCTTGCGCCGGATGCGGGCGACGTCCATGCCGCGGCCGTCATCGGCGATGGCGATGGTGACCGAACCGCCCTCATGATAGGCCGAGACGCGAATCGTGCCGGCTTCCGGCTTGCCGAGCGCCAGGCGCTCCGCGGGCTCCTCGATGGCATGGTCGGCGCAGTTGCGCACCATATGGGTGAGCGGATCCTTGATCAGCTCCAGGATCTGCCGGTCGAGTTCGGTGTCCTCGCCCTCCAGCACCAGCTCGATCTTCTTGTCGAGATCGGTCGAGAGGTCGCGCACGATGCGCGGCAGCTTCGACCAGGCGTTGCCGATCGGCTGCATGCGGGTCTTCATCACCCCGTCCTGCAGCTCGGCGGTGATCAGCGACAGCCGCTGCAGCGGCGCCTTCAGCCCGGCGTCCTCCTGCTGGCGCGAGATTTCGAGCAGCTGGTTGCGGGTCAGGACCAGCTCAGAGACCATGGTCATCAGATGTTCGAGCGTGTCGACATTGACGCGCAGCGTCGCCGGGCCGACAGGGCGCGCCGCCGCCTCCTCGGCGCCGGGCGCCCGGGGCTTGTCGAGCGGGCTCGGCGCGGCCCGGAAGATCAGGTCGAGTTCGTCGGGCCTGCTCTCGCCGGTGGATTTGGCGAGATAGGCGGCGACCGGGTCGAGCGGGACGCCGGGTTCCTCCTTCGCCGAGAGCTCCTGGCTGGCCTTGGCCGCGAGGGCGCGCAGCTCGCCGATCAGCGCGTCGTCATTGCCCGGCGGCTCCTGCCCCTTCTCGGTCAGCTCGGCCATGATCTCCTTGATCTGGTCGATGGTCTCGAGGATCGCGGTGACGGCGGTGGAGGAGACCGAGGCGCCGTCACGGAACTGGCCCATCACCGATTCTGCGGCGTGGGTCAGCGCCTCCAGGCGCGGCAGGCCGATGAAACCGCAGGTGCCTTTGACGGTGTGGACCAGCCGGAAGATGTTGCGCAGGATATCGGTGTTGTTGGGTTCCTGCTCGAAGCGCACGAGTTCGCGATCGACCGTGTCGAGATGCTCGCCGGTCTCGCTCAGGAACTCTTGCAGCAACTCGTCCATGCGAGGACCGTTCACTCACGCCACAGATGCAGCCTCGGATAGTGCGGGCGAAGGGTTTATGATCGGTTGAGATCGTGCCGAAAGCTGGCCAGGCCCGATCGTTTCCGGCTTGCCTTCGCGCGCTGCGCCGGTTCAGGCCGGATCGGCGGCGATGCTGACGGTGTCGCCCTCGATGGCGAAGGCGATGCTCATCCCGGCGGCACGCGCGACCATGCCGGTGTAGACGGGCTGGACGGCATGGGCGTCGATGGCGCCGCTTTCGGAGCGGCCGGCGATGAGCTCCTCGACATGGGCGGGGATGCGCGCATGCGAGCCGGTCGCCGAGATCCTGAAGGAGCCCTGTTCGCCGGTCACCACGGTCCGGCAGATGATCTTGCCGCCGCGCGGGATCGCCTGCGTCGCCAGCACGAGCAGGTTGAGGACGAGCTTGACCTGGTTCTTCGGCAGCAAAGCGCGCGGCGCCTCCCAGTCGAGCGAGAGCTTCTCGTCGTTGAGGAAGCCGTTGGCGACCGTGCCGGCATCGCCGAGGTCGATCATGGCGCCGGCCGAGCCGGCGGCGCCGAAGGCGAGGCGGGCGAATTGCAGGCGGGCCGAGGCGTTGCGGGCGCTCTTCTTGATCAGGTCGAGGGCGAACTCCTTCATCGAGGGGTCGTCCTCCTCGAGCACCTCGAGCGCGTTGACGATGGCGCCGACCGGGCTGATCACGTCATGGCAGACGCGGCTGCACAGAAGCGCGGCCAGATCGATCGGCTCGAGCGTGATGGCGGTCATGATCCGGTCCTAGGTCATAAGGGGGGCGGCGCCATCTGCGCCGGCCATAGGCTTGGCAGAATGCGCGAGTCTGGTTTGCAGGGAGTTAAGCATGCGGCGCGGGCACGAATTACTTCGACCGACATGCCCCGGCCGGATGGCGGCCAGAAGCCGGGCCGACTTTCCCTTTCCGCAACAATGCTCTAGGTGATCTGGTGTCGCGCGGCTTGCCTGCTGCGCGCGGATGACGGCTTCAGACAACATGACGATTGCCCCCGACGATCCGCTCCTGCTCGACCGGGACCGGCTCGCCTGCCTGCTCGGCGAGGCGGCTCGGCGCAGTGCCGCGGTGCTGCTGGCCAAGCGCTCGGCCCGCGACGTCAAGCTCAAGGCGGACGGCTCGCCGGTCTGCTCGGCCGATATCGCGGCCGACGAGGCGGCAAAAGCAGCCCTGGCGCAGCTGCTGCCCGGTTTCCCGGTGATCAGCGAGGAGAGCGTCGGCGAGGTCGCCGTCGCCCCGGTCTTCATCCTGCTCGACCCGCTCGACGGAACGCGCGAATTCCTGGCGGGCGGCGACTGCTATTGCGTCTGCATCGCCATCATCCGCTCCGGGCGGCCGATCGCGGGCGCGATCGCGGCGCCGGGCCTCGGCCAGCTCTGGTATGGTGGCGAGCGCGCCTTCGCGCAGGCGCTCGGGGCCGATGCGGCGCCGGCCGGCGCGCCGGTCGCGATCCAGGTCAGGGCCGAGCCGGCGGCGGGGCCACGGATGCTGGTCAGCCGTTTCCATGGCGATACGATGAGCGCAGGGATCGCAGCGGCGATCGGTCATGGCGAAGGCGCGCCGGTGTCCTCCGCGGTGAAGTTCGGCCTGATCGCCGCCGGCGAGGCCGATCTGCATGTGCGCGGTGGCGCGACGATGGAATGGGACATCGCCGCGGGCGAAGCGATCCTCGGCGCGGCCGGCGGCGTGGTGCGCACCCTAACCGGGGCGATGCCGGCCTATGGCTGCAGCGAGCGCGCCTTTCGCAATCCGCCTTTCGTCGCCGCCGGCAGCGAGGAACTGGCGGCGCGCGCGATCGCGCAGGCGGCGGGCGGCGCCCAGGCCTGAACGCTCAGCGGGCGACCAGGCGCGCCACCGCAGGCCAGTTCGCCCGCGCCTTCGCGCGCAGGGGCGCCTCGGCGAGGAAGCGGCGGCGGCCTTCTTCGGTACGGAAGAAGAAGAGCTCATTGCCGATGACGGCGTAGCGGCGGGGATCGGCATCGGCCGCGTAGCCGTCGGCGACGGCGCTGGCGTCGAAGCCGGCGAAGCGTGGCTCGTAGAGCGCGGGCGCATCGAGGAAGGCGTCGCGATTGGCGGCGCTGGCGAAGCGCCAGACCGCGCCGTCATGGGTCAGCTCATGCTCCGGCAGCCCCGGCACGAGGCCGCTGTCGAGATGATAGGCAACCGGATCGAAGCCGGCGAGCGCGATGCTCGTCCGCGCATTGCGCATCATCGTCTCGCCGAGGCCCGGCAACTCCAGCAGACCGGCCGGCAGGGCGGGATCGCGCTCCTGCGCATGGCCCGGGCCGGCTGCGAGCACGATCGCCAGGCCGATGCCGGCGAGCGCGGTCCAGCCTTGCCTTGCTGCGGCCTTCATCCCGGAAAATCCTCGGAAAACATCGCTGCGCCGGTTGGCGAGGCGGTTCTTCACCGCTTGGATACACATGCAGGGTATCCAAGCGGTTACTGCAATCGCGTGCATCGGCGCGCATTGGCGCGCTTCTGCGCCGCCGTCGCCCGGGCGGAAAGGCCGCAAGCCTGACGCCCGGCGCTGGCCTGGAGACGATGTGATGAGCCAAACCCGCCGCAATCTTTTGGCTGCCGCGCTCCTGCTCGCGGCCGCCACCATCGGCCGCCCGGCCGCTGCGCAGAGCGAGCGCTCCTTCTCGCAGAACGAGCTGGTCTCGTCCGGACACCAGTTCTTCGGCAACGTCTCACGCGGCTTCGCGTTGACCGTCGAGGAGGCGGTGCGCCGCTGGGGCGAGCCCAACGGCTATGTGCTGGGCCAGGAGGCATCGGGCGCCTTCGTCGGCGGGCTGCGCTATGGCGAGGGCACGCTGTTCACCCGCAACGCCGGCGACCGCAAGGTGTTCTGGCAGGGGCCGTCGGTCGGCTTCGATTTCGGCGGCGAGGGCGCGCGCACGATGATGCTGGTCTACAACCTGCCGAGCGTCAGCGCGCTCTACCAGCGCTTCGTCGGCATCGACGGCTCGGTCTATTTCGTCGGCGGCTTCGGCTTCACGGCGATGACGGCGGAGGGCGTCATGCTGGTGCCGATCCGCACCGGCGTCGGCTGGCGGCTCGGCGTCAATCTCGGTTACCTGAAGTTCACGCCGGAGGCGACCTGGAACCCGTTCTGAGCGATCAAGCTGCCGTTACTGGAAATATGCTTTCGGGCATGGCAAGCTGACTTTCCGCCCGATAGTCTAACACGGAGCCGCCAGCCTTGATCGAAGCCGTCATGCTCGTCACGCTCGGCTTCCTGGCTGCCAGTCTGCTCGCGCTCGCGGCACTGCCAGCGTTGGCGCGGCGGGCCGACCGGTTGGCGCGCCGACGGGCCGAGGCCGCCTTTCCGCTTTCGCTCGCGGAGATCGCCGCCGACCGCGACCATCTGCGCGCCGAGCTTGCCATGCGCGAGCGGGTGCTGGAGCAGCGGGCCGAGAGCGGCTTTGCCGCGAAAGCCGGTGCGATGAACGAGATCGGCCGGCGCGACATGAGCATCGGCCGGCTCGAGCGCGATCTCGGCGCGCGCGACGCGCGCATCGACGGGCTCGAAACCGATCTGAAGCAGAATGTGCAGGATCTCGCCCTGACCCGCGAGGCGCTCGCCAAAGAGAGCGCCGGCCACCAGACGACGCAGGCGACGCTTTCGGCGCGTGTCGGCGATCTTGCGGCGCTGGAACAGCGGCTCGCCGAGACGCGAACCGCGCTGAGCGGGACCGGTGCCGACCTGGCGGCGCGCAACCATGAGCTCTCCGAGACGCGCGCGACGAACGGGCGGCTCGAGACGGTCCTGACGGAGCGCGATGCGGCGCTGGCCGCGCTCCGGATCGAGCATGACCGCCAGCATGTCGCCCTGGTCGAGGCCGGGACCCTGCGCCTGACACTGGAGACAAGGCGCGACGAGCTGGCCGGGCGGCTGGCCGTGAGCGAGAAGGCCCTGGCCGAGACCAGGAATGGCCTGGCGGCGATGAAGGTGGACCGCGACAGCGAGCGGCTGCGGGCCGATGCGGTCACTGGCCGGGCAGTCGAGGCCGAGGCGGCGCAGGCGGCGGCCGATGCCAACGCTGCCAGGCTGGGCGTCGAGATCGCCCGACAGGAGGAGGCTGTGAAGCAAGGATCGGTCGAGCTTGCCGAGGCGCTGGCCCGGATCGCAACTCTCGAGGGCGAACTGGAGGCGGCCGCCACGGCCAATGCCGGCCTGAAGCAAGGGCTGGCCGCGGAGGCGGCGCGGCAGCGCGAGGGCTTGCGCCAGCGCGACGAGACGATCGAGGCGCTGCATGGCGAGATGCTCAGCCTCCAGGGCGCGCGCGACCAGGCGCGGGCCGACCGTGCCGGCTTGAAGCGCGAGCTCGCCGCGCTGCGGCGCCAGGGCAGCGGCGGCGACAAGGCCGGCGAGGCGGCCTTGCGCCAGGAGATCGTGCGGCTCGCGGACGCGCTGCTGGCTTCGGCCGAAAGCCGCGAAGCGGCGGAATAGCCATCCACCGCAAGCGGTTTGCAGCGGCCTCGTCATGTTCTAGGTCGTCGCGCCTCCTACCAGGCGCGAAGCGACGATCTATCTCTTTGTCGAAGCATCGGATTCTTCCGCAAAGTGGATTCCACTTTTCGGTCCGATGCTCTAGGGAGAGGTGCCCCGTGCCCTCGCGCCGGACACCGCTTTCTCGGTTTGGATGATGACGGATATCGTTTGTATCGGCGAGCCTCTGGGCGAGTTCAACGCGACGCGCGGGGAGAGCGGCGAATATCGCTTCGGCCTGGGCGGGGACACTTCCAACTGCGCCATCGCCGCGGCCAGGCAGGGCGCCAGCGTCGCCTATGCCGGAGCGCTCGGCAATGACGAGCCCGGCCGTGCCCTTCGGACGGTCTGGGCGCAGGAGGGCGTGGACGACCGACATGTCTCGACCCATCCTTCCGCGCCGACCGGGCTCTATTTCGTGGCGCATGGCCCGCAGGGGCACGTCTTCTCCTATCTGCGCGCCGGCTCGGCAGCGAGCCTCTACGGCCCGGGCGACCTGCCGGCCGAGCTGATCGCCTCGGCCAAGGTGGTCCAGGCATCGGGCATCAGCCAGGCGATTTCGGGCAGCGCCTGCGACGCGGTCTTCGAGGCCTTCGCCCTGGCGCGGCAGAACGGCGTGCTGACCGCCTACGACACCAATCTGCGCCTCAAGCTCTGGCCGCTGAGGCGGGCGCGGGCGATCATCCACGCCGCCTGCGAAATGGCGGACATCGTCCTGCCGGGCGATGCCGATGCGAAGCTGCTGACCGGGCTGGAGCAGCCCGATGCCATCGTCGACTTCTATCTTGGGCTTGGCGCCAAGGTCGTGGCGCTGACGCTCGGCCATGAGGGCTCGCTGGTGGCGACCCCCGAGCGGCGCGAACGCTTCGTGCCGATCAAGGTCGAGGCGATCGACGCGACCGGGGCGGGCGACTGCTATGACGGCGCCTTCCTCGCCGAATATGTCCGCACCGGCGACGCCTTCGCCGCCGGGGCCTATGCCAATGTCGCGGCGGCGCTGTCGACGCAGGGCTTTGGCGCGGTCGGGCCCTTGCCGCGCCGGGCCGAGGTCGAGGCGCGGATCGCAGCAGAGGCGGCTCTCCAGGCATGAACATCCCGATCCTGACGCAGGCGGGCGATCTCCTCGCCCGGTACGAAGTGCTGATCAGCGACGTCTGGGGCGTCGTCCATGACGGCGTGCTGGCGCTGCCCCCGGCCTGCGAGGCGCTGATGCGCTATCGCGAGGCGGGCGGCGTCGTCGTCCTGCTCTCGAACGCGCCGGGCCCGTCGGAGCAGATCGCCGGCGTGCTCGATAAAAAGCGCGTGCCGCGCACCGCCTGGGACCGGCTGGTGACCTCCGGTGACGTGACGCGGGCGCTGGTCGGGGCGTGCCATCTGCGCAAGGCCTACCATATCGGCTGGCATGACGACCGCGCCGTGTTCGAGGGCTTCGATGTCGAGCTGGTCGACGAGGCGCAGGCCGAGTTCGTCGTCGCGACCGAGCTGAACGACTATCGCACCGAGACGCCGGAGCAGTACCGGCCGCTGCTCGAGCGTTTCGTGGCGCGCGGCCTGCCCTTCATCTGCGGCAATCCCGACCTCGTCGTGCATGTCGGCGAGGACCTGTTGCCCTGCGCGGGGGCGCTGGCGACGATCTATGAGGAGCTTGGCGGCCGGGTCGCCTGGGCCGGCAAGCCGCATCGCCCGGCCTATGATCTCGCTTTGGCGGCGGCGCGCGACGCGCGCGGCGGCCGCGATGTCGATGCCGGCAAGGTGCTCGTGGTCGGCGATGCGGTACGGACCGATCTCGCCGGGGCGCGATTGATGGGCTTCGACAGCCTGTTCATCGCCGGCGGCATCCATCGCGACGAGACGATCCGCGACGGCGCGGTCGAGCCCGCCGGCCTCGCCAGGGTGCTGGCCGCGCATGCGCCGCTGCCGGTCGCCGCGATGGTGGCGCTGGGCTGACGCTTCCGTCATTGCGAGCGCAGCGAAGCAATCCGGGGGCGTTGAGCTCTGCCGCTCCTGGATTGTTTCGTCGCTTCACTCCTCGCAATGACGGGGAAACGCTGTGCGCTTCACACCGGCGGCGCGTTGGCCTTGCGGACGCGCTCGCCGATCGCCCTGAAAAGCCCCTCGAAGGGTCGGAAGACGAAGCGGATGGTCGAGCGGCCGGGCGGCACCTGCACGGCGCGGAAGATCACATTGGCGCGCAGCAGCTCGGCCGACTTGCCGTCGACCTCGACCTGCCACCAGGGTTGCCAGACATCGTTGAGGACGACGAAGCCGCCGCGCGGCGCCTCGGCTTCCAGCGTCACCTGCGTGGTGCCGTAGTCGCGGATGCGCACGGTTCCCGGCCCGGCCGGGCCGGTCGGCACTGGCGGCGGCGCCCGGTCGAGCAGCACGCTCCGGCGCGGGTCGAAACCGGCGGGCCATTGCCCGCTCTCCAGGATCGCCGCGAAATCGGCGGCTTGCGCCTCGGTGACGAGCAGCACGCGCGGCAGGGCGCGCGGATTCTCGTAGACGAAGGCGTCGGCGGTGCGAGCGATCTGGATAAGGTCGCCGGGCTTCAGCGTCTTGTCGATCTGCTCGACCGGCACGCCGGTGGCGATGAAGCGCAGGCCAAGCATGTCGGCGAGCAGCGAGCGGTAGGACGGCATCAGCGCCGAGAAGGTCCGCTGGTCGGGCAAGGCGACATGATCGCCGGCGCCGGTGGCTTCGCTGTAGAGGCCAAGCCGCAGCGGATTATAGCCCAGCGTATTGTCGAGGCCGTGGACCAGGCTGGCATTGGGCCAGTGGAAGTCGATGCCGGCGAGTTCGATGCGGTCGCGCCGGTCCGGGCCGGCGGTACGGGCGGTTTCGCGCTTCAGCAGCGCGATGGTCTCGTTGCTGCTGTCGGCGCGCAGCACCTCGTATTTCTGCGCCGGCAGCGCGGTCGACTCGCTCGGGCCGTTATTGACCGAGAGGTCGATGGCCATCGTCATGGCCAGCACCACCGTCGCGGCCATGCCGGCGCCCTGCAGGGCCAGCCCGCGCGCCGCGACGAGGGCGCCGGCGACCAGCAGCAGGCAGAGCGCGGACGTGATCAGCGGGAGCGCGGCGACGCCGAGCCTGCCGGCGGTCCAGGCCAGCCAGAGGGCGAGGCCGAAGGCCCCGGCGAGGAGCCCGGCCTCGAGGGCGATCTGCCAGCGACGGGGGCGCGGCGCCGTATCGGTCAGCACGAGATGGGTGAAATAGCCGCCGAGAATGGCGAGCAGCGCGCCGAGGATGAAGAGCGCGTCGGCCGGCCGGCGATAGAGGTCGATGCCGGGCAATGCGGCGAAGAGGACCTGGAAGCCCGGCGTATAGCGCCCGAGCGCATAGACCAGCACGAGGATGGTGGCGACGCTGAGCGCGACGATCTCGCGCCGCCAGAGGCCGCCGCGCACGATTCCGACGCCGACCACCAGCAGCAGCGGCAGCAGGCCGAGATAGACCACGCTCATATTGCGGGCGAGATAGAGATCGACCGAGCCGAAGCGCGCTTCCCAGGCCGGGCTCGGCGGGCCCCAGAAATTCTCCAGCGGGCCGGCGGCACCGTAAAGATTGGCGACGAGCCCGGTCAGGAGCGAGGCCGGATGCAGCGAGCCCTTGCCGGCCCCGGCGAGGTCGATCACAGGGCGGTTGGATTCCTGCGCCAGGAAGGCGGTGAGCAGGATCGGCACGGCGGCGACCAGAACCGCTCCGAGCACGCCGAGGCAAAGCGGCATCAGGCTGGCGCGCAAGGCCTTCAGCGGCCGGCTCGCCATGGCGATGGCGGCGATGACGAGGCCGGCGAGCACATAGACGCCGATCAGCGCGACCTGGTCGCGCCCGAGCACCATGAAGCCGGCGACGACGCCGGCGAGGAAGCCATAGCTCCAGGAGCCGCGCTCCAGCGCCCGCGAGAGCAGCAGCAGCGTGACGGCGAAATAGGCCAGGCTCAGCACCTGCCCGACATGCTGGATGCGCCAGGCCGCGGAGGCCCCGAAGGCGAAGGCGAGCGCGCAGACCACCGCGCCGGCCGGATGCCAGTTCCGGTCGCGGAACAGCAGCGCCAGGCAAAGCGCGCCGACCAAGAGCGAGCCGAGCAGTGCGCCGTCGCTCCAGCGGAAGTCCGGCGCCGGGTTCAGCAGCGCGATCAGCGCGAAGGGCGGCGAGAAGATCAGCGATTGCGGATCGGCGACCTGCGGCGAGCCGGCGAAGACGAAGGGCGTCCAGAACGGCGAAAGGCCGCTATGCAGGGCGCTGGCGAGGAACTGAAGCTGCGGGTGGAAATGCGCCTTGGCGTCCCAGGGCACGGTCAGGACGCCGGAGAGCCAGGGCCAGGACAGAGCGAGCCAGGCGGCGCAGATGATCAGGAAGACCTTGGCGACCGGCCAAGGGGCGCGCACTGGCGCGGGATCGGGACGCTCTTGCTCGGACATGGCGGCTTCCTGCCCCAGGCCCGGCGCGCGATCAATGCCGGCGCCAGTCAATCCTTGGGCGCGGCACGCGCCATCAGCGCGTCCATGTCGATGAAGTGGCCGGCGCGGTCGCGCTTCGAGGCGAGGTAGCGGACATTGTGGACGTTCGGACGCCCGAGCACGCGCTGGGTCGCGGCGACCTCGAGCCCGGCAGCCTTGATCGCGCCGACCTTGAGCGGGTTGTTGGTCAGCGCGGTGATGCGGCTGACGCCGAGCTGCTTCAGCATCGCGGCGGCGAAGTCGAAATGGCGCTGGTCGAGATCGAAGCCGAGCACCTCGTCGGCATCGTAGGTGTCCCAGCCCTGGCTCTGCAGCTTGTAGGCACGCATCTTGTTAGAGATGCCATTGCCGCGGCCTTCCTGGTCGAGATAGAGCAGGATGCCGCCCTCGTTCTGCGCCATCCACTCGACCGTCTCGCGCAGCTGGTCGCCGCAATCGCATTTCAGCGAGCCGAACAGGTCGCCGGTCAGGCAGGCGGAGTGCAGGCGCACGGGCACCGCAGCGGAGAGATCCGGCTTGCCGACGATGATCGCGACCTGGTCGCGCAGGCCCTCGCCGCCACGGAAGACGACGAACTCGGTGTCGGGCGCGCCTTCCAGCGGCACCGGCGCGCGGCCGACGATGGAGAGCGTCGCCACCTGGGCGGCGCGGTAGCCATTCAGGGCCGCGATCTCGACCTTGATCAAGGGTTCATCGGCGACCTGGCTGGCCGTGACGGGAACCAGGATGACGGCCGGCAGGACGAGAGTCAGCCGGGCGAGCTCCAGCGCCGCATTGTCGAGCGCACTGGCGGGACCGACCGGCGCATCGACGCGAGCTTCGATCTTGAGCGCCAGCGTCTCGATCCGGGCGAGGTCGAGGGCCGGCATGGCCAGAACGCCGGTTTCGGCGCGGTTCTTCGCGCCGAGGCGGCGCAGGCGGGCGGCGCTCAGGACCAGACGGGCATTGCCTCCCGCAAGCGCATCGAGCCGTGCGGCGAAGCCGGCATCGGCGAGTTCGGCGGAGAGGGCGAGCGCCAGGCTCTGGCCATCGCTCAGCAGCACCGGGCGGGCGGCGCGGAACTCCGCCAGGGCGCGGTCGACGGTCACGATGTCGGTCTCGCCGGGCCGGCCGAAAAGCGTACGCGACTTAGGCATGGGAGCTTCCGTCAGATTGCGCCGGCGAGCGGCGGAGGAGATGGCCTTCATACGCTCGTCTTAGCGGGACGGATGCCATCCGGCGCAATACGGCGTTCCTACAACGTGTCCGTTCGTGCGTGGTTCCCGAATTCGTGAGCTCAGCTGGATTTTCAGGTGACTTTCCAAGGCCATCCGTTCCGCTGCAGTGTGGCGTATAAAGGCGGGTCGTTGAACGCCAGATGAATAGTGGCGCCATCGCCGGCTCTAATCTGGGGCTCGAGGGGACGGATGCGAAATGACGCAGGAGCATGACCCCATGAGGGCGACGCGAGATCGCCCCGCCGTCTTCTACAGCGCCGCGGCGCGCCGCTTCCACTGGATCACGGTCGCCGCGGTCTTCGTCATGGTGCCGCTCGGCCTTACCATGACCTATCGCGGCAATACGCTCGATATCTGGGACGGGCTGACGAACGGGCTCTATTCGGCGCACAAGCTGCTTGGCTTCCTTGTGCTCTGGCTGACCGCCGGCCGGCTGATCTACCGGCTGGTGAAGGGGGCGCCGCCCGACGAACCGACGCTGGAATGGTGGCAGAAGGCCGGCTCCCATCTCGTCCACTGGGCGCTCTACGGGCTGCTGCTGGTCGTGCCACTATGCGGCTGGATCGGCGTTTCGCTGTTTCCGGCGCTCACCATCTTCGACCTGTTCGACCTGCCGGCCCTGGCCAGGCCCGATGAGGAAGCCGCCAAGCGCGTGCTCTACCTGCATGGCTGGCTCGCCATCCTGCTGGCGCTCACCGTCGCCCTGCATATCGCCGCGGCGCTCTACCACTACTTCATTCGCAAGGACGGCGTGCTGAAGCGCATGCTGCCGGAGGCGCGATAGGCCGTCACCATCGGCCGTCGACGGGCTCCCCGCCGGCGATTTCGACGAGCCGGCGTCGTGTCCCCGGCGTGGTGCCGTCCGGCAGGGCCGAAAGCGCGAAGAAGCGCGCTTCGGCGATCTCGCGATCGGGCCGCTTCGGTGCGGGCGGCGCGAAATCGCGGATGACGAAGACCGCGACATGGTCGCGCCGGGAACTCTCGCAATTGAGGAACAGGCCGTGCAGCGTCGCCGGCCCGGCGAGCAGGACATTGGCCTCCTCGCGCAGCTCCTTGGCGAGCGCCTCTGCGAGGGTCTCGCCCGGTTCGACGCCGCCGCCGGGCAGGTGCCAGCCGGGCGTATAGGTGTGGCGCACCAGCAGGACCTCGCCCGCTTCGTTCAGCACGGCGCCGCGGACGCCCAGCGTCATGCCGCGACTGAGCCGAAAATGCAGGTGCAGCAGACGGCCGATCAGGCGCCGCAGCGGCCGGGGCAGGCGGTCGATCGGCGCGCGCGGCGAGCGAGGCAGAGGTGGAGCAGTGCTCATTTTGGCGGCATTTCCTCATGCTCGGCCCGTTGCCATATGCGATAGACGCATAACAGAGTCTCTAATTGCCCTCTCGCACCAACACAAACGCGCCATATATCAGGCGGATAAGGCTCGCACCTACCGCTGGGGAATTCGTCATGCTGCTCGCTCTCATCACTTCCTGGTTTCAGGCCAAGCCCGCCTTCGTCTGGAAGCCGGCGCTCACCCTGACCGATCCGCGCATCGTCTCGGAACTGACCGACTCGTTCAACTGAGCCGGCCTGCAACCGAGCGGGCTCGAGACCCGCGTCACATTCACCCCATTGCGCAACTGCGCTTGACGGCGCCTGCCTGCTGAGGGCAAGCGCAAGGGGTGTTCAGGCTTGCGCATCTGTCGGACCCGCATCTCGGGCCGCTCGCCCGGTTCTCCCTGCGGGAGCTGATCGGCAAGCGCGCGACCGGCTATGTCAACTGGCGGCGCAAGCGCCGCCATGCCCATGACATGGAGATCCTCGGGCTGATCGTCGCCGATATCCTGGCGCAGAAGCCCGACCATATCGCCTGTACCGGCGATGTCTCGCATATCGGCCTGCCGAACGAGTTCAAGACGGCGCTGGCCTTCCTCGATACGCTCGGCCCGCGCGAGACGGTCAGCTTCGTACCCGGCAATCACGACGCCTATGCCCGCTCCTCGCTGAAGGCGCTTGCCGGCGAGCTCGGCCCCTGGTGCGCCAGCGACGATGGCGAGGCCGGCTATCCCTGGTATCGCCGACGCGGACCGATCGCGCTGATCGGCATGAATACCGGCATCCCGACGCTGCCGCTGATGGCGACGGGGCGCATCGGCCCGGCGCAGATCGTCATGGCGGAGAAGCTATTGGCCCGGGCCAAGGCGGAGGGGCTGATCCGCGTCGTCCTGATCCATCACCCGCCCTATGTCGGCGGCGCCCGGCGCACCCGCGAACTGCTCGACGCGCCGGCCTTCGAGGCGATGCTGGCGCGCGCCGGCGCCGATCTCGTCCTGCACGGCCATAATCACCGCTTCTCGCTGGCCTGGCGGCCGGGCGCCGGAAAGGATGTGCCGATCGTCGGCGTACCCTCGGCCTCGATCGGCCTGCGCGGCGGCCATGGCGAGCTCGCCTCCTGGCATCTGCTGCGGATCGAGGGCGAGGCGGGCGCCCCCGCGATCACGCTGGAGCGCCGCTCCTTCGACCTCGACGGCACGGTGAAGCTGCAGCAATCGGTGCCGCTGACCGGCGGCGGGATCGTGTGAGTGCACTGCCGTCATTCTCGGGCGGCGCGCAGCGTCGACCCGAGAACCTCGTGCAGGATAAGGCGCTTGTCAGTCCTGAGATGCTCGGGTCGAGCCCGAGCATGACGCTGTGTCCCGCCGTCAGACGCAACGGCCGCCGTCGACCGCCAGCACCGAGCCGGTGACCATCTCGGACTCGTCCGAGCACAGGAAGAGCGCCGCATTGGCGATGTCCTGCGGCGTCGAGAACCGGCCCCAGGGGATCGTCGCGGTGAAGGCCTTGCGCTTCTCCGGCGTGTCCTCGCCCATGAAGGTCGCGAGCAGCGGCGTCTCGCCGGCGACCGGGGCGATGGCGTTGACGCGGATCCGGTCGGGCGCGAGCTCGACGGCCATCGACTTCGAGAGCAGGTTCGCGGCGCCCTTCGAGCCGTTGTACCAGGTCAGGCCGGGCCGGGGGCGCACCCCCGCGGTCGAGCCGATATTGAGGATGACGCCGCCGCCATGCTCGCGGAAATGCGGCACGGTCGCCCTGGCCATCAGGTAGATCGACTTGACGTTGACGTCGAAGACGCGGTCGAATTCGGCCTCGCTGACCTCGAGCATCGGCTGGTTGCGGTGGCTGATGCCGGCATTGTTGACGACGATGTCGAGCCGGCCGAAGCGCTTGATCACCCTGGCCACGGCCGAGTCGACGCTCTTGGCCTTGCCGACGTCGCAGGCGACCGCGAAGGCCTTGCGGCCGATCGCCTTGGCCGCCTCCCGCGCCTTGTCGCCGTTGATGTCGAGCACGGCAACCCGCGCACCCTCGCGCACGAAGGTCTCGGCGATGCCGAGGCCAAATCCCTGCGCCGCGCCGGTGATCAGCGCCGTCTTGCCCTTCAGTCTCATGATGTTTCCTCGAATGCTTCTGCGCCGCGACTGTGGGGTGATTTGCCGGCCGAGATAAATAGGCTTTCGCGATTGGGCGGATAGCGAAAACGTATGGCCAAAGGCGCGGGGAACCCCTCTCCTGTAAGGAGAGGGGCAGGGGTGAGGTGTAGGCCCGATATCGTTCGCCTGAACCCGCCCGCGCGGTGAGCGCGACGCCCTACTGGTCCAACGGCCTACCCCTCACCCTGCCCTCTCCCTCCGGGAGAGGGTTCCCCGCGGGTCGCTTGGACGCCTATGCCCCGATCTCCTCGCGCAGCATTTCCAGCTCGAGCCAGCGCTCCTCGGCCTCGGCGATCTCGCGCGTCACTTCGTCGAGCCGGGCATTCGCCTTGGCAAAGAGCTTCGGGTCGCGGGTGTAGAGATCGCCCGCCAGCGCGGCGTTGAGCTTGCTCGCCTCGGTCTGCAGCTTCTCCAGCTGCTGGGGCAGGGTCTTCAGCGCGTGCTGCTCGTTGAAGGAGAGCTTGCGCTTGGCTGCGGTCGCGCCTGCCGCGGGGGCGGCCTTCTGCGCCTGCGCTGCCGCTGCCTTCACCGGGATGGCGCGCGCCTTGGCGCCGACTCCGCGGCCGCGCTGGGCGAGCATGTCGGAATAGCCGCCGGCGAACTCGGTCCAGACGCCGTCGCCGTCCGAGATCAGGGTCGAGGAGACGACACGGTCGAGGAAGTCGCGGTCATGGCTGACCAGCAGCACCGTGCCGGCATAGTCGGCGAGCAATTCCTGCAGCAGGTCGAGCGTCTCGATGTCGAGATCGTTGGTCGGCTCGTCGAGCACCAGCAGGTTGGAAGGCTTGGCGAGGGCGCGGGCCAGCATCAGCCGGCCGCGCTCGCCGCCGGAGAGCGCGCCTACGGCGGTGCCGCGCTGGATCGGCTGGAACAGGAAGTCCTTCATGTAGCTGATGACATGGCGCGGCTGGCCGCCGACCATGACCTGGTCCGAGCCGCCGCCGGTCAGCGCATCGCCGAGCGGGGTCGCCGGATCAAGGCTCTCGCGGCGCTGGTCGAGCGTCACCATCTCGAGCGTGGCGCCGAGCTTGACCCTGCCTGAATCGGGCTTCAGCGCTCCGGTGAGCAGGTTGATCAGCGTCGTCTTGCCGGCGCCGTTGGGACCGACGATGCCGATGCAGTCGCCGCGGGCGACGCGCAACGAGAAGTCCTTGACCACCGGCCGGCCGGCATAGGCCTTGGCGATGTCGACCGCCTCAATCACCAGCTTGCCCGAAGCCTGCGCCTCGCTCGCCTCGAGCCGCACCGAGCCGACGGCCTGGCGGGCGGTGCGACGCTGGTCGCGCAGCGAATGCAGCTCGCCGAGCCGGCGCTGGTTGCGGGTGCGCCTGGCGCTGACGCCGTAGCGCAGCCAGTCCTCCTCGCGGGCGATCTTGCGGTCGAGCTTGTGGCGGTCGAGCTCCTCCTGCGCCAGCACCTCGTCGCGCCAGGCCTCGAACTCGCCGAAGCCGCGCTCGACGCGCCGGGTCAGGCCGCGGTCGAGCCAGATCGTGGCGCGCGAGAGCGAGCTCAGGAAGCGGCGGTCATGGCTGATCAGCACCATGGCCGAGCGCAACGATTTCAGCTCCTGCTCCAGCCATTCGATCACCGGCAGGTCGAGATGGTTGGTCGGCTCGTCGAGCAGCAGGATGTCGGGCTCGGGCGCGAGCACGCGGGCGAGCGCTGCGCGGCGGGATTCACCGCCCGACATGCTGGCCGGGTCCTCCTCGCCGGTCAGCCCGAGTTCCTCGATCAGATAGCGGGCGCGATAGGCATCGTCGCCCGGTCCTAAGCCCGCCTCGACATAGGCGAGCGAGGTCTTGTAGCCGGAAAAATCGGGCTCCTGCGGCAGATAGCGCACGGTCGCGCCGGGCTGCAGGAAGCGCTCGGCGCTGTCGGGCTCGACCAGCCCGGCGGCGATCTTGAGCAGGGTCGACTTGCCCGAGCCGTTGCGGCCGACCAGGCAGACGCGCTCGCCGGCCGAAACCGCGATCTCGGCGCCCTCGAGCAGCGGATGGCCGCCAAAGGTGAGCGTAACGTCGCGGAGGTGAAGCAGAGGGGCCATGAGCTGTCCGTCTCGGGAAGCCGCCCGGATAGACCGGCGCGCCGCAACTGTCACCTTCGCAGCGGCGCGGCTTCGAACTTGCCTGTCCAATAATCCATCATAGGATACAAATTGTATCTCTTATTGGACGAGAGAACGCATGAGACAGCCGAAGCTTCGCAAGCCCCGCCCGGCGCGGATGGGCGATAATGGCGGCCCGCCGCTGGAGGAGAAGCCGCGCGAGCCGGAATGGGGCAAGGGCGAGATCGCCCGCTATTTCGAGTGGCGCAGCGCGCATCGCAGGGCCTGGCGCAAGCCGACCGGCATCATGCTGCGGCGGATGGAGCGGGCCGAGGAGCTCGGCCTGACCTATGAGGAATATGCGCTGGAGATCATGGAGCGCGGCTATTACCCGCAGCCCGAGCATGTCGCCGCGATCGTGGCGCGGCGGCCGGAGCGGCGGCGCGCCGGCGGCGTGGTCGGGCAGTCGCTCAAGAAGATGAAGCTGAAGAGGTAGCAGACGTCGTCATTCTCGGGCGGAGCCCTCGGGTCCGACCTTCGGTCGGCCCAAGGATAAACTCCGCGCAGACCCGAGAATCTCCGGCAGGAGATGGCCGGCTCAAGGCTGGCCATGACGCGGATACCTTCACGCCCGCAAGACGCGCCGGAGCGTCTTGGTCATCGGCCGCTCGAACCAGCGATAGACGGCGAGTGCGGCGGCGATCGCGGCGATCAGTGCCAGGATGACGAACAGCCCCGTCGCGCCGGGAGCAAGGCGCGAAAACAGCTCCCGCATGGCGCGCATGGCGAAGGGGTGGACCAGATAGAGCGCATAGGAGGCATCGCCGAGCCGGGCGAGCAGGCGCACCAGCGCCGAGGGGGCCGATTGGCCCTTGCCGCAGGCGGCGGCGGTGACCAGCAGCAGCGCCGCCGGACCGCGAAAGGCGAGGGAGCCCCAGGGCGTCTCGGCCCAGGCATGGCCGACGGCCGCGATCAATAGGGCTGCGCCCGCGGCGACCATGAGCCAGCGCAGCCGGCCGTCGAGGCGCAGGCCCCGGTTGCGCAGCAGGGCAACGGCCATGCCGCCGGCGAATTCGAGCACGATCGGCTGGCCCCAGAAGCCGAAAGGCAGCGGCAGGGGGCCGGCCGCCTCGGCGACGACCAGGCCGGCCAGCGCGAGCGTGACGGCCGGCACCACCAGCGCGCGCGGCAACAGCAGCGCGGCGCCGAACAGCGCGTAGAACAGCATCTCGTAGTTCAGCGTCCAGCCGAGCGAATAGACCGGCTGGAGGGCGCCGACGGCATTCGGGAACGGCCAGAACAGATAGGAGGCGGCGATCTGGGCGAAGCTCGCGGCGCCCGAATTGACCAACGCCGGCGAGGCGGCGAGGACGAGCAGGAACAAAGTCGTCGTCGCCCAGTACAGCGGCACGATCCGGGCGAAGCGGCGGGCAAGGAAAAGACGGGCGCCGTCGCGCTTGCCGAACAGGCCGGCCGAGCTGTGCACCATGATGAAGCCGGAGATGACGAAGAACAGGTCGACGCCGGCGGTCCAGGGCAGGAGGTGCCAGGGCGAGAACTGCGCGCCGGCCCGTTCCGCCAGGAAGACGGCGTCCGACTGGACATGGTGCACGGCGACCATCAGCGCCGCGAGCGCGCGCAGGACCTGGATGCCGTAGAGCTGGGACAAGGCGGGCGCGGCTCGAAAGCGAGAACGGGGCTGCTGCGGCGTCAGGAAAGCCGCAGCGGCCTCACGCAAACCACAACCGCGCCGGGTCGTCGAGCCCGAAACGCGCCGGCTCGCTCGCGATCGCGGCGATTCCCCGTTCGGCGGCGGCGTCGCAGGTGACGACATGCAGGGGAAAGCGGGCGGCGAGATCCTCGACCGGCGGCTTGCCGCTGAAGACGGCGTGGATCGTCGCCTTGTCGGCGAGCGGCAGGATGCGCGGCGCGATGCCGCCGGCGAGATAGACGCCTCCGGTCGCCTTGAAGGCGAGCGCGAGATCGCCCGCGACGCGCGCCAGCAGGCGCCAGAAGCAGATGACGGCCATCAGCGCGGCCGGGTTGCCGTCGCGGGCGAGCGCGGTGATGTCGGCGGCGCCGACATCGGGCTCGGACAGGCCGGATTCCTGCACCACCGCACGGTGGAAGCGGACGAGCCCGTCGCCCCGGAGCAGGGCCTCGACGGTGACCCGCGGCAGGCCTTCGGCCAGCGCCGGCCAGAGCCGCGTCTCGGCCGGGTCCTCCGGGCCGATGCCGATATGGCCGCATTCGGTCGGCACGAGCACGCCGGTCTTGCCGCGCGTCAGCAGGGCGGCGGCGCCGAAACCGGTGCCGGGGCCCAGCACCAGGCGCGCGCCGGCCGGCTCGGGCTGTCCAGGCACCAGGGTGACGACGTCCTCCTCGCGCAGCACGGCGAGGGAGGCCGCCAGCGCCTCGAAATCATTGACCAACAGGCCCTGTTCGAGCCCGAGCGCGCGGGCCAGAAGCGGCCCGTCGAAATGCCAGTTGGCGTTGGTGAGCTGGGCGGCGTGCCCGTCGAGCGGGCCGGCGACGGCCAGGATTGCCGAGCGCGGCCGGGTCTGGAGCGTCGCCAGCACCGATTCCAGCGCGGCTTCCGGCGTCGGATGGGCGCCGGTGCCGATGCGGGCAAGGGCTTCAGGCTCGGCGCCATGCTTCGACAGGAGCGAAAGGCGGCAATTCGTGCCGCCGATATCGGCGATCAGGACCGGGCAGGGGAACAGCGGGGCGCTCAAGCCGGCGTCTTCCAGTCGGCGAACCAGCCCAGCCCTTCCAGCGTGCCGGCGCGCGGACGGTATTCGCAGCCGACGAAACCGGCATAGCCGAGCGAATCGAGCTGAGCGAACAGGCTCGGGTAATCCGGCCTGGTGCCGTCCGGCTCGTGCCGGCCCTCGGCATTGGCGATCTGGACATGGCCGACGAGCGGGTAGAGCGCCTCGAGCCGGGCGGGGACGTCGCCATGGATCAGCTCGCAATGATACATGTCGAACTGAAGCTTGACGTTCGGCCGGCCGGATTCGCGGACATAGGCCGCGGCGGCGTCGAAATCGTTGAGGAAATAGCCCGGCATGTCCTTGCCATTGATCGGCTCGAGCAGGAGGTCGATGCCATGCTCGCCGAGCTTGTCGGCGGCGTAGGCGAGCGAGGCGCGATAGGCCTTCTGCGCGGCGGGATCGTTCGGGTCGGCATGGCCGGCCATCATGTGCAGGCGCTTGACCCCGGTCTCGTGAACATAGGCCAGCGCGGTCTCAATGCCCTTGCGGAATTCCGCCTCGCGGCCGGGGATCGCCGCCATGCCGCGCTCGCCCTTGTCCCAGTCGCCCGGCGGCAGGTTGAACAGGGCCTGCTCGAGCTCGCCGCCGGCCAGGGCCAGCCCGACCTTCTCTGGCGCATGCTCATAGGGGAACAGGAACTCGACGGCCTCGAAGCC
Organism: Allobosea sp.; assembly: GCF_036675845.1. Taxonomy (GTDB): domain Bacteria; phylum Pseudomonadota; class Alphaproteobacteria; order Rhizobiales; family Beijerinckiaceae; genus Allobosea. Next base: position 4,165 of record NZ_JAKFED010000043.1, on the reverse strand, counting down.
GGCATCGGACGCCGCCTTGAAGCGATCGAGGAAGGCCCATTCGGTGAACATCATCGAGAGGTTGGCGGCGAAGCGAGGCATGGAGATCTCTTCAATCGATTCAGCCCGGGCAAGCTAGTCCGAACCGCCCGCCACGTCATGCGGATAACGCGGTTGCCCTCGCTGCGTTCCGACATGGCGGCCGCGGGCGCCTGCGTCCGGCCGGATCAGAAACGGCCGGCCAGCTGCGGCAGTGACGATGCCAGCAAAGCGAGGCCGGACAATGTCAGAAGCCCGAGCACGATCTTGCGGAAGGCCGCTTCGCTGATGCCGATATAAAGCCGCGTGCCGAACAGCGTCGGGATCAGCATGGCCGGAGCCACGACCGCGAACATCGGCAGCATCTCGCGGGTGACCGTGCCGCTGGCGACATAGGCCAGCATGGTGACGGCGAGCGTCGCCAGGTTGAAGTTCTGGATGATGCTGCGCTGGGTCTGCTTGTCGAGGCGGCGCAAGGCGCACCACAGCGTCGGGAACACGCCGGTGAAGCCGCCGAACCCGCCCATGATGCCGCCCGCGAGCCCGATCGCGCCGTCGGCCGCGCGTCCGCCGAAGCGGATGGCCGGCAGGCGCGGCGCAAACAGCATGACCGGGCACCAGATGACGAGCAGGCAGCCGAGCGCGGCCTTGAACAGGTTCGTATCGAGCAAGGGCAAAAGCGCGACGCCGATCGGGATGCCAGTCAGACCCCCGAGCAGGAAGGGCCAGAGCCGGGCGAGATCGAAGCCGCGGCGCACCGACAGGGCGGCGATGATCTGCCCGGTCAGGCTGCCGAACACGGCCATGACGGCGGCGAGCTTCGGCTCCAGCGTCCAGGCCCAGATCGACATCGCGACGAGGCTGAAGGCGAAGCCGGAAAGGCCCTGCACGAAGCCCGCCACGATGGCGCCGAAAGCGAGGCTGGCGATGGCGACGTCCATGGCAGCGCCTCGCCGCGGTCAGCCGCTCGCCGCCGGGCTCACTTCTTCGCGGCGGGCTTGGCCGGCGGGTTCGGGTCCTTCGAGAAATTGCGGAAGACCATGTCGGGCGAGGAGGTATTGTGGCGCGAATGGGTGGTGCGGCCCATCCAGACATCGGTCGCCTTGCCGCCGGTGAAGGGCATCAGCTTCTCCTCGCGCCAGCCCTTGGCGCCGGGCTCGCGCAGCGCGATGCGGGCGACGTCGTTGTTGAACTCGGTGACATACATCGAGCGCAGCGCCAGGAAGCCCTTGCCGCCGGTCACCGGCTTGTCGAGCACGGCGTCGAGCACCATGCGGTTCTCGTCTACGCTGTCGAGCGTCAGCGTGCCGCTGGAACCGTCCTTGAAGGCGAGCTTGAACGAGGTCGTCTTCGGATCGAACTCGATCTCCTTGATGTTGACGACCGGGCGGGCGCCGTCCTGCTCGATCGGCCCGAACAGGAAGGAAGAGCCATAGGAGGAGAAGCCGAGATGCTGCGGCGGCATCGGCCGGGCGCGCCAGTAGCCGTCCTGCGGATAGACCACCAGCACCTCATAGGACTTGTCCTTGCCGAGCTTCCAGAGCTGGACGAGGTGCAGCCCCTTCTCGACCCGGTCGCCGACCTTGAAGGTGGTGTCGGCCGGGCGCCAGAAGGTCTCGAAGGTGTAGCCGACCAGCCAGTACTCGATGCTCTCGTAGAAGGTGACGCGGCGCGGCGGGACCGGCGCCTTGAAGACCGGGTCGCCGCTCATGTCGCAGGCGGTCCAGTCGGCCTCCCAGTTGTCCCTGACGAGGCCGGCGATATAGGCCGGATGCGCCGCCTCGATCTGGAAGCGCCGGACCTCCGGCGAGATCGCCTTGATGGTGACGTTGTCCTTCTCGGCGCAGAGCACCGGCTCCGACTCGTTCCTGATCTCGACGGCGACGTCGCTGGCGGCATGGGCCGGCAGCGCGAGCAGAAGCGTCAGCGAAGCGAACAAGGGGCGCAGGCGTGCGGAGAACGTCGTCATCGTGAATCAACCTTGCAGGATGGCGTAGATGTCGCCCGAATTGGCCGCGTGCGGCAGCTCGCGGATATAACCGGCCATGGTCTCGGCGCCTACCGCCTCGGCAAAGACCAGCGTCTGGCTTTCGCCGAGCGCGACATTGAAACGATAGGGCCCGAGCGCCTCGACCAGCGCGAGGCAGGCCTGCGCGACGTCGCGCTGGATGGTGGTGAACTCGAAGGAGAGCGCGGCCGGCGTCCGGCTCAAGCCCGCCAGCACATGCGCCTCGAAGCCCTCGACATCGATCTTGACGAAGGCCGGCAGGCCGTATCGGCCGATCAGCGCGTCGAGCGTGGTGCAGGGAACCGTCAGCTCGCGGTCCCAGCTCTGTTCGCGCCAGCCCTCGGCGGCGCTGGCCGCGCCGACGAAGGCGTCGGAAACCGTCGAGACGGTCGGGTTGGCGCTGTTTATCCTCAGCGCCACCGTGCCGGGGCTGTCGCCGCAGGCGGCCTCGATCAGCGTGACCTGTGGATCGCGACCATGGATCAGCCTGATGGCGCGGGCCGGGCCGGGCTGCGGCTCGAGGGCGACGACGCGCGCGCCGAGCCGGCGGAAACTGGAGATACGGTCGCCGACATGGGCGCCGATATCGAAGGCGAGGGCGCCGGGGCCGAGAAACTGGGCGTAGAGCGCATCCATCGCGGCGTTGCGGGCCGGGTCGCCATGGTAGACGCGCAGCGAGCGCGCCAGGCTTTTCGCGGTGCCCCTGGGATAGGCGACAGGCTTCATCGCGGCTCGCCCGCCTGGACGGCGGTGAGCTCGGCCGGCGGATCGAAATCCTCGGGGATGCCGCAGAGGCCGCGGCGCGCGAACCAGCGCCCGAGCGCAGGCGCGGCGGTCAGCATGGCGAAGGGGATGGCGAGCACATAGCCGGCGGTCAGCGGCAGCGACCAGATCAGAACCGTCGGCGAGAGGATGGCGAGCGTGCCGAAGATGTAGAGGCCGAAGACGAGGTGCGGCCACAACCCGGCGAAGGCGGTGGCGAAGGATAGCGCGTGGGCGTCGCGGGCCTGGCCGTTCCAGCCGATTCTTGCCCTGCCGAAGGCCAGCCCGAGCATGAAGAGCGTGGTGCGGAAGGTCGAGACCGCGCCCTGCAGGAAGGCGAAGACGATCTCGATCAGGGAAGAGATGACGAAGCGCCCGGTGCCGCCATAGCGCGCCGTGCCGCCCTTGCTCAGCAGGATATCGGCGAAGCCGGCGAGCTTCGGCGAGAGATACATCGCGAAGAACAGGACATAGAGGAAGGCGGCGAGCCCGGCCGGGTAATCGGCCAAGGCGCGGTCCTCCCAGACTTTCACGGGTAGGAGTGCGATCATCAGCGTCCAGGCCGGCAGGCCGATGAACATCAGGATCGCCCAGGCGAGCTGGAAGCGGCTCATGATTCTCAGCCCCGGGATATCCAGCATTTTGAGATATTGCAGGTTGCCGAGGCACCAGCGCAGATCGCGCCGGGCGAATTCGAGCATGGTCGGCGGGTTTTCCTCCCAGCTGCCCATCTCGACCGGCAGCACGCGCGCCTCATAGCCGGCGCGGCGCATCAGGGTGGCCTCGACCTGGTCATGGCTCATGACATGGCCGCCGAGCGGCGGTCCGCCGGGCAGGACCGGGAGATGGCATTCGTCGCGGAAGGGCGCGATCCGGACCATGGCGTTATGGCCCCAGAACGGGCCGCAATCGCCGATCCACCAGGCCGAGCCCATGGTGTAGGGCCGCATGCCGTGGCGCATGCCGAACTGGAAGATGCGGGCGAAGGCGGACTTGCTCGGCATGCCAACGACCAGGCTCTGCAGGATGCCGAGCTTCGGATAGGCCTGCATCATCCGCGTCAGGGCGAGGATGGCTGGACCCGACATCACGGAATCGGCGTCGAGCGGCAGCATGGCCTCGTAGCGGTCGCCCCAGCGCTCGCAGAAATCGCGGACATTGCCGGCCTTGTAGCCGGTATTATCGGTACGGCGGCGATAGGTCAGGCGCGAGGGATCGCCGATCTTCCCGGCCAGCGCGGCGGCGAGCCGCTCCTCGGCCTCCGCCACGGCCGGGTCGTTGCTGTCGGAGAGCACGAAATAATCGAACCAGTCGCCTTCGCCGGTCGCATCCAGGCTCTGCTTGACAATCTCGAGGCGGCGGAAGGCGCGGGCGGGA
>NZ_JAKFED010000003.1:0-6289 GCF_036675845.1 Allobosea sp. | reverse complement strand
GCCGGCCTCGGCCGCCGCGTCGTCCAGCCGCTGCCCGACGCCCTGCGCGAGCAGCTGCCGGCCGGCACGAACGTGACCTACGAGCCCGCCTTCACCAAGGCCTGCGGGACCGAATTCAAGGACAAGGACGCGGCGGTCAAGGCGGCGGCGGCCGCCGACCTGATCGTCACCATGCTCGGCGAGGATTGCGAGTTCATGGGCGAGGGCGCCTCGCGTACCGATCTCGGCCTGCCGGGCGTGCAGCAGGAAATGCTCGAGGCGCTGGTCGCCACGGGCAAGCCGGTGGTGCTGGTGCTGGCGACGGGGCGGCCGCTGGTGCTGAGTTGGGCGCACGAGCATGTCGCGGCGATCCTCCAGACCTTCCATGGCGGCACCGAGGGACGGGCCGCGATCGCCGAAGTGCTGGCCGGCAAGGTCAACCCGTCGGGGCGGGTGCCGATGAGCTTTCCGCGCTCGGTCGGGCAGATCCCGGTCTATTACGGCCAGTTGCCGACCGGCCGGCCGCAGAAAATCCGCCAGCGCTATGAATCGATCTTCATCGACGAGGCCAACGAGGCGCTCTACCCGTTCGGCTTCGGCCTGTCCTATAGCCGCTTCGCCTATGCCAATCCGCGCGTCGAGCACGAGCGGGTCGCGATGAACGCGGCCGCCGAGATCGCCGTCGATGTCACCAACCAGGGCACGCGCGACGGGCAGGAGGTGGTGCAGCTCTATATCCGCCAGCCGGTGGCGAGCCGGTCGCGCCCGCTGCGCGAGCTCAAGGGCTTCACCAAGATCGCGCTGAAGGCCGGCGAGACCCGCACCGTGCGCTTCCGGCTGGAAGGCGAGGCGCTGGGCGCCCATGACGATGCCGGCCGCTACCGGCTCGATCCCGGCCCGATCGAGGTCTATCTCGGCGGGTCCTCGCTGGCGGAGGCGACGACCCGGTTCGAGCTGGTCAAGCCCTGAAGGGGTGCACTGTAATTGCCGCCGCTTTCATCTCGACAAGCTTGCGTTTTCGGTCAATTCTCGGCTGGCGCGGCCCCTGGACGATAGTTTCCGGGGGCGCCGCGAGACCATGGATGCTCCAAAGGATGCGGCGATGGCGACCGGCACCGTAAAGTGGTTCAATACCGAGAAGGGCTTTGGCTTCATACAGCCTTCGGATGGCGGAAAGGACGTGTTTGTGCATGTCACTGCCGTAAAGGAAGCGGGCTTGTTGACGCTGACGGAAGGACAGAACGTCTCGTTCGAACTCAAGACCGAACGGGGCAAGACCGCGGCTGGTTCGCTCAAGCTGCTCTGACCCGGCTGGCCTCATGAGAACGGCGATGACGCCGCCGAGCCGGCCGCGATGACGGCTGTGCTCGCAAGCGGAAAGCTTGTCGCCGTGTTGCAGGCCGCGCGGACGGATCGCTCCGGCGCGGGGTTCATCACGACGCCGGCCAGCCATCTCGACCTCGATCATCACGGCATCCCCGGAGACCGCCATCATGGCGCGGTACGCCGCGCCGGCCCGCGCGAGCCCTGGCTGCCGCGCGGAACGGCGCTGCGCAACGACCGGCAACTCTCGGCGCTGTGCCCGGACGAACTCGCCGAAATCGCCGCCGGGCTCGGCATCACAGCGCTGCTGCCGGAATGGATCGGCGGCAACCTGCTGATCGGCGGTTTGCCCGGCTTCTCACGGATCGCGCCGGGCAGCCGGCTCGCGATCGGCGGTACCTGGGGCGGCAAGGGCCGTTTCGACGGCGGCGCCGTCCTGCGGGTCGAGGCCTATAATGCGCCGTGCCGCCTGTCCGGCCGCGCGGTCGCGGTCGCGAATGGCCAGCCCGATCTCGAATTCGCCTTCGTCAAGGCGGCGGCACGCCTGCGCGGGCTGGTGCTCTCGGTCGACCTGCCGGGGCGGATCGCGCCCGGCGACGCGGTGGTCGTGCTGAAGCCGATGCAGGGCTAAAGCATACTACTTTTGCTCGGAACCACCGCCGTCATCCTGGACAAGCCGCGAAGCGGCGTAGATCCGGGATCCATCGTAGGGCTCCGGAGCCCTACGATGGATCCCGGGCCGAGCTTCGCTCGCCCAGGATGACGGCGGTGAGTCCGCGTGAAAACTACAGACTCTAAAGGCTCTGGCGGGGCCTATCTCGCATAGCGCCTGGCGCCGGCGACGCAGAGCACGACGGCGGCCGAGGTCGCCACCATCTGCCAGCCGACGGCCTCGCCGAGCAGCAGGGCCGCCAACAGCAAGCCGAAGAAGGGCTGGAGCAGCTGCAATTGCCCGACCGCGGCGATGCCGCCCTGCGCCAGGCCGCGATACCAGAAGACGAAGCCGATCAGCATGCTGAACAGCGAGACATAGGCGAGGCCAAGCCAGGCGCCGCCGCCCACCTGGCCAAACGAAGCCGGCAGGGTCATCAGCGTCAGACCGGCCATGATCGGCAGTGACAGGACGAGCGCCCAGGAGATCACCTGCCAGCCGCCGAGATGGCGCGACAGCCGCGCGCCCTCGGCGTAGCCGAGACCGCAGGCGACGATAGCGGCGAGCATCAGGAGGTCGCCGACCGGGGCAGCGGCGATCCCTTGCGCCCAGGCGAAGCCGACGACGCAAAGACTGCCGAGGCCGGCGAAGAGCCAGAAGGCCGGGCGCGGTCGCTCGCCGCCGCGCAGCACGCCGAAGATCGCCGTGGCGAGCGGCAGGAGGCCGACGAAGACGATCGAATGGGCGGCGGTGACGTGCTTCAGCGCGAGCGCGGTGAGCAGCGGAAAGCCGACGACGACGCAGAGCGAGACGACCACGAGCGGCATGATGTCGGCGCGCTCCGGACGCTTCTGCCGCAGCGCGAGGAGGAGAGCGAGCCCGAGCAGGCCGGCGATGCCGGCGCGGGCCACCGTCAGGAACAGCGGATCGAAATCGGCGACCGCCACGCGCGTCGCCGGCAGCGAGCCGCTGAAGATCAGCACCCCGATGAAGCCGTTGAGCCAACCGCTCGCCATTCTGTCCATCGCCACTTTCCATTGCCACTTTCCCTGGCTCGGCCTGAATCGGCCGGCTCGGCGCAGTTTGCCAGAGACAGTTCAATACAGTTTAGGCAAACTGTATTGGCCATTGGAGCAGTACGGATGAACGATCTCGGCCCGCCCGCGCAAGGCGACGGCACCCTTGTCGGGCGCGTCATGGCGCTCGTCCGGCAGCGCATCGCCGGACGGGTGCTCGCGCCGGGAGCGAAGCTGCCGTCGATCCGCAGCTGCGCCGAGGCGATGGGCGTCTCGAAGTCGACCGTGGTCGAGGCCTATGAGCGGCTGGCCGCCGAAGGCGCGATCCAGGCCCGGCGCGGCTCGGGCTTCTATGTCGCGGGACGCCTGCCGCCGCTTTCCCTGGCCGATATCGCGCCAAGGCTGGAGCGGGCGGTCGACCCGCTCTGGGTGTCGCGGCAATCGCTGGAGGCGGGCGACGGCATTCTCAGGCCGGGATGCGGCTGGCTCCCCGCCTCCTGGATGCCGGAGGCCGGCCTGCGCCGCGCGTTGCGCCGGCTTTCGCGTGCCGATTGCGAGACCCTGGCCGATTACGGCACGCCGCTCGGGCTGCCGGCGCTGCGCCAGCTTCTCGTGCGGCGCATGGCGGAGCACGGCATCGAGGCCTCTCCCGACCAGGTCATCCTGACGGAATCGGGAACGCAGGCCATCGACCTCATCTGCCGTTTCCTGATCGAGCCCGGCGATACGGTGCTGGTCGACGATCCCTGCTATTTCAACTTCCGCGCTCTGCTGCACGCCCACCGGGCGAGGGTCGTCGGCGTGCCCTATACGCCGGCCGGCCCGGATATCGGCCGGTTCGAGCAGGTCCTGGCCGAGCATCGGCCGCGCCTCTACATCACCAATTCGGCCCTCCACAATCCGACGGGCGCGACGCTTTCGGCCAGTGTCGCCCACCGCCTGCTCAAGCTCGCCGAGCAATACGGGCTGACCATCGTCGAGGACGAGATCTTCGCCGATTTCGAGCCGGAGCCGGCGCCGCGGCTGGCCGGCCTCGACGGGCTGGAGCGGGTCATCCATATCGGCAGCTTCTCGAAGACGCTGTCGGCGTCGGTGCGTTGCGGCTTCATCGCCGCAAGGCGCGACTGGATCGAAGGCCTCATCGACCTCAAGATCGCGACCTCGTTCGGCGCGAGCCGCCTCTCGGCCGAGCTGGTTCTCGGCATCCTGCAGGATGGAAGCTATCGCAAGCATGTCGAGGGGCTGCGCGGGCGGCTGGGGCGCGCCATGGCGGAAACGCGGCTACGGCTCGCGGCGCTCGGCATCGTGCCCTGGCTCGAACCGCGCGGCGGCATGCTCCTCTGGTGCAGGCTGCCCGGGGAGCTGGATGCCGCGGGAATCGCCCAGCGGGTCCTGGCGGAGGGTATCGTGCTGGCTCCCGGCAACGCCTTCAGCCTGTCGCAATCGGCCGGGCGCTTCCTGCGCTTCAACGTCGCGCAATGTTCGGACCCGCGCATCTTCGCGGCGCTCAGGGCGGCCATGCGGCAATGACTTTCGGCGCTTGGCAGGCGAGGCCGTCATTGCGAGGAGCGCAGCGACGAAGCAAACCAGCGGCAACAGAGCGAGCCCTTCTGGATTGCTTCGCTGCGCTCGCAATGACGATGGCGGGGCTTGCGCAAACGGCATTTTTAACATAAAGATATCTTTATATCTTTCACAGTCCTCTGCGAGGCTTAAAGCCAGTGACCCGCCCCTCCCGACATTCGCTGCCGACATTGCTGGCTTCGCTGCGGGCGGCCGGCGAGGAAACCCGGCTGCGGATCCTGGCGCTGTTGGCGGAGGGCGAGCTCTCGGTCTCGGACCTCACCGACATTCTGGGCCAGTCGCAGCCGCGCATCTCGCGGCATCTCAAGCTGATGGCGGAAGCCGGGCTGCTGCGCCGCTATCGCGAGGGTGCCTGGGCCTTCTTCCGTCTCGACGATGCCGCCCCGGGCGGCGCGCTGGCCTTGGCGCTGGCACGCGAGCTCGATCCGGCCGACCCGGTCCTGATGGCCGATCGCGAGCGGCTGGCGGCGGTGCGCGCCACCCGCGCCGCTGCCGCGCAATCCTATTTCGCCAATGTCGCGCGCGAATGGGACCAGCTGCGCTCGCTGCATGTTCCCGATGTCGCGGTCGAGGCCGCGGTCGAGGCGGCCGTCGGCGAGACGCCGGTGCAGGCCCTGCTCGATCTCGGCACCGGCACCGGCCGCATGCTGGAACGGCTCGCTCCGAAGGCGGCGCGCGCCGTCGGCGTCGATGCGAACCATGCGATGCTGGCGGTGGCCCGCGCCAATCTGGAGAGGGCCGGGCTGACGCGGGTCGAGCTGCGGCAAGGCGACATCTACGCGCTGCCGTTCTCGCGCGGCGCCTTCGATCTGGTGATCGTCCACCAGGTCCTGCATTTCCTCGACGATCCGGGCCGCGCGCTGCGCGAGGCCGCCGCCATGCTCAGCCCCGGCGGCCGGCTGATCCTGATCGACTTCGCGCCGCACGAGATGGAGTTCCTGCGCACCGAGCATGCCCATCGCCGGCTCGGCTTCACGCGCGAGCAGATCTCCGGCTGGTTCAGCGAGGCCGGGCTCGAATGCGATCTCGCCGAGGAGGTCACGGCCGCGGATGGCGGTTCGGGCAAGCTGGGCGTCATGCTCTGGCGTGGACGCGACCGGCGCCTCCAGGGTGATTTCCCCATCCGTCAGTTCGATCGTGAGGTTGCGTGATGAGCGCTTTTCGCCCCAGCCGACACGGCTCGCGCCGCCCACGCGTCTCCTTCGAGTTCTTTCCGCCGAAGAACGAGGAGATGGAGGTCAGCCTCTGGGAAAACGTGCGCCGGCTCGAGCCGCTGGGACCCGCCTTCGTCTCGGTGACCTATGGCGCCGGCGGTTCGACGCGCGAGCGCACGCACAACACCGTCAAGCGCATGGTCGATGAGACCAGCCTGAAGCCGGCGGCGCATCTGACCTGCGTCTCGGCGTCCTGCGGCGAGGTCGACGAGGTCATCCGGGCCTATTGGGCGGCGGGCGTGCGCCATATCGTGGCGCTGCGCGGCGATCCGGCCGGCGGGCTCGGCACGGTCTACGAGCCGCACCCGCAAGGCTATCACCAGACTTCCGATCTCGTCGCCGGCATTCGCCGGATCGGCGATTTCGAGGTCACGGTCTCGGCCTATCCGGAAAAACACCCGGAAGCGGCCTCGCTCGACGCCGATATCGACGCCCTGAAGAAGAAGGTCGATGCCGGCGCGACGCGGGCGATCTCCCAGTTCTTCTTCGATAACGACGTCTATTTCCGCTATCTCGACAAG
>NZ_JAKFED010000180.1:0-6307 GCF_036675845.1 Allobosea sp. | reverse complement strand
GGGCCCGACCTGCCGCCCTTCTACACGCATGATGAGGGCCTTGCCGCCGAGATCGCCCGGCTCGGCATGGCGGTGAACGATCCGGTCTGGCGCCTGCCGCTCTGGCCGCCCTATGACAGCCTGCTCGATTCCAAGGTGGCGGAGCTCAACCACATCTCCGGTGGCGCTTTCGCCGGCTCGGTCACGGCGGCGCTCTTCCTCAACCGTTTCGTCGAGAAGGCGATCTCCTACGTCCATTTCGACATTTACGGCTGGAATCCCTCGGCCAAGCCGGGGCGGCCCGAGGGCGGCGAATGCCAGGCCGCGCGCCTGACCTATGCGCTGGCGAAGCAGCTCTATCCGGCGCGTTAAGCCTGTCGGGCGGCTGTTGTTGCGCCGCAACCTCGCTGCGATAATGATACGGCCCCGTAACGATCGGGGGAACGGGCGCGCATGGCGCTGGAGATCAAGCCGTCACAGGCGCTGCGGCTCTGGCGCCAGGTCCATCTCGACCTGGTCCAGGATGCGCAATCCGATCTTTCGGTGCGCCAGACCGCGATCCTTTTGACGATCTATCTCGAATTGCCGCCGCATACGGTGCGCGGGCTGGCGAGCCGCCTCGGCGTCACCAAGCCGGTGATCACCCGCGCGCTCGACTCGATGGGCAAGCTCGGCCTGGTGACGCGCCGGCGCGACGAGTTCGACAAGCGCAATGTCGTGATCCAGCGGACCGTGGCGGGGGCGCTCGCGGTCGAGCACCTCGCCGATCTGGTGACGGCGCGGGCCCGCGAGCTCGGGCCGGCGTAAACCCGCATCTTCGCCTGTTAACCGCCCGGCGCTAGACTGGCCTCATGACAGCGATTCTCGACCGCCGCCTTACGCCCGCCCGGCCCGATCTCGCCGCCCGCCATCTCGATGGCCAGGTCGAGGCGCTGGCCTTTGCCGATCCGGTGCCGATGCGGGTGGTGGCGCCCTTCGCGCCATTGCGGCGCGAGCCGCGCCCAGATGCGGCGCTCGATACGCAGGCCCTCGCCGGCGAGCAGGTCCGGGTCTACGAACAGCATGAGGGCTGGGCCTGGGGCCAACTCGTCGGCGATTCCTATGTCGGCTACCTGCCGGACGACGCGCTTGCGGGCGATGCGGCGGTGCCGACGCATCGCGTCCGGGCGTTGCGGACCTTCGTCTACCCGGGCCCCTCGATCAAATTGCCGCCGCTGGAGGCACTCTCTCTCGGTGCGACGCTCGCCGTCACCGGCGAGAATGGCGACTTCCTCGTCACCGAGCGCGGCGGCCATGTCTTCAAGCCGCATCTTTGCGCCCGCGACGTCCATGAGCCGGATTTCGTCGCCGTCGCCGAACGCTTCCTCGAAGTGCCCTATCTTTGGGGCGGCAAGACCAGCCTCGGCCTCGACTGCTCGGCGCTGACCCAGCTTTCGCTGGCGGCGGCCGGCATCGCTGCGCCGCGCGATTCCGATCTGCAGGAGAAGGGGCTCGGCGAGGCGCTCGCCTTCGATGACGGCCTTGCCGGCCTGAAGCGCGGCGATCTCGTCTTCTGGAAGGGCCATGTCGGCATCATGACCGATCCGGAGACCCTGCTGCACGCCACGGCCTTTTCGATGAGCGTGATCCGCGAGCCGCTGCGCGTCGCCCGCGACCGGATCGTCGCCCGCCAGGCCGGGCCGATCACCGCGATCAGGCGGCTGGGCTGATGGCCTCCACCGTCATTGCGAGCGCAGCGAAGCAATCCAGGGCCGTTGAGCGAGACCTCCTGGATAGCTTCGTCGCTCCGCTCCTCGCAATGACGGGGACAGCGCCTCCGGCAGGATACGCTGCGCCTCAATACCCCCGCGCCGGATCGACGATGTGCTCGAGCGGCTCGCCGGCTTCCAGGCGCCGGATCTGCGCCGCCACCTGTGCCGCGACCGTCTCCGGTGCCGACATGGCGGCGTTATGCGGCGTCACCGTCACGGCCGGATGGACCCATAACGGAGATTCCTGCGCCAGTGGCTCGGTCTCGAAGACGTCGAGCACCGCCTCCTTGAGCTCGCCTTCGGCGAGCGCGGCGAGGATGTCGGCCTCGATTTGCAGCCCGCCGCGCCCGGCATTGATCAGCACCGGCCCGCCGAGGCGCCCGTTGCGCGCGAGCCCGGCGAACAGGGCGCGGTTCAGCATGCCGCGCGTCTCCGGCGTCAGCGGCAGCAGGCAGACCAGGATGTCGGTGCGGGCCAGGAACTCGGCCATTCCGGCCTCGCCGGAGAAGGTCCGCACGCCCTCGACCGCTTTCGGCGAGCGGCTCCAGCCGGCGACGTCGAAGCCGATGATGCGGAGCTTGGCGACGGCGTCGAGCCCGAGCTCGCCCAGCCCCATCACGCCGACGCGGACCTCGCGCGCCGCCGGCTGGTTGCGGTCGTCCTCCCAGAGCCGCTGGCGCTGCTGGGCGGCATAGCGTGGCTGCTGGCGCAATTGTGCCAGGCAGTGCAGCACGACGTACTCGCTCATCCGCGTCGTCAGATCGGGATCGACGACGCGGGCGATCGGCACCTGCGGCAGGCGCGAATCGGCGAAGATGTGGTCGACCCCGGCGCCGAGCGAGAAGATCGCGGCGAGATTGGGCAGGCCGGCGAGGCTGCCCTCGGGATGTTTCCAGCTCGCGACATAATGCACGGCGCGCCGGTCGAAGGGCTCGCCGAGGGTCACGACGGGAAGTTCGGGCAGCAGCGCGGCGAAGCGCGCGCGCCAGTCCTCGACATGCCAGACGGTCATCGCCACCAGCAGACTCATGACTGCAACGCCTCCATAACGGGAATGATCAATGGTCCGCGCGCCGCCGGCCCGTCGCCGAGCCGATAGGCGGCCCGCAGCCTCGCCTGAGCCGCCGCAAATCCAGCCTCGTCGCGCGCATGCACCAGGCCGAGCGGTCGCTCCGGCCCGACCGTATCGCCGACGCCGGCGAGTTCGACGATGCCGACGGCAGGGTCGATTGCGTCCTGGGGGCGCGTCCGCCCGCCGCCGAGGGCGACCACCGCGAGCCCGACGCCGCGGGTGTCGATCTTCTGGGCGATGCCGCTGCGCTCGGGCAGGACGGGGCGGATGATCGGCGCCGCCGCAAGATGCGCCTGCGGCCGCTCCAGCAGGTCGGCCGGGCCGCCCAGCGCCGCGACCATACGGGCGAAGCGCTCGGCCGCCGCGCCGCTGGCGAAGGCGGCCTCGATCTTGGCCGCGGCTTCCTCCGGCGTCTTCGCGAGCTTGCCGAGCAACAGCATCTGCGCGGCCAGCGCCACCGTCACCTCATGGAAACGCGGCTCGCGCCGGCGGCCGGTCAAGTGGTCGAGCGCATAGGCGACCTCGAGTCCGTTGCCGGCGGCAGAGGCGAGCGGCTCGTCCATGTCGGTCAGCAGCGCCGTGGTCGGCAGTCCCGCGCCATTGGCGACGCTGACCAGCGCCGCCGCCAGTTCGCGCGCCTTGTCGAGCGGCGGCAGGAAGGCGCCCGAGCCGAACTTCACGTCCATGGCGAGGCCGGAGAGGCCGGCGGCGAGCTTCTTCGACAGGATCGAGGAGGTCAGCAGCGGGATCGTCTCGACCGTGCCGGTGACGTCGCGGATCGCATAGAGCCGCCGGTCGGCCGGGGCGAGATCGGCGGTCTGGCCGATGATGGCGCAGCCGGTCTCGCGCACCACCTTGCGGAACAGGTCGAGTCCGGGCTGGGTGACATAGCCCGGCACCGCGTCGAGCTTGTCGAGCGTGCCGCCGGTATGGCCGAGGCCGCGCCCGGAGATCATCGGCACATAGCCGCCGCAGGCTGCGACCGCCGCCGCCAGCGGCAGGCTGACCGTGTCGCCGATGCCGCCGGTCGAATGCTTGTCGAGCGCCGGCCCGGGCAGGTCGCTCCAGTCCAGGACCGTGCCGGAATCGCGCATCGCCAGCGTCATGGCGACACGCTCCTCGGCATCCATGCCGCTGAAGAATATCGCCATGGCGAAGGCGGCGGCCTGGCCCTCGCTGATGCCGCCATCACTCAGCCCGGCGACCATCTGGCGGATATCCGCGGCGCTGAGCTTCGCGCCGTCACGCTTGGCCACGATGATTTCCTGGGGCAGGCGCATCAATAGGCTCCGTCGGTCCGCTCGCCCGCAACCGTGCCGGCGATGACGTCGGCCAGGACAGCGTAGAGACCGCTGGCGCCGAAGCGGAAGCTCTGCGGGCTCGCCCAGTCCGGCCCCATCACGGCGTCGGCGAGATCGAGATAGGTCCGCGCATCGGCGAGCGTCCGCAAACCGCCGGAGGGCTTCAGGCCGACCGGCCGGCCGGAGGCCTTGATCGCCTCCAGCATGGTCCGTGCCGCTTCGGGCGTGGCCGAGACCGCGGTCTTGCCGGTCGAGGTCTTGATGAAGTCGGCGCCGGCGGCGATGGCGAGATCGGCGGCGGCGCGCACCTTCGCCTGGTCGGGATATTCGCCGCTCTCGAGGATCACCTTCAGCGCCTTGTCGCCACAGCGCGCCTTGGCTTCGGTGACCATGTCGCTGGCGCTGGTGGCGTCGCCGGCCAGGAAGGCGCGCCAGGGCAGGACGAGGTCGATCTCGTCGGCGCCGTCCGCGAGCGCCTCGGCAAGGTCGCTCTCGATCAGGCTGCAATTGGCGCCGCCGGCCGGGAAGTTGATCACCGTCGCGATCCTGACCGGCGAATCGCGCAGCGTCCGGCGCGCCACCTTGACGAATTGCGGCCACAGGCAGATCGCCGCGACAGGGCCGGGTGGCGCGACGGCGCGGGCGCAGAGCTGCAATGCGCCGGTTTCCGTCGCCCGCTCGGAGAGATCCGTCAGGTCCAGCAGCCGCAGGGCGCGCAGGGCGAGTTCGGCGTCCGTCATCGCCTCAGAGGTCCGTCAGGAAGGCGCGGAAGACACGGCGCAGCCCGGCGGTCGCGGCCGCGGCGACGTCGCGGGTGTCGGCATGGCTCGGCGCGCCGCCATGGATGCCGGCCGCCATATTGGTGACGATCGAGATGCCGGCGACGCGCAGGCCGTGGCGCCGCGCCAGGATCACCTCCGGCACCGTCGACATGCCGACGAGGTCGGCGCCGAGCAGCTTCGCCATCCGGACCTCGGCCGGGGTCTCGAAGCTCGGCCCCGAGAACCACATATAGACGCCCTCGCCCATATTGGCGCCGCTGCTGGCTGCGGCCTTCTTCAGTCGGGCGCGCAGATGCGGGTCATAGGCGTCGATCATCGGCACGAAGCGGCCGTCGCCGGTATCGCCGACCAGCGGGTTCGGGCCGTTGAAGTTGATGTGGTCGGTGATCAGCGCCAGGCTGCCGGGCCGCAGATCGGGCTTGAGCGAGCCGGCGGCATTGGTCAGCACCAGCGGCGGCGAACCGAAGGCCGCCAGCATGCCGAGCGGCACGCGCATGATCGCCGGATCGCCGGTCTCGTAGAAATGCGCCCGGCCCTCGAAGATCAGCACCTTCTTGCCATAGAGCAGGCCATAGCTGACCTGCCTGGCATGGCCGGAGACGGCGCCCTCAGGGAAGCCGGGAATCTCCGAAAACGGAATCGAGACCGGATCCGTCATGTCGTCGACGATCCGGCCGAGCCCGGTGCCGAGCACGATGGCGCAGTCGATGCCGCCATCGACGCCACGGTCGACCAGGACCGATGCCGCTTGGTCGAAAAGCGCATCCGCCGCCATTTTTTGTCGCTCCATCGGCGCGTCGAGGCGCGCCCTTCAGGCGGCTCTCGGGCGCCGCAAATCACTTCGGCAAATTGGCCGGTCCGAAGGAGGCTGGCAACAGCTCCGCGAGCGAAAAGCGAGCGCGCACGCCGCCGGGCCCGGCGATCAGCACCGGCGTCTCCGGAGCGGCGAATTCGCGGATGCGCTGGCGGCAGGCGCCGCAGGGCGTCACCAGTTCCTCGCCCGTCCCCATGACGAGGATGGCGCGGATCTCGCGGCTTCCCGCCGCGACCATGGCCGAGATCGCCCCGGCCTCGGCGCAGGCGCCGACCGGATAGGCGGCGTTCTCGACATTGCAGCCGGCATGGATCGTGCCGTCGCCGGCGAGGATCGCGGCGCCGACCGCAAAGCGCGAATAGGGGGCGTAGGCGCGGCCCTGCGCGGTCTTCGCTGCCGTAAAGAGGGCGTCGAGTTCGGTTGCGGCAATTTCTGGCGCGGCAAGGTCCGGCGGGGCAGGTTCCATGGCGGCTTCAGCGTTCCTTGACATAGGGCAGGCCGGAGGCCCGGGGCGGCACTGCCTTGCCGATGAAGCCGGCGAGCAGCACCACCGTCATCACATAGGGCAGCGCCTGGATCGCCTGGACCGGGACCTGGCCGATGCCCGG
>NZ_JAKFED010000001.1:0-6347 GCF_036675845.1 Allobosea sp. | reverse complement strand
GTCAGCCAGCCGGTCGGCGCCGACAAGGCGGCCTATCTCGCCGGCTGGGACGCGATGAACACCGCCGTCCACGCCATCGTCAGCGAACTGCACGGCTCGATCTCGGCCGAGCACGGCATCGGCCGGCTCAAGCGCTCGCTGTTGCCGGGCGTCAAGGACCCGGTCGAGCTCGACCTGATGCGGACGGTGAAGGCCGCGCTCGACCCTAAGGGCGTGCTCAACCCCGGCGCGGTGCTGTAGCGCCTCGGTGCCAGCAGGCGGCGCGCGGAACCGCAAGCCAGGGCATTTTTTCGATCACCCTGCGCCGTCATCCCGGCTGGAGCGAAGCGTAACGCCGGGATCCATCGTCGGGCACAGCGCCCTTCGATGGATTCCGGAGCGGCGCGGCTTCGCCGCTTGTCCGGAATGACGGTATGGGTCCGCCGAAAACTAGAAGGCCGCGTCGCCCTTGGTGACGCGGCAGACCTCGGCGAGCGCCAGCACCAGATGGTAGAGAACCCTGACCGGAACCCGCTCGGCTATCGGCCGGCCGCACTCGTCGAGCTGGTTCGCCCATAGCCCGCTCTCGCGATCGACGAAGTGCCGGAAGACCAGCCGCAGATGCTGTTCGAGGCGGGCCGCAGCGTCGCGGTCCCCCTCGAATTCGATCCGCGCGACCTGCGCCTTCAGATATTCGGTCTGCGGCCAGAGCAGGGCCGCGCCGTTCAGCACGCGGCCTGTCGGATCGACCTCGTTGACGACGAGGCGCGACGGGTTGGTCGCCGCGTCGACCTGAAGCTGCCCGAATGCATGGAGCTTACGCGCCGTTTCGCGCGCCTCGGCCGAGCCGGTCAGCCGTTCATGATGATAGAGCAGCCAGGTCCATTCGAAATGATGGCCCGGCTCGCGGATCAGCCCGCGCGGACCCGGAAATGCCGCCCAGTCCTCGCTGAAGAACTCGCCGAGCGTGCCGTTGCCGTCCAGCATGCGCTCCCGCATCAGGCGCACGAGCTTGTCCGCGGTCGTCAGCCAGCGCGGGTCCGGCGACACGGCGGCCAGGGCGTGGCAGGCCTCGAGCAGATGCATGTGCGGGTTCTGGCGCCGCGGCTGCGTGCCCTGCGTATCCTCGCTGAAGCCGCCGGCCGGATGCGCCAGTTCCTCTTCGAGGAAGTCCATCACCTCGCCGGCCATTGCCAGCACGCCCGTATCGCCGGTCGCTTTTGCGAACCAGCCGAAGGCGAACAGGACGAAGGCGAGATCGTAGAAATCCGACCTGCCGTCGACGGCCTCACCGCGCGCCGTGCAGGAATGGGAGAAGCGCCCGTCGGCGCGCCGGCAAGCTTGGGTCAGGAAGGCGAGGCCGTGCCGCGCCGCCGCCAGCGCCCCGGGTACGCCGAGCAGATGCGCGTGGCTGAAGACATAGGTCAGCCGGGCCGTGACCAGGGTGGTGCGCAGGTCGCTGGTCTCAGGCTTCGCATCCGGCCCCAGATACTCGACGAAGCCCGGCCGCGCCGGGTCGAAGGCGCGCTCCATCCAGCCCGGCAGCAAAGTGCCGGTCAGCCAGGAGAGAAGATCGTTCCGCGCGGGCGTCGACATGCTTTCAATCCTCGAAAACGCCGCGCGTGCGGCGTGCGATCATGGGGATGCTCTGCCATCCGGGCGCGAACGAAGCCAGCGGAGAGACGCATGACGGCCACGCCGCCGCCGCGGCGTCGCAAGTGGGTTCCAACAGTTGCTCGAGATTTCGGGGAGATTTGTTGGAACTTCCATTCCGTGCTAGTTCCAACACTCCTGAATGAAAATCGGTCAAACTGTTGGAGCCATGCCGCAGCCGCTCAATAACGATCAGCGCCGCGAGACGGTGAATACGCGCCAGCGTTACGAGGCGTTCAGGTCGGCGAAGGCGCAGCTGCGCCATTATCGTGGCTCGATGGTCTGGTCGCGGACGAAGGACATCGAATATCTGCTGCGCAGCGCCTATGGAGACGACGACGGCCGGCGCCGGCAGACCTCGCTCGGCCCGCGCTCGCCGGAAACCGAGCGGATCAAGCATGAGTTCGATACCGGCCGTGCGGCCGCCCGCCAGCGCTTCGAGGCGGCGCGCGCTGTGCTCGAGCGCCAGGCGGCGATCAACCGCGTCCTCGGCCTCGGGCGCGTGCCGCTGACGGGCGCGAGGATCATCCAGGCGCTGGACGATGCCGGGCTACTGGGCCGGGCGCTGCGCGTCGTCGGCACCCATGCGATCTACGCCTATGAGGCAGCCGCCGGCCTCTTCGTCGACCCGGAGGTCACCACCACCGAGGATATCGACCTGCTTTATGATACGCGGCGCGAGCTCGGCTTCGTCGTCGACGAGGCGTTGGCGGAGGCCGGGCTGCTCGGCATCCTGAAGCGGGTCGACCGCAGCTTCGAGCGCGCCCGCCAGGGCTTCCGCGCCGTCAATGCCGAAGGCTATCTCGTCGATCTGATCCGGCCGGAAAGCAACCCGCCTTGGCAGGAGATGCGCGAGAGCCTGAGCGCTGCCGGAGGCGATCTCACCGCAGTCGCGATCGAGGGCCTCGCCTGGCTCGAGAACGCGCCGTCATTCGAGGCTGTCGCGATCGACGAGAAGGGCGCGCCGCTGCGCTTCGTCGCGGTCGATCCGCGCGTCTTCGCGGCCCATAAGCTCTGGGTCTCGCAGCAGCCCGGGCGCGATCCGCTGAAGCGCCAGCGCGATCTGGCGCAGGCGCGCGCCGTCGCCGAGCTGACCGCGACCCATCTGACCCATCTGCCCTATGAGGCCGCAGCTCTGCGGATGCTGCCGCGCGCCGTCTTCGAAGCGGCCGAGCCGCTGTTCAGGCCCGAGACGCCTCAGGGCGTCGCGACATAGCCGTCGCGGCGCGGGTCGGCGGCGCCGGTGAGCCGGCCGGTAGCGGGGTCGCGCGCGACCGCCTGCATGCCGCCGACCCGCATCGTCCAGCCGACATCGAAAGGCGTGATCTCGTGGCCGCGCTGCCGCAAGGCGGCGATGGTCTGCGCCGGGATGCGATCCTCGACCTCGATGGCGCGGCCGTCCCAGAGCCGGGCGCGGGGCGCCTCGATCGCCTCCTGCAGCGGTAGGCCGAAATCGAGATGCTGCACCATCGCCTGCACCTGCGTCTGCAGGATGCCGTAGCTGCCGGGCGTGCCGAGCGCCAGCACCGGCTCGCCATCGCGGGTCGAGAGGCTCGGCGACATGCACATCGGCAGCTCCGAGCCCGGCTGCGAGCGGTTCGGGCTGCCGGGCTGGACATCGGACCAGTACAGGAAGTTGTTGAGGCACAGGCCGGTGCCGGGCACGACTACGCCGCTGCCGAACGGGCTGCCGATGCTCTGCGTCACGCAGATCAGGTTGCCGTCGCGGTCGGCGATCGAGAAGGAGGTGGTGTGCGCGGGGTCCTCGCCGGCCGGAGCCTGCGGCATCCACTGCTCGGTCGGGCCTTCGACCGGCTTGCCGTCGCGGAGGCGGGCGCGCAGCTTCTCCACCGTGGCGTCGGAGAGCAGTTCGGCGAGCTTCTCCGGCTTGGGATTGTTGTGGGCGATGCGCAGGCCGGCGGCGAGGCGGATGGCGCGGTAGACGATGTCGAGATGCTCGACGGAATCGCGCTCCAACCCGCCGAGGTCGATTCCGTCGAGGATGCGCAGCGTCAGCAGGAACTGGAAGCCTTCGCAGGCCGGCGGCGGCACATGGACGAGGCGGTCGCGATAGGCGACGGCGAGCGGCTCGCGCCAGCGCGGCGCGACCTTGCCGAGATCGGCCATGGTCAGGGTGCCGCCCTTGGCCTTGAGATGGGCGATCACGGTCTCGCCGAGCGCGCCGCGATAGAGATGGTCGGGTCCCTTGGCCGCGATGTCGGCGAGCGTGCGGGCAAGGTCGGGCTGGCGCAGCATATGGCCGAGCGCCACCGTATCGCCGCCGCCGGACAGGTAGTTCTTCGCCCAGTCGGCATGAAGCTCCGGCCGCTCGCGCAGCAGGGGCGCCTGCTCGTTGAACTCCGCGACGCCGAACTCGGCGAGCGGGAACCCGTCCGCGGCGAGCGCGATCGCCGGCGCGAAGATCTGCTCCAGCGTGGCGCGGCCATAGGCCCGGTTGAGCTCGCACCAGCCGGCGAGGTTGCCGGGCGGGGCGACGGCGAGCGCGCCGCGCTCGAGATCGGAACGCTGGCTGAAGCGCTCCAGCGGGAAGCTGTCCGGCACAGGCGGCACGAAATCGAGCACGCGCACCCGTTTTTCGGCCGCGACCCACATCGTCGCCGAGCCCATGCCGCCCAGGCTCGACATGAACGGCTCGACGACGTTCAGCGCAGCTGCGACCGCGCCGGCGGCGTCGAAGGCATTGCCGCCCTGACTGAGGATGCGCGCTCCGGCCTGGGCCGCCAGCGGATGCGCGGCGGCGACCATGCCGTGCAGGGAACTCATCGTCGGGCGGCGGCCATGCATATCGGGCGTTTCCTCTGTCTGTCGCGTTGCCCGACAGTAAGCGCCCCCGTGCCGGTTCCGCTAGAGCACGCGCCGATCAGATTGCTGGGCAATCTGATCGGACAACGCGTTCTCTATCCATAGTTTAGAGGCGGATTCACCGATCAGGTTGATTCAACCTGATCGGATCCGGCTCTAGAACAGGCTGCCCTGCGCATCGTCCTTGCCGCCCCGACGAGGACGCATGGCGGGCTTCGTCTCGGGCGGCTTCGCAGGTGCCGCGGCGGCGTCGAAAGGCTGCTGCAGTTCCGGCCCGTCATTGGCGACCTTGTTCACCGCCGCGCCGACCATGGTCATCTCCAGGAGCGCGTCCGGTGGCGGCCTGAGCAGCGCCGTCAGCCTTGCCGGCTCGGCATTCGGGTCGAGCCAGGCATCATAGTCCTCGGGCGCGAGAATGACCGGGCAGCGCTCGTGGATCGCCGCCATCAGCCCGTTCGCCGGGCCGCTGACCAGCGCGACGGTGTCGATCTCCGAGCCGTCCGCGCTGTGCCAGGTCTCCCAGAGCGCGGCGAAGGCGAAGAAGCCGCGATCGGGCCGGCGGAACAGATAGGGGCGGCGCTCCTGCTGCCGCTGCCCGCCGCCGCGCGGCCATTCATAGAAGCCGTCGGCCGGCAGCAGGCAGCGCCGGCGGGCGAAGGCGGCGCGGAAGGAGGGCTTCTCGGCGACGCTTTCGCCGCGGATGTTGATGACCAGTGGAAAGCTCTTCGGGTCCTTGACCCAGCCCGGGATGAAGCCCCAGCGCATCAGCAGGAACTGGCGCGCGCCCTGGTCCTGGCGCACCACCGGCACCGGCTGGGTCGGCGCGATGTTGTAGCGCGGCGGGAAGTTCGGCTGCTCGCGATAGGCGAAGGCCTGGCGCATCGCCTCCGGCGGCAAGGTGACTGCATAGCGACCACACATGTCGGGATCAGTTGGGGTTCCGTCATTCCCGATCAATACTTTATTTGGGTTTGGCCACGCATATTCCCCACGATTTCGAGGCCGCGTGCATGTCCGCTCCCGCAAGCTCAGATGCGCCGATGGCGGCGGCCGGCTCCGGAGCCGCGTCTTCGCCCGTGCATCTGTCGACGGACTATCTCAACCGCCACAGCGAAGCGCTGATGCTGCTGGAGATGGTGCCGATGGACCGCGAGATCCTGATCGATCTCAAGGCCTGGCGCGCGGTCAGCTATTGCGAGCATTTCGCGAACTCCCCGCTGCGCTGCGCCGGCGCGGCGCGCGAGGCCTACCGGCTGCTCGGCGCCCGCGAGGCCGAGGGCTTCGAGGGGCTTTGCGCCGCCATGAACCGCCTCGTCTTCACCGTGACGGCGCTGCTCGACGAGATGCCCGAAAACGAGGACCCGACGCTGGTGGTCGACGTCGCCAGCCTGTCGCTGCGCCGCCTGATCGCCCGGGCCGCGGCCTTCATCAATGCCAATGGTCGGGGCGAGGCTGCCAGGATCGACCCGGGCGCCGTGCAGGCCGAGGTCGACCTGCTGATGGCGAGCTGAGCTTCAGCGCATCCCGCCGATCAGGAATTCGCGGTTGCCATCGCCGCCCTCGATCGGCGAGGGGATCGGGCCGGCGACCGAAAAGCCGAGCCCGGCCAAGACCTCCGCGATCTCCATGCAGATCTGCGCCTGCAGCGCCTCGTCGCGCAGCACGCCCTTCTTCAGCGCCGAGCGCTTGGTCTCGAATTGCGGCTTCACCAGCGCGACCAGATGCGCCCCCGGCGCCAGCAATCGCGCCACCGCCGGCAGCACCAGCTTCAGCGAGATGAAGCTGACATCGATCACCGCCAGCGCCGGCGCTTCCGGCAGCAGGGCCGGGTCGAGCGTGCGGATGTCCTGGCCTTCGAGACTGGTCAGCCTGGGATGGCCGTGCAGGCTGTC
>NZ_JAKFED010000065.1:0-29223 GCF_036675845.1 Allobosea sp. | reverse complement strand
GCTGCGCCGGCATGGATGGCGAGCGTGTTGAAACCCGGTATGCGGTCGGTCATGGCGTGCTCCCTGCGGAATTCCAGCTTCGAACAAGTCGTTCGATTTAACGAACGGGTCTGGTTGCGTCAATTCAACCGGAGTTGCCTGCCGCCGGCAATTGCGGCATGGGCAGTGGCTGTCATGCAACTTGAGTTACGGCATACTCGCGCAAACTTCGGAAAGATCTTTCTTTGATCACAAATTTGGAGGTAACAGTGAGAATTGGCGCTGTATTGGGTTCAGTTTTGGTGGTGTCTGGCTGCGTTTCAACAAGCTCCCCGCCTGCGACAGAACAGGAAAAAATCGAGGCGCATAAAGCGCATAATGTGTGCT
This sequence comes from Allobosea sp., assembly GCF_036675845.1. Lineage (GTDB taxonomy): Bacteria > Pseudomonadota > Alphaproteobacteria > Rhizobiales > Beijerinckiaceae > Allobosea. The sequence continues at coordinate 28,857 of NZ_JAKFED010000065.1, read as the reverse complement.
TGCATCGGGCGGCTCAAACCCTTGATGACGGAAAATCAGATGCGGTTACGATCGCTCAAGCCGTGATAAATGCTTGTGCAACGGAATGGTCGTATTCGGTAGAGTTGTATACAAAAGATATGAGCAGGGGTGCAGCTAGGCTTTTTGTAGAAAATATAGAGAAACGGAACATTGGATATGCTGTTACGGCGGTGTTGCGCGAACGCGCTGTTAGGCGGTGATTTGCCCGAAATCCATTAGGTTCTTGGCGCATGGTCGTGCCCGTCTATTCGGCCAGCTTGATGCCGGTCTTCGCCACCAGCTCGCTCAGTACGGAGCGGTCGCGCGCCATGAAGGCGCCGGTCTCGTCCCGAGTCCAGGCCACGGGCTCGATCACCAGCTCGCGATAGCGCGCAACCAGCTTCGCATCGGCCATGGCGGCGTTGATCGCGGTGTTGAGGGTGCGCAGCGTCTCCGCCGGTACGCTGGCCGGTGCGACGATCGAGGCCCAGCCGGGGTAGACGACATCGACGCCCTGTTCCCTCAGCGTCGGCAGCTCGGGCAGTTGCGGCTGGCGTGCCGCGGTCGTGACGCCGAGCGCCTTGAGCTTGCCGCCCTGGAGGTTGCCGAGGCTGGCGGCAAGGCTGTCGATCATGACCTGGACCTGGCCGGAGAGCAGGTCGGCCGCGGCGAGGCCGGCGCCGCGATAGGGCACATGCGCGAGCTTGATGCCGGTCGCCTGCATCAGCATCTCGAAGACGAGATGGTTGGTGCCGCCGATCCCGGCCGAGGCGAAGTTGAGCTCGCCCGGGCGCGCCTTGGCATAGGCGATGAACTCGGCGAGCGAGGAGACCGGCAGCGTCGGCGAGGCGTTCAGCACCAGCGGGAACAGGCCGAGCATCGCGATCGGCGCGAAGTCGTGCGCCACGTCATAGGGCAGCTTCTGCCCGAGCGCCGGGGCGGCGGCGAAGCTGGCCGCGGTGGCGACCAGCAGGGTGTGGCCGTCGGCAGGAGCCTTGACCACCGCCTGACCGGCGACGATGCCGTTCGCGCCCGGCCGATTGTCGATGATCACCGACTGGCGCAGTAGCCCGGCCAGCGTCTCGCCGAGGCGGCGCGCCGCGATGTCGGTGCCGCCCGCCGGCGCGAAGGGCACGACAAGCTGGATCGGGCGTTCAGGGAAGGCGGCGCGGGCGCTCTTGGTTCCAAGCGCACTCGCCATCCCAGCCAGCAGGAGCGCGCGGCGGTCGAGCGTTGGCATCGTCCTTCTCCACAAGGGGCGGGAGAGGCGAGCTTAGCGATTGCCCGTCGCGAGGAAAGAGGGGCGGCCGCCGGCCTTCACGTCCCCGGCCGGTTGATCGTCAGCTTCTGGAAGCCCTTGCCGGCGAGCACCGGCTTCTTCGAGGACAGGATGCGCGAATTGATGCCCTGCCAGCCGATCTCGCCGGAGAGCCGGCCATATTCGATCTTCGGGCAGCGGTTCATGATCACGGTGACGCCCTTCGCCTCGGCCCTGGCGGCAGCCTCGTCATTGCGCACCGAAAGCTGCATCCAGATCACCTTGGGCAGCGGCTCGAGCGTCAGCGCCTCGTCGGTGATCGGGCCGGCGGCTTCCGAGTTGCGGAAGATCTCGACCATGTCGATCGGCCCCGGAATCTCCTTGAGCGCGCCGTAGACCGTCCTGCCGAGCAGGGTCTGGCCGGCAAGCCCGGGATTGACCGGGATCACCTCATAGTCGCGGTCGAGCAGGTATTTGGTGACGATCCAGCTCGGGCGCGCCTCGCTCGCGGAGGCGCCGACCAGCGCGATCGTCTTGACCTCGCGCAGGATGCGGCGAATGAGCGCATCGTCGTAGGAGTCATGCTTCACGAGACGAAAATCCCAGCATATTGAGGCAGTTGTCCGGTTTCATGGTGCTGCCGGCAGAACATGGCGGGGGCGGAACATAGGATCGCCAGACTTTGTTGATCGAATGGGATTGGAGGGGGCAATCTCGAACTTCATCAGCGAGGAGGGCCTGCCATGTGCGATTACAGTCTGCACCATGTGATGTCGACTCCTGCGAAAGTCGGCGACGTCCTCAAGAGCACCAGCTTCGGTGGCTCGAGCACGCGCGGCTTCTGCGCCGCGGGCGAACCGAATGTCGCGGTCTGCGTGCTGCCCGGCACGGAGCTGGCGTTCGAGGCGGAGATCGAGTGCGACCGTGCGATCGGCTTCCTGCCGCGCCGCAAGCTCGCCGCCCGGCTCGGGCGTTTCCGCCAGGTCGATCTCGACAAGCCTCATGTTCATCACGACGCGATCGAGCTGCCCAACGGCGAGATCGTGCTGGTGACCAACCTGTCGGAAGGCCAGACGGCGACCGTCCTGCAATTGCCGGCGGATGGCGAGCCGGCGCGGAAGCAGCCGCAGGAGCAGAGGACCGAAGCGGAGATGGAGCATATCCACGTCTTCGGCATCTGATCGCAGCGACGGATAAGGACGAAAAGCATGGGCGGCGGCTCGCGCCGGCTGCCCATGCTGCCGGAGGCCGCCGGCCGGCGGGTTCACGTCAGCCCTGCCACCTCAGCCGTGCCGCCAGTCCGGCTGGCGTTTCTCCACGAAGGCGCCGATGCCTTCCTCGGCGTCGCGCGCCAGCATGTTCTCGACCATCACAGCGCTGGCATGGTCATAAGCCGCCTTCAGCCCCATTTCGCGCTGCTCGTAGAAGGTGCGCTTGCCGGTCCTGACCGTGACGGCGGATTTGGAGGCGATCACCGCCGCCAGCGCCTGGGCCTGCGCCAGCGCCTCGCCGGCCGGGGCGACGCGGTTGACCAGCCCCATCCGGGCCGCCTCCTGCGCCGGCACCATCTCGCCCAGCAGCAGCATCTCCATGGCGTGCTTGGCCGGCAGGTTGCGCGAGAGCGCCACCATCGGCGTCGAGCAGAACAGGCCGATATGGACGCCGGGCGTGCAGAAGCGGGCGTTCTCGCCGGCGACCGCGAGGTCGCAGCTTGCGACGATCTGGCAGCCGGCGGCGGTCGCCGTGCCTTCCACCGCCGCGATCACCGGCTGGGGCAGGGCGGTGATCTGCTGCATCACGCCTGAGCAGCGTCCGAGGATGTCGGCGAAATAGGCGCGGCCGCGATCCGGGTCGGCACGCCTTGCGCTCATCTCCTTGAGGTCGTGCCCGGCGCAGAACACCGGGCCGGTTGCCGTCAGCACCACCGCGCGCACGCTTGGATCGGCGGCGATGGCGGCGAAGCTCTCGGCCAGCGCGGCCAGCAACGCCTCGCCCAGGGGATTGCGCGCCTGGGGCCGGTTCAGGGTGAGGGTGGCGATTCCGCCGGCATCCTGGCGCAGCAGCACCGGCGCGGCTTCGGGCCGGATATGGGCGTTCATGGCATGGGCCTTTCGCGGTTCTCCCTATTGTCGGAGTGCGGTGGCCATGCTGCAAGGGGTGTAAAGTCTCGCCAGCCTTCGGTTTTCCGCACGATGACGACACGCATGAGCGCCTCCGAGATCGAGGCCTATCTCGATCGCGTCTTCCCGCAGCTGCACTATGGCGGGCGGACCTATTTCGTCGAGGAGGTCGGGCCGCTCAGCGCCCGCCTGCGCTGCGACTATCATGAGCGGCATCTGCGGCCGGGCGGCACGATCTCCGGGCCGACCATGATGGCGCTCGCCGACCTTGCGCTCTACGTCGCGATCCTCGCCCAGATCGGCCCGGTCGGGCTCGCGGTGACCACCAGCCTGAACTATAATTTCCTGCGCAAGCCGGGCCAGGCGGCGCTGATCGCGCAGGCGAGGCTCCTCAAGCTCGGCAAGCGGCTCGCGGTCGGCGAGGTTGCGCTGTTCTCGCAGGGCGAGAGCGAGATGGTCTGCCATGCCACCGGGACCTATTCGATTCCGGCGGAGCGCTAGCCTGCGGTTTCTTCCGCGGAACCAGACCGTCATTCCGGACAAGCGGCGAAGCCGCGCCGCTCCGGAATCCATCGAAGAGCGCCGAGCGCTACGATGGATTCCGGCGCTCCGCTTCACTCCGGCCGGAATGACGGCCGGTTTCAGTGAACACGGCCGTTGAACGGCTTGCTCAGCGGGATAAGTGGCGATGCAGGGAATGTGTGGTATCCTGATACCTAATTCGTTACAGCGCTAGAATTGTTCGCTTTTTCGGGCGATCCGGCATTTCGGCGATTGACAGGCGCGCCGCCTCGCCCTATCCACCGCCACACATCGCCGCCGGCCTGCCGGCGGCTTGTCCTTTTTTCAAGCAGCCGAAGGGTGCCGCGATGAAGACCATCTCGCTCAAGCCCGCCGATGTCGAAAAGAAGTGGGTTGTGATCGACGCCTCCGGGCTCGTCGTCGGCCGTCTCGCCTCAGTCGTGGCGTTGCGTCTGCGTGGCAAGCACAAGGCCGCCTACACCCCGCATGTCGACTGCGGCGATAATATCATCGTCATCAATGCCGAGAAGGTGGTCCTGACCGGGCGCAAGCGCGAGCAGAAGAACTACTACCACCACACCGGGTTTCCGGGCGGCATCAAGGAGCGCTCGGCGCGCTTCATCCTCGAGGGGCGCTTCCCGGAGCGCATCGTCGAGAAGGCGGTCGAGCGCATGCTGCCGCGCGGCCCGCTGTTCCGCCAGATCCTCGGAAACCTGCGTGTCTACAAGGGTTCGGAACACCCGCACGCCGCCCAGTCGCCTGAGGCTCTCGATGTCTCGGCGCTCAACCGCAAGAATGCGAGGGTTTGACGATGGCCGAAGTCCTGCAGTCGCTCGATCAGCTCGGCCAGGTCGCCAAGGGCACCCAGCCCGAGGCTCCCGTGCACGTCAAGAAGGTCGATGCCCACGGCCGCGCCTATGCCACCGGCAAGCGCAAGAACGCCATTGCCCGCGTCTGGCTGAAGCCCGGCTCCGGCAAGATCACGGTCAACACCCGTGACCAGGAAGTCTATTTCGCCCGCCCGGTGCTGCGCATGATCCTGCAGCAGCCGCTGCAGATCGTCGACCGCCTGACCCAGTACGACGTCATCGTCACGGTCAAGGGCGGCGGCCTCTCCGGCCAGGCCGGCGCGGTGCGCCACGGCATCTCGAAGGCCCTGACCTTCTACGAGCCGGAACTGCGCGGCCCGCTCAAGAAGGAAGGCTTCCTGACCCGCGACGCGCGCGTCGTCGAGCGCAAGAAGTTCGGCAAGGCCAAGGCCCGCCGCAGCTTCCAGTTCTCGAAGCGCTGATCCTTCCGACACTCGCCGGCTTCCTGCCGGCCATGCATCAGGGCGGCTCGCAAGAGCCGCCCTTTTCGTATTGGCTGGCGCAGGAACATCTCTGTCATTCCGGGGCGCGCCGCAGGCGCGAGCCCGGAACCCATGAACACGACCTGCGGGGTTGAGCGTCGTCCTCGCCGCGGCCTGCTGGTGTTTGCGCCGTGTTCATGGGTTCCGGGCTCGCCGCTATGCGGCGCCCCGGAATGACGGAGAGGTTTCGGGGAGTGCCAAGAGGAGCACCTGCGAATGACCGAACGTCCCGTCCTTCTCGTCACCGGCGGCAGCCGCGGCATCGGCGCCGCGACCTGTATCCTCGCCGCCCGCCGCGGCTATGACGTCGCGGTGAACTATCAGGGCAATGCCGAGGCGGCGGCGGAAGTGGTCGCTTCCTGCGGGCGGGCAGGGGCGAAGGCCGTGGCGCTCCAGGGCGACATGGCGAGCGAAGCCGACATCCTCCGCGTCTTCTCCGAGGCGAGGACCGCGCTCGGGCCGCTCACCGCCGTCGTCAACAACGCCGCGATCACCGGCAAGAGCAGCCCGCTCGCACAGGCCGATGCCGCCGCCATCCGCGCCTGCATCGATCTCAACGTCACCGGCGCGATACTGGTCGCGCGCGAGGCGGCCCGCGCCCTCATCGCCAATGCCGGCGCCAGGAACCGCGCGATCGTCAACATCTCGTCGATCGCCGCCGGTCTCGGCTCGCCCGACGAATATGTCTGGTATGCCGCCTCGAAGGCGGCGGTCGATTCCCTGACCATCGGCCTCGCGAAGGAGCTGGCTCCGGCCGGCATCCGCGTCAATGCGGTGGCGCCGGGCATGACCGAGACCGACATTCATGCGCTTTCCACCGGCGAACCGGGGCGTGTCGCGCGCATCGCACCGTCGATTCCGCTCAAGCGGGCGGCGCAGCCGGAGGAAATCGCCGAGGCCGTGCTCTTTGCTCTCTCGGAGGCCGCCTCGTACATGGTGGGCTCGATCGTGCGGGTCGGCGGCGGGCGGTAGCGACCTCGGCCAGTACGTGGGTACAAGCGACAGATTCGGCCGCGCTTGCAGCCATCGACCGCTGGAGCCGGGCGCCCGGCGTGCTAGAGCCGGATGACTTCAGATGGAATCGCAGAGCGATCCCATCTGAAGTCTGAATCCGTCTCTCATCAAAGAGTTAGAGCAGGATCAATGCGAAAAACCGGTCCCCACTTTTTCGCATCCTGCTCTAAATCGGCTGCACCCTCGTTTCAGCGGAAGTCTCGATGCGCGTCCTGCTCACCCTGATCGCCTTCGGCATGGTCGCCGTGCCGGCGCTGCTCGCTTTGGCGCGCGACGACCTGCCGCGCGGCCGGCGCATCTTCAATGCGCTGGTGATCTTCCTGGCGCCCGCCTTTGCGCTGGGGCTGATCCATGGCGTGCCCGAGCTCGACGGCCGGGCGCTGCAATATCCGGTCGCCTGGACGACCCTTCGCCTCGTGCTCACCGGGCTCGCGCTGATCCTGCCCTGGTGCCTCCATGTCTGGCTGAGCGGCCGCCGCTGAACCCTGGAGCAATGCTCCAGACCAATGAATTCAGGAATCGATCATGACCGAGCCCGCCGAAACCCCGACGATCGACCATGCCTTCACCGGCGGCCGCAAAGGCCCGGCCCATGATCCGACCTATGCCGGCGCGCTCTCCTTCATGCGCCGGCGCTACAGCAAGGACGTCGCCGGCTGCGATCTCGCGATCTGGGGCGTGCCCTTCGACCTCGCCGTCTCGAACCGGCCGGGCACGCGCTTCGGCCCGCAGGCGATGCGCCGCGTCAGCGCGATCTTCGACGGCGACGCGCAATTCCCCTCGCGCATCGACCCGTTCGAGATCCTTTCCGCCGTCGACTATGGCGACTGCCTGCTGCCGCGCAGCGACCTGCAGGGCTGCGCCAAGGCGATCGAGAACGAGGCCGCCGCGATCCTCGCGACCGGCGCCCATCTCGTCACGCTCGGCGGCGACCATTTCATCACCCTGCCGCTGCTGCGGGCCCATGTCGCCCGCCATGGCAAGCTGGCGCTCGTCCAGTTCGACGCGCATCAGGACACCTGGGATGACGGCGTCGGCGCGATCAGCCACGGCACCTTCGTGCTGGAAGCGGTGCGCGAGGACCTGATCGACGTCGAGCGCTCGATCCAGGTCGGCATCCGCACCGTCGCCCCGCGCGATTGCGGCATCGAGGTGCTCGATGCCTTTCAGGCCCATGCGCTCGGGGTCGAGGGCGTCGCGGCGCGGATCACGGCGCGGGTCGGGCAGGGGCCGGCCTATCTGACCTTCGACATCGACGCGCTCGATCCGGCCTTCGCGCCTGGCACCGGCACGCCTGTCGCTGGTGGCCTCTCTTCGGCGCAGGCGCTGCAACTGGTCTGGGCGCTCCGCGAGCTCGATTTCCGCGGCATGGACATCGTCGAGGTCTCGCCGCCCTATGACCATGCCGACGCGACCGCGATCGCCGGCGCCGCGCTGGCGCAGCACTATATCCAGGCGCTGGCATTGAAGAAGGCGGGTTGAATCGGGATGTGAGCGGCCTGAATCGGCATGGCAGCGCTGACCGCCATGCGATTCAGAACGTTGGGAATATGGGCGCGGGGACCCTCTCCCGGAGGGAGAGGGTAGGGTGAGGGGTAGGCCGCTGGACCAGTTCCGCGAGTGCCGACCGCGCGGTCGGGTTCAGGCCAACGATCCCATTCCGAACACCTCACCCCTGCCCCTCTCCTTCCAGGAGAGGGGTTCTGCGCTGTGCTTCCCGCGCCCTCACTCATTGACAGCCGGCAAGGACCGCAACATATACAGCGCCATGACCACGAACCCGATCCGACGTCGTACCAGCCAGGCCGCCCCGGCGCGCCCGCGATGACGCTCGGCTTTTAAGCCCGAACGCCCGCGACCGCGCCCCGAGCGCGGTTTTTTTATGCCTGAAGCCGGCCAAGCAGTTTCGCCCGCCTCCACCAGACGCCTTGCGAGGGTCCGATGAGCCAGAACCTGAAATCCATCTTCATCGACGGCGAGGCCGGCACCACCGGGCTCGGCATCCGCGAGCGCCTCGCGGCCGTGCCGGAGGTGGTGGTGAAGAGCATCGCTCCCGAGAAGCGCAAGGATCCGGCCGCCCGCAAGGCGATGATGGCCGGCGTCGATCTCGTCGTGCTCTGCCTGCCCGACGATGCGGCGAAGGAGTCCGTCGCGCTCGCCGACGAACTCGGCACTGGCGCACCGAAGATCGTCGATGCCTCGACGGCGCATCGCGTCGCTGCGGGCTGGGTCTATGGCTTCGCCGAGCTCGAGCCCGGCTTCGCCGACAAGGTCGCCAATGCCAACCGGGTCTCGAATCCGGGCTGCTACCCGACCGGCGGCATCGCGCTGCTGCGCCCGCTCGTCGATGCCGGCCTGCTGCCGGCCGACCACCCCGTCACCGTCAACGCCGTCTCCGGCTATTCCGGCGGCGGCAAGGGCATGATCGAGGCCTATGAGACCGGCAGGGCCCCCGATTTCGAGCTCTACGGGCTCGGCCTCAAGCACAAGCACCTGCCGGAGCTGCAGGTCTATTCGAAGCTCGAGCGGCGGCCGATCTTCGTGCCTTCCGTCGGCAATTTCCGGCAGGGCATGCTGGTCAGCGTGCCGTTGCATCTCGAGACGCTGCCGGGCAAGCCGAAGCCCGCCGACCTGCAGGCCGCGCTCGCGGCGCGTTATGCCGGCTCGACCCATGTCTCGGTGCTGCCGGCCGGGGCTGATGGCAAGCTCGAGCCCGAGGCGCTGAACGACACCAACAGGCTCGAACTGCGGGTCTTCGGCAATGAGGAGCTGGGCCAGGCCGTGCTGGTGGCGCGGCTCGACAATCTCGGCAAGGGCGCCTCGGGCGCGGCCGTGCAGAACATCCGCCTGATGCTCGGCCTGCCCGAGGCCTGATCGACCCGGCCGCATAGCCACAGGATTGCAGCAAAGCCCGGCCTGGCCGGGCTTTTTTGCTGGCGCCCCCCAAATGGGAGGTGTGAGCGCCCCGGTCCTTGGCTCATAGCTGAGCGATACGCGTCGCGATGGCGACGTGGCACAGGTTTGCGGGGCGTCGATGTCGAAATTGAACGCTTTGGCGGCGCGCCTGACGCGCAGTCGGCGCAAGATGGCGCTGGCGAGCGAAGCCGCCGCGATGCCCTCGCTGCCGGCAACCGCCGGAGCGAGGCCGGTCCTGATCGTGCTGGCCGGAGGGCGGGGTGCGGAATTTTCCGCCGGTCCGGCCGATGGCGGGCGCTCCGATGGGGCCCGGGGCACGGCTGCGCAACCGGTCGGCTGGCTGCAGCGGCAGTAGCTTTGCATGCGAGACTGCCCCGCGGCGCCAGGCGCGGCAGGGGCGAGCGCCGCCAGGGCTGGGTCGAACAGCCCTGGCGGCGCTTTTTTCTTCAGGCCGCGTAGGGCTTGAACTTCTGCTTCTGGGTGCCCAGTCCCTCGATGCCGAGGCTGACCGTCTCGCCGCCCTTGAGGAAGCGCGGCGGCTTGAAGCCGAGGCCGACGCCGGGCGGCGTGCCGGTGGTGATGACGTCGCCCGCATCGAGCCGCATGAACTGGCTGATATAGTGGACGAGATAGGCGGCGCCGAAGATCATCGTCTTGGTCGAGCCGTTCTGGACCCGCTCGCCGTCGACCTCGAGCCACATGGCGAGGTTCTGGATGTCCTTGATCTCGTCGGGCGTCACCAGCCAGGGGCCGAGCGGGCCGAAGGTCGGGCAGCCCTTGCCCTTGGCCCATTGCCCGCCGCGCTCGATCTGGAACTCGCGCTCCGAGACGTCGTTGCAGACGCAGAAGCCGGCGATCGCGGCCATCGCATCCTTCTCCGCGATATAGGAGCCGCCGTCGCCGATCACGATGGCGAGCTCGACTTCCCAGTCGGTCTTGGTCGAGTTCTTCGGGATGATGACGTCGTCATCGGGGCCGACGATGCAGTTCGGCGCCTTGTTGAACAGGATCGGCTCGGCGGGGATCGCAGCACCGGTCTCCGCTGCGTGGTCGGCGAAGTTGAGGCCGACGGCGATGAAGTTGCGGACGTCGCCGACGCAGGCGCCGATTCGCGGCGTGCCGGAGACCAGCGGCAGCGATTCGGGGGACAGCGCCTTCAGCTTGGCCAGCGAAGCCGATTTGAGCCCCGCGCCGGCGAGGTCCGGCAACTGTCCGGAGAGGTCGCGGAGCTTGCCGGCGGAATCGATCATGCCGGGCTTCTCTTGGCCGAACGCACCATAACGAACCAATTTCACTTCGTTTCCCCCATTTCAATCGTTTCAAAAGTCGGCCGCCATCGGCCGAAGGGCCGCGCCGATCCTGTGCGGATGGCGGCGACTGCGCAAGCCCGCTCGCGTGCATGGCAAGCGCGCGCACGCGCATGGCATGCCTGCCTTGGCGGGCGCCTGAGGCTGTAACGCTTTTGCAACGTTGCCCGGCAAAGATCGGCGACTTCGAGTGTGGTTAATCCTCTCCATGTTGCGATGCACAATGAGAAAATCGGCGATAGTTTGCATATAAACCATCTTTTCCGCGAGCCGGCTCGGCCTCGCCCCCGTGAAAACGCGATAAATCTCGCGATCTCGGCGGTGTCGCTGCGGAAACCCCTCCGGACAAGGCCAAAATGTGGCGATCGGGGCGGGATTGCGGCAGGAAAGGGCTGGCGGCATGGTGGCGTCAGATTCCGCTCGGCGGTGGCCGCGGCGGTTGTCACAAGAATATCACTCCTGAGAAAGACGCCGCGATGACGAGCTTTCGGAAACTCACTGCCGCCGCCACGGTTTCGCTCGCGGCGCTGCTGACGGCCAGCGCGGCGTCGGCCAGTTCCTTCGCGATCCGAAGCGGCCAGAGCGCTGAAGGTCTCGGCATGGCCTATGCGGGCGCGGCTTCCGGCGGCATCGGCATGGGCGCCATGGCCTGGAACCCGGCGACGATCACCATGTTCCCCGGCCGCAACAGCCAGTGGAACTTCACCTATCTCTATGCCGACGCCGATTACGAGCCGACATCGGTCAGTCGGATTGGCCCTCCGTTCGCGCCGGTCGGCACGCCGAACCCGGTCCAGGCCGGGACGGGGAACATCGGCGGCAACGGCGGTTTCGTCCCCGCCTCCTACTCCGCCTGGCAGCTCACCGACCGGTTCTGGATCGGCCTCACCACCGGCGCCCCGTTCGGCCTGCGCTCGAAGCCCGATAATCAGGTCCATGCCGCGCAGGTCTTCGGCCGCTCGGCGAAAGTGCAGACCATCAACGTCTCGCCGACGATCGGCTACAAGGTCAACGACTGGCTCTCGATCGGCGCAGCGGTGCAGGTCCAGTGGTTCAATGCCAGCCTGAAGCAGGCAATGACCCCCGCGCCGACCTCCGCGCCGATCATCATCGAGGGCGACACCATCGACTTCGGCTACCGCTTCGGTTTCACGCTGACGCCGCTCGACGGCACGACGGTCGGCCTGGCCTATCGCTCCTCGGTGCGGCAGACGCTGGAGGGCACCTTGCGGACCCCGGCCGCGGTCACGCCGGTCAAGGCCAACCTGAACCTGCCCGACTCGGTCGTGTTCGGCGTCTCACAGGTCATCAACGATCAGTGGCAGGCCCATCTCGGAGTGGAGTGGACCAACTGGAGCCGCTTCCGCAACATCCCGGTCGTGACGCAGGTCGGGGGAATCCCGGCGACGAGCCTGAATTTCCAGTATGACGACAGCTGGTACTTCTCGGCCGGCGCCGAGTACAAATACAACCGCGACCTGACGCTGCGCGCCGGTATCGCCTATGAGCTTTCGGCGATCAACGACTACAACCGCCAGATCTTCATCTCGGACAATGATCGCCTCTGGCTCAGTGCCGGTGCGAGCTATCAGCTCACCGAGAAGCTGAAGCTCGACGTCGGTTACACCTATATCCACGTCAACAAGGCGAAGGTGAACTACACCGGCAACCACCCGCAGCAGGTCGTCAATCCGGCCTTGCGGGCGATCTCCTATACCGCCGAGGCCGAGCCTTATGTTCACGTCGTTTCGGCGGCTCTTACCTATCGCTGGGACAATCCGGTGGAAACGGTCCCGGTCCGCCCGGTCGTCCGCAAGAACTGAGCCTCGCCGCACGGCGAAGGAAAAGCCGGCCTTCGGGCCGGCTTTTTTCGTGCTCGACGCTGCGCCACCGGCATTGCTGTCGCTATACTTGTCTGGGAGGGGCAGGCGGTCATGTGATGGCGAACAGCGCGCAGCAAGATCCATCGCTCTTTCCGGCGACGTCGATGCCCGATCGCCGCTGGTGGGCGACGCTGTGGCCCGATCCGGCCGGCGTTCTGCAGCAGATCGACATCCGAGCGGGGATGGTGGCGCTCGATCTGTGCTGCGGCGATGGCTACTTCACGGCGCCGCTGGCCGAGCTCCTCGACGGCCGCGTCTACGCGCTCGAGCTCGATGCGGCTCTGATCGAGCAGGCCAGGGCGGAGGTCGCCCGGCGTGGCGCTGGCGTGCGGCAATGGTTCTGTGCCGATGCGCGGCAGGTGGCCGGGTTGCTTCCGGAGCGTGTCGACTACGTCCTTCTCGCCAACACCTTCCACGGGGTCCCGGACCAACCGTCGATCGCACGCGCTGTGCGCAGCGTTACAAGGACAGGCGGCTGTCTCGGCATCGTGAACTGGCACCGCATTCCGCGGGAGCGGACGATGGTCCTCGGACTGGCTCGCGGTCCGCAATCACACATGCGGATGACGCCGGCGCAGGTCGCCGCCATCGTCGAGCCGGCCGGATTCAGGACCAAGGCCGTCGTCGAGTTGCCGCCCTATCACTATGGTTCAGTCTTCGAGGCGGTTGATTGACGCGAGCGGTCGGCCCAGGGCCGAGGCGGGGCTGCTCCAGACCGGAGCTTGCCTTCGCCCGGGCCCGGCCGAGCCGGGTCGGTGCCGTGCTCAGGCCTTGACCTTCACATAGCTGCCCGGCGCGTCCTCCAGCGGCTCGAGCTTGCCGTCGCCGGGCATGCGCGCCTTGACCTGCTTCGGCGCCTGCGCCTCGAGCCAGGCGAACCAGTGCGGCCACCATGAGCCGGGGTGCTCCTGCGCCCGCTGCATCCAGCCCTCGAAGGCGCCCTGCGGCTTTGGCCCGGTCCAGTACTGGTACTTGACCTTGCTCGGCGGGTTGACCACGCCGGCGATGTGCCCGGAGCCGGCCATGACATAGTCGACCGGCCCGCCGAAGGCCTGCGAGCCGATGAAGACCGAGTTCGCCGGGGCGATATGGTCCTCGCGCGTCGCGAGGTTGTAGACCGGGATGGTGACCTTGCCGAGGTCGAGCAGCTTGCCGCCGATGCGCATCTCGCCCTTGGTCAGCTTGTTGTCGAGATAGCAGTTGCGCAGATAGAAGGAATGGTTCGCCGCCGGCATCCGCGTCGAATCCGAGTTCCAGTAGAGCAGGTCGAAGGCGGTCGGGGCCTTGCCCTTGAGGTAGTTGTTGACGGCGTAGGACCAGATCAGGTCGTTCGGCCGCAGCATGTTGAAGGCGCCGGCCATGCGCGCCCCGTCGAGATAGCCGCGCTCGGCCATCTGCTCCTCGACGGCGCGGATCTGCTCCTCGTCGACGAAGACCGAGAGCTCGCCGGCATTGGAGAAGTCGACCTGGGTGGTGAAGAAGGTGGCGCTGGCGATGCGCTTGTCCCGGGTCGCCGCCATATAGGCGAGGGTGACGCCGAGCAGGGTGCCGCCGACGCAGTAGCCGATCGCCGAAACCTGCTTCTCGCCGCTCGCCTGCTCCACCGCCTCGAGCGCGGCGAAGATGCCCTCGCGCATATAGCTCTCGAAATCCTTCGCCGCATGGCGATGGTCGGGATTGACCCAGGAGATGCAGAACACGGTGAGCCCCTGGCCGACGCACCAGCGGATGAAGCTCTTCTCGGCATTGAGGTCGAGGATGTAGAACTTGTTGATCCAGGGCGGCACGATCAGCAAGGGCCGCTTCAGCACCTTCTCGGTCGACGGCGCGTACTGGATCAGCTCGATGATGTCGTTGCGGTAGATCACCTTGCCGGGCGTGGTCGCGATGTTGACGCCGACCTCGAAGGCGCGGTTGTCGGACTGGCGGATCTTGAGCTCGCCGCCGCCGGCCTGGACGTCCTCGGCCAGCATCTTCATGCCGCGCACCAGGTTCTCGCCGTTCTGCGCCAGCGTCTCGCGCAACAGCTCCGGATTGGTCGCGACGAAATTGGAGGGCGAGAGCGCCCCGGCGATCTGCTTGACGTAGAAGCGCGCCTTGTCGCGCGTATGCGGATCGAGGTCGTCGGCCTGCTCGACCATGCGCTCCGCCCAGCGCGAGGACAGGAGATAGGCCTGCTTGACGAAGTCGAAGACCGGATGGCTCTCCCATTCGGGGTCGGCGAAGCGGGCGTCGCGCCGTTCCGGCTCGATCACCGGCTCGGCCGGCTCGCCGCTGAGTCGCTTCAGCGTCGCGCTCCACAGGCTGAGGAAGTCGCCGGTGAGCGAGGCCTGCGCCTCGATGATCTTCTGCGGGTCGCTGACCCAGCGCTCCGCCACCCGTCCGAGCACCTTGACCATCTCGCTGGCCTCGTCGGCGGCGCCGGTCTTGGCCTCGCCGCGCTCGATCGGCTTCATATAGGCCGCCGTGACCTTGCCGGCCTCCTCGACGAGGCGGCCCATATTCTGCGCCATGGCATCGAAATCCGGCAGGGCAGGCGCATCGGGGACCGGCGGCTCCGCCGGGCCCGGTCCGCCCTTGCCCTTGCTGCCGGCGGGTCGGCTCATGGTATCGCTCCCTCGCGATTGCCGGCTTGCGCGATTGCTTGCCAGCGGGAGTTGAACTCCCCATTTCAGACCTATTAAGGACGTAGCTGATAAGCGTGACAAAGGAAATTCGTGGAAGCCGCGGCGATGCCTGAAACTCTGTTCCGGACCCCCTCGAGAACGGTCGCCACGACGCTGGTGCTCGCCGGCCTGCTCGGCGGCTGCAGCGCGGTCCAGGGCGCCGCCGAGCTCACCGGGCTTGCCACCAAGCCGGCCGAGCCGAAGCCCTTCGTCCTCGAGACGCGGCCGCAGGATCCGCGCTATGTCCCGGTCGGCACCACGATCTCGCGCGATGCCAAGCGCAAGACCGTCGAGGAGTTCAAGAAGCTCGAGGCCGAGCTCGAGGCCAAGCGCCTCTCCAATGTGGCGGCAGGGACGCAGGCGCAGAGCCTGGGCAACACGCCGCCGCCCGCTCCGGCCAAGCTGCCGACGGACTGAGCCGCCGCCCCGCGCCGCCATCGTGGCCTCGGGAGAGGCTCGGGAGACGCTTTGCGTCGCTGTTCGCTGAATCTTGCGTTTTTGGGCCTGTCACGGCGAAAGCTGCGATGCTAGAGCATCTCGGCGCAAGGAATGTGATTTGCCGCATTCGGAGCGCCTCAATGCCGGCTCGGCCAGGGACCGATTAGTAAGATGACCGACTTTCACCGCATCAAGCGCTTGCCGCCTTACGTTTTCGAGCAGGTCAACAAGATCAAGGCCGCCGAACGGGCCAAGGGCGTCGACATCATCGATCTCGGTATGGGCAATCCCGATCTGCCGGCACCGAAGCACGTCATCGACAAGCTGGTCGAGACCGCCGGCAAGCCGCGCACCGACCGCTATTCCGCCTCGAAGGGCATTGCCGGCCTGCGCCGCGCCCAGGCGAATTATTACGAGCGCCGCTTCGGCGTGAAGCTCAACCCCGACACCCAGGTCGTCGCCACGCTCGGTTCGAAGGAGGGCTTCGCCAACATGGCCCAGGCCATCACCGGCCCGGGCGACGTCGTGCTGGTGCCCAATCCGAGCTATCCGATCCACGCCTTCGGCTTCCTGATGGCGGGCGGCGTCATCCGCTCGGTCCCGGCCGAGCCGACGCCGGCCTTCTTCCCGGCGCTGGAGCGCGCGGTGATGCATTCGGTGCCCAAGCCGATCGCGCTCGTCACCTGCTATCCGGCGAACCCGACCGCCTATACCGCCTCGCTCGACTTCTATCGCGACCTCGTCGCCTTCGCGAAGAAGCACGAGCTGATCCTGCTTTCCGATCTCGCCTATGCCGAGGTCTATTTCGACGAGAAGAGCCCGCCGCCCTCGATGCTGCAGGTCCAGGGCGCGATCGACGTAACCGTCGAGTTCACCTCGATGTCGAAGACCTTCTCCATGGCCGGCTGGCGCATGGGCTTCGCCGTCGGCAACGAGCGGCTGCTGGCGGCGCTGGCGCGCGTTAAGTCCTATCTCGACTACGGCGCCTATACGCCGATCCAGGTCGCGGCGGCGGCGGCGCTGAACGGTCCCGACGATTGCATCCGCGAGATGCGCGAGACCTATCGCAAGCGCCGCGACGCGCTGGTCGAGAGCTTCGCCAAGGCCGGCTGGGACTTCCCGGCGCCACAGGCCTCGATGTTCGCCTGGGTGCCGATCCCGGAGAAATTCCGGCATCTCGGCTCGCTGGAATTCTCCAAGCTGCTGATCGAGAAGGCCGAGGTCGCGGTCGCGCCGGGCATCGGCTTCGGCGAGCATGGCGACGATTTCGTCCGCATCGCCATCGTCGAGAACGAGCAGCGCATCCGCCAGGCCGCCCGCAATATCGGCCGCTTCCTGAAGAGCGCCGACCAGACCCTGCACAACGTCATCCAGATGCCGCAGGCGGGGTAGGGCGGCGCCGATCGTCATTGCGAGGAGCGTAAGTTCCGAAGCAATCCAGGGGCCGTCGAGCGAGCCCTCCTGGATTGCTTCGCTTACGCTCGCAATGACGTTCGTGCCCTTGCAGCTTGCTGGCACTGGACCGCGCAGCAAAAACATGGGAACCCGAACCGCCGGAACCACCGGCTGAGGAGAGGCGGCGGATATGGTCTCGAAAGGCCGTGTGATCGGGGTGCTCTTCGGCCTGTTCGCGCTGGTCTGCCTGTTTGCGACCTATGATTTCTCGCGCGGGCGGACGGCCGATACCGATTCGCCGCTGGTCGGCGAGGTGCTGGCCGCGACCAAGGCGCGCGAATGCGGCCGCGACGCCACCGAGATCGTCGCCCGCTACCTGCCGCTCGGCATGGACCAAAGCGAGGCCGAGAAGGTCCTGGCCCAGACCGTGATCCGC
This sequence comes from Allobosea sp., assembly GCF_036675845.1. GTDB lineage: Bacteria > Pseudomonadota > Alphaproteobacteria > Rhizobiales > Beijerinckiaceae > Allobosea. The sequence goes on along the minus strand of NZ_JAKFED010000065.1, from coordinate 11,551 downwards.
CCGCCGACGCCCTGGTTCTGGAAGCCGGTGAACGAGAACTCGACGGTGTGGAACGGCGACAGCCTCGAGGCGCTGCGCACGATCAAGACCACGGCCTTCGGCAACCAGTTGCTGCGTCTCTATCTCAGCTTCGGCGACGGCAAGCTCCGCAAGCTGGCGGCGGAGGTGGTCTGCCGCTTCGATTGAGGGGCAGGGCGCCTGTTTCTCGCTGTGCAGAAGCGTTCCCGTCGGCGTTCCCGCCGGCATATGGCGGGTGCTCCGCCGTTGACTCAAGTCCCGCCCCATGCGACCCCGCGCGGCATGACCATGCACGCTCCGCCCCCTGACTCCCGGCCCCTGCGCGTCGGCATCGCCGGCCTCGGCACTGTCGGTGCGGCGGTCGCCGCCATCCTGAAACGCCAGGAGAATGCGCTTTCCGCCCGCTGCGGCCGGCCGGTGCGCGTCACCGCCGTTTCGGCCCGCGACCGCAGCCGCGACCGCGGCATCGACCTTTCGGGTTTCACCTGGTTCGACGATCCGGTCGCGCTCGCAGCCTCGGCCGAGATCGATTGCCTGGTCGAGCTGATCGGCGGCTCCGACGGGCCTGCCAAGCAGGCGGTGGAAGCGGCGCTTTCGGCCGGCAAGCCGGTCGTGACCGCCAACAAGGCATTGCTCGCCACCCATGGCGTGGCGCTGGCCGAGCTCGCCGAGGCCAATGGCGCGGCGCTCGCCTTCGAGGCCTCGTCGGCCGGCGGCATCCCGGTGGTGAAGACGCTGCGCGAGGCGCTGTCCGGCAACAATGTCAGCCGCCTCTACGGCATCCTCAACGGCACCTGCAATTACATCCTCTCGCGCATGGAGCTCGAGGGCCTGACCTTCGAGGCCTGCCTGAAGGACGCCCAGCGGCTCGGCTACGCCGAGGCCGACCCGACCTTCGACGTCGAGGGTTTCGACACCGCCCACAAGCTCGCGATCCTGACCAGCCTCGCCTTCGGCACGAAGATCGACGCCGAAGCGATTCATGTCGAAGGGATTTCCTCGATCACGCCGCTCGACCTCAAGATGGCCGACGAGCTCGGCTACCGGATCAAGCTGCTCGGTGTCGCCGAGCGCACCAAGACCGGCATCGAGCAGCGCGTCCACCCGACCATGGTGCCGAAATCCTCGGCCATCGCCCAGGTCATGGGTGTCACCAACGCCGTCACCATCGACGCCGATGCGGTCCGCGAGATCACCCTGGTCGGCCCGGGCGCCGGCGGCGGCCCGACCGCCTCGGCGGTGATCGCCGACATCGCCGACGTCGCCCGCGGCACGGCCGGACTGCCCTTCGGCATGCCGGTCGCCCGGCTCGAGCAGCCGATGCGTGCGCCGATGCAGCGTCATGAGGGCGGCTATTACATCCGCCTCGCCGTCGCCGACCGGCCGGGCGCCGCCGCCGCCATCGCGACCCGCATGGCCGAGGCGAACATCTCGCTCGAAAGCATCGTCCAGCGCCGCTCGGAGGCCGCCGCGGCGCGCGATCCCGGCGGGCGCTCCGGCGCGCCGGTCCCGGTCGTGCTGATCACCTACGCCACCAGCGAGCAGGCGATCCGCGGCGCGCTGGAGAAGGTCGGCGCCGACGGGCATATTTCCGAGCCGCCGCAGGTCATCCGTATAGAGCGGGAGTAGGGCAGCGGTCGATCGGCGGTGGGGATGCTCCGCTGCCGATCGTCCGGTCGCCGTCTGCCGAAACAGAGGAAAAGCCCATGTCCGTCGATCTCCGCATCTCGCCCGACCAGATCATCGAGCGCTATCTCTCGATGGAGCTGGTGCGCGTCACCGAGCGCGCCGCCGTCGCCGCCGCCCGCCTGCGCGGCCATGGCGACGAGAAGGCGGCCGACCAGGCCGCCGTCGACGCGATGCGGCGCGAGCTCAACCGCCTGCCGATCGACGGCGAGATCGTCATCGGCGAAGGCGAGCGCGACCAGGCGCCGATGCTCTATATCGGCGAGAAGGTCGGCAACAAGCAGGGGCCGAAGGTCCACATCGCCGTCGACCCGCTCGAGGGCACGACGCTCTGCGCCAAGGACATGCCGGGCTCGATCGCGGTGATGGCGATGGCCGGCGCCGGCCAGCTGCTCTACGCGCCGGACGTCTACATGAACAAGATCGCGATCGGCCCCGGCTATCCGCCCGGCATCGTCGACCTCGACGCCTCGGCAGCGGACAACATCAATGCGCTGGCCCGCGCCAAGGGCTGCCGGCCGCATGAGATCAACACGCTGATCATGGACCGGCCGCGCCACGAGAAGCTGATCGCGGAAGTCCGCAAGACCGGCGCCTCGATCCGGCTGATCACCGATGGTGACGTTGCCGGCGTGATCTTCTGCACCGAGCCGGAGAAGACCGGCATCGACCTCTATCTCGGCATCGGCGGTGCCCCCGAGGGCGTGCTCGCCGCTGCTGCGCTGCGTTGCGTCGGCGGCCAGATGCAGGGCCGCCTGATCCTCGACACCGAGGAGAAGCGGGCCCGCGCCGCGACCATGGGCGTCAAGGACCCGAACCACAAATACGACATGGCCGAGATGGCCTCGGGCGACGTCATCGTCTGCGCCACCGGCGTCACCGATGGCGGCATGCTGTCGGGCGTCCGCTTCGGCCCCGAGGTGATCGAGACCGAGACCATCGTCTACCGCTCGATCACCGGCACCGTCCGCCGCATCTATGGCGAGCACCGCGAGTTCGGGAAGTTCAACCTCGACTGAGGACGGACGGAAGGCCCGGCTCGGATCGACGGCGCGCTCAGCGCGCCGTCATCACGGCATGGGTGAAGCCGGGCTCGACGAAGATCACGCTGCCGTCCGGCAGGCCGAGGATCCGGTCCACGGCGAGCCCGAGGAACTGGAAGCGCGCGTCGAGCGCTTCGATGGCGGCCGCCTCTGCGGGCGTTCCCGAGACCGCGATCGTGCGCGCCACGGCATCATGGGTGCTGGCGCCGAGATGCAGGATGATCTCGGCCGCCGCCTCCGGCGCCGGCACGGCGAAGATGCCCTCGGCCTGGCCTTCGGCGATGATGCGGGTCAGCACCGGCAGCATCACCGCGATCGAGGCGCCGTTGACCCGGTGGTAGAGCACGATGTTCTCGGGCCGGAACACGACATCGAACGCAGCCCGCAGCTTCGGCGCATCTTCGATCTTCATCTGGCGCGAGCGCGCCAGGAAGCCGTTCAGGCGGGCGAGCGCGCCGAGTGCCGGGTCTTCGAGGATGTCGCGGACGCGGGCGACCGCATCCTTTGCCAGCCGGGCGGCGAGCGCCTCCAGCAGGTCCTCCTTCGAGGCGAAGTGGTGGTAGAAGCCGCCCTTGGAGATTCCCGCTTTGGCGATGACGTCGCTGATCGTCGTCCGCTCGTAGCCCTGCTCGAAGAACAGCGCCTGTGCGCAATCGAGCAATTCGCTCCTGCGATCCTCGGGGTGCTTCACGACGCGCGGCATGCTGCTCCGATCTGGTTCCGGCTTGACGACCGACCGTCGGTCGGTAAAATGACCGACGGTCGGTCTGGCGATAGATTACTGCCAGGGAGGGCATCGGCGCAACGGCGATCCATCGCCGCTGGGGCCTGCCGGAAAGCCGGAATTCGATGGCGCAGGGCGCCGCCTCCGCAGGGGGAATGTCGTGAAGATCCTTCGCAGCCTGGTCGTCCTTGTCGCGGTTGCGGCGGCGGGCGCGGCCTTCTGGTCTTATAGCCGGCCGGCAATGGTCGCGACCGTGGCGGCCAAGCGTGGCGATGCCGCCGACATCGTCTATGCCACCGGCGTCGTCGAGCCGCGGATCTGGGCCAAGGTGACCCCGCTCGTCCGCGAGCGCATCGTCGAGCGCTGCGATTGCGAGGGGCGCCGGGTCGAGAAGGGCGAGATCCTGGCCCGGCTGGACAGCGTCCAGGCGGAAGCCGCGCTGGCGGAGCTCAAGGCGCGGCACAAGCTCGCCACCGCCGAGCATGAGCGCCTCGCCGTCCTGGTCGAGCGCAATGTCATGAGCCAGCAGGCGCTGGACCGGATCCGCAGCGAGGTCGGGCAGGCGGCGGCGCTGGTCGCCGGCCAGACGGCGAGACTGGAGAACTATGTCCTGCGCGCTCCGATGCGCGGCACGGTCCTGCGCCGCGATGGCGAGGTCGGCGAGATCGCCGAGCCCGGCACGGTGCTGTTCTGGATCGGCGAGGCCAGGCCGCTGCGCGTCGTCGCCGAGGTGAACGAGGAGGACATCCCGCAGGTCAAGCCGGGCCAGCGCGCCCTGGTCCGGGCCGATGCCTTCCCGGGCCGGACGCTGGAGGCGACCGTCGACAGCATCACCCCAAAGGGCGACCCGGTGGCCAAGAACTACCGGGTCTACCTCGCCTTGCCCGACGACACGCCGGTGCTGATCGGCATGACGGTCGAGGTCAACATTGTCACCCGCGTGGCACGCGAGGCCCTGCTGCTGCCGGTCAATGCCGTCCAGGGCGATGCCGTCTTCGTCGTCGAGGGCGATGTCGCCCGCCGCCGCGAGCTTGCCATCGGCATTCGCGGCACGAGCGAGGTCGAGGTGCTGTCGGGCCTGCCCGAGGGCGCCCGCATCGTCGCTCCCTATCCCGACAAGCTCGGCGACGGCGCCCGCGTCCGGCTGCAGGGCGGCTGAGCCATGCGGCTGATCCTGGCCCTGGCGCTGACGCATATCATGGGGCGGGGCCGGCAGACGCTCGTCGCCGTGCTCGGCGTCGCGCTCGGCGTCGGCTTCTCGATCGCCATGGCCTCGCTGATGCAGGGCGGCGAGGACGATTTCGTCGCCAAGCTCGTCGACACCATGCCGCATGTCGACATCACCGATGAGCGCCGCGCCGCGCGCCGCCAGCCGGCGCAGGACGAGTTCCAGGTGCTCCACATCGCCGGGCTGCGCCCCAGGGAGGATCGCCGCGGCATCCTGAACCCGACCGAGGCGACCGCGATGCTGCGCGCCTGGGTGCCCGGCAGGATGGCGCTCAGCCTGAAGACGCAAGGGGTGGTGCGCTATGCCGGGCGCGATGTCGGCATCGCCATCATCGGCATCGAGCCGGAGGCCGAGAGGCAGGTCTCCTCGCTCGCCAAGGACTTTCGCCAGGGCAGCTTCGCCTCGCTGATCGCCGGCGGAAACAACATCGTCGTCGGCGACCGGCTGGCGCAGCGCCTCGGCGCCGAGCTTGGCACCACGGTGACGGTGGTCTCCGCCACCGGGCAGAGCCGCGCCTTCAAGATCGTCGGCCTGTTCCACACCGGCACCACCGCCCGCGACGAGGGCGAGAGCTATGTCCTGCTCAAGAACGCGCAGATCCTGAGCGAGCGCCCGAACGCGATCAACGAGATCCGGCTGAAGCTCGACGATCCCAACGCCGCCCCGCAGGTGGCGCGGCGGGCCGAGGCGCAGCTCGGCTACAAGGCGGTGGCCTGGCAGGAGGCGAACGAGTCGCTGCTCGAGGCCTTGGTGATCCGGAACGTCATCATGTACACCGTCGTCGGCGCCATCCTGCTGGTCGCCGGCTTCGGCATCTTCAACATCATCTCGACCATCACCCATGAGAAGGCGCGCGACATCGCCATCCTGAAGTCGCTCGGCTTCACGCAGGCCGACATGCGCCGCCTCTTCCTGCTGGAGGGGCTGGCGCTCGGGGCCGGCGGCTCGCTGATCGGCTGGGCCATTGGCTTCGGGCTCTGCTTCGCGCTCTCGCTCGTCCGCTTCGAATTGTCGGGCGCCAGCGTCGCGCAGGAGATCACGCGGCTGCCGCTGGCCTGGAGCTTCTGGCACTACCTGATCGCGGCCGGCCTCGCCCTGACCTCGGCCGGCATCGCCGGCTACCTGCCGGCAAGGCAGGCGGCGCGGCTCAATCCCGTCGACATCATCCGGGGGGCGACATGAGCGCCCTGATCGAGACCGCGGGGCTGACCCGCATCCTGCCCGCCACCGTCCCGGTGACGCTGGTGCAGGACGTGACGCTGTCGATCGGCGCGGGCGAGTTCGTTGCCATCACCGGCCCGTCCGGCTCGGGCAAGTCTTCGCTGCTCTATCTGCTCGGCCTGCTCGACCGGCCGAGCGCCGGCGCGCTGCGCATCGCCGGCCGCGACACGGCGGGGCTGAGCGAGGACGAGCGGGCGCAGATCAGGCTGGCGACGCTCGGCTTCGTCTTCCAGTTCCATTTCCTGCTGCCGGAATTCACCGTCCGCGAGAATGTCGAGATCCCGATGCGCCGGCTCGGGCGCCTCGGGGCCGGCGCGATGCGCGAGCGCTCGACGCAACTGCTCGAGGCGCTCGGCCTCGCCGACCATCTCGACAAGCGGCCCGAGCAGCTCTCCGGCGGCCAGCGCCAGCGCGTCGCCGTCGCCCGCTCGCTGGCCAACGATCCGCCGCTCGTCCTCGCCGACGAGCCGACCGGCAGCCTCGACAGCAAGAATTCCGAGCAGGTCTTCGCGATTCTCGATGCCCTGGTGCGCGAGCGCGGCAAGACCGTCGTCGCCGTCACCCATGACAGCGGGATGGCGGCGCGCGCCAGCCGGCGCATCCACCTCGTCGACGGCCGGCAGGCGGAGGCTTGAAGCGCCGGCTTCGCGGTGGAACGCCGCTCAGGCCTCGGTCTGCGGCTGCGTCTGCCGCCGGAACCCCGTCGCCAGCACATAGAGTTCGGAGGAATCCGCCCGGCTTGCCGCCGGCTTGAGATTGCGGACGCTGGCGAAGTCGCGCTTCAGTTCGGCGAGCAGTGCCGCGCTCTCGCCGCCCTGGAACAGCTTGGCGAGGAAGAAGCCGCCTGGCGCCAGCACGTCATTGGCGAATTCAAGCGCCGCTTCCGCCAGGCCGATGATCTTGAGATGGTCGGTCTTCTTGTGGCCGGTGGTGTTGGCCGCCATGTCGGACATCACGCCGTCGGCCTTGCCGCCGAGCTTCTGCGTCAGCAGGGCAGGGGCCTCGTCCGCCATGAAGTCGAGCTCGATCAGCTCGACGCCCGGGATCGGGTCGACCGGCAGCAGGTCGATGCCGACGATCCGGCCCTTGCCCTTGTCGAGGCCGATCTTCGCCGCCGCGACCTGGCACCAGCCGCCCGGCGCGCAGCCGAGATCGAGCAGCTTCTGGCCGGGTTTCAGGAACTTGTGGCGCTCGTCCATCTCGGCGAGCTTGAAGGCGGCCCGCGAGCGGTAGCCCATCTCGCGGGCGCGCTTGACGTAAGGGTCGTTGAGCTGGCGTTCGAGCCAGAGCTGCGAGGAATGGCTGCGCTTGGCCGGCTTCTTGACCTTGACGCGCAGGTCGCGGGCGCCGCCGCTCGGTTTGGAAGGCTTCATGGCTTCGACTTAACTCATTGCCGGCGTCGCCACCAAGCCCGGTCCTCATGCATCATGCGGAGCAGAATGCCCTCGCGCAGGCCGCGATCGGCGATGCGCACCATCGGGCTCGGAAAGGCACGGCGGATCGCCTCGAAGATGGCGCAGCCGGCCAGCACCAGATCGGCGCGGTCGCGACCGATGCAGGCATTGGCCTGGCGCTGGGCATAGTCCATGGCGACCAGTTCGTCGATGACGCTGAGCACGTCCTCCTCGCGCATCCACAGCCCGTCGACCTGGCGCCGGTCATAGCGCGGCAGGCGCAGATGGATGCCGGCGACGGTGGTGACCGTGCCGGAGGTGCCGAGCAGATGGAAGCCCGGCGCCCGGCGTGCCGCCGCCGCCTTGTCGGCGAAGGGCTTCAGCGCCGCGCTGCAATCGGTGACCATGCGCTCGAACAGGTCGCGCCCGACCTCGACGCCGCCATAGCGCTCGGCGACCGAGACCACGCCGATCGGCAGCGAGGCCCATTCGCGGATGCGGGAGGCTGGGTCGCGGCCGGCTTCGCGCCCGCCGAGCCAGACGATCTCGGTCGAGCCGCCGCCGATGTCGAAGACGATGACCGCATTGGCCTCCGGCGCGGCGAGCGCGGCGCAGCCGGTGACGGCGAGCGAGGCTTCGGTACGCTGGTCGACGATCTCGAGCTCGAGCTCGGCCTCGCGCCCGACGCGGCGGACGAAATCGGACCCGTTGGCCGCGGCGCGGCAGGCCTCGGTGGTGATCAGCCGGGCGCGGGTGACGCCGCGATGGTCCATCTTGCTCTTGCAGATCTTCAGCGCCTCGACGGCGCGCTCCATGGCGCCCTCGCAGAGCCGGCCACTCGCAGAAAGCCCTTCGCCGAGGCGCACGATCCGCGAGAAGGCGTCGACGACGCGAAAGCCGTGCTGGGCCGGCCGGGCGATCAGCAGGCGGCAATTATTGGTGCCGAGATCGAGCGCCGCATAGGTCGCTTGCGGCCGGCGCTGGAATACCGGCGCCGGAAATCCGCTGACGGCGGTCGCGGCGCAATCCGTCGCCGCAGCGAGCGCTGCGACCACGGGTCGGTCCGATTCCTGGCGGTCCTCGACCGTCACTCTGGCGATCCTTCACCGGCCCTGGCCATCGCGACGGCCCACCGGAGCCCGGCACGAGGCCGGAGCGTTTCCATTCGTCGGCAGCGTAACAACAGCGCGAGGCGCCTGCCAAGCGGAACCTGCGGAAGCGAAGCATTGCGGGCCGGGAAGTCCACCGCTTGCCTGAAGGGCGGCTTGGCGGCAAAGTTCGCGCAGAACCTGCTCTGTCTTGAAGATGAGAGCCGGCGGACGAGGGCGAGGGGAGAGACGGCATGGCGGCGCGGCGCATGATCCTGGCGATCGACCAGGGCACCACCTCCTCGCGCGCCATCCTGTTCGACGATCGCCTCCAGCCCGTCGCCAGCGCCCAGCAGGAGTTCACTCAGCATTATCCCGCCTCCGGCTGGGTCGAGCACGAGGCGGAGGATCTCTGGGAAAGCACGCTTTCGGTCTGCCGCCAGGCGCTCGTCCAGGCGCAGGCGGGCGCGACCGAGGTCGCCGCCATCGGCATCGCCAACCAGCGCGAGACCACGCTCGTCTGGGACCGGCGCACCGGCCAGGCGATCCACCGCGCCATCGTCTGGCAGGACCGGCGCACGGCCGCGCGCTGCGCCGCGCTGGAGGCGCAGGGCCATGGCGCGCTCGTTGCCGCCCGCACGGGCCTGCGGCTCGATCCCTATTTCTCCGGCAGCAAGATCGCCTGGATCCTCGACAATGTCCCCGGCGCCCGCGAACGCGCCGTGCGCGGCGAACTCGCCTTTGGCACCGTCGATTCCTTCCTGCTCTGGCGGCTGACCGGCGGGCGCGTCCACGCCACCGACGCGACCAATGCCTCGCGCACCATGCTGTTCGACATCCACAAGGGCTGCTGGGACGAGGAGCTCCTGGCGCTGCTCGACATTCCCGCCTCGCTGTTGCCGGAGGTCCGCGACTGCGCCACGCTCTTCGGCGAGAGCGAGCCGGAACTGCTCGGTGCCGCCATCCCGATTCGCGGCATCGCCGGCGACCAGCAGGCGGCGACCATCGGCCAGGCCTGCTTCTCGCCCGGCATGCTCAAATCGACCTATGGCACCGGCTGCTTCGCCTTGCTCAACACCGGCACCAGGGCGGTCGCCTCGCAGAGCCGGCTGCTGACCACGATCGCCTACCAGTTCGGCGGCGAGCGCCATTACGCGCTCGAAGGGTCGATCTTCATCGCCGGCGCCGCCGTGCAATGGCTGCGCGACGGGCTCGGCATCATCGAAAGGGCCTCGCAGAGCGGCCCGCTGGCGGCCAATGCCGACCCCGGCCAGCAGGTCTATCTGGTGCCGGCCTTCACCGGGCTCGGCGCGCCGCATTGGGACGCCAATGCCCGGGGCGCCATGTTCGGCCTGACCCGCAACACCGGGCCGCGCGAATTTGCCCGCGCCGCGCTGGATTCGGTCTGCTTCCAGACGCTCGACCTGCTCGAGGCGATGCGCGCCGACTGGCCGGAGGCCAAGGGCGCCGGGACCGTGCTGCGCGTCGACGGCGGCATGGTCGCCTCCGACTGGACGATGCAGCGCCTCGCCGACATCCTCGCCGCTCCCGTCGACCGCCCGGAGGTGCTGGAGACGACGGCACTGGGCGCGGCCTATCTCGCCGGGCTCGATGCCGGCCTGCTGCCCGAGCCGGCCGGGTTCGGCGACCGCTGGCGGCTCGAGCGGCGCTTCTCGCCGGCCTTGGCGGAAGGCCCGCGCAAGACGCTGGTCGCCGGCTGGCGCGACGCGGTGCGGCGCACGCTGAGCGCCGGCTGAGCCGCTCCGACGGCTCTTCGCCGCGCAGCGGACGCCTGGCCGGCGAATGCCTGCCGTTCGACGGCCGTTTCGGTCCGCTCGCAACCTGCTCCGCCTTGCGCCGGCGCCTCGGGCGGACCGGACGGCCGTCCGGACGGCGAGGGGAGTCGGCTTGGCGCCCATGGTCGTGGGGCATCCGGCCGGCGAACATCTGGCTGTTCCGCGAACGATTGGCCCCGATGGCTGCTTCGCCAGCGCCCGCCTCGCGGGTCCGGGAACTTGCCCGGCTGGGAAAGGTTGATCGCGGCCGGGGAACGGGTGTGGGAGGCTGCCGGAAAGGAGCCTGCACGAAGATCGCAGACAAGGCTTGCAACCGGGGCCGAGGTTGGGTAGACCGCGCCATCCGACGCGTCGCGCCACGCGCCCGTTGGGGGATCGTCTAACGGTAGGACCCCAGACTCTGACTCTGGTTGTCTAGGTTCGAATCCTAGTCCCCCAGCCACTTTCTCGTAAGTGGTTGATTTTAAAGCGAAATTCAAAATCATCGTAACAGTCGGACGTGACGCGGCAGGCTGTCGCGGAGGCGCTGTGTGCATCCGCCAGCCGGCTAGTTCGTTGCCTCGGTCGCGCATATGATGCCTATGGCGATTCCTCGTTAGAACCAGCCGAGCTGTGGCGGGGCAGGATTGAAGACGGGTCGTAACGAGCGGTGCCCATGCGGTAGCGGGCTCAAATACAAAAAGTGCCATGGAGGTGCCGTCGTGCCTCCCCAGCCTCTCATTATCCCGCCACCTACACCCTCACCAGAAACCTACCGCGAACGGTTCAAGGCGCGGGAACTGCAGCGCCAACTCCAACAAGGCGCTGGGCGCCCGATCGTGTCCACCCTTGGCGCTAACGGCCGCAGATTTGTATCTGTCGGCGATGACGTTGCCGACGCTAGCAGATTCAAAACGTTCTCTGACTTCCTTATCGCCTACATGCATCGCGTGCTCGGGCATGAATGGTTCAAAGCCGAAGAGGCCAAACCTCCGCCGGAGATGCACGCCGTCGCCTACTGGAAGACCTTATTCTTCAAACAGAGGAAAACGGCTAGAACGCAGAATGGAATTGCTATTTTACCAGATTCTGGCGCAATTTCTGCGTTTGTTGGGTTATCTTATAGTTTGTATTTGATGCGTCACAATAATGACCTTCAGTCGAGAATGATTTCGCGGCTGAAGGATAGGCGACAATTCCAAGGGTCTTATTATGAGATATCAATTGCGAACGCTCTAATACGATCTGGATTTGATTTAGAACTTGAAGATGAATCCGATAACGAGAGGAAGCATTGCGAGTTCGCCGCGCGATCTCTCGGAACCGGAACTAGGTATTCCGTCGAGTGTAAAATGCGATCCGTGGCAGGGGCAG
>NZ_JAKFED010000184.1:0-6433 GCF_036675845.1 Allobosea sp. | reverse complement strand
CTGCTCTACGCCTATCTCCGCGAGCGCGGCCTGCCCCACAAGGCCTGCGGCAAGCTGCTCGTCGGCACGCATGCCGGCCAGCGCCCGGCACTGGAGACGATCGCGGCACGTGCCGAGGCCTCGGGCGTCTCCTCGCTGCGCTGGGTCGATGCCGTCGAAGCGAGGGCGCTGGAGCCCGAGGTCGCCTGCGAGATCGCCCTGCTCTCGCCCGAGACCGGCGTCGTCGACAGCCATGCGCTGATGCTCTCGCTGCTCGGCGAATGCGAGGCGGCCGGCGGTTCGCTGGCGCTGAACACGCCGATCCTGGCCTGGCGCCGCGAGGCGGAGGGTTTCAGCGTCGACTTCGGCGGCGCCGATCCGGCGAGCTATACGGTGAACACCGTCGTCAACTCGGCCGGCCATGGCGCGCCGCGGCTGCTGGGACGGCTCGACGGCTTCCCGGCCGAACAGGTGCCGAAGCAGTCCTTCGCCAAGGGCAACTACTTCTCGCTGCTCGGCAAGCAGCCCTTCAGCCACCTGGTCTATCCGATCCCGGAAGCCGCCGGTCTCGGCATCCATGCGACGATCGACATGGCCGGCCGGGTCAAGTTCGGCCCCGATGTCGAATGGGTCGAGCATGACCAGGACCTGATCGTCGACCCGGCGCGGGTGGAGAAGTTCTACGCGGCGATCCGGACCTACTGGCCGGGCCTTCCCGATGGCGCGCTCGTTCCCGACTATGCCGGGATCCGGCCGAAGCTGCATGGCCCGACCGAGCCGATGGCCGATTTCCGCATCGACGGGCCTGCCGTCCATGGCGTGCCCGGGCTGGTCAACCTGCTCGGCATCGAGAGCCCGGGCCTGACGTCGTCGCTGGCGATCGCGGAGTTGGTGGTCGAGCGGCTGCGGGCCTGAGGAGCCGAAACTCAGCTTTGACAAGAAGGCGCGGGATCCCCTCTCCTGGAAGGAGAGGGGTAGGGGTGAGGTGTTCGGGAGGGGAAACGTTGGCCTGAACCCGACTGCGCGGTGAGCGCAGCGCCTCGCTGGTCGGACGGCCTACACCTCACCCTGCCCTCTCCTTCCAGGAGAGGGTTCCCCGCGCCTTGCCTCACAGCCCCTCCGCCCCCAACTCCCCGCACCAATGCGCCAGCCGGGCCTTCAGCACGCGCTCGCGGCCGGCCTCCAGCGCCTTCTCGTCCAGCCGCTCCAGCTCTTCGAAGGTGAAGGCGCCCTCGCCATGAGTGTTCCACGCTGCCTGCAGGCTGCGCTGGCGATGGCCGCCGTGGCGGAGCGTGAACCAGATTCGGTTCCGGATCGTCGCCAGATCGGGCGCCTGCCCGGCCCAGCGCTCGCCGGTGGCGAGGCAGTGCACCAGATAGATCCCGGCGACGACCTTGCGCTCCTTATAGGCGGCCACGGCCGCCTTCCTGTCCTCGTTCAGCATCGACTTCTCCTGTCGCGATCAAGCGGCGCCAATATCACCCGGGCGATATTGACTCAAGGCATTTTATCCGGGTAATTAACTGAGGAACCACGGAGCCTGCCGATGATCGAAACCGCCGACCGCCCCTGCGCTGCCTTCGATGGCGAGACCCTGCTCGCACGCGGCCCGCTCCGCGAGGTCGCGCTCGCGGTGCAGCGCCGTCTCGCCGGGAATCCTGCCGCGACAGTGCTGACCTTCGACGACGCCACCGGGCGGATCGTCGATCTCGACCTGCGCGGCTCGCCCGCCGAGATCCTCGCGCGGTTCGGCGGCACGGAGCCGCGCGGACGCGGTCGGCCGAAGCTCGGCGTGGTGGCGCGCGAGGTGACCCTGCTGCCGCGGCATTGGGACTGGCTTTCGGCGCAGCCGGGCGGCGCCTCGCAGGCGCTCAGGCGGCTGGTCGACGCGGCGCGGCGCGGCGATGGTGGAGAGACGCAGGCGCGCATCGCCCGCGAAACCGCCTATCGCTTCATGGCGGCGCTGGCCGGCAACCTGCCCGGCTTCGAGGAGGCGTCGCGAGCCCTGTTCGCCGGCGACGAGCGGGGTTTCGCCGCGCATGCGGCAGGCTGGCCGGCCGACATCCGGACCTATGCGCAGGAACTGGCCTGGAGCCGCCTCGGCGGGGCGGATTAGCCAGGCAGGGCACGCGTCGTCATTGCGAGCGAAGCGAAGCAATCCAGAAGGGCTCGCACGACGGCCCCTGGATTGCTTCGTCGCTGCGCTCCTCGCAATGACGGTCGAGGCTTAGCCGCGCAGGCTCGCGACCTTCTCGCGTGCTTCGCGGGCGAGCTTCGTCACCTGGGCCCAGTCGCGGTTCTTCACCGCTTCGGCCGGGACGAGCCAGGAGCCGCCGACGCAGAGCACCTGCGGCAGAGCAAGATAGCTCGCGAGATTGCCGAGGCCGACGCCGCCGGTCGGGCAGAACTTCAGCTGCGGGAACGGGCCGGACAGCGCTTTCAGACCGGGCACGCCGCCTGCCTGCTCGGCCGGGAAGAACTTGCAATGCAGGCGCCCGGCCCCGACGGCGCGCATGCAGTCGGAAGCCGTCGCCACGCCCGGCAGCCAGGGCAGGCCGGTCCGGCGCATCGCCTCGTCGACGCTCTCGGTGAAGCCGGGACTGACCACGGCGCGGGCGCCGGCATTCTGCACCTCGGCGGCCTGCGCCGGCGTCACCACCGTGCCGGCGACGGGCAGGATCTCTGGCAGCTCGCGCGCCACCTTCTCCAGCGCCGCCATGGCGGCCGGGCGACGCAGGGTGATCTCGATGACGTCGATGCCGCCGGCGAGCAGCGCCTCGGCCAGCGGCACGGCGATCTCCATTTCGTCGATGACGACGACGGGGACGACGCCGCAGGCGGCAAGGCGCGCGATTTCGGGTTCGGTGGACATGACGCTGTTCCTCTTACGCCGTGACGCCTGATCTCAACCCTCTGAACCTGCCCGTCATTCCGGCCGTAGCGAAGCGGAGCGCCGGAATCCATCGTAGAGCACTCCGCCCTTCGATGGATTCCGGAACGGCGCGGCTTCGCCGCTTGTCCGGAATGACGAGCCCGGTTTCGGAGAGCTCCACCTGCCTCTAGAGCAGGATGCGAAAAAGTGGAAACCGGTTTTTCGCAAGAATCCTGCTCTAACCCTTTGGTAAGAGACGGATTCAGATGTCAGATGGGATCATTCCATGATTCCATCCGACATCATCCGGCTCTAGGCTTTCGCCCAGTAGACGTCGAGCCCCTGGGGGCGGCCCAGCAACAGGCCGACCGGGAAGGCGCCCGGAAGCTCGACCGCTGAAGCCAGCACCCGCTCCTTCTCCTGGCCCGCGATCAGCAGCGCGGCATGGCCGGCGCCCTTCAGCCGGGCCGGCGAGAGCGAGAGCCGCGGCGGCAGGTCCGGCGGGCTGGCGGCAATGGCATGGACCTCCGGCCCGGCCGAAAGCGCCCGCTCATCGCCGGGAAAGAGCGAGGCGATGTGGCCGTCGGCACCCATGCCGCTGACCAGGATGTCGAGCGCCGGCAGGCCGGCGAGCAAACGGTCGAGGCTCGCCGCGGCGGCAGCGAGGTCGTCGCCGGCATTGTGGAAGGAGACAAAGGGTGTGCGTCCGTCGCGCAGGGGGGCGAAGGCGGCGCGGACCATGCGCTCGTTCGAGGCCTGGTCGCCAGGAGCGACGAAGCGCTCATCGGTCGGCAGCAGCGTGACTTTCTCCCAAGGGAGATCGTGCCTTCCAAGGGCGGCGAGGAAACGCGCCGGTGTCGAGCCGCCGGGCACGGCGAGAAGCGCCCTGCCCTGACCGGCGATCAACGCCCGCAGCCTGACAGCGACCGCCTCGGCCAGCGCCGCCGAGGCATCGGCCAGCGTCTCGAAACGATGGCGCAGGAGCGGGCCGGCGGCGCTCATTCGGAAAGCTCCGGATCGGCCCAGGAGCGGCCCTCGCGCTCGATCAGGCCGATCGACTGCGACGGGCCCCAGGAGCCGGCGGCATAGCGGTGCGGCTGGGGATAGTATTCCTGCCAGCCGGCGAGGATCGGGTCGATCCAGGTCCAGGCCTGCTCGACCTCGTCGCGGCGCATGAACAGGGTCTGGTCGCCGCGGATGACATCGGTCAGCAGGCGCTCATAGGCGTCGGGCGTGCGCACGTCGAAGGCGGTCTCGTAGCGCAAATCGAGCTGGCGCGGCACGATCTTGAGCTTGCCGGAGCCCGGCACCTTCATCATCAGCTGCATCTGCACGCCGTCATTGGGCTGCAGGCGGATGATCAGGCGGTTGGCGTCGAGGCGGCCGCAATCGCCAGGATTGCCGAAGATCGAATGCGGCACCGGCTTGAAGGTGACGGCGATCTCGGAATAGCGCTGCGCCATGCGCTTGCCGGTGCGCAGATAGATCGGCACGCCGGCCCAGCGCCAGGTGTCGAGCTCGCAGCGGATCGAGACGAAGGTCTCGGTGTTGCTGGCATGGCCGAGTTCCTCGGCATAACCCTGGACACGCTGGCCCTCCATCGCGCCCGGCCCGTACTGGCCGCGCACGGTCCAGCGCTGCACGTCCGGGCCGACGATCGGCCGCAGCGCCTTCAGCACCCTGACCTTCTCGTCGCGCACCGCATCGGCCTCGAGCAGGTTCGGCGGCTCGATGGCGAAGAGGCAGAGCAGTTGCAGGACATGGTTCTGGACCATGTCGCGCAGGTGCCCGGCCTTGTCGTAATAGCCGGCGCGGGATTCGAGCCCGACCGTCTCGGCGACCGTGATCTGGACATTGTCGATGTCGCGCCCCGACCAGGAACGCTCGAACAGCGTGTTGGCGAAGCGCAGCACCAGCAGGTTCTGCACCGTCTCCTTGCCGAGATAATGGTCGATCCGGTAGGTCCGGCTCTCGGGCAGGATGCGGGCGACGGCGTCGTTGATGGCGCGGGCCGAGGCGAGGTTATGCCCGAGCGGCTTCTCCAGGATCACCCGCGAGGTCGGCGTCAGGATGCCGGCGCTTGCGAGGTTCTCGCAGATCGGGATGAACAGGTCCGGCGGCGTCGAGAGATAGAAGGAGCGGACGCGCTGCGATTCTCCCAGCGCCTTATTCAGGGCGCCATAGGTTTCGGGTTTGACGGCGTCGAGCAGCACCATGGTCAGCCGCTGCCGGAAGGCTGCGATGCGCTCCTGCGACAGGCCGGCAGTGGCGAGCTTGGCGGCGATCTCGTTCGGGATGCCCTCGACATCCTCGGGCTTGCGGACGATGCCGATGACGCGGCTCTCGGCCGGCAGCACGCCCTCCTCGTTGCGCTGGGCCAGCGCCGGGAAGAGCTTGCGCAGAGCAAGATCGCCGCCTGCGCCGAAGATCACCAGATCGAAGGGCGGCACCGGCGTGCGCTCGGGCGCGGCTTCCGGCTTCAGCAGGCGTTCGGCAATGGCGTCCATGCGGGGGCGGCTCCTTACCCGTTTCGATGCTCCAGTCGAGCCGAATCCTGCGACGACAATGCGACCAAAGGGAGCGGCTTGCCAAACGCTTTGCGTGAGGCGCTGCTATGCCGTCATTCTCGGGCGTAGCGAAGCGCAGACCCGGGAATCTCTGTCCGGAGATGCTCGGGTCGAGCCCGAGCATGACGTGGCATCCTATCCCGCCCGCCGAAACCCTTCGCTCGCGGTCAGCAATTGCTGCGCATAGGCGGTTTGCGGCGTGCGCGCGGCGAGCGTTGCGGCGCTCATCTCCTCGACGCCGCGGCCGAACTGCATGACCAGCAGCCGCTCGCACATATGGCCGACGACGGCGAGGTCGTGGCTGACCAGGATATAGGTCAGCTTGCGCTCATGGCGCAGCGCCTGCAGCAGGTTCAGCACCTCGGCCTGAATCGAGACGTCGAGCGCCGAGGTCGGCTCGTCGAGCAGCAGGATCGTCGGCTCGAGCACGAGGGCGCGGGCGATGGCGACGCGCTGGCGCTGGCCACCGGAGAGCTGGTGCGGAAAGCGGAAGCGGAACGAGGTCGGAAGGCCGACATCCTCCATGGCGCGGGAGATCCTCGCCTCGCCGTCGCGCAGGCCGTGGATGGCGAGCGGCTCGGCCAGCGTGTCGTCGACCGTCTTCTTCGGATGCAGCGAGCCGTAAGGGTCCTGGAAGACCATCTGCACGGCACGGTAGAACGCCTTGTCGCGGATTTTCGGCTGGCGCCTGCCGAGGATATCGACCCCGCCGCTCCAGTCGCGGTTGAGCCCGGCGAGCACGCGCAGCACGGTCGATTTGCCGGAGCCGGATTCGCCGACGATGCCGTAGCTCTCACCGGGCGCGACGGTGAAGGAGAGATCCTTCACGACATGGGAGTCGCCGAAGGAGACGTTCAGCTTTTCGACGGAGATGGCGGGTTGCGTGGTCATGCCGGAACCCCGCCGTCATTCCGGACAAGCTGCGCAGCAGCGCCGCTCCGGAAACCATCGTAGAGCGCCGGAGTCCTACGATGGATTCCGGCGCTCCGCTTCGCTCCGGCCGGAATGACGGAGC
>NZ_JAKFED010000154.1:0-29358 GCF_036675845.1 Allobosea sp. | reverse complement strand
GAGCACATAGGCCATCTCGTCGGCGACGCTGTCGGCATAGACCGGGACCGGGATCGCGCCGAGCCATTGCGCGGCTGCCATCGACCAGTACAGGCGCGGCCGGTTGTAGCCGACGATGGCGACCTTGTCGCCGCGCTTCAGGCCGAGACCCTCGAGTCCCCTGGCATAGGCGCGGACCTGCTCGGCGACCTCTGCCCAGTTCCAGGACTGCCAGATGCCGAGGTCCTTGTGCCGGAACGCGACGCGCGAACCACGCTCATGCGCATTGCGCATCAGCAGCTTGGGAAAGGTGTCCGCCAGGCCGGCGGGGGCGCTTGCCACGATCGTCGTCTCCACCCTGTCGCCCCGTCTGATGCGGGTTTGTCCGGGCCATTCGGGCCCTTGTGCGATCATGCAAGCTTTGCAGGTGGCCCGGCCCTGTGCAAGGAGCCACTTGACAGACAGGATGTATTTGGGGCGCTATTGTCCCGCCGAGGTTTGGCCGAATGGTCGTGGAATCGGCGCTTCCGCTGCGATTTCAAAGGCTTGCGAACTCCTCCAATCGTGAAGGAGGCCGCATTATCGTCAGCTGAAGCGGATCGGCGCGCTTTCACTCAATCGCGAGCAGCGCGGCAGGAACCGTGTCTCGCCGGTCCTGACCGGGTGCCCTGGCTGCCGTCGAGCCGCGGCACGCCAGCGCAATGCCTTCGATCCACCGCATTCAGGCGGGATTTCTAGGGCGGGGACCGGCCAATGCGCGTTCTTGCCTCGATCACGATAGCGGTCATGCTTGCCGCCGGCGCGAGGGTAACCCGTGCCCATCAGGCTCCCAGCGGCTGGGAGTACCCGTTCGCATGCTGCTCGGGCGCCGATTGCGCACGGATCGATCCCGGCGAGGTGCGGCTCGGCAAGACCGGCTTCGTCGTGACCATCGCGCCGGGGCGGCATCCGATGTGGCCGACGGAGCGCCGCGAGCTGCTGATCCTCCAGATCCCGCACGACAAGGCCCGGCTGTCGCCGGACGGACTCTGGCATCTGTGCATCAACGATGCCGGCGAGCTGCTCTGCTTCTTCTCGCCGGGCGGGGATTCGTAGTGTTGTCGCGATGTCCTTTAACGCGATGGTCCGGAGCCGTTATTGCTTTAGCTGGAAGGGGCCAGGAGAACTGACGAGCCATGTTTCGCAGCGAACTTCCCAGAATCTATGGGCTTCGAGATTTGCTTCCCGAGCCAGCACCAGCAGCAGCATATTTCCGCGATCTCGACAGATCGCTGAACGAGTGGCCTCAAAAACTAAAGCAGTATCGGGATATTCAAGCTGACCTACAGAGTCTCGATGACGCCGGGTGGCGCTATCTGAAGGGCGAGCTTGCACCACTGCTAATCGCGAAGCACAAAACGCGCGGCTGGCAACAGCTCTTCGATAAACTCAACCAAGCTAAGGCCTACGCTTATCTCGTGCGTGACGGCTGCACAGACATTCGCTTCATCTCGGAATCCAAGGTTAAAGGCCAACGTACGCCCGACCTTGAAGCCCTTGCACGCGGCAAAAAGGTCCTGTGTGAAGTGAAAACGATCAATGTTTCGGATGTCGAGGCTAGTCGCTTCCATAGTGACGACGTTCAAGAGATTGTAGATCAGCTTCCTGATGGTTTTTTAGGTAAACTTGAATCTAAGATAGTATTAGCAATAAAGCAAATGCAGGTATATTGCTCCGAGAGAAGTGCTAGGCGGGTTGTTTATATAATCGTGAATTTTGATGATCGATTGCATGAATATGTCGATCGCTATCAAGAGCAGATCAATCAGTTCTTGATAGGTAGTCAACCGCCTGAAATTGAAGTGATTCTGGATGTAAAGCCAGCCTTTTACACTGCGCTATCGTAGGCCGAAATCTGCCTTCGCCCCGATGCGCCCGCCCTACCCCTCATACCGCGCCAGCCGTTCCAGATCCAGGATCGTCACCGAGCCATGGCCGATCTCGACCAGGCCGAGATCGGCCAGCTTGGCCAGCCCCTGATTGGCCATCTGCCGCGAAATCCCGGCGAGCAGGCCGAGCTCTTCCTGCGAGATCGCCAGCGTCCTGTCCCGGCCCGGATAGAGGATCGGGTTGAACAGCCAGGCGAGGTTGCGGGCCAGCCGGCCGGTCGAGTCGAGCATGCGGTCGTATTCGGCAAGCCCGATGAACTGGGCGAGGCGCTCGTTGAACTGGTGGACCAGGAAGCGGTTGAAGGCGGCCGAGTGCTCGAACAGCCAGAAGAAGGTCTGGCGCCGCATCAGCGCGACGCGGGTCTCGCGCAGCGCCACGAGGTCGTAGCGGCGCGCCTCGCCCTTGATCACCGTGCCTTCGCCGAACCAGGCGCCGCTGCGCATGCCGGCGAGCGTCGCCGATTTGCCGGTCTTCGAGGTGGTGCTCATCTTGAGCAGGCCGTCGGCGACGCCGGTCCAGGATTCGAGCCGGTCGCCGACATGGCAGACATAGGCGCCCTTGCCATAGACCCTGGTGCTGATTCCGCGACGCGCCTCCTCGAATTCCTCGGGCGTGAGGTCGAGCGACCAGGAGGCGATCTGGCGCAGTTCTTCGGCTTGGATCAAAGCGGACTCGCCGGGGCTGACGCGGGCTGTGCGGGCGCAGTATGAGGCAACGATCGCCGGAAGCTCAAGGTTTGCCAACGACTGAGGTGCAAGGGGCTTGTATCAGCGCATCTGGCGGGATTTGCAGCGGATTGCTCCGACTTTCCGCCCCCACCCCGTCCCCTCCCCAAGAACTCGTGCGCTATTCGGCCGCTTTCGGCATGGCGAGCGCCGCCGGCGAGCCGTCGCGCAGCCGCGCCAGCAACTCGGCCTCCTCGGCTTTGGCCTGCTTCAGATGGCGTTCCTTGACATGGCCGAAGCCGCGGATCTTCTCCGGGATCGCGGCGAGCGCGACGCAGAGCGTGTGGTTCTCCGGCGTCAGCCCGTCGAGGATCTCGCCCAGCAGCGCCTCATAATCGGCGATCAGCCGGCGCTCGGTCCGGCGTTCGTCGCTGTAGCCGAAGACGTCGAAGGCGGTGCCGCGCAGGCCCTTGAGCTTCGCAAGCAGGCCGAAGGCCGTCATCATCCACGGCCCGAAACTCATCTTGCGCGGCAGGCCGGTGTTCGGATCGCGCCTGGCGAGCAGCGGCGGGGCGAGGTGGAACTCGAAGCGCAGCTTCTGGCCCGATGCGCTGTCCTTCTCGAAGGTCGCGGCGACCTGCTTGCGGAAGGCGCCGTCGGCATAGAGGCGTGCGACCTCGTACTCGTCCTTGTAGGCCATCAGCTTGAAGAGATAGCGCGCGACGGCTTCAGCGAGCGCGCTCTGGCCCGGCAGCAGCGCGGCCTCCTTCGCCTGCACCTTCGCCACCAGTTCGCGATAGCGCGCCGCATAGGCGGCGTTCTGGTAGCCGGTGAGGAAATCGACGCGGCGGGCGACGATCTCGTCCAGCGTCTGCGAGAGCTGGCGGACGTCAGTCGGCGCCTTGGCCTCGGAAAGCGCCGCGATCAGCGTATCCGGATCATGCGCGGCGCGGCGGCCGAGCTCGAAGGCCTGCCGGTTCATCGCCACCGCTTCGCCGTTGAGCTCGATCGCCCGCAGCAGCGAAGCGCGCGAGAGCGGCACGCCGCCGAACTGCCAAGCATAGCCGAGCATGAACATGTTGGCGGCGATGGCATTGCCGAGGAAGGCGACGGCGGCGGCGGTCGCATCGACGAGATGGGTGTGCTCGCGCCCCGAGGCGGCGATGATCGCCCGCTTCAGCCGCTCGGTCGGCAGCGAGAAGTCGGCATTGCGGGTGAAGTCCCCCGGCAGGCTCTCGGCGGTGTTGACCACCACGGTCGAGCCTGGGCGGATCGCGCCGAGCACCTTCTTCGAGCCGGTGACGGTGAGGTCGCAGCCGAGCACCAGATCGGCCTGGCCGGCGGCGACGCGGATGGCGTGGATGTCGTCGGGGGTCGGCGCGAGGCGGACATGGCTGAAGACGGCGCCGCCCTTCTGGGCGAGGCCGGCCATGTCGATCATGCCGCAGCCCTTGCGCTCGAGATGCGCGGCCATGCCGAGGATCGCGCCGATGGTGACGACGCCGGTGCCGCCGACGCCGGTGACGACCACCGCATAATTGCGGTCGAGCGCCGGCACCTGCGGCTCCGGAATCTCGGTACCGCCGAGGGCCGAGGCGTCGAGCGAGCGCGGCTCCGCCTTCTTCGGCCGCGCGCCATGCACGGTGACGAAGGAGGGGCAGAAGCCCTTCACGCAGGAAAAATCCTTGTTGCAGTTCGACTGGTCGATCTGGCGCTTGCGGCCGAATTCGGTCTCGAGCGGCTGCACCGAGACGCAGTTCGACTGCACGCCGCAATCGCCGCAGCCCTCGCAGACCAGCTCGTTGACGATGATGCGCTTGTCCGGGTCGGGATAGGCGCCGCGCTTGCGGCGCCGGCGCTTCTCGGTGGCGCAGGTCTGGTCGTAGAGCAGGAGCGAGACGCCGGGCACGGTCGAAAGCTCGCGCTGCACGCTGTCGAGATCGTCGCGGTGATGCAGCGTCGTGCCGGGCGGCCAGAGCGTGCCGGCCGGGTATTTCGTCGGCTCGTCGGAGACCACGGCGATGCGGGCGACGCCCTCGGCCGCGACCTGGCGCGCCATCTGGTCGGGCGTCAGGTGGCCTTCAGCCTGCTGGCCGCCGGTCATGGCGACGGCGTCGTTGTAGAGCAGCTTGTAGGTGATGTTGACGCCGCTCGCGACGGCCCAGCGGATCGCGAGCGAGCCGGAATGAGTATAGGTGCCGTCGCCGAGATTCTGGAAGATGTGCCGCCTGGTCGAGAACGGCGCCTCGCCGACCCAGTTGGCGCCCTCGCCGCCCATCTGGGTGAAGCCGGCGGTGTCGCGGTCCATCCAGAGCGCCATGAAATGGCAGCCGATGCCGGCAGAGGCGCGCGCGCCTTCCGGCACCACGGTCGAGGTGCTGTGCGGGCAGCCGGAGCAGAAATAGGGGGTGCGCTTGGCCAGCTCGACCGCCTCGGCGAGGCGTCCCTGGGCGGTGGCGATCGCCTCAAGACGGGCCCGCAGGGCCGGGTCGTCGCGGTATTGCAGCAGGCGGGCGCCGAGCGCGATGGCGACATCGTTGGGGTCGAGCGCGCCATGGGGCGGGAAGAGCCATTCGCCCTGCTCGTCCTTCTTGCCGATCACCATGGGCTGATGCGCCGTGCCGTAGAGCTCCTCGCGCAGCTGCACCTCGATCAGCGAGCGCTTCTCCTCGACGACCATGACGAGATCGAGTCCGGCGGTGAATTGCTTCAGCTCGGCCGGGTCGAGCGGCCAGGGGCAGGCGACCTTGAACAGCCGGATGCCGAGATCGTTCGCCCGGACCTCGTCGAGGCCGAGCTCTTCCAGCGCCTGGCGCACGTCGAGATAGGATTTCCCGACGGTGACGATGCCGATGCGCGGCTGCCGCCCGCCCGAAAGGATCGTCTGGTTGAGCTTGTTGGCGCGCAGGTAGGCGAGGATGGCGGCGCGCTTGTGGATGTGCAGGCGCTTCTCCTGGTCGAGGAAATCGAGCTCGCGGCGGATGCTCAGGCCCCCCGGCGGCATGACGAAATCCTCAGGCGTCGCGATCTGCACCCGGTCGACGGCGCCATCGACCGAAGCCGTCGATTCGATGTTGTCCTTGACGCATTTGATGCCGACCCAGACCGAGGCGAAGCGCGACAGCGCAAAGCCGTGCAGGGCGTAGTCCATGATCTCCTGGACGCCGGCCGGATTGAGGATCGGCATCATCCGGTCGACCAGGACGAATTCGGTCTGGTGGGCGTTGGTCGAGGATTCGGCGGTATGGTCGTCGCCGAGCAGGCAGATCACGCCGCCATGGCGCGAGGTGCCGGCCATGTTGCCGTGGCGGAAGACGTCGCCGGTGCGGTCGACGCCCGGGCCCTTGCCGTACCAGAGCGCGAAGACGCCGTCATGCTTGCCCTCGCCCTGCAATTCGGCCTGCTGGGTGCCCCAGATCGCGGTCGCCGCGAGGTCCTCGTTGAGGCCGGGGGTGAAGACGATGTCGGCGGCCTTGAGCTGCCTGCCGGCGCGGGAAAGCTGCTGGTCGAGCCCGCCGAGCGGCGAGCCGCGATAGCCGGAAACGAAGCCGGCGGTGTTCAGGCCGGCCTGCCGGTCGCGCTCGCGCTGCACCAGCAGCATGCGGGCGATGGCCTGCGTGCCGGTCAGGAAGATCTGCTGTTTCGAAAGGTCGTATTTGTCGTCGAGCGAGACGGCACGGAGCGCGTCCGCGTCGACGGCTGTTGCCTCGGAGTTCTGCTGCGTCTCGGCCATGGCCGACCTCCCGAAGATCGAACCCCGCAGGGACTATGGGGTCGGTATCGCCGACCTCCAATCCAATATTATGTCAGTATTGCTGACATACCCCCCGGGCGCCGTCAAATCACCTTAGGGGTATTCCAGAGAGGTGGCGCCATCCTGCGCCGCGATTTGGCCGCCTTTGCAGGAGAAGGCAGGGAAGTTGGTCGCAGCCGATTGCGAGCTAGGCGCGCGCGGCGCGCTTTTGTTAGCATGCGCCGCCGATTCCGCCGCAGATTCGAGGAAATGCCAGCCGTGCTCCGATGCAAGACCGGATCGACCGTGCTTCGCGCCCTTCTCGGCGCTGCCCTGGCCTGGCTCGGCCTTGCGCTGCCGGCGGCGGCGCACCCGCATGTCTTCGTCACCTCGCGCACCGAGATCGTCTATGCGCCGGACGGGTCGGTCCGAGCCCTGCGCCACCGCTGGAGCTTCGACGAGGCCTATTCGGCCTATATGACGCAAGGGCTCGACAAGAACGGCGACGGCAAGCTGACCTCGGACGAACTGGCCGAGCTTGCCAAGGTGAACATCGAATCGCTGCCGGATGTCGGCTTCTTCACCACCGCCAAGGCGAACGGCAAGGTGCAGGAGTTCGGCACGCCGGGCGAAGAGTCGCTCGCCTATGAGAACAAGGTCCTGACCCTGAGCTTCACCTTGCCGCTCAAGGTGCCGGCGACGGCCAACCGCTCCTTCGGCATTGAAATCGGCGATCCGACCTATTTCGTCGCCTTCGAGATCGGCGGCGAGCCCGATGCGGTCATCGCCCGTGACGCGCCCAAGGGCTGCATCGTGCGGGTGATGCGCCCGCCCAAGCTCGACGCGGCGACGCAGCAGAAGCTGGCGCAGGAAGACGTCACCGCGACGCCGGACATGAGCGCCTATCAGGTGACGACGCGCGCGCTGGTGGCATGTCCCTGAGCGCTCCCGCCGCGCCGGGCTTATCCGCCCTGCCGCGCCGGCTGCTCGTCGCGCTGCTGGCGCTGGCTCTGGTCGCCGGCACGCTCGGGGCGATCGCCTGGCTGATCAGCCTCTACGCGCCACCGCCGCCACCGCCGCCGCGCAACCCGTTCGGCGGGGCGCTGCCACGCGAGGCGCTGCCCTCGACGAGCGGCATCGGCGCCGTTCTGCTCGCCTGGCAGTCGAGCTTCTATCGCGAGCTGACGGCGACGCTGAAGGCGATCGCGCAGAGCGGCGCGGCCCTGCCGGCGCTGCTCGGCCTCGCCTTCGGCTATGGCGTCTTCCATGCCGCCGGTCCCGGCCATGGCAAGGCGGTGATCTCGGGCTATATCGTCGCCGATAATCGCAGCCTGAAGCGCGGGCTCGGCCTGAGCTTCGCCGCCGCCTTGCTGCAGGCGCTGGTCGCGATCGCGCTGGTCGGGACCTTGACGCTCGCCCTCAACGCCACGGCCGCGACCATGGCGGCGACGACGCGGGCGATCGAGCTGGCGAGCTTCGCGCTGGTCGCGCTGGTCGGCCTCGTCGTGCTCTGGCGCAAGGCCGGCGGCTTCGTCGCGCTCAGGCTCGGCGCGGGGCATGACCTTGCCTGCGACCATGTCCATATGCCCGGCCCGGACGAGATCGCGCGCCTGCGCGGCTGGCGTGAAATGGCCGGCGTGGTGCTGGCGGCCGGCTCGCGCCCCTGCGCCGGGGCGCTGATCATCCTGGTCTTCGCCAATGCGCAGGGCCTGTTCTGGGCCGGCATCGCCGCGACCTTCGCCATGGCACTGGGCACGGCGCTGACGACCGGTGCGCTGGCGGCGCTCGCGGTGTTCTTCAAATTCGCGGCGCTGCGGCTCGCCGGCGGCGGCTCGCTGCGCGGTGCCAGGATGATCGCCTTGCTGGAGGTGTTGGCGGCGGCCTTCGTCGCCGTTCTCGGAGGTGCGCTGCTGCTCGGCCTTTGGGCGGCGGGGCAGGGAAGCTGATCTCCTTCTCCCCTCGGGGGAGAAGGTGTCTGCGAAGCAGACGGATGAGGGCGGTACGACCGGGTGAGCGGGAAGGTAGGTTGAATGCCATCCTTCCCTCATCCGTCAGCGCTTCGCGCTGCCACCTTCTCCCCCGAGGGGAGAAGGAAACTCGCTATTTCACCATCGCCTCAAAGGTGAACAGCGTCGACTTGTCGTCGTCCGGCATGAAATAGGCGCGCACGCCCTCGGCCATGGGCTCGACCCAGAACGGGTTCTGCGTCATCGGCAGGCCGGAAGAAGGCGACCAGAGCTCGACCGGCACCTGGAAGACCGGCCGGTCGTCCTTGAGGTTGACGATCTCGAGCCCGCCGAGACGGAAGACCGGCCCATCCTTCGTCGTCCGGTAGGCGTTGAGCCCGGAGCAGAGCATCCGGCTCATGCCGATGAAATGGCAGTCCTGATAATCGATGTAGAGCGCCGGATTCGCGACGCGCAATTGCTCCGGCGCCGTCGTCGCGTTGGTGATCCTGCCCTCGCCGTCGAGCGGCCATTTGTAGAAGCGGCGCGAGCCCCAGCTGACGCCGTGCAGCGATTTGTCGTCGGTGTTGTGGACGATGCCGCCGACATGATCCTTGAAGCGAAAGACCTCGGTCGCCTTCAGCGTCGCCGGATCGACCTTGTAAACGATCGACTGGCTGTTGGGGCGATACTCGGCGACCGGAACCCAGATGTCCTTGCCGTCGAAGTCGATGCCGCCGGGATGATAGATCGAGCCTTCGCCGAGCGTGATGCTGGCCAGCAGCTTGCCCTGGGCATCGACCTTGAAGAGATGGCCGGTGCCTTCGCCGGTGTCGCGGTCATAACCGTCCTGGAGCGCGGGATAGCGCGTCGTCGGCTTCTTGATCTCGACCGAGGAGATGAAGAAGGCGTCGCCGATCTTGACCATGCCCTGCGGATGGTGCGTCGGAAACTGCAGCTCGACGGCGGCCACTTGCGTCCATTGCGTGCCGCGCGTCAGCTTCGGCACGAGCGTGTTCAGGGCCGGATCGGCGGCCTGGGCCGGAAAGCTCAGCGCTATCGCGGCGAAGGCGATCAGGCTGGTGCAACCCGTCTTCATGCTGTGTCCCTCCCGTTGTGGCCGCCTCGTCGCGCGAGGCGGCCCTGCGAACTCCGGCGCTCTTGTGGCGCCGGCAATACGGCGATGTGACAGCGGCGAATTCAGCCAAGGACTCAGCGTTGCGGATCGTTCTCCAGCAGGATCGGCCTGCCATGCGGGGTCGCCTGCGCGGCGCGCTCCCAGGCGGCGCTGCGGGCGTCGACACCCTCGTGAGAGGCCAGCCCTTTCTCGATCAGCAGGTGCTCCAGCGCCTCGCACCAGCGCTCGTAATAGTCCGAGCCGTCGCGGCAGCCGCCCTTTGCCAGCGCCTCGCGGATCTCGGCACCGAGCGCCTGCGCCCATTCCTCGGCCGTGAAGACGCCGCGGTTCTGCAGCGCGACGACGAGGGCGAAGGCCTGCGCCTGCCAGGGCTCGGCGAAGACCGGCCCGTCGGCGTCGCGCGGGATCGGCGTGCCGGCGGCGAGGGTTTCGGCAATCGCTGTGTCAGGCCGGCTCAAGATAGCTCTCCCAGGCCTCGACGCTGACGCTCGAATTCGGGTCGGCATCGCGGCCCCAGAGCTCGGGACCGCTGAAGACGACGGTATAGAGCCATTGCGCCGTTTCCGGCGCGCCATGCGCTCCGGTATCCGGGAAGACGTGGTTGCCGGTGACGCGTTCGACGATCCCGGCCTTGCCACGGGCATAGCGCGGCAGGCGCGTATGGTGCTGCGGATGCATCACGATGGTGCGCACCTTGTCGCCGGCGGCAAAACGCGCCGGCGCGACGGCCTCGCGCTCGTAAGGGAAGCCGCGCCGCAGCACGGTGGCTACGTCCGCTCCCTTGAGGACGCGCTTCGGCGTGGTGCCGGCCGCTGCCGGCTGGCCGCTGTCGAGTTCGCCCGGCGTGGCGAAGCCGTGGCGGATCAGCACGTCGCGCAGGCCGGCATACCAGATCTCGTAATAGGACAGGGACAGGTAGTCGGCCGGCGGGATGCTCTCGCGGGCGTGCCGGATCTCGTCGATCGTCCAGTGCCCCATCGCGCCGGCGGCGACGTTGAGCGCGAGCATGCGCTGTTCCCAGCCTGCGTGGAACACCGGCTCGTTCGATTCGGGCACGACCGGGCCGAAGCCCATCTGGCCGCCGAGATCCTGTCCGCCGTTCATGTCGCCGCTCCCGCCGACGCTCCCGGGTGCGGCAGCCCGACGCCGATCATCGAGTCGCGGGTGACGATTTCCACGAGCTGCTCCTCGGACCAGCCTTCGGTGCCGGCCGGGCGCTGCGGCACGACGATGAAGCGGGTCTCGGCGGTGGAGTCCCAGACCCGGATGCGCTGCCGGTCCGGCAGGGTCACGCCGAAATCGGCGAGGACGCCGCGCGGGTCGATCACCGCCCTGGAACGATAGGGCGGCGACTTGTACCAGACCGGCGGCAGGCCGAGCACTGGCCAGGGATAGCAGGAGCACAGGGTGCAGACGATCAGGTTGTGCTCGTCTTGCGTATTGAAGACCGCGACGATGTGCTCGCCGCCGCGCCCGCCATAGCCGAGCTCGGCGACGGCCGCGGTGCCGTCCGCCTTCAGCCGCTCGGCGAAGGCGGGATCGCTCCAGGCCTTGGCGACGACGCGGGCGCCGTTGCGCGGGCCGACCTTTGTCTCATAGGTCTCGACGATGGCGTCGAGCGCGGCGGGGTCGACATAGCCCTTCTCGACCAGCAGCGATTCCAGCGCCTTCACCCGCGCCTCGATCGGGGTGAAATGGTTGTCATGGTCGTGGTCGTGATGATGGTCGTGACCGCTCATCGCTGCCTCCTCCCTGCAAGCCCTCATCCTGAGGAGCCGCGTCAGCGGCGTCTCGAAGGATGCTCCAGATGGTTCTGGAGCCTCCTGAAGCATTCTTCGAGACGCCATTCCTGCCGGAACGGCTCCTCAGGATGAGGGCTCGAATGTAGCGCAGGCCCTTGCGTCGAGCCTACGCGATCCTGATCCTGGCCGCCCGCTCGAGCTTCACCGCGAAGGCGACCAGCGACTTGTCCGAGCCCTTCGGCCCGATCACCGAGAGCCCGAGCGGGGCGTCGTCGCGATGCGCCACCGGAATCGAAATCTGCGGGAAACCGGAGAGCCCGGCAAGGCAGAGCAGGCGCAGGGCCCGGTTGCGGAAATCCTCGAGCTCGCTCTCGCCGGCGCTGACCAGCGGCGCGACGTCCGGCACGGTCGGCAGCAGCAGCACGCCATCCTGGCCGAGCAGCCGGGCGAGCTTGGCGCGGAAGTTCCTGCGGACGCTCTCGCCGCGGGCGACCTCCGCGTCGCTGACCGACTTTCCGAAGGCGAAGCGCTCGGCGACGCCGGGGCCGAGCGGCGGCGCGAAGCGCTCGATCATCGGCCCGTCCGCTTCCCAGGCCTCGCGGCCCTGGATCCAGCGGAAGGCCCAGTAGAGCGCGTCCATGTCGCGCACGGCCCGGACGCTCTCGGGCTGGCCGAGCAGGGGCACGACTCGCTGCACGGCGCTGCGCAGGATCGTTTCAGCTTCAGGCACCGCCTGGGCGAAGAGATCGTCGGCGAACAGCAGCCGCGGGACTTCCGGCAGGGCCGTGCGGTCCTTGCCGAAGAGCACATTGGCGACGCGGGCGAAGGTCTCGCCGTCGCGGGTGAAGAAGCCGGCGGTGTCGAGGCTCGCCGCCAGGGGCCAGGTGCGCTTCAGCGAGAGCCGGCCATGGCTCGGGCGGATGCCGAACAGCCCGCCATAGCTCGCCGGCGCGCGCACCGAGCCGCCGGTATCGGAGCCGAGCCCGATGTCGGCGAGCCGGCCGGCGACCGCCGCCATCGAGCCGGAGGAGGAGCCGCCGGTGATCCGGTCCGGCGCGGCCGGATTGATCGGAGCGCCGAAATGCGCGTTCTTGCCGTTGAGCGAGAAGGCGAGCTCGTCGGTATGGGTCTTGCCGACGAAGCGGGCGCCGGCCTCGAGCAGCGCCTTCACCACCGGAGCGGTCCTGGTCTTGATGCCCGACTGTGCCAGCACGGTCGGCGAGCCGGCGCCGGTCGGGTAGCCCTTGACGTCGAACAGGTCCTTGACCGCGAGCGCCAGCCCGGAAAGCGGGCCCGACGAGGCGTGATTCACCTTCGCCTCAGGATAGGGAACGAAGCAGCGGAAGGGATCGTCCTGGACCATGATGCGTCAAATCCCCCTCAAAGCCCTTTGGCGTCGCCGTCCGAGCGCGGATCATGCGTCGCCTCGACATGACCCTTCTGGTGCTTGACCAGCAGGCCGGCATGGCCGAACTGGTCGGAATAGGCCTCGCTGTATTCCTCGACCGGGTGGCCGGCGGCGGTCAGCCTCGCCAGCAGCATCGGGTCGAAGCGGTTCTCCAGCTTGAGCGAGATCGAGCCGGCGCCCCAGGTCCGGCCGAAAAGCCAGCGCGGCGCGTCGACGGCTTCGGCGACGCCCTGGCCGAAGCGGTAGCGCGACAGGATCTGCGCCTGGAACTGCGGCTGGCCGTCGCCGCCCATCGCGCCATAGGAGACGATCCGGCCATCGTCGAAGCGCGCCAGCGGCGGGTTGAGGGTGTGGAAGGGCTTGCGGCCCGGCGCCAGCGGGTTCAGCGCCTTCGCGTCGAGCGAGAAGGAGACGCCGCGGTTCTGCCAGTTGATGCCGGTCTTCGGCAGGATGCAGCCCGAGCCGTATTCCCAGTAGAGCGACTGGATATAGGACACGGCGAGGCCGGAGCCGTCGATCGCGCCCATCCAGACCGTGTCGCCCTCGCCCGGGCGGAAGGGCCAGCGCGCGGCGCGGCGGCGGTCGATCTTCGCGGCCTCGCGCGCGAACACCGCGTCGGTCAGGAGGCTGGCCGGGTCGGCGGTCATGAAGGCCGGGTCGGTGACGACCTCGTCGCGGAGCGCCAGCGCCCGCTTCACCGCCTCGACCAGGCCGTGATGATGGTCGAAGCCCTCGGCCCGCGTCACGCCGAGCTTCTCGAAGATGCCGAGGATCAGCAGCGAGGCCAGCCCCTGCGTCGGCGGCGGGAAGTTGTAGGCGGTCAGCCCCGGCAGCTTCAGCGCCAACGGTGTCACGGCGCGCGCCCGGAAGGCTTCGAGATCGGCCCGCGTCACCGGCGCGCCGAGCTGGCCGAGATCGTCGGCGAGCTCGCGGCCGATGTCGCCGCGATAGAAATCGTCGAGGCCGGAATGGGCGAGCTGCTCGAGCGTCGCGCCGAGCGCCGCGGGCCTGCGCCGGTCGCCGGCCTTGGGCCGCTCGCCGCCCGGCCAGAAGAACTCGCTGAAGCCCGGCGCCGCCTTGGTCGCCTCGGCCTCCTGCGGCCAGGTGCGCAGCTCCGAATCCGAGATCGCATAGCCTTCGCTGCAATGGCGGATGGCGTCGGCCAGCAGATCCTTCAGCGGCAGCCTGCCGCCGAGGCTTTGCGAGAGAGCGAGCGCGGTCTGCCAGCCGCCGATCGCGCCCGCGACGGTGATCGCGGCGTCGGCGCCGCGTGCCGGCAGGCTGTCATGGCCCTTCTCGCGATAGCGCTCGATCGTCGCGAGGGAGCCTGCCGGGCCGCAGGCCTCGATGGCGTGGACCTTGCCGCCGGGCTGGTGCACCAGCCAGAAGCCGTCGCCGCCGATCGCATTCATATGCGGGTAGACCACCGCAATGGTCGCGGCCATGGCGATCATCGCCTCGATGGCGTTGCCGCCTTCGGCGAGGATCGCCCGGCCGGCTTCGGAGGCGAGATGATGGGGCGCAGCGACGGCGGCGGCGGCAAAGACGGGCGAGTCGGGCATCAGGCTCTTTTCGTTCTGGTCCAGGCCCACCATTTGCCGGAAGGCGCGATTTTGTTGCATGCCGCCGCTGCCTAGGCTAGGCGGTCAGCGCATAAGACCGAGGAATGGAAGCATGGCCGCAGGGCGTACCAACTGGCGCAACGTGATCCTCGTGGTCTCGCTCGGGATCCTGATCGCGGTCGAGCTCTTCGGCGTGGCCCTGGCTTCGGGCTGGGCGCTCGCCGGCATGTTCGAGCTCGGCCATATCGTCGCCTATGTGCTGATGGCGCTGTTCTCGGGCTTCGCCGCCTATGGCATGCTCGTTTTCATGCGCCGCGTGGTGAAGATCGAGCGCCTGACCAGCCGCGGCTGAGCCGTCACGGGCAGGGCTTCAGCACCACCGGATCGGCCTCGGCGGGAACCAGCTCGCCCATCGACCTGCAGGCGCTTGCGATGCAGACCCGCCAGTCGGCCGTGGCGCCGGAGCGGCGCATCACGACCTCGTGCAATGCCGGCAATTGCGGGCGCCAGCGCCAGAAGCCGTCGACCAGCTTCGCCCCCTCGGGCGGGTCCATGCCGGCGCCCGAGCCCTGGACCCGCGCCTCGGCGAGGACGAGCCCGTCCGGGCTCTCGCGCCAGACCTCCTCCCAGAGCGTCTTCTCCACCGAATGGCGCCAGCCCAGCGTGATCTCGCTCGCGCCGAGCGGCACGAGCAGCGCCCCGGCGGCGAGGCAGAGGCTCACGCCGGGTGCGCCGTCGCCCGGGCGCGCCAGACATGCTGGCCGATCAAGACGGCGGCCAGGGCAAAGCCGATCTCGTCGGTGAGCGGGACCGCCGCGACGAGGAGGCCGGCGGCCAGGGCGGCGAGGACACGCTCCCAGAGGGCCAGCGGCTTCTGCAGGTAGCCGATGAAGGCCGCGCCCCACAGGATCATGGCGAGCGTCGCCTTGACCACGATATAGGCGACGGCGAACCAGTAGTTCGCGCCGGAGAGGCCGGCGACCGGCTGGAGCATCAGCGTCGGGTCATAGACCGCCATATAGGGCACGACGAAGCCGGGCAGGGCGATCTTCACCGCCTGCACGCCGATCTTCATGCCCGAGACCTTGGCCATCGGCGCGGCGGCGAAGGCGGCGAGCGCGACCGGGGGCGTCAGGTCGGCCATGATGCCGAAATAGAACACGAACATGTGGCTGACGATCAGCGGCACGTCGAGCTGCAGCAGGATCGGCGCGGCGAGCGAGGAGGTGATGATGTAGTTCGGGATCGTCGGGATGCCCATGCCGAGGATCAGGCTGAAGATCATGGTCAGCACCAGCGCCAGGAACATCGAGCTCTTGCCGATGCCGATCAGCCAGGAGCCGAAGATCGTGCCGATACCGGTCAGCGTCATCGTGCCGATGACGATGCCGACAAGGGCGCAGGCGAGGCCGACCGGCAGGGCCTGGCGGGCGCCGTCGGCAAGAGCCTCGACACAGCTCGTCAGCACCTCGCGGCCGGTGGCGCCGCGCAGCACGTTCCAGAGCACCAGGGCGAGCACCACCATCAGCACCGTCGCCATGCTGATCGTCATCGAGGCGGCCGAGATCAGCGCGAAGCCGACCCAGAAGACGATGCGCAAGGCGGGCGTGCCGAGCCCGGTCGAGATCGCCAAGGCGAGGATGAGCGCGACCGTCAGCGCGAGCCCGATCGCGCCGGCGAAGAGCGGCGTGAAACCGGCGAAGAGCAGGTAGACCAGGACGAGCAGCGGCGCGATCAGGTACCAGCTCTTGCGGATTTCGGCGCGCGCGCTCGGCAGCTCCGACTTCGGCAGGCCGTGCAGGCCGAGCTTGCCGGCCTCGAGATGCACCGCCCAGTAGCAGGCGGCGAAATAGAGCAGCGCCGGGATGATCGCGGCCTCGACGATCTTGGTGTAGGGCACGTCGATGGTCTCGGCCATGATGAAGGCGACGGCGCCCATGACCGGCGGCATGATCTGGCCGCCCATGGAGGATGTCGCCTCGACGCCGCCGGCAAAGGCGCCGTTGAAGCCGGAGCGCTTCATCAGGGGGATGGTGAACTGGCCCGAGGCGACGACATTGGCGACGCCGGAGCCGGAAACCGTGCCCATCAGCGCCGAGGAGGCGACGCAGACCTTGCCGGGCCCGCCCTGCTTGCCGCCGAACACCGCCATCGAGATGTCGTTGAAGAAGTCGATGACGCCGGCGCGCTCCATGAAGGCGCCGAACAGGATGAACAGGAAGATGAAGGTCGCCGAGACGGCGGTCGGCGTCGAGTAGAGCCCCTCCGTGCCGAAGGCCATCTGCTCGACGACCTGGTCGAGGCCGTAGCCGCGGTGGTCGAAGGGCGCCGGCAGGTACTGTCCGAAGAAGCAATAGGCCAGGAAAGTGCCGGCGACGAGCGGCAGCGCGATGCCCATCGCCCGCCAGACCAGCAGGAACAGCACGGCGAGCGCCGTCAGGCCGACGGCCATGTCGAGCGCCGTCAGGTCGCCGGCCCGGTTCACCAGCTCATTGTAGTTCCACCAGTGATAGAGGCCGACGGCGAAGCCGAGCGTCCCGGCGACCCACCAGAAGAGGCGGCCCGCCGGCGAGGTCTCGTCGGCATTGGCGAGCAGCCCGCAGGCGGTCAGGCAGAGGAAGCCGACATGGACCGTGCGCAGCACCTGGTTTGGCAAGGTGCCGGTATAGAGCGAGACCAGTTCGAAGGCGCCGAAGAGGGCCAGGAAGGCGATGGCCGCCTCGATGTTCGGCCGGCCGCGGGCGGCGCCGAGCAGGATCCAGCCGAGCCAGAGCGCGAAGGCGACCCGGATCACGAGGATCGGGGTCAGCCAGGAGATCGAGGGGACGATCCGGAAATCGAGCGGGATGCCGAAGGCGGTGACGATCTGGAACGCCGAGAAAGCCACCGCGATCCAGAACAGCAGGCGGCCCTTCCAGCCCTCGCCGAAAGTGGCCGGAAGGCCATGCTCGGGATCATAGGGGGCGGCCTGCGGGGCGCCGGCGACATCCGGTACGGCCAGGGGCCTGCTGGCTTGCGTGCTCATTCGTCGTTCCCCGTCATCGTCGCGCTCGCGGCGCGATCTTGCATGCTTGTCTTCGTGAAAAAAGGCGAGGCCGGACTGACCGGCCTCGCCTGGCTATTCGCCGCTCCGGCGGATCAGGAGCCGGTCTTCAGGCCCTTTTCCTTGAGATAGCGCGCGGCGCCGGGATGCAGCGGCACAGGCATGCCGTCAAGCGCGTTCTCAAGCTTGATCGAGCGCGCGGCGGCGTGGGCGGCGCCGAGATCGGAGAGGTTCTCGAAGATCGCCTTGGTCATCTGGTAGACCGTCTCCTCCTTCATCCCCTCATGGGTGACGAGGTAGTTGACCACGGCGGCGGCCGGCACGGCGGCGGTCTGGCCGGTATAGGTGTTGGCCGGGATCGAGACCTTGATGAAGGGCGGGCCGGCCTTGTCGACGACGGCGGCCGGCACCTCGACCACGGTGATCTCGACCGAGGTCGAGAGGTCGCGCAGCGAGGCGACGCCGAGGCCGGCCGATTGCAGCGTGGCATCGAGCTGGCGGTTCTTCATCAGCTCGACCGATTCGGCGAAGGGCAGGTACTCGATCTTGCCGAGGTCCTTGTAGGACAGGCCGGCCGCCGCGAGGATGGCGCGGGCGTTGAGCTCGGTGCCGGATTTCGGCGCGCCGACCGAGAGGCGCTTGCCCTTGAGGTCGGCGAGCGTCTTGATGCCGCTATCCTTCGAGGCGACGATCTGGATGTAGTTCGGGTAGATCGCGGTGATGCCGCGCAGCTTCTTCAGCGGCGTCTTGAAGCCGGCCTCCTCGTCGCCCTTCCAGGCCGCATCGAGGGAATCGCCGAGCGTGAAGGCGATCTCGCCCTTGCCCTGCTGGAGTAGCTGCAGGTTCTCGACCGAGGCCTTGGTGGCCTGCACGGTCGGGCGGACATTCGGGACCTTCTCGCCATAGATCTTCGAGAGCGCCACGCCGAGCGGATAGTAGACGCCCGAGGTGCCGCCGGTGAGCACATTGATGAATTCCTGCGCCTGCGCGCCCGCAGGTGCGGCGGCGAGTGCGAAAGCAGTGGCGATGCCGGCCAAGGCCCGGCCGCTGAACAGCGTCTTCATGGTTCCTCCCGAAACGGTTCCCGCGCTTCGACGAGCCGGGCTGCCGCTGTTGTAGGCTGCTTGCCGGCCGGAAGGGAAGCCGGGCCGAAGGGCTAAGCCGCGGAATGCCCGCTTAAGGCGCGATTTTCGCCCTGCTCCCGACAGAAAGCAGCGGTGATTGCCCTGACCGGCTGGACAGGCTAGCCGGAGGACACCATCTGCACATCCGCCCATAGCCGCCACGGAGCGCCCATCCGATGCATTCGCAGAAGCCGAACCCGCCTTCGATCGACCGTCGCCTGCTCCTCGCCGGGGCGGCTGGAACGGCCGCGCTGGCAGCGCTCGGCTTCGCCGGCCCGGCGCTGGCGCAGCAGGGGCTGAAGCTCGGCCAGTCCGAGGCGTTCAGCTTCGAGGGCCTTAAGGCACGCGCCCGCGACCTCGCGGGCAAACCCTATGTCGCGCCGCCCAATCCCAAGCCCGAGGTGCTGGAGAAGATCGACTACGACGCCCATGGCAAGATCCGCTTCAAGCCGGGGATGGCGCTGTGGGCGCAGGGGCCTTCGCCCTGGCCGGTGACCTTCTTCCATCTCGGCCGCTATTTCCAGAAGCCGGTGCGCATGCATGTCCTCGACGGCGGCAAGGCGCGCGAGATCGTCTACGACGAGAGCTATTTCGAGATGCCGGCCGATTCCCCGGCCAAGCAATTGCCGCCCGGGGCGGGCTTTGCCGGCTTCCGTTTCCAGGAGAGCCGCTCCGGCCATCCCGGCCGCAAGGGCGAGAAGCTCGACTGGCAGAAGAACGACTGGGTCGCCTTCCTCGGCGCCTCCTATTTCCGCGCCATCGGCGAGCTCTACCAGTACGGGCTGTCGGCGCGTGGCCTGGCGATCGACCCGGCGGTCGGCGGCAGGACGGAGGAGTTCCCGGACTTCACCCATGTCTGGCTCGAGACGCCGCAGGCGGCTGCCGAGCATGTCGTCGTCTACGCGCTCTTGTCGGGGCCGAGCGTCGCCGGCGCCTTCCGCTTCCGCATGCATCGCAGCAAGGGGGTGGTGATGGAGATCGAGCAGGAGCTGCACCTGCGCCAGGATGTCGAGCGGCTCGGCATCGCCCCGCTGACCTCGATGTACTGGTATTCCGAGAAGGCCAAGGCGACGGCGGTCGACTGGCGGCCGGAAGTGCATGATTCCGACGGGCTGGCGCTGTGGACCGGCAGCGGCGAGCGCGCCTGGCGCCCGCTCAACAATCCCTCGCGGACGACCGCCTCGGCCTTCGTCGACGAGAATCCGCGCGGCTTCGGGCTGATGCAGCGCGACCGCGAGTTCGGCCACTACATGGACGGCGTCTTCTACGAGCGCCGGCCCAGCCTGTGGATCGAGACCCTCGGCCAATGGGGCAAGGGTTCGGTGCAACTGATCGAGATCCCGACCGACGACGAGATCCACGACAACATCGTGGCGATGTGGGTGCCGCAGGAGGCGGCGAAGGCGGGCAGCACCTTCGGCTTCCGCTACCGCCTGCACTGGCTCGCCGACGAGCCCTTCCCGTCGCCGCTCGGCCGCGTCGTCGCGACCCGCATGGGCAATGGCGGCCAGCCCGGCACGGTGCGGCCGAAGGGCGTGCGCAAGTTCATGGTCGAGTTCAGGGGGCCGGCGCTCGAGACGATCCCCTTCGGCGTCAAGCCGGAGGTGGTGCTTTCGAGCTCGCGCGGCGCCTTTTCCTACATCTTCGCCGAGGCCGTGCCGAACGACGTGCCGGGCCATTGGCGGGCCCAGTTCGACCTGACCGTCGAAGGCACGGAGCCGGTCGAGATGCGCTGCTTCCTGCGCGGCGGCGACACGGTGCTGACCGAGACCTGGATGTATCAGTACCTGCCGGCTTGAGCCTCAGCCGTCGGGGCCGAGGAACGTCGTCCGCATGAAAAGCGTGTAGTTGGACTCGGCCACCATCAGCGCGACGAAGACCAGCACGGCCAGCGGCGGCAGCAGGATGGCGTAGGTCAGCGCCAGCCGCTCCCAGGCCATGTGCATGAAGACGGCTACGATCAGGCCCGCCTTCAGCGTCATGAAGAGCAGGATCAGCGACCATCTGAGATAGCCCTGGAAATGGAAGTAATCGACCAGATAGGAGAACAGGCTGAGCACGAACAGCCAGCCCCAGACCACCAGATAGAGCTTGATCGGATGGTGCTGGCCTTCGGCAGGCGTCCCGGTCGCCGCCATTCCATGCGTGGTTGTCTGCTCCATGTCGACCTCACCAGAGATAGAACAGCGCGAAGATGAAGACCCAGACCAGGTCGACGAAGTGCCAGTACAGGCCGAGGATCTCGACGCTCTCGTAGCGACCTTTCCGGCTCGTGAAGAAGCCGCGCGCCTCGTGATCGTAATCGCCGCGCCAGACCTTCCGCGCGACGATGAGCAGGAAGATCACGCCGATCGTCACATGGGTGCCGTGGAAACCGGTGATCATGAAGAAGCTCGAGCCGAATTGCGCCGCGCCCCAGGGGTTCTCCCAGGGCCGCACGCCCTCCGAGATCAGCTTGCTCCATTCGAAGGCCTGCATGCCGACGAAGGTGGCGCCGAGCACCGCGGTCAGCAGCAGCAGGACGGCGGTCCTGGTCCGGTCGCGCCGGTAGCCGAAATTCACGGCCATCGCCATCGTGCCGCTGCTGCTGATCAGCACGAAGGTCATGATCGCGATCAGGATCAGCGGCATCTCGGTGCCGCCGATATGCAGCGCGAAGACCTTGCTCGGATTGGGCCATGGCACGGTCGTCGACATCCGCGTGGTCATGTAGGCCAGCAGGAAGCAGCTGAAGATGAAGACGTCGCTGAGGAGGAAGATCCACATCATGGCCTTGCCCCAGGAGACGTTCTTGAACGCCCGCTGATCGGAGGCCCAGTCGGCGGCGATGCCGCGCCAGCCCCCGGGGCGGGGGATCACAGCCTGCGCTTGCTTCAACGCCGTGTCGTTCATCCGCCTTCGTCCTTCTTCAGGATCCGCCGGCAAACCCCGCTTGCGTCACGCCCTCCGCGAGTCCTGCGACGATACGCTAAGTCAGAAGCTGACGACAGATCGCGACGAAGTCGTCGACCCAGTGCATCAGCAGGCTGAACAGGAGCAGCCAGATCAGGAGCAGAGCGTGCCAGTAGATGGTGCAGAGCTCGACGCTCAAGCGCACGTCCCGCGCCTCGGCCCGGCCCCAGGCCCTGGCGCCGGTCCGCGCGAGCGCGACGAGGCCTCCGAGCAGGTGCAGCGCATGGAGCGCGGTGATCAGGTAGAAGAAGGCGTTGGCCGGATTGCTGGTGAGGAAATAGCCGGCATCGCTGAGCTGGCGCCAGGC
Organism: Allobosea sp.; assembly: GCF_036675845.1. Classification (GTDB taxonomy): domain Bacteria; phylum Pseudomonadota; class Alphaproteobacteria; order Rhizobiales; family Beijerinckiaceae; genus Allobosea. The sequence continues at coordinate 7,830 of NZ_JAKFED010000154.1, read as the reverse complement.
CATGAGCTGGCCGGCAAGGAAGACGACAGCGGACACGCCGCTGCCGAGCAGGCCGGCCCGGACGCCGTCGATATCGTCGCGCCGCGCCGAATTCCACGCCCATTGCAGCGCGATGCTGCTCAGGACCAGCGCGCCCGTATTGATCCAGAGCAGCGATGGCGTCGGCAGGGCGCGCCAATCGACCATGTCGCGGCGCATGAGATAGGCGCTGACGAGCAGGGCGAAGAGGGCGCCGACGACGGCGAGGAAGATGCAGAGCCCGATCTTCGCCGTCGGGATCGGCGCTGCGTCGTCGAGATCGGCGGCAAGCCCTTCCTCCAGCCACGGCTTGGACATGAGCTGCCCGTGCCGCAGCCACCATGCGGCGATGGCCAGCACGCCCGCCAGGAAGGCCAGGGTGACGCTCATGACGCGGCCGCATGCGCCGTCCGGGCGGATGGCGGCTCGTTCTGCGGGATGAAGTCGCGGTCGGCTCCGGGCACGCTGTATTCATAGGCCCAGCGATAGACCACCGGCAGTTCCTTGCCCCAGTTGCCATGCGCCGGCGGGGTTTGCGGCGTCTGCCATTCCAGCGTCGTCGCCCGCCAGGGATTGCCGTCGGCGATGCTGCCGCGGCGCAGGCTCCAGGCCATGTTGAACAGGAAGATCAGCTGCGCTGCACCGACGATCAGCGCCATGATCGAGATGAAGGCGTTCAGCGAATGGGCCGAGTCGGGGATGAAGGAGGTCTGGCCGATATCGTGATAGCGCCGCGGCATGCCGAGCAGCCCGAGATAGTGCATCGGGAAGAAGATCGCGTAGGCGCCGAGGAAGGTGACCCAGAAATGCAGCTTGCCGAGCGCATCGTTGAACATCCGCCCGGTGATCTTGGGGTACCAGTGATAGATCGCGCCGAACACGACCATGATCGGCGCGAGACCCATCACCATGTGGAAATGCGCGACGACGAACATCGTGTCGGAGAGCGGCACGTCGACCACGACATTGCCGAGGAACAGGCCGGTCAGCCCGCCATTGACGAAGGTCACGATGAAGCCGAGCGCGAACAGCATCGGCACGGTCAGGTGGATGTCGCCGCGCCAGAGGGTCAGGACCCAGTTATAGACCTTGATGGCGGTCGGGATCGCGATGATCAGCGTCGTCGTGGCGAAGAAGAAGCCGAAATAGGGATGCATGCCGCTGACATACATGTGGTGCGCCCAGACGACGAAGCTGAGCGCGCCGATCCCGACGATCGCCCAGACCATCATGCGGTAGCCGAAGATGTTCTTGCGGGCATGGGTGCTGATCAGGTCGGAGACCATGCCGAAGGCGGGCAGCGCGACGATGTAGACCTCGGGATGGCCGAAGAACCAGAACAGGTGCTGGAACAGGATCGGGCTGCCGCCGCGATGGTTCATCTGCTCGCCCATCGAGATCAGCGTCGGCATGAAGAAACTGGTGCCGAGCAGCCGGTCGAACAGCAGCATCACGCAGGCCACGAACAGCGCGGGAAAGGCGAGCAGCGCCATGACGGTCGCGGTGAAGATACCCCAGACCGTGAGCGGCAGGCGCATCAGGGTCATCCCGCGGGTGCGCCCCTGCAGCACGGTCACGACATAGTTCAGCCCGCCCATGGTGAAGCCGATGATGAACAGGATCAGCGAGACGAGCATCAGCGTGATGCCCCAGTCCTGCCCCGGCGTGCCGGCGGTGATGACCTGCGGCGGATAGAGCGTCCAGCCGCCGCCCGTCGGGCCGCCCGGCACGAAGAAGCTCGCCACCAGCACCAGCACCGCGAGCAGGTAGATCCAGTAGCTCAGCATGTTGACATAGGGGAACACCATGTCCCGGGCCCCGACCATCAGCGGGATCAGGTAATTGCCGAAGCCGCCGAGGAAGAGCGCGGTGAGCAGGTAGATCACCATGATCATGCCGTGCATGGTGATCAGCTGCAGATACTGGGCCGGGTCGATGAAGGAGAAGACGCCGGGGAAGCCGAGCTGCAGGCGCATCAGCCAGGACAGCACCAGCGCGACCAGGCCGATCGCCATCGCGGTCAGCGAATACTGGATCGCGATGACCTTGGCGTCCTGCGAGAAGACGTATTTCGTCCACCAGCTATGCGGATGGTAGAGCTCGACATCCCCGACCTCGGCGGGCGGAATCGCTACGCCGGCGTCGAAGGGACGACCGCCTGCAGGCAGATCAACCATCGTCATGCCTCCTCGCTCGCTTGCGGCGAGGCCCGATGAGGCGGAGCCCCGTCGCGCGGCAGGTGCGCCTCCTTGCGAGGTCGCCCTTGCCTCAGTCGGCGCCGTTGTCCTGCGCCGTTCTCGTCTTCGCCCGCCCCGACAGCTGCGCGAATGTCTGCTGCTGTTGCAGCCAGGCCTGGTAGGCGCCCTCCTCCTGGACGGTGACCTGCGCGCGCATCTGCGCATGGGCCAGGCCGCAGAGCTCGGCGCAGAGCACGTCGAAGGTTCCGGTCCGGGTCGGCGTGAACCAGAAATAGGTGACCGAGCCCGGCACCATGTCCATCTTCGCCCGGAATTCGGGCACGTAGAAATTATGCAGCACGTCGACGGAGCGCAGCAGCACCTTGACCGGCTTGCCGAGCGGGAGATGCAGGTCGCCGCCATCGATGACGACATCGTCCTGGCCGTTCTTGTCGTCGGGGTTCAGGCCGAGCGGGTTGTCGGCGCTGACATGGCGCACATCGGCGGTGCCCATGCGGCCGTCCTTGCCCGGCAGCCGGAAGCCCCAGCGCCATTGCTGGCCCATCACCTCGATCTCGGTGGCGTCGGCCGGTACCGTGACGAACTGGTGCCAGACGAACAGGCCGGGGATCAGCATCGCCGCGACGCCGACGCCGGTGCCCCCCGTCAGCCACCATTCGAGCTTGCGGTTCTCCGGTTCATAGGCCGCCTTGTGCCCGTCGCGATGGCGGAAGCGCAGCACGCAATAGGCCATGAAGGCGACGACCGCGAAGAACACCGCGCCGGTGATCCAGAAGGTGATGATGATCGTGTCGTCGATATAGCGCCAGTTCGAGGCGATCGGCGTCCACCACCACGGGCTCAGCACATGGAACAGCACCGAGCCGGCTGCAATCAGGAGCAGAATGATCGCCGTAGGCATCCCTCATCCATCCTTGCTACCAAGGCTGCGGATAAGAATTCAGAGGGCGGGGCCTGTCCCGATACCGGTGATCGAATTCACATTCGCCACCGTCTTGCTTCTTGCCTCGCCCTTTAGCCGGTCGCGACGTCGAGCTCTTACGGTTCATGCTTGCGGTCGCCGCATTCAGGCGGCCGCAAATCAGTATTCTTTCATCATCATGCCCGGCCGCCGCGGCTGTCAATAGACCGGCGGCGGGACCTGCCCTGGCGGCGGCGGCAAGGTCCCGGCCGCGACCGCGGTCGCGCCTTGACGTTACGGAATGAATGGCGCCATCATCTCGCTGTTGCACAGCGGGCCCCAGGAGGGATGACCAGCGCGCAACCTGCCGCTGCGCCCAGGGCCCGCGCAGCCCTCGCCGCTGCTCGGGCCGACAACCTGACAGGAGATGTCCCTCGTGTTCCAGAGTGTCTTGATCCGCGCTGCCGCCTTCGCCCTTGCCGTCTCGGCTCCGCAGCTTACTGCCGCCCAAGGCAGCATCGACAACAGTGCGCTCGAGAGTGCGCAGTTCCGGCCGCATGAGCGGACCTTCGGCCTGGTCTACACCCTGCCGGCGGAGATCAACGAGACACTGCAGGCCACCGTCGCCGGCCCGCTGACGGAGCAGCTTCTCACTCTCGGGCTGGAGACGGAAGCGATCCGCTCGAACATCCCGCACATCACGGTCGTCCATATCCACAATGCGGATCCGACAACGCCCGAGAAGATGCTGAAGGTGCTGCCCAAGCCGCCAGCGCCTCTCAACGTGACGCTGAAGCGCTTCTACACCACCGAAGCCGCCAAGGGGGCCGGGCAGCCCTGGTGGCTCGATCTCGGCGTCGTCAAGGAAGGCGCGGGCTTCGAGGCGATGATGGCCTACAACACCCAGGCGACCGCGGCGCTGGCGCCGCTGCGCGACGGGCCGTTGCCGCGCGTGACCGGGCCGGTCTTCGCGAAGATGGGCGATGCCGGCAAGGAGCTCGTCAAGACGCTCGGCGTCAGCGGCGTCAACGTCGTGAAGGACGGCAAGGAGCTGCGCACGCACAACCCCCACAACACGCTCGTCTACAGCACCAAGACGTTCACGCCCGAACTGGAGGCCGCGATGAACAAGCTCGCCGGACAGTTCAACCAGATCCTCCCGGATGGCATGCCCGCCAGCTTCAAGACCGTATCGATCGTCGAACTGGCCTTCTCCGGCAATGTCACCCGCGAGATCTACCGCATCGATCTCGAGAATGGCACGGTTCTGAACGTCGCCACCGGAAAGAGTGTTTCGCGCTGAACCCCCCAAGGCGGCCGGGAGCGGGCCCGCCTCGCTCCCGGCCGCGATGCGACGGCTGAGCCGAGGAAGCCCGACCTGTCCCCTGCGCGATGGCTTGCGCGGATTTCTTCGTAACATTATATCATTCGGAATGGCTCACAGGCACGCCCCTCACCATCCCCTCTCGGAAAGTCCCGGCTGGTCGCTGTTGCGGCTTTCAGCCGCCGGCAGGCTCGGGCTGGCGCTGGTCGCGATCGCCGCCTTGTGGGCCGCGACGCTCGCCGTCATCGCGTGAAGAGTAGCACCATGCCCGCCATCCGCTTCACCGACCTGACGCTCGGCTATGACCGGCACCCGGCGGTGCACCATGTCTCCGGCGAGATCGCGGAAGGCAGCCTGATCGCCATCGTCGGCCCCAACGGCGCCGGCAAGTCGACCTTGCTCAAGGGCATCGCCGGGGCGCTCTCGCCGCTCGGCGGCGCGATTTTGCTGCAAAAGGGCAAGCGCCTGGCCTATCTGCCGCAATCGGCCGAGCTCGACCGTTCCTTCCCGATCCATGTCTACGATCTCGTCGCGATGGGGCTGTGGAACGCCGCCGGCATCTTCGGCCGCATCGGCCTTGGCCAGCGCAGCCGCATCGAGGCGGCGATCGCGGCGGTCGGCCTGACCGGCTTCGAGCGCCGCAGCATCGGCACGCTCTCCGGCGGCCAGATGCAGCGCGCCTTGTTCGCCCGGCTGCTGCTGCAGGATGCCGACGTGATCCTGCTCGACGAGCCCTTCACCGCCATCGATGCCCGCACCACCGCCGACCTGCTGGCGCTGGTGCAGCGCTGGCATGGCGAGAAGCGCACCGTCGTCGCCGTGCTGCACGATATCGAGACGGTGAAGCGGGCCTTTCCACAGACCCTGCTGCTGGCGCGCGAGACGGTCGCCTGGGGCGAGACCGGCGAGGTTCTGACCGCCGGCAACCTGCTCAAGGCGAGGCGCATGGTCGAGGCCTTCGACAGCCACGCGCCGGCTTGCGAGCGCGACGCGGCCTGAAGGCAAGACCAACAATTCTTCAAGAAGGCACGTCATTCCGGGCGGAGCGAAGCGAAGACCCGGAATCCATCGTAGAGTGCTGACGCCCTTCGATGGATTCCGGATCGGCGCCGCTTACGCGGCTTGTCCGGAATGACGGCGAGGATGAGATTCGCCGATGTCCCTGCTCTACGACCTCTTCATCGGCCCCTTCGCCGAATTCGACTTCATGCGCCGGGCGCTGGTCGGCATCGTCGCGCTCTCGCTCTCGGGGGCGCCGGTCGGCGTCTTCCTGATGCTGCGGCGGATGAGCCTGACCGGCGACGCCATGGCGCATGCGATCCTGCCCGGCGCCGCGCTCGGCTATCTCGTCGCCGGCTTCTCGCTGCCGGCGATGACGATCGGCGGGCTTGCGGCGGGCTTTGCGGTGGCGCTCGCGGCCGGTGCGGTGGCGCGGCTGACGGTGCTGAAGGAGGATGCCTCGCTCGCCGCCTTCTACCTGATCTCGCTGGCGCTCGGCGTCACCATCGTCTCGCTGCGCGGCTCGGCCGTCGATCTCTTCCATGTCCTGTTCGGCAATGTGCTGGCACTCGACGACGATGTGCTGGTGCTGCTTTCCTCGGTCGCCAGCCTGACGCTGGCGACGCTGGCGCTGGCCTATCGGCCGCTGGTGATGGAATGCGTCGATCCGGGCTTCCTGCGCTCGGTCAGCCGCTCGGGCGGCTTCGTCCACCTGACCTTCCTCGGCCTCGTCGTGCTCAACCTCGTCGCCGGCTTCCACGCGCTCGGGACGCTGCTCGCGGTCGGGCTGATGATGCTGCCGGCTGCGGCTGCTCGCTTCTGGACGGCCGATATCACCCGGCTGATCCTGCTCGCCTGCGGGTTCGGCATGGTCTCCGGCTATGCCGGCCTCGTCGCCTCCTACGCTGCCGGCAGCAATCTTCCGGCCGGGCCGGCGGTCATCCTCGCTGCCGGTGTGCTCTATCTCGGCTCGCTGCTGTTCGGCTCGCAGGGCGGGCTGGCGCGCCGGCTCTTGCCTGCCGCCCACCTTCAGCGATAGTAATGTTATACTGTTTCAATTAACGCGAGAGCCAGCCATGCTGAACCGCCGTCTTCTCTTCCTTTCCGGCCTCCTGGCCGCGATCGGCCTGCCGTTGCCGGCGTTCGCCCAGGAGAAGCTTCCCGTCGTCGCCAGCTTCTCGATCCTCAGCGATTTCGTGCGCGAGGTCGGGGGGGAGCGCGTGGCGCTGACGACGCTGGTCGGGCCCGATGGCGATGCCCATGTCTATTCGCCGACCCCGGCCGACGCCAAGGCGATGGCGGCGGCGGAGCTGGTCGTCGTCAACGGGCTGAAATTCGAGGGCTGGCTGACCCGGCTGGTCAAATCCTCCGGCAGCAAGGCGCCCCTGGCGACGGCGACGGACGGCATCGTGCCGCTGAAGCTGCAGGCCGGTGACGGTCATGGCCATGGCGGCGGCGAGGACCCGCATGCCTGGCAGAGCGTCGCCAATGCCAAGATCTACGTCGCCAACATCCTGAGGGCGCTGAGCGCCGCCGACCCGGCGGGCAAGGCGAGCTTCGAGGCGAATGCGGCAGCTTATCTGGCGAAGCTCGAGGCGCTGGAGGGCGAGATCAAGGCCGCCATCGCCCGCATTCCGGCCGACCGGCGCAAGGCGATCACCTCGCATGACGCCTTCGGCTATTTCGCCAAGGCCTATGGCATCGCCTTCATCGCACCGCAGGGGGTCTCGACCGAAGCGGAGGCTTCCGCCCGGGATGTCGGGCGCATCATCCGGCAGGTGAAGGCGCAGAAGGTCCCGGCGGTCTTCCTCGAGAACATCAGCAATCCGCGCCTGATCGAGCAGATCGCGCGCGAGAGCGGCGCCAGGGTCGGCGGGCGGCTCTACTCCGATGCGCTCTCGGGCAGCGAAGGGCCGGCCGGGACTTACATCGCGATGATGAAACACAATATAAGCCAGATCGAAAAGGCGCTCGCCGCCGGCCCGGCCTGAGAGGCATATCGCACCAACCACGCCGTCATCCCGGACAAGCCGCGAAGCGGTGCAGCTCCGGGATCCATCGTAGAGCGCCGTTCCCTATGATGGATCCCGGATCTCCGCTTCGCTCCGTCCGGGATGACGGCGTGGTGGATATGTCTCCGGTCGCCGCCCGACCGAATCGCGAAGTGAATCAGGATCGACCCATGTCCGAAAAAATACCCGTCACGGTGCTCACCGGCTATCTCGGCGCCGGCAAGACCACGCTCCTCAACCGCATCCTGACCGAGGACCACGGCAAGAAATTCGCCGTGATCGTCAACGAGTTCGGCGAGACCGGCATCGATGGCGACCTCGTCGTCGGCGCCGACGAGGAAGTCTTCGAGATGAACAATGGCTGCATCTGCTGCACGG
>NZ_JAKFED010000122.1:0-29496 GCF_036675845.1 Allobosea sp. | reverse complement strand
TAGGAGCCGAAGCGCTCATAGAGGATGCCGCCGAGCAGCACGCCGAGGAAGCCGCCGACCTGATGCGAGAAGAAGGCGAAGCCGTAGAGCATCGCCATGTATTTCGTGCCGAACATCAGCATCACCAGCGCCGAGGTCGGCGGCACGGTCGAGAGCCAGAACAGGCCGATGGTGATGCCGAAGACGATCGCCGTCGCCGGGCTGGGCGGGATCAGGATGAAGGCGGCGATCGCCACGGCGCGGCCGAGATAGATCCAGGCCAGGAGATGGCGCTTGGGCATGCGCGACGTCAGCCAGCCCGAGCCGAGCGAGCCCGCCGCATTGGCAAGGCCGATCGCGGCAAGCGTCCAGCCACCGACCCAGGCCGGCAGGCCGGCATCCTTGAGATAGGCCGGCATGTGCACGGTGATGAAGGCGAGCTGGAAGCCGCAGGTGAAGAAGCCGAGCACCAGCAGGACGTAAGAGCGATGCTTGAAGGCCTCGCCAAGTGCCTGGCGGATGGTCTGGCCCGGCAGGTTGGCGGCCGCGGTCAGCCCGGCTGCCGCCGTCCCGGTCTTGCGCATGGCGAGCATCGTCGCCAGCGGGATGATCGGCAGCAGCGTCACCGCGAAGATGACGAGCGCCTGCTGCCAGCCGAGCGTCTCGATCAGGATGTTGCCGATCGGCGGGAACAGGAACTGGCCGAAGGAGCCGGCGGCGGTGCCGGCGCCGAAGGCGAGCGGCCGCCACTGCTCCGGCAGGAGCTTGCCGAAGGCGGCCAGAACGAGGTTGAACGAGCAGGCCGAGAGGCCGAAGCCGATCAACACGCCGGCGCCGAGATGCAGCTCCAGCGGCGTCGTGGCATAGGCCATCATGACGAGGCCGGCGGCATAGAGCAGCGCCCCGACCCAGAGCACCCGGACGATGCCGAAACGGTCGGCGACGGCGCCGGCGAAGGGGGCACCGAGGCCCCAGAGCAGGTTCTGGATCGCCAGGGCAAGGCCGAAGGTATCGCGGCCCCAGCCGAATTGCAGCGTCATCGGGATCTGGAAGAGCCCGGCGCTGGCGCGCGGCCCGAAGCTGATCAGCGCGATCAGGCAGCCGGCGGCGACGATGATCTCCGGCGCATGGCTGCGCCTGGTGGCGGAATTCATGAAAGGCTCCGGAGAATGGGAACGTGTGTCTGCACGTTAACCCCGGCGGCACGGCGATTCCAACGCGATTCCGTGACATCGCGCATCACAGCCTTGCATGGGAAAACCGCGCCGCGGCCGTTGCAGACCGCGGTTCCGGGCCTTCGCCGCCGGCCTTTGCGGCTTTCGCCCGGAAGGCGCATGCGCTCCTCGCCGGCGCCATGGCCGGCCTGTTAACCGACCCTCAACCCTGACCAGGGATTATCGAACTGTCGCGGATTTGCATCATCGCGGATCGCGCATGCCGTTTCCTTTCCTCTCGGGTTGAGCGCCTTGAGTCAGTTGCGTCCGCGTCACCGATCGAAGCGAAGCCGCAGCGCCAGCCTGAGATGGGCGCTGGCGACGGTCGCGCCCTGGGCGCTTTCGGCCGGGCTTCTGGTCTCGTTCACCGCCTCGGCCGGCCAGAACCACCACGCCTATGCCTCGCCGTCATCGCTGATCGCCCGCGCCGCCCCGAACCCGCACTCCGACCTGGCCGAGGGACCCTCGATGCTGGTCGCGGCAAGCGCCTTCCGCCTGCCCGACCGCGCCTTCGCGCGGATGATCCAGCGGGCGCGGCATTCCTTCGAGGCTCCGGAAAACGTCTTCGTCGCCGATCCGCGCCTGCCGCGCGAGGACATGAAGCGCGCCGCCGGCTCCTTCCCCCAGGTCGACCGCAGCGCCAAGGGCGACCCGCTCGTCGGCCTGCGGCCGACGCTGACCCGCGACGGCCCGCCCGGCGAGCTCGAGCGCATCGTCTTCGGCGAAGCGCCCGACATGGTCTCGAGCGGTTTCTCGCTCGAGGCGCTCGACGGCTATGACGGCCCGCAGATCGGCTTCGAGCCGCCGGCCCATGACGAGGGCGTCACCGATCCGGCGCTCTCGGACGCCTCGCCGACCGCGGTGCGGCGCATCATCACCTCGCCGCGCGAGGCCGAGCTGCATCTGGAGAGCATCGACGGCTCGACCCCCTCCGTCGCCGGCAGCCTGGCGCAGTCCTCGACGACGCCGACGACCGGGGACAGCGTCAGGATCGCCTCGGCGACGCCGCAGCCCGCCACCCCGGCCGCGACCGCGCAGCAGCCGCAAAGCCGCATCGCCAAGGCGGCGGCGAACGGCGACGCCACGGCGCGCCGGACCGAGCGCGAGAGCGAGGGCAAGCAGATCTACACCAGCCTGATCGCGCCCGAGAACATGGCAAAGGAACAGCGCTGCCTGGCCGAGGCGATCTATTTCGAGGCGCGCTCGGAATCCGAGGAGGGTCGCGCCGCCGTGGCGCAGGTGGTGCTGAACCGGGTCAAGAGCGGGCTCTATCCCGACAGCGTCTGCGGGACCGTCTACCAGAACCGCAACCGCCACCTCGCCTGCCAGTTCACCTTCGCCTGCGAGGGCAAGTCGCTGCGGATCACCGAGCCCGGCCCCTGGCGCGACGCCACCCGCATCGCGCGCGAGGTCTATGACGGCACGACCTATCTCGCCGATGTCGGCGCCTCGACGCATTACCACGCCGACTATGTCCGCCCCTACTGGGCCCGGAAGCTGAAGAAGATGGATACGATCGGCCGGCATGTTTTCTACAAGCTCAGGCCGGGGCAGACTTGAGGGTGCTGTAGCGCAAGGAGCCGGGTTTTTGCTGCTGACCCGAGACAACCGATGAAACTCATCGTCGCGGGCTTGGTCGCGTTGCTGGCGACCGCTTGCGCAAATCCGGAAAAGCAAAGCGCCAGGTGCCAGACCCATTCGATCGGCAATGGGCAGACGCTGACCGAGTGCCAGTGACATCGCACCGATCTCGACATCGTTTCCCGAGAAGCTGCTTGACAACGCCCCGAGCCCTCATCCTGAGGAGCGATCCACGGGATCGCGTCTCGAAGGATGAGGGCTGTGCGAATTCTCAAACGGACTCTCAGCGAACGGCTCGCGGCCGAATAATCCCCGGCCGAAGTAGTGCTCGGTGCCTCAATAGGGCAGATCGAGCCAAGATATGCCCCGCCCCTCCCCGACAAGTGACGCCGATTTAATCCAGGCGTAACCGGCGCGACGGGCGGTGTCATGTACGGACCGGTTGTTCGTCTTCGACCCTCGGAATGGGCCGGGCGGCACACGGCACTCGAGACCGGAGTCGGGCGCAGGCAGATGCCTGCGGAGAGGGGGCGGCGCTGTGGGAGGCAGTGACGCTCCCTCTCCACTTCCCTCCGGCGATCCAGTTCGAGGGCCGGGCTCGCGGGCTTTCCGGTCCGGCGGCCCCGCAAGATCGGCGCCCGTTGCCCTGACGAGCGGTTTCCCGAACCGCTCGAATGCAAGAGAAACCTGCAAGAAGCCAGCAACAGAGCTGAACGCGCCGGGCGGCGAACCATGGTTAATTTTACCTTGTTTCCGCGTTTACCTTGCGTTCATCAGTCCAGTCCGGCTTTCTCTGCCCAACGACGCAGCCGCAGTGCCGCGCAACGGGGCAGAGGTCAGACATGGCATCCAGGGTTCTCTCGCTCGGCGGCATCGCCGCCACCGCCCTAGTCGGCGCGCTCGGCTTTACCGCTCCGGCCGCTGCCGGCGGCTGCTACGGCTCGTCCTGCTACCGGGCGCCGGTCAGCGATTGCGGCGGCTCCTGCTACAAGCTGGTGACAACGCCGCCGGTCTACGGCACGGTCGAGGAAAGCTATGTCGTCCGCCCTGCCCGCACCTTCTCCAAAGTGATCCCGGCCGAATACGACACGGTCGTCGAGAAGGTGATGGTCCAGCCGGAACGCCGCGTCGCGCGGCATATCCCGGCCCAGTACAGGACCGTCTCCGAGAAGGTGCTGATCGCGCCGGCGGCGAGGCGCTGGGAAGTCAGCCAGGACGCCTATGGCCGGACCACCGGCTGCTGGGTCCAGGTCCCGGCGCAGTACGGCTACCAGCAGCGCACCGTCGAGGTCGCTCCGGCCTCCGTCGACTACGACGTCGTGCCGGCGGTCTACAGCCAGCGCAGCCGCCGCGTCATGGTCCGCGCCACGCAGGTAGTGCACGAGACGGTGCCGGCCGAATATGCGACCCGCCAGCGCCAGGTCCTGGTCAGCCCCGGCTCGCAGAGCTGGGCCCGGGCCGGCTACTGAGTTTCACCGAACTTTCCACGTAGTCCTATTCATCACGGAAACCATGACTTACGCCCCGGCTTCGGCCGGGGCTTTTTTTGGCCCAAACGTCATTGCGAATGACGCGTCATGCTCGGGCTTGACCCGAGCATCTCCGCCTCGTTGGCGACCGCTCGGCCTGAGATTCTCGGGTCAAGCCCGAGAATGATGTGCCGGCGTCAGGCGAGCCCGCCGGTGAGCAGCAGCAGCACGCCGACGCCGAGCGCGAAGGCGAGGATGCGGGCGGGCATGGCGATGAGCGTGCCGGGCGGCTGGCGCATCAGCAGGCTGGCTGCGACCTCGACCAGCGCCAGCGCCAGCAGGACATAGACGAAGGGCGGGAAGGTCCCGCCCTTGGTGATCCAGCCGGTATTGGCGGCAAGCGAGGCCGCTGCGCCGAGACCGACGCCCGCGGCGATGAAGAACTGCTCGGGCTTGGTGAAGCGCACCGGCGGCTCAGCGCCGGCGGAAGTTCTGCGGCCGCGGCGGCATCGGGCCGGGGCTCGCGGTCTTCTGGCGGAAGTTGATGCGGCCCCTGTCGAGGTCGTAGGGCGACATCTCGACGACCACGCGGTCGCCGGCGATGGTGCGGATACGGTTCTTCTTCATCTTCCCGGCCGCATAGGCCAGGATCACATGGTCGTTGTCGAGCTTGACCCGGTAGTTCCCGTCCGGGAGCACCTCGACCACGGTGCCGTCGAATTCGAGAAGTTCTTCCTTCGCCATTCCCTGATCCTTCGTCTTCTCTTCGGCACGGGGACCGGACCAGCAGGCTTGCCGCGATCCGGCCCGTCGAGCGGGCTACGCGTCAGTTCGCGCGCCGCCTGGCGCCATTGGTGCGTCGTTGCTCCGTTCTTTGCTGCAAGAACGCGACGCCGCCAAGCCCTTCATTGCCGGAAGCTGCTTCTTTTCGTGCCGCCGGCGCGTCGGTGCGCGGCGCCGGACGTTCGCTGCGCGGCTGGTTCGGGCGCGGCGCATCGCTGCGCTGGCCGCCGCCATTGCGGCCGCCACCGTTATTGCCACCGCCATTGCCGGACTTGGCGCCCTGGCGCTGGCCTTGCGGCCGGCCATTGTCGCGGCCACCGCCGCCCTGCTGGCCACGGCCGCCGCGGCCCTGGTTCTGCGGCGGCTTCTTCGGCGTGCGGCCGTCCCAATAGGGCACTTCGCCGATCGGCGTCGGCGCCACCTTGGTCAGCTTCTCGATCGCCGCGAGATCGCCGCGCTCTTCCGGCGTGCAGAAGGCGATGGCGACACCGGACGCGCCGGCGCGCGCGGTGCGGCCGATGCGGTGGACATAGGTCTCGGGCACGTTCGGCAGGTCGAAATTGATGACATGGCTGATGCCGTCGACGTCGATGCCGCGCGCCGCGATATCGGTCGCCACCAGGATGCGAAGCTCGCCGTCCCGGAAGGCGCCGAGCGCGCGCTCGCGCTGGCCCTGGCTCTTGTTGCCGTGGATGGCGGCGGACGCGATGCCGGACTGCTCGAGCTGACGCACGACCTTGTCGGCACCGTGCTTGGTGCGGGTGAAGACGATGGCGCGCTCCATCTCGGGAACGCTCAGGGTCTTCGCCAGCAGCGCCGGCTTCTGGCCGGCTTCCGTGAAGACGACGCGCTGGTCGACCTTCTCGGCGGTGGTCGCGACCGGCGCGACCGCGACCTCGACCGGATCGGTCAGATAGGCGGAAGCGATCTCGCGGATCGCCTTCGGCATCGTCGCCGAGAACAGCAGGGTCTGGCGTTTGGCCGGGATCAGCGTCGCGATCCGGCGCAGGGCATGGATGAAGCCGAGATCGAGCATCTGGTCGGCTTCGTCCAGCACCAGGAACTCGATCTCGCGCAGCGAGACGGCGCGCTGGTCGACGAGATCGAGCAGGCGGCCGGGCGTGGCGACGAGGATGTCGACATGCTGGCCGAGCGCGCGGATCTGCTTGCCGACCGGGACGCCGCCGAAGATCACCGTCGACTTGACGGTGGTGAACTGGGCGTAGGCGCGAATGCTGGCCTCGATCTGGGCCGCGAGCTCGCGCGTCGGCGACAGGATCAGCGCGCGCACCGAGCGCGGCTGCATGCGCCGCGGCTGGTTGATGAGCCGGTGCAGCATCGGGAGGGTGAAGGCGGCGGTCTTGCCGGTGCCGGTCTGGGCGGCGCCCAGCAGGTCACGACCGTCGCGAATCGAAGGGATCGCCTGCGCCTGGATCGGCGTGGGCGTCTCATAACCTTCGGCCGCGAGCGCCTTGAGAAGCGGCTCGGCCAGGCCGAGGTCGGTAAATTTTGTCAAAACAGGTCTTTCCTGAACCGGATCGCAAGGGGCGCACGTGGAGAACGGAAGCGCCGCGTCATGCGATACTCGGTTTACGTATGAAGGTCTTTCCGCCCGGCGAACCGCTAGCCACTGCGCCGGAGGATGTCGTCATGCGGGGCGTGTGCCCGCTCCGGAGCATCTTCCGCAAAAGTGGAACCACTTTTGCAACAAGAGTACGCCCCGGATGTAGCCGCAGCGCGCTCCTGTCGCCCGGCCGATACGGGCCGAACGGAAAGCGCGCCTTGGAACGGACGGGCCCGAAGGCCCGCCCGGAAGTCTTGATCGTTCAGGCGACGGCGAGATTGCCGGCCGAAGACTTGCCGGTCTTGCGATCGGCGATCAGCTCGTAGGAGACGACCTGGCCTTCGCGCAGTTCGCGCAGGCCGGCGCGCTCGACGGCGCTGATGTGGACGAAGATGTCCTGTCCGCCGTTCTCAGGCGTGATGAAGCCGTACCCCTTGGTGGCGTTGAACCACTTCACGGTGCCCTTTTCCATGGAATGCAAATCCTTGCGTTTCAGATCCGCGTATCGTTGCGACCCAGGGCTCGACGCGCGGACGCCTCGCACTGGACTTGTAGCGATGTGTGGTGGATCTGAATCGTGCCCGCCGACAGGTTTAACCGCGCGGAGGATTGGCCAGAACCCGGCCGCATCTCGTCATACATGGGAGCAGGTAGCACGATTTGCAACACGGGTCCAGAGAGCGCCCGATTCACGCCGTTCCGCGCGGGATCAGCCGATCTCCCGCACCAGTTCGGTCAGCCCAGCGAGATCCGCGAGCTTGCGGAAGCGCGCCTCGCCTGCCGGCTCTTCGGCATGTTCGAGCGCCCAAGTCAGCGCATGCGGCACATAGATGGCCCAGGAGCCGGCAGAAAGCGCCGGAACAATGTCCGATTTCAACGAATTGCCGACCATCATCGCGCGTTCCGGGCCGGCGCCGTGGCGGGCGAAGAGCCGCTGATAGGTCGAGACGTTCTTGTCGCTGACGATCTCGACCGCGTCGAAGAAGTCGCCGAGGCCGGACTGGGCGAGCTTGCGTTCCTGGTCGAACAGGTCGCCCTTGGTGATCAGCACGAGGCGGTAGTCGCCCGAGAGTGCCGCCAGCGTCTCCGCCGCGTGCGGCAGGGTCTCGACCGGATGGGCCGCCATCTCGCGGCCGGCAGCGAGGATCTCGCCGATCACCGCCGGCGAGACCTGCCCGCGCGTGACCTCGATCGCGGTCTCGATCATCGAGAGCGTGAAGCCCTTGATGCCGAAGCCGTAGACGCCAAGGTTGCGCTTCTCGGCCTCGAGCAGCCGGCCGGAAATCTCGGCCGCCTCGCCATGCTCGCCGAGCAGCGCGACGAAGCGCTCCTCGGTCAGGCGGTAGAACTGCTCGTTCTGCCAGAGCGTGTCGTCGGCGTCGAAGCCGATGGTGGTCAGGCTTCTCGCCACTCCGGTCACCCCTTCGCAGCGCCGATGTTCGCGGCTTCGGCCAGCAGGAGATCGGCGAGCCCGGGGAAGCGATTCCGCAACTCCGCCAGGCGCAACTGGTTGGTCCGGCTGTTGCCGAGATCGACCTGCCGGATCAGCCCGGATTCCCTCAGAACCCGGAAATGATGGGTGCGCGTCGCCTTGGTGACCGGCAGGTCGAACGCGCTGCAATGGCGGACCTCACCGGGCGCTGCCGCGAGCGTCAGCACGACCTGGCGGCGCAGCGGATCGGCCAGCGCCGCGAAAACCGCGCCCAGTTCGATCTCGTCGACAGCCGGATGGCCGTTCTCATCTGGCAACGTGTCGGCCCTTCCGATCGAACCTCGCCAAGGTACGACTTGCATCGTACCTGGCATTGTGCCCCATTGCGACGATCATCTCTGGAGCGGAAACGCCATGACGACAAGCCGCAGCGTTGTTCTCGAAGCCTTCGGACCGCCGAGCGTCCTTTCCGTCAGGCGGCGCGAGCTTCCCGCGCCGGGACCGGGCGAGGTCCAGATTCGCCAAACGGCGATCGGCTTCAACTTCATCGACGTCTACCAGCGCAAGGGCGCCTATCCGCTGCCGCTGCCGACCGGTCTCGGCTTCGAGGCGGCGGGCGTGATCGAGGCGCTCGGCGAGGATGTGGCCGGCTGGGTGCCGGGCGAGCGCGTCGCCTATATGCATGCCGGTGTCGGCGCCTATGCCGACAGGCGCAACGTGCCGGCGGAGAAGCTGGTCAGGCTCCCCGACAATGTCAGCGACGAAGCCGCCGCGACCCTGCTCTTCAAGGGCATGACGGCGCAATATCTGCTGCGCAAGACGCACCGCGTCGAGCCCGGCGACCTGCTTCTGGTGCATTCGGCGGCGGGCGGCGTCGGCCAGATCCTGACGCGCTGGGCGACGGCACTGGGCGCGACGGTGATCGGCACCACCGGCTCGCCGCAGAAGCGCGACGCGGCGCTGGCGGCAGGGTGCAAGGCCGTCATCGATCTGAACGATCCGGCCTGGCCCGAGGCTTTCGTCGCGGCGGCCGGCGGGCGCAAGGCCCGGGTCGTCTACGATGCGATCGGCAAGGACACGCTGCTGCAGTCGCTCGATTGCGTGGCGCCCTTCGGCCTCGTCGTCAGCTACGGCGCCGCCTCGGGCAAGGCGCCGGCGATCGAGCCGGATCTGCTGAGCAAGAAGGGCTGCCTCTTCCTGACGCGCCCGTCCGTCTTTCCCCACAACGCCGACCCGGAGACCTTCCGGGCCAATGCGGCCGACTTCTTCGACGCCGTCGCCAGAGGCCATGTCGCCGTCGATATCGGCGCGCGCTTTTCGCTCGACGACATCGTCGCGGTCCACGAGGCGGCGGAAGCGCGCCGGGTCAACGGCGCGATCCTGATCACGCCCTGAACCGGCCGCCCCGCCGCCGGACTCAGGCGTCCTTGGCCTTGATCGCGCCCAGCGCCGCCTGGGCGGCAGCGAGCCGTGCGATCGGCACGCGGAAGGGCGAGCAGGAGACATAGTCGAGCCCGGCGCTCTCGCAGAAGCCGATCGAGGCCGGATCGCCGCCATGCTCGCCGCAGATGCCGAGCTTGATGTCGGGACGCGACTTGCGGCCGCGCTCGACGGCGATCCTGACGAGCTCGCCGACACCCTCCTGGTCGATCGTCACGAAGGGATCGCTGGTCAGGATGCCCTTGGCGGTATAGGCGCCGAGGAAGGAGGCGGCGTCGTCGCGGCTGATGCCGAGCGCGGTCTGGGTCAGGTCGTTGGTGCCGAAGGAGAAGAACTCGGCGCTCCTGGCGATCTCCTCAGCCCGCAGCGCGGCGCGCGGCAGTTCGATCATGGTGCCGACCTGATAGGTGAGGCTCGCCCCGGTCTCGGTGCGGACCGCCGCCGCCATCGCGTCGATACCGGCCTTGACCAGGTCGAATTCGGGCGCGCCGATCACCAGCGGCACCATCACCTCCGGGATCACCGGCTTGCCCGTCTCCTTCGCGGCGATCACCGCCGCCTCGAAGATGGCGCGGGCCTGCATCTCGGCGATCTCGGGATAGGCCACGGCGAGGCGGCAGCCGCGGAAGCCGAGCATCGGGTTGAACTCGTGCAGCTCGGCGGCGCGGCGGCGCAGCTTCTCGGCCGTCGTCCCCATCGCGGCGGCGACCTCGGCGATCTCGTCGTCGGTATGCGGCAGGAACTCGTGCAGCGGCGGGTCGAGCAGGCGGATCGTCACCGGCAGCCCGTGCATGATGGTGAAAAGCTCGACGAAGTCCTGGCGCTGCATCGGCAGGAGCTTGGCGAGCGCGGCGCGCCGGCCGGCCTCGTCCTCGGCCAGGATCATCTCGCGCATGGCGAGGATGCGGCCGGCATCGAAGAACATGTGCTCGGTGCGGCAGAGCCCGATGCCCTCGGCGCCGAACTCGCGGGCCGCCCTGGCGTCGCGCGGGGTCTCGGCATTGGCGCGGACCTTGAGGCGGCGGAGCTTGTCGGCCCAGCCCATCAGCGTCCTGAACTCCTCCGAGAACTCCGGCTGCTGCATCTTGACCTCGCCGAGCAGGACCTGCCCGGTCGAGCCGTCGATGGTAACGAAGTCGCCGGCCTTCAGCGTGGTCGGGCCGACGGTCATCGTCGCCTTGGCGTAGTCGACGCGGATCTGCCCGGCGCCGGAGACGCAGGGCTTGCCCATGCCGCGCGCCACGACCGCCGCATGCGAGGTCATGCCGCCGCGCGTGGTCAGGATGCCCTCGGCGGCGTGCATGCCGTGAATGTCCTCAGGCGAGGTCTCGACCCGGACGAGGATGCATTTGCGACTGGCCTTCTTCGCAGCTTCCGCGGCTTCGGAGGTGAAGACGATCTCGCCGGCGGCGGCGCCGGGCGAGGCCGGCAGGCCGGTGGTCAGCACGCGGCGCTCGGCCTTGCTGTCGATCGTCGGGTGCAGGAGCTGGTCGAGGGCGCCGGGCTCGATGCGGCCGACCGCCTCCTTCTCGCTGATCAGCCCCTCGCGGGCGAGATCGACGGCGATCCTGAGCGCCGCCTTGGCGGTGCGCTTGCCGGAACGGGTCTGCAGCATCCAGAGCTTGCTCTCCTGGATGGTGAACTCCATGTCCTGCATGTCGCGGTAGTGCTGCTCGAGGATGCCGTAGATCCGGCAGAGCTCGGCATAGGCCTCCGGCATCGCCTTCTCCATCGAAGGTTTGTCGGAGCCGGCGGCGCGCTTGGCCGCCTCGGTGATGTCCTGCGGGGTGCGGATGCCGGCGACGACATCCTCGCCCTGGGCGTTGATCAGGAACTCGCCATAGAGCTCGTTCTCGCCGGTCGAGGGATTGCGGGTGAAGGCGACGCCGGTGGCCGAGGTCTCGCCCATATTGCCGAAGACCATGGACTGGACGTTGACGGCGGTGCCCCAGGCGGCGGGGATGTCGTTCAGCTCGCGATACTTGATCGCCCGCGCATTCATCCAGGACGAGAACACGGCGCCGACCGCGCCCCAGAGCTGCTGCTCCGGCTCCTGCGGGAATTCCGCGCCGAGCTCCTTGCTGACGATCGCCTTGTAGCGGCCGACCAGGGTCTTCCAGTCATCGGCCGAAAGCTCGGTGTCGAGATGGTAGCCCTTGCGCTCCTTGTAGTCCTCGAGCGCCTCCTCGAAATGACCGTGGTCGATATCGAGCACGACGCTGGAATACATGGTGATGAAGCGGCGATAGCTGTCCCAGGCGAAGCGGGCATCGCCCGAAGCCTGCGCCACCGCCTCGACGGTGACGTCGTTGAGGCCGAGATTGAGGACCGTGTCCATCATGCCCGGCATCGAGGCGCGCGCGCCGGAGCGGACCGAGACCAGCAGCGGATTGGCCGGGTCGCCGAAGGTCTTGCCCGTCAGCTTGCCCATGCCGGCGAGCGCCGCCCTGACCTGCCCGTCGAGCTCGGCCGGGAAGCTCTTGCCGTTGTCGTAATACCAGGTGCAGACCTCGGTGGTGATGGTGAAGCCGGGTGGTACCGGCAGGGCCAGATTGCTCATCTCGGCGAGGTTCGCGCCCTTGCCGCCGAGCAGGTTCTTCATCCCCGCCTCGCCTTCGGCCTTGCCGTCACCGAAGGTGTAGACCCATTTCTCGCCTGCCATCAGCCAGCCTCTTTCAAGTTTGTCGCCGCGATCAACGCCGGCGCGCTTGGATGGTTTCGCGTTTGCGGGGGCTGCTTGCTGCAGCGCACCCGCCCGGCGCGGTCATGCCCAAAAGCAGATGAACAATCAATGAGCCGGCGCCCGCAAGCCGAGCCGGAACAGCCGCAAGACGGTTCCCGTCCGGCAGCGCCGCGCCCATCAGCGAAGCGGGCCGCGGGCGCGCCGGGGCCAGCGCAGCGGCCAGTTGACCAGCCGCGCGACGACCTCCTCCTCGGGGATCTCGTCCTCATTGGCATGGACGCGGCCGCGCACCGAGATGCCGGCCTCGACGACGGTCTGCGGGTCGCCCGAGACGAGCGGATGCCACCAGGGCAGGTCCCTGCCCTCCCCGACCAGGCGGTAGGCGCAGGTCGGCGGCAGCCAGGGCAGCGTGCGCACCGCCTCCGGCGTCAGCGTCACGCAATCCGGCACGGTCTGCGAACGGTTCTCGTAGTCGCGGCAGCGGCAGGTTCCGGCATCGAACAGGCGGCAGCCGACATCGGTCGCCAGGATGCGACCGGTATCCTCGTCCTCGAGCTTGACCAGGCAGCAGCGCCCGCAACCGTCGCAGAGCGATTCCCACTCCGTTTCGGTCATCTCCTCTAGGGACTTGGTCTGCCAGAAGGGCGGATTTTCGATTGGTTGCGCGGCCATGGCCGCTTATGCCCCGTCGCGGCCACCGAGGAAAGCGCGCCGGCCCTCACCGCGAGGGATCGGGGAACGCGCGGGCGTCAAATCTGGATTTATTCTAATCTGTTATTAGAAGAATTATAATCTAGGAAAATTGACCGAATACTCCTGCCCTTCTATTTGAGCCGAAGATTTCCTCCTGCAAGAGTTCCCCGATGCTGACGAAACGGACCTTCCTGCGCGCATTCGCCGCTGCCGCCGGGCTGGCGGCGACCGCCCTGCCGGCCGCAGCCGAGAAGGTCACGGTGACCGATGTCATCGGCCGCGAGGTCAAGGTCGAGGCGCCAGTGCGCAAGATCATCCTCGGCGAGGGCCGGCAGATGTATTTCGTCGCCGCGCTCGACAAGGAAGACCCGTTCAAGCGCGTCGTCGGCTGGCGCGACGATCTCGGCAAGGCCGATCCCGAGAACTACAAGGCCTATCTGAAGCGCTATCCGCAGATCGCCAAGCTCCCGACCTTCGGCGGCATGAAGGACGGCGCCTTCGACGTCGAGCAGGCGATCGCGCTGAAGCCAGACGTGCTCTTCCTCAACATCGAGGCCAAGGTCGCCAGCGACGAGGCCAAGCTGGTCGAGAAGCTCGCCTCGGTGGGCATCCCGGTGGTCTATGTCGACTTCCGTGAAAAGCCCTTCGAGCATACCGAGCCGTCGATGCGGCTGATCGGCAAGCTCTTCGGCAAGGAGCAGATCGCCGAGGACTTCATCAAGTTCCGCGCCGGGCAGATCGCGCTGGTCACCGAGCGGCTCGCCAAGGCCCCCGACCTCAAGCGCCCGCTCGTCATGATGGAGCGCGCCGGCGGCTATTCAGACGATTGCTGCATGTCCTTCGGCAACGAGAATTTCGGCAAGATGGTCGAGTTCGCTGGCGGCCGGAACCTGGCGGCGCCGCTGATCCCGGCTACCTTCGGCACGATCAACCCGGAGCGCATCGTCGCCGACAATCCGGATGTGGTGATCGTCACCGGCAGCAGCTGGGAAGGCTATGTGCCCGGCGGCAACTGGGTCGGCCTCGGCGCCGGCGCCGACATGACGGAGGCCCGCCGCAAGCTCGCCAACCTGATGAAGCGCCCGGCCTTCGCCCAGTCCGCCGCGGTGAAGAACGGCCGCGTCCACGGCATCTGGCACCAGTTCTACAACAGCCCCTACCAGTTCGTGGCGATCCAGCAGATCGCGAAATGGCTGCATCCGGAGCTGTTCAAGGACATCGACCCGGACGCGACGATGCGGGTGCTGCACGAGCGCTTCCTGCCGCTGCCCTATGAGCCCGGCCTCTGGGTCTCGCTCGAGACCCCCAAGTGAGCCTGGCGCCGGCCCTGGCGGAAGAGAGCGTGGCCGGGCCGCAGGCGGCCGAGGGCCGCGCCGCCTATCGCGCGCTCGCCTTCCGCCGCAAGCTGATGCTCGCCGGCTTCGCCGCGGTGCTGCTGCTCTCCTTCCTGGTCGACCTGATGCTGGGCCCGGCGCGCTACGGCATGGGCGAGGTGATCGACGCGCTGCTCTCGCCCTCGACCGCGCCGGTCGCGGTCCGGGTGGTGATCTGGGACATCCGCCTGCCGGTCGCGCTGATGGCGGTGGTCACCGGGGCGGCGCTCGCCATCGCCGGCGCCCAGATGCAGACCGTGCTCAACAACCCGCTGGCGAGCCCGTTCACGCTCGGCATCTCGGGGGCGGCGAGCTTCGGGGCAGCGCTGGCGCTGGTCTTCGGCGTCGCGATCGTGCCGCTCGCCATCGATTATGTCGTGCCGATCAACGCCTTCATCATGGCGATGGGCGCCTCGCTCCTGATCCACATGCTGAGCCAGCGGCGCGACGTCACCACCGAGACCGTGGTGCTGCTCGGCATCGCGCTGGTCTTCACCTTCAACGCCCTGCTGGCGCTGCTGCAGTTCTTCGCCTCCGAGCAGGCGCTGGGCGCGGTGGTGTTCTGGATGATGGGCTCGCTGACCAAGGCGAACTGGCACAAGCTCGCCATCACCTCTGCCGTGCTGCTGTTCTGCGTGCCGCTCTTCGCCCGCCGGGCCTGGGCGCTGACGACGCTGCGGCTCGGCGACGAGAAGGCGGCGAGCTTCGGCATCGACGTGCGCCGGCTGCGGCTCGAGACCATGCTGCTGGTCGCGCTGCTCGCCTCGGTGCCGGTCGCCTTCGTCGGCACCATCGGCTTCATCGGCCTGGTCGGGCCGCATATCGCGCGGATGCTGATCGGCGAGGACCAGCGCTTCTTCCTGCCGGCCTCGGCGCTGGCCGGGGCTGCCCTGCTCTCGGCGTCCTCGGTGGTCAGCAAGTCGCTGATCCCGGGCCTGATCTTCCCGATCAGCGTCGTCACCGCGCTGGTCGGCGTGCCGTTCTTCTTCAGCCTGATCCTGACAAGCCGGAGGCGCTCATGGTGAGGCGCCTCGCCCTCAACCAGGTCGGCGTCGCCTATGGCAAGCGCGAGATCCTCGCCGAGGTGACGACACCCGATCTGCTCGGCGGCGAGATCGTCGCGGTGATCGGGCCCAATGCGGCCGGCAAGTCGAGCCTGTTCCGGCGCATCGCCGGGATGGCGTCGGGCGCAGGCACGGTCGAGATCGTCAGCAGCACCGGCAAGGCACCGTGCTACCTGCCGCAGGACACCGCCGTGAACGCGGTGCTGACCGTCTATGAATCGATCCTGCTGGCGCGCAAGCAGGGCGGCTCCTGGGGCGTCGGCGACGACGAGCTCGCCGCGATCGACCAGGCCCTGCACGATCTCGACATCGCCGACCTCGCCTTTCGCGGCCTCGGCGAGCTCAGCGGCGGCCAGCGCCAGCTCGTCTCGATCGCGCAGACGCTGGTGCGCCGGCCCGAGATCATGCTGCTCGACGAGCCGACCAGCGCGCTCGACCTGCACCGCCAGTTCGAGGTGCTGAGCCTGGTCGCCCGGCTCGCCCGCGAAAAGCAGATCTGCGTGCTGATCGCGATCCACGACCTCAACCAGGCGCTGCGCATCGCCGACCGCGTCATGGTGCTGGCGCGGGGGCGGCTCATCGCACTCGGCCCGCCGCGCGAGATCATCACCCCGGCCCTGCTCGAGGATGTCTACGGCGTCGTCGCCCGGGTCGAGACCGGCGCCGGCGAAGCGCCCTTCGTCGTCGTCCAGGGTTCGGCCCGCAAGGCCGGCCAGCCGGCGAGGGCCGCTCTGGCCAACGTCTGACGCCTGTGCTTTCACGCCCGCCAACCCTTTCGAACCGCAGCATGCCGATGCCAGACAGCAACGCTCCCAGCCCCGGCGCCAATTATTCGCTGAAGGAGGAGATCCGGGCCTACTGGTCGAGCCGCGCCGCGAGCTTCGACCAGCAGGTCGGCCATGCGATCAAGTCGGATGCCGAGCTCGCCGCCTTCCAGGCGCTGCTGCGCCAGGCCTTCGGCCCCGCCCCGCGCGAAGTGCTCGACCTCGCCTGCGGCACCGGCGAGATCACCCGTGGCCTGCTCTCGCTCGGCCACAAGGTGACGGCGATCGACTTCTCCGAGGACATGCTGGCCCGCGCCCGCGCCAAGCATGGCGACAAGGCCAGGATCCTGCCCGGCGACGCCGAGCGCCTGCTCGACGAGGATGAGAGCTATGACGCGCTGGTGACGCGGCATCTGGTCTGGACGCTGACCGACCCGGAAGGCGCCTTCGCCGAATGGTTCCGCGTGCTCAGGCCGGGCGGCAAGCTGCTGGTGATCGACGGCGACTGGATCAACCGCTCCTGGTTCCAGAACCTGCTCAACCGCAGCGCGACCTGGCTGCGCGAGCGCAGCGGTGGCGGCGGCGTTCACACGACCGACCGGGAAGCCTTCGATTCGATCTCCAAGCGCTTCTTCTTCCGCGACGGGCTGAGCTATGAGCGCCTCGGCGCCATGCTGCGCCAGGCCGGCTTCGCCCGGATCGAGCCGGCCGATTATCGCCAGGTGGTGCGCGCGCAGCAGCGCGGCGCCAAGCTGCACGACGCGCTGCGCCTGGTCTCCTCGACCCGCTTCGCGCTGGTGGCGACCAAGGCCTGAGGGCCTGCTCTCGCCGCTGCGTTTGGGCCCTGCCCCACAGATCGCCGGCTGAAATCACGAGGCTGTCCCGAAACGGCACGGCCGGGATGGCCCGGAACCTGCTCGTGAACAGGCACTGCGCCACGGCCCCTTCCGTCCGAGGCCTGCAAGGCTTATTTCGAGAGGCCGGGTCGGGCGACTGCTGACCGATCCGGGACGCGGCGGGAGCGATCCTGCGGCATTCTGAAGGTGGCCCGATCCGTGATCGAGTTCAGGAAGGCACGCTGGACAACCCGCCTGAAGCGCTCGGCGCTGGCGGCGGACTCATGGCTCGACGCTTCGCTCTATGCGGCCGGCCGGCGGGCGGGCGAATTCTACGAGCGCGTCCGCAGCGCGACCGACCGGCTCACCGTCAGCGGGCCGAAGCGCCTCGCCGCCGAATTCGCCAGCGAGGGCCTGAATGTCGGCATCGCCGGCGCGATCGTGCTTCTGCTGCTGGCGATCCCCTCCTTCCGGGAAGGGAACGAGGACGCCCTGAAGAACCAGGTCTTCGCCGTCACCTTCCTCGATCGCTACGGTTCCGAGATCGGCCATCGCGGCGCCCGGCACGACGATTCGCTGAAGCTCGAGGAACTGCCGGACCATCTGATCAAGGCCGTGCTCGCCACCGAGGACCGGCGCTTCTACGACCATTTCGGCATCGACGTCTTCGGCACCTTCCGGGCCCTCACCGTCAACGCCCGGGCTTCGGGCGTCGTGCAGGGCGGCTCGTCGATCACCCAGCAGCTGGCGAAGAACCTCTTCCTCAGCAATGAGCGCTCGCTCGACCGCAAGATCAGGGAAGCCTTCCTCTCGATCTGGCTCGAATACCGGCTGACCAAGAACGAGATCCTGAAGCTCTATCTCGACCGCGTCTATATGGGCGGCGGCACCTTCGGCGTCGCTGCCGCGGCGGAGTATTATTTCGGCAAATCGGCCAAGGACGTCACCGTGGCGGAAGCGGCCATGCTCGCCGGGCTGTTCAAGGCGCCCTCCAGGTTCGCCCCGCATGTCAACCTGCCGGCCGCCCGCGCCCGCGCCAACGACGTGCTCGGCGCCATGGTCGATGCCGGCTTCATGACGGCGGGGCAGATCGACTCGGCCCGCCGCAACCCGGCCAAGCCGATCGACCGCCGCCGCGACGCCAGTCCCGACTATTATCTCGACTGGGCCTTCGACGAGGTCCGCAAGTTGGCGGAAGACGGCAAGATCGGCCCCGAGCGCGTGCTGACGGTGAAGACGCCGCACGACCCGGCGATCCAGAAGCGCGCCGAGGAGGCGGTGGAGAGCATCCTGCGCCAGCACGGCCAGGCCTATCGCGTCCGGCAGGCCGCCACCGTGATCATGGATCCGGACGGGGCGGTGCGCGCCATCGTCGGCGGGCGCGACTATGGCGCGAGCCAATTCAACCGGGCGACCTCGAGCCTGCGCCAGCCCGGTTCCTCGTTCAAACCCTATGTCTATGCGGCGGCGATGAGCACCGGGCTCTACAAGCCGACGACCATCGTCACCGACCGGCCGGTCTGCATCGGCAACTGGTGCCCGAACAATTACGGGCGCTCCTATGCCGGCTCGCTGCCGCTGACGGTGGCGCTTGCCAAGTCGATCAATACGATCCCGGTGCAGATGTCGATCGCCATCGGGCGGGCGGCCGGCGAGACGCATGAGGCGCGCGCCGCCCGCATCGGCCGCAACAAGATCGTCGAGACCGCCAGGGCGATGGGCCTGACCACGCCGCTGATCGACACCGTCTCGCTGCCGATCGGCGCCGCCGAGGTCACGGTGATCGACCAGGCCGCCGGCTACGCCGTCTTCGCCAATGGCGGCAAGCGGGCCAGACCCTACGCCGCCTTCGATATCCGCAACTCGCTCGGCGAGGAAATCTACCGCCACGACCGCGACGAGCCGGCTCCCGCCCAGGTGCTGAGCTCACAGGTGGCGCTGGAGATGAACCAGATGCTCTCGACCGTGCCGACGGCCGGCACCGGCCGGCGCGCCGCGCTCGACGGCGTGATCAGCGCCGGCAAGACCGGCACGACCAATGGCTACAAGGATGCCTGGTATGTCGGCTACACCGGCAATCTCGTCGGCGCGGTCTGGTTCGGCAACGACGATTCCTCCGAGACCGCCAACATGACCGGCGGCTCGCTGCCGGCCATGACCTGGAAGGAGATCATGGCCTTCGCCCATCAGGGCATCGAGCTCAAGCCGATCCCGGGCGTGGCGCCGCCGGCGGCAGACAAGGCGACCGTGGCGAAGAACGCCGGCCCGGCGCATTCCACGGGCGGCGCCAATGCCGGCCACATGCCGCGCAAATCCTTCGAGGTGCTGTCGGCGGTCGGGGCGATGTTCAAATCCGTCGAGGCGCCGCGCGCGGCGAAGACCTCGATCCAGGCCGGCATCGGCGAATTGCCGGCACGGCCGGGCCAGTCGCGCATCCGCTGAGCCGGGGATTGCCGTCCCCGGAACCTTGGCTGGAAAGGCTCAGGCATGGATCCCGGATCGGCGCGGCTGAGGCCGTTTGTCCGGGATGACAGGTTTCGATTCAGTCGGAAGGCACAATGCTCTAGAATCGCCGCATCGCCCGACGAGCGCCGAAGAGAGCCAAGCCCCCATTCCATGCGCGTCCTCGAACTCGCCTATGTGATCGCCCTCGGCGCCGGGCTCGGGCTGGCCTCCGCCCGGTATGCCGTCGCCGAGCGGCCCTGGATCGGCCGGGCGCAGGTCGGCGCCTGGACGACCTGGCCGAAAAGCGGCGCGCGCGACACCGATCCCTATATGCGGGCCTATCTGGCGCGCGGCGTGCATCTGCCGCTCGGCGCCGGCGAAGGGCTGGAGCTGATCGCCGAGCGCGACGATGCCGGCCAGCCGCTCGACGGCCGCTGCCGCTATGCCGTCACCGGCGTCACTCCCCCGGCCCGCGGCTGGTCGCTCGGCGTCGCCGACCCGGCCCGGGGCCCGCTCCAGCTCGCGGTCGCCCGCGAGAGCTTCACCAATGCCGAGCTGGTCCGCGACGAGCGCGGCGGCCTGCGCATCGTCGCCGCCGCGACGCCGGAAGCCGGCAACTGGCTGCCGCTGCCGGCTTCCGGGCGCTTCCAGCTGCGCCTGCGGCTCTACGACACGCCGATCTCCAGCCATGCCGGCGAGTTGCGGCCCGAAGCGCTGCCGCGGATCACCCGGATCGACTGCCGATGAGCACCATCGACGATCCTCGCCTCCTGGATGGGCCGCCGCTCCCGCCAGGCCCGGCGCGGGCGACGGCGACGACCGGCTGGCTGGGACGGCTCGGCCGGGGGCTGCGGCGCCTTACCCTGCTGACGCTGATGGGGCTGGTGCTCGCCGGAATCGTCCACATCCTGGCGGTGCTGCTGATCCCGGCCCTGGCCGAGCGCGACGCCGCTTCGGCCTACGCCTCGCTGGGCAATGGCGGGCACGCCGAACTGGTGACGCCGGCGCCGACCGGGCTGCCGGTCATGGCCGAGGCCGATCCGAGCAGCGTCAGCGCCGTCTGCAGCTACGATCTCGGCACCGGGCCGGTGCGCGTCATCGCCCATATCGGCTCGCTGCCGCTCGGCCTGACGCTCCATCGCCGCGGCGGCGGCGTCGTCTATGCGATCACCGACCGGGCGGCGATCCGCGGCGTGCTCGAATTCGTGGTGATGACGCAGGAGCAGCTCGACGAGCGCCTGGCACAGGACGAGGAAGGCGAGACCTCGCGCGAGCTGCGCGTCGTCTCGTCCTCGCCGCAGGGGCTGATCGTGGCCCGCGTCATGCTCCGCCGCCAAGCCGACCGCAGCGAGGCCGAGGCCCTGGCGACGAGCGTCGCCTGCGGCCCGGTGGATTGAAGCCTGCTGATTTTTTTGGAACCGCTTCGTCATCCCGGACAAGCCGCGAAGCGGCGCCGCTCCGGGATCCATCGTAAGGCTCCGGCGCTCTACGATGGATCCCGGGACAAGCCCGGGATGACGGTGCGGTTCCGAGGGAATGCAGCAGGGCCTGGGAAGACCATTTGGGCGGCCGGCTCAGCCCTTGTAGACGACCGGCCGGTCCGGTTGGCGCGCGCCCTCGCCGCCGAAGACGCCGATCAGCGGCAGCTTGCAGGCGAGCCCGACCTCGGCCTCGAGCGCCATGATGGCGCGCTCGGCCCTGACCGCCTCGCGCGAGGGCATCTCGACGACGAGATTGTCGAGGGCGTAGCGATAGCTCGCCAGGCGGAAGCCGAGGCGCTCGCAGACCCAGAGGATCAGGCCTTCGTTCTCGATGACGCGCTCCTGCGCCGGGTCATGGGCTTCCGCCGAGACCAGGGCCGAAGCGCCGAGCGTGCGCAGCCTGGCGCGGTCGGCGTTGACGACGCGGATCGCATTGGCCCGGAACGGCCCGAGCAGGGCCCGGTCGGCCCCGGCATCCTCGGCG
Source organism: Allobosea sp. (assembly GCF_036675845.1). Classification (GTDB taxonomy): domain Bacteria; phylum Pseudomonadota; class Alphaproteobacteria; order Rhizobiales; family Beijerinckiaceae; genus Allobosea. The sequence goes on along the minus strand of NZ_JAKFED010000122.1, from coordinate 8,211 downwards.
AGCCGGTTGTAGCGCGAGACCTGCGAGGCGAAGGCGCCGGAGACCAGCGCCCGGTGGTAATCGGAGACCGAACCCGCCTGCGCCTGCGCCGGCAGGAGGCGGGCATGGGCGAGGCTCGAGAGCTGACGCTCGAAACTGCTGCGCTCATGCGTCGGCATCACGAACTGCCAGGCGCGGGCGCGCAATTGCTGCTCGTCATCGGTCAGGTGGAACCAGGACGAAGCCTCGCCACGGAATCGCGCCGCCCAGTCGCCCATGCCGGGCACGAGCTGATCGCTGAAGAAGTTCGGGCGGGGCCGGCCGAGATCGCCGGTCGTGCAACCGGCGAGGAGAAGGCTGGACAGGATCGCCGGGAGGGCGGCGCGTCTCACCCCGGCCGCCTGCGCCTGGCTTCGCGCTCGCCACTGCCGGCGGACCGCGGCCGGCGCTGCGGCTTGGCCGCAGGCGGTTCGGGCTGGCGCTCATAGCGGACACCGGTGAAGAACAGGATCTGCGCCGGCGCCGCATCGGCGGCGGTGGCGGTTCTGGCGAAGCGCCTGCGCGGCGCAAAAGGAATGACGTCGGCCATGATGCGCCTCCCTTGTTGGCGCCTGCGCGGAAATCGCCAGAGCCGGATGCCCGAAAGCCGAATCCGCCTCGCATCGAAAATTGGAGCAGGATTCCGCGGAAAACCGGTTCCCACTCTTTCGCACCCTGCTTCAAGGCGCTTCGGTCGGGCACTCTGCGCGACGTCGGCACGCCTTCCTCTCGGACATCAGGCCCGTTCATGGTTAACGCAGTGCTAACGCATCGGGGATAAGTTCGCGAGAATCGAATTATTTTTCCCGCGAGACGCCGATGCCTTCCCGAATTGCCGCCGACCTCGCACAACTCGCCCACCTCGCCAGCGGTGGCGGACTCGACCTCCGGCAGGTCGCGCTGCGCGTGAAGGCCGACCTCCTGCTCTCGACCACCAATCCGCCGGCGGAGGACATGGCCGCCTTCCGGGAGATGGCGGTCGCGCTGATTCCGGTGGTGGACGAACCGACCGCCCTTATCCTGGCGCGCAAGCTCGCCGGCTGGCGGCACGTGCCGCCGGAGATCCTGACGGCGCTGCGGGCCCGCGGCGGCGAGGTCCTCGCCGCGTTGATCGGCCATGGCATGCCGCTCTCCCCGGTCGAGATCGAGGAGATCGCCGCCGAAGGCGACCCCGCCGCGCAACTCGCGCTTGCCGGGCGCCGCGACCTCAGCGCCGCCGCGAGCACGCTGCTCGCCGGACGGGACGACCGCGCCGTCGACCTCGCACTGGTCGGCAATCTGGCGGTGGTGCTGCCCAGGGCGGCGCTCGACCTGCTCGTCGCGCGGGCCGGCGCCACGCCCGCGCTCGGCCTTGGCCTGCTCGCCCGCGACGACCTGCCGGCCGCGGAGCTTGCGCCGCTCTTCCTCCAGGCAAGCCTCGACAAGCGGCTCGCGATGATCGAGGCCGCCACCGCGCATGAGGCGCTGGCGCCGTCACCGCGCCGCCCGACCATCACGCCCGAACAGTTCGCCGGGCTGGTCGCCACCGCCCTCGTCGACCGGCATGGCGCCTTCGCCGCGCTGGCCGATCTCTTCGGCGCCGGCGCGGAATTCGCGCAGGCGCTCGCGAGTGATCATTCGCGCCAGCTTTCGGCGCTGACGCTGGTCGGCTGCGGCGCCAGCCCGGAGGAAGCGACGCGCTTCCTGATCGGGCTCGGCGACGACACCGCCCTTTCGGTGCAGCGCATCTTCGCGCTGGCCGATCTGATGCGCCTGCTCAATCCGGCGACGGCGCGGCGGCTCGCCCTGCAGATCGGTGGGCTTGCGGAGCATGGCGGAGCCCGCCCGGCACTGCAGCCGGCGATGGACCCGAGCGGCACGCCGGCCAGGGCCGGCGGGGAGCGGCCCGCAGCGCGCAGCAGCGTGCAGGAAATGCTGCGCCGCCTCGGCGGCAAGACGGGCTAAGCGCCTCCCGGATTGAATCGCACGCCGTCATCCCGGACGAGCCGCGAATGCGGCGCCGACCCGGGGTGACCTCACCAGGCATCCGGGTGCAGGCTGCGCTAATCGACCAGCTTGAGCCGCGGGTCGCCGGCGCGGTTCTCGATCTCGACGAGCCAGAGATCGGCATCGAAGCGGACCTCGCGCGCGACGCGATCCTCCACCGCCAGCGGATCGGCCTCGAGCAGGCGCTGGAAGCGGCGCTCGCCATCCTCCTCGGCAAGCGCTTGCGGCGCCGGGCCATAGAGCATGGCAGTGCCGTCGAGACGGTCGAGCTTGACGAAGATCGCCCCGGCTTCGCTGGCGCCGCGCCGGCGCAGCACCGCGACGAGGCCGTCAAGCGCCGCCTGCCTGAGATAGGCCGAGACCCAGAAATCGCTGGTCAGACGTGCCAAAGCTTACGCTCCGCGCTGCCGGACGGTCTCAATTCTCGCCGCGGCGGGTAGCGGATGCACGCGCCGTCGCCGTGCCGCGGATCTCCGCCGGCGGGCGCAGATCGGCACCGTTGATCAGATCGGCGATCGGATCGCGTGCCGGCACCGGGCGGGCGGCGGGCGCCGACTGGCCGGCACGCGGCGCGGGTGCGACGGCGGCGGGCGGGCGCGGGTTCGCCTCGCGCTGAGCCTGGGGCAGGCTGCCCGGGCGAACCGGCGGCAGGATGTCCTGCTGGGTCGGAATCCCCTGCGGGGCGGCCGCTTGCGGCTGCGCGGCCGGCGCATCGGCGCGCCGCTCCGTCGCCGGGGCCGGCAGCGCTCTGGCCGAAGGCGCCGACAGCATCGGCGCCGGGTGGCGCCCCTTCTGGAAGACGAGCGCGTTGAGCATGATCGCGGCGGCAACGGCGCTGAACAGCAGGATGATCAGCGCCCGGCCGGGACGGCGGCCGAGCCAGCGCAGCAACCGGGCCGACGCCGAGAGCTGGCGCCTGCCGCCGGTGGCGCGGCGCGGCGGCATGGAAAGCGTCGCATTGGTGCGGGCGCGGGCGGCGAGCGTGGCGGACATCTTCTCGGCTCTCGGTCAGGCGGTCAGGCGAAAGGGTTGCTTGGTTTCGAAGCCGCGGCGCGGGGCGCGGGCATGGGTTGCGATGCGGACGGGTTCGCAGGCGGCGGCGATGCCGGCAAGCGGCAGCCGGACCGCGACGCGGGTGCCGATGCCGGGCGCGCTCTCGATGCTGAGGGTGCCGCCATGCAGGCCGACCAGCCCGCGCACGACGGAGAGCCCGAGTCCGGTGCCGTCATAGGCCCGGTCATAGGAGGACTTGGCCTGGAAGAAGGGATCCCCCAGCCGCGGCAGGTCGGCGGCGGCGATGCCGATGCCGGTGTCGGAGATCGAGAGGTCGATCATGCCGCCATCGCGCACGACGGCGAGCGTCACGCGGCCACCGGCCGGGGTGAACTTGATCGCGTTCGAGAGCAGGTTGAGCATGACCTGCTTCAGGGCACGCCGGTCGCCGAGCAGCGGCGGCAGATCCGGCCCGACCACGCGCTCGAGCGTCACCTGCCCGGACTGCGCCTTGAGCGCGACCACGACGCAGCAATCCTCGGCGAGCTTCGTCATATCGAGCGGATCCTGCTCGATGGTCATGGCGCCGCTCTCGATCTTCGAGACGTCGAGCAGCGTGTTGACGACGTCGAGCAGATGGTGCCCGGAATCGTGGATGATCGTGGCGTATTCCTGGCGGCGCTCCGGGCCGAGCGCATCGGCGAGATCGCCGCTGAGCATTTCCGAGAAGCCGATGATCGCGTTCAGCGGCGTGCGCAGCTCATGGCTGACGGTGGCGAGGAACTGGCCCTTGACGTCGCTGGCCTTGACCGCCTCGGCGCGGTTGCGCTCGCGCTCCTCGTCATGGGCGCGGCGGTCGGTGACGTCGCGCGCGACGCAGACCACGGCCGCGCCGTCGCGGGGGCCGGTCTGGTCGATCCGCTGGGCGTCGAGATCGAGCCAGCGCACGGTCGGGGTACCGGCAGATGCGCCGGCGCCGGCGGGCACGAACAGCACCCGGAAGCAGGCACTGGCCTGGCCGGCGCCATGGGCGGCGTCGCTGAGTGCCTTGAGGAAGAGCGGCCGGTCGGCGATGTGGACGCGCTCGAACAGGCCCTTGCCATGCAGTTGCGGCGGCTCGGCGCCGGTCAGCGCGCGGGCAGCCTCGTTGGCGAAGACGACCGCCCCGGTCATGTCATGCCAGGTCACCAGGTCGCCGACATGCTCCAGCATCAGGCGGGCGCGGGCGTCCGAGGCTCGGTGCTCGCGCAACTCGTCGTCGCGCCGGCGCAGGAAGACGATGGCGATCAGCATCGCATGCAGGATCGCGATGGTGACGAAAAGCGGCATCGCCGCGAAGGTCCAGGGCGCCGGCTCCGCCATGCCGCCCCAACCCTGCAAGGCGATGATGGCGCCGAGCCCGATGGCGGCGAGCGCGCTGCCGCGCGCCACATAGGGCCGCGAGCCGAAGAACATCGCCTCCGCGGGCACCGCGGCGAGCCAGAGCAGCAGCGGCGAGGTCGCTCCGCCGGTCATGCAGGCGAGCGCGACGATGAAGAGCGTCAGCGCCGCGCCGGAGATGCAATGCGCCAGGTCGAGGCGGCCGGTGCGGGAGAGCACGAAAACCGCCAGCAGCGGCAGGCCGATCGCCACCAGCACGGGGAGCTCGAGCAGGTCGAGCCGGCCGCGCCAGGCGATATAGGCCGGTACCAGGCTGAGCCCGCCCACGCCTATGACCAGGCGCGTCAGGATGAAGCGCTCATGCCGCATGCGTTCGAGCGAGTTCGGCAACGCCGATGGGTGAACCATCGCCGCGACCTGCGCCCTGATCGCCGTCATCATGCTGGAGAACCGCAAACGCTCAACCTCTGCCGGCCTTCGGCGAAACCGCCTTGCCTTGTGGAAGCAATCCTCGCGGCCGGCGTTTAAGCGGGACTTAAGGCAGCACCGCACCGGAACCGGCCGGCGGCCGTGGCGAGAGATGGAATATCCCTATTTATCAGAAGCTTATAGACATGTTGGAGAAAAATCCGGCGGCGTTGCTTGTTGCCGGCAAGGTGAATGGAAACTGAAGAGCAAAGCCTGTCTTTGATTCAAATTGCGACTGTCCGGCACACCGGATGTTTCGAGCCATCCGCTAGGGTGGCCTAAGTCGGGGCCGGGACGCCCTGGCGAAGCGACGGGGATGAAAATGGCCTATCTACTGCGCAGCCTGGCGCTGATCGGGGTGATCGCCCTGAACTCGCCGGTGCATGGCACCAGGAGCGAGCCGGACGCCGCGCCCTTCGATGCGAAGGCGGCGATCACCGTGCTGGCGAAGTTCGATCCCAAGGCCGCCCTCGAGGGCGCAACCAGCCTGCGCGAGGCCGCCGAGGTACTGGCCGGGCTGGAGCCCGAGACGCGCGCCCGGGTATTGGCGCTGGCAGCCGCCGCCGCGAGCCGCAGCGGAGAAGCGCAAACGTCGCAGCGCTGACGCTTGACCTTGCCGGGCCGCCCGTCGAAGACCACCTGACAGACAGCCTCCCCGCCGGCTGTGTGCAAGGTGAGCCACGGTGCATGAGTGAAAACCTCGACGAGATCATTGCCAATTTCGAGCTCCTCGACGAGTGGGACGACCGCTATCGCTACCTGATCGAGCTCGGGCGCACGCTCGCGCCGCTGCCGCAGGAAGCCTATAGCGACGCCAACAAGGTCCGCGGCTGCGCCAGCCAGGTCTGGCTCGAGACGAACCGCGAAGGCGGCCCCGGCGACGCCACCCGGCTGCATTTCCGCGGCGACAGCGACGCCCATATCGTGCGCGGCCTGGTGGCGCTGGCGCTGGCGATCCATTCCGGCCGCAGCGCCGCCGAGATCCTGGCCACCGACGCCTTCGCCATCTATGAGCGGCTCGGCCTCGCCGCCCATCTGACCCCGCAGCGCTCGAACGGCGTGCGCGCCATGATGGAACGGATCAAGAGCGACGCGCGCGCCGCCGTCGCCTGAACCGGGTCAGGCCGGCGGCGGGATCGCCGGGCGCGCATCCGCAGCCTGCCAGGCAAAAGCCGCGGCGGAACCCCGCCCGGTCTTGCCGGCGAGACCGTAATGCTCGGCCAGTGCCGCCAACGCCAGGCGCAGCACCACCTTGGCCGAGCGCGCCGGCCAGCCGCGCTCCCGCTCGACGGCATCGAGGCCCTTGAGGAAGCCGCAGACGTCGATGGCGAGGCCCGAAAGCTCGGGCCCGAGGCGCTTGCAGGCCTGCCGGACGCGCTGGCGCGCCGCCAGGCTGGCATCCGAGGCGGAGGCCGGGTCGCGCGATGAAGCCTGCGTGCCGGCGGCGAGCCCGGCATCCCAGTTCACCGTGACGCGCGGCAGCATCTGCGCCAGCGTCAGCTCGGCGCGGAAACGCTCGCCGGCGGCGAATTCCGCCGTCGAGATCTGCGGCCTGCCGTCCTTGCCCGGCCGCCGATGCAGCCAGAGCAGCGGGCTCTCGCGCTCGTCCAGGACGACGGCCTGCGCCTCGCCCGCCACCGTCATCGTCGCCACCGCGAGCGCCCGGGCAGGCCGCGTCTCGACAAGTTGCAGGCGGCGCGCCCTTCCCGTCCCGAGCCAGACGGCAAGACCGGCCTCGACCAGGTCCCGCGCTTCCTCGACCGGGGCGTAGCCGGCGCCGAGGCTCGCCCCGCGCACGCTACGGTAAAGCGCGATACGGCCGCAGCCGAAGGGTGAATCCGTGCCGAAGGCGCCCGGCTGCCGGAGATGGCGCAGAAGCCGGGGCGGCGCCGCGCCATCGCTCCCGGGCGCGCTCATCGGCCGAGCTCCGCAACCAGGGTTCGCAAGCGCAGCGCCAGCCCGGCCTCCAGCGCGGCGAGCGCGAGCTCGAAGCCTGGCTGGTCGCGCCTGTCCTCGACCAGCGCGCAGGCATGACGAACGGTCGTACGATCGCGGCCGAAAGCGAGGCCGACCTGGGTCAGGCTCAGGCCGAAGCCGACATGGGCGAGATACATCGCGACCTGCCGGCCGAAGGCGGCCCGGCCGACACCCCGCCGCTTCTGCCGCAAGGCCGCCGGAGACAAGCGCAGCGCGGCGCAGACGGCTGCCTCAGCGAGTCTCGCCTTGGCGCTGCGGGACAACGGGTCCGATCGGTTGGCAATCGCAATGTTCATGATATGTTCACTCCTTCACCTGCGCCGGCCGAGCCGCTCAGGGGTAGGGATATGTGACTATATTCCTATATCCTCGATTGCAAGGGCCGCGCGAGCGGCAGGGGAGATCCTCCTGACAGGCCAAGGCAGCAGTGACCGGCAACGAAAAAAGCCGCCGGCAGGAGCCGACGGCTTGGCGCGCATTCCCGATAGGGAACGCTCTTCTGCCCGATCGCGAGCGAGGGCGCCTCAGCGGCGCTTGCGACGCTGCTGGCCGAGGCCCATCTTCTTGGCGAGCTGCGAGCGCGCCTCGGCATAGTTCGGCGCGACCATCGGATAGTCGGGCGGCAGGCCCCACTTCTCGCGGTACTGCTCCGGCGACATGTTGTACTGCGTGCGCAGATGGCGCTTCAGCGACTTGAACTTCTTGCCGTCTTCCAGGCAGATCAGGAAATCAGCGGTGATCGACTTCTTGACCGCGATGGCGGGCTTGGGCGCCTCGGCCGGGACCACTGGGGCAACCCCGCCGACGACGCGGCTGAGCGCGACGTGGACATCGTTGATCAGCGCCGGCAATTCCGAAGCTGGAACCGAATTGTTCGAGACGTAGGCGGAAACGATATCTGCTGTAAGCTCGATAAAATCCGAACCGTCGTGGTCAGCCATGGGGGCGTTGCTCCGTTGTTTTTTTGGACCGGGCGTATCGGTGACTGGGGCCGCCCTGTTTACGCGGCGCAAGCGCCTGCTCTGATCCCACGCCGGCAGCAGGTCGAATTCTGCCGGAATAGAATCATGCAAAACGGATCAGTCGTGTAATCGTCTAATCCATGAAAGATGAGACTGCAAGTGGCAGTCTTCATTTCGAATACGTTGCCTCACACGCAATATTGCATTGTTAGCGGTTGCCCATGGTAACCAAATTGTGCATCTGCGCGAATGCCTGCGCGGGATGGTTGTCTTGCCAGCCTTTTCACGCGCCTCTACGAGTTCAGCGCCTGCGGCAACGTCGTGAAGTCGAGAAGAGACGCGACTAATGATCGCGGCGCCGCGAACCCGAGTCGAGACATGCCTCAGAAGACCTCCGCCGCGCCGCCCCTCGCCGAGGCCCGTCCGC
>NZ_JAKFED010000077.1:0-6527 GCF_036675845.1 Allobosea sp. | reverse complement strand
GAACGCGATGTTTCCGGTGGCGCCCGGCTGCGGGGGTGGGTCTCCGGGGCGTGCCGCCGGGGGCACGGGCGCCGGGCTCGCCGCGGCGTTCGCGGCAGGGGCGGGCAGATCGGCCGGGGCAGGGCGGGTGCCGACCAGAACCGCTTGCAGCGGAGCGCCCGGCTTGGCGGGTTCGTCGAACCGGAGCAGCAGGCTGGCGCCCGGTTGCAGGCTGGCCTGCCGGGCTTCCGGCCCTGCCAGCAGGAGCGCGATCTTGACGCCGTTGACGAGGGCGGTGGCGTTGCCGTCGCCGTCGAGCGAGACGAGCTGCGCCTCGACCGTCTTGCCGACGCTGAGGCCCGCGCCATTCAGCGCCGCGAGCAATGTCGCGAAGTTCTGGCTCTGCGCGAGCGTGGCGATATTCGCCTGGATGGTCCGCTGGACGGGCATGCGCGAAAGCCTGTCACGAAAGATTGAGGATTTCCTTGCGCAAGGTCGCCTTGCGCCGGCCGCGCTGGCGCACCCTGGCCGTATCGGGCAGGCTCCGGCACCCCAGAGCACGCGCCGACCAGATTGCGGTGCAATCTGATCGGACCACGCGTTCTCTACCAATAGTTTAGAGACGGATTCACCGATCAGGTTGATTCAACCCGATCGGATCCGGCTCTAGTGGAGATCGCCATGAATTATCGCCAGCTCGGCCGTTCCGGCCTCAAGGTTTCGCCGCTCTGCCTGGGCACGATGATGTTTGGCGCGGCGACGCCGGAAGCGGAGTCGCGCGCCATCGTCGACCATGCCGCCGCGGCCGGGATCAACTTCATCGACACGGCCGACGCCTATTCCGACGGGCGCTCGGAGGAGATTACCGGGCGCGCCATCGCCGGCAACCGCCATGACTGGGTGCTGGCGACCAAGGCGGCGAATGCAATGGGGCCGGGCCCGAACCAGCGCGGGCTCTCGCGCAAATGGCTGCTCCAGGCTTGCGAGGCGAGCCTGAAACGCCTCGGCAGCGATTTCATCGACATCTATTACCTGCACAAGGAAGACCATGAGACGCCGCTCGCAGAGACGGTGCGCGCCATCGGCGATCTGGTGCGGCAGGGCAAGATCCGCCATTTCGGCGTCTCGAATTTCCGCGCCTGGCGCGTCGCCGAGATCTGCCGGCTCTGCGACGAGCTCGGCATCGACCGGCCCGTGGTCAGCCAGCCCTATTACAACGCGATGAACCGCATGCCCGAGGTCGAGCACCTGCCGGCCTGCGGCCATTACGGGCTCGGCGTCGCCAGCTATTCGCCGCTGGCGCGCGGCATCCTCACCGCCAAATACGAGCCCGGCCAGGCGCCGCCGGAAGGCACCCGCGCCGGCCGTGCCGACAAGCGCCTGATGCAGACCGAATGGCGCGAGGAATCGCTGGTGATCGCACGCACCATCCGCGACCACGCCGCGGTGCGCGGCATGACGCCGGTGCAGTTCGCGGTGCTCTGGGTGCTCAACAACAAGCTCCTGACCGCGGCGGTCGCGGGGCCGCGCACCATGGAGCAATGGCAGGCCTATCTCTCGGCCCTCGATGCCAGCTTCAGCGCCGAGGACGAGGCGTTGGTCGACGAACTGGTGCCGGCCGGCCATCCCTCGACGCCGGGCTACACCGATCCGGCCTATCCGCTGGAGGGCAGGGTGGCGCGGACGGGGTGAGAGGCCGGACGGCACACCCATCCGTCATTGCGAGCGCAGCGAAGCAATCTAGGGGGACGTAGAGCACGGCCGCCCCTGGATTGCTTCGCTGCGCTCGCAAAGACGGCGCAGGTCCTGCCTCAAGGGTGCAGCCTCAGCCCCTTGATCGCCTTGTCGACCGGTTTGCGCTCGCCATGGAGGGCGAGGCCGACGAGGTCGAGCGCTTCGGTCGTGACCGACGCGACGGCAGCACGGTTGGCGTCGTCATGGCCGGTGGCGAAGAGCTCGCGGGTGTAGAGCGAGGGGCGCAGGCCGGCCTCGCCGGCGCGGCGCAGCACCCGGGCGAGATCGGCCGAGGCGGCGGCGAACACCAGCACGGGCTGGCGGATCAGCGGGCCGTAGACCTGGCCCGAGCCGTCGCGGTAGGCTTGCCCGCCGAGTTCGGGCGCAGCGGCGACGAGCCCGCCCGACAGGAAGCAGGCGACGTTGAGCTTCTGCCAGCTGGCGAGCTCTTCATGGACGATGATGGCGATCTTGGTGTCGAAGCGCATGACGAGCACGATAGGGCGCGAGCGGCCGGCCGGTCTTGAACGTTCGTGCGTGCCGGGCGACTGGATCCGCACGGCGCCCGACGAGGGCGGTCCGGAGCGGATCGAGGCCTTCTTCGGCGGCCATGCCTATGATCCGCACCGGCACGACACCTATGCGATCGGCTACACGATCAGCGGCGTGCAGAGCTTCGATTATCGCGGGGCGAAGCGCGATTCGACGCCGGGCGACCTGATCGTCCTGCATCCCGACGAGGTGCATGACGGGCGCGCCGGCATGGCAGGGGGCTTTCGCTACCGCATGGCCTATATCGAGCCGGGGCTGATCATGGCGGCGCTCACCGGCCGCGCCGGCGCCACGCCCTTCGTCGGCGAGGCGGTCTGTCGCGACGGCAGGCTGTTGCGGGCGCTGGTCGCCCTGCTCGGCGATCTCGACCACCCGCTCGAGCCGCTGGAGCGCGACCAGGCGGTCGGCGGGCTCGCCGAGGCCCTGCTGGCGCTCGACCCGTCCTGCGCGCTGCGCCGGCCGGAAACACCGGCGGAGCGGGCCTGCGGGCAGGCGCGCGATTTCCTGGCCGAGAATCTCGACGAGGCGGTCGACTCGCAGATACTCGAAGCGATCACCGGGCTCGACCGCTACGCGCTCGCCCGGCAGTTCCGTCGGCGCTACGGCACCAGCCCGTATCATTATCTGGTGATGCGGCGGCTGGAGCGGGCGAGGGCGCTGATCCGCAAGGGGGATGGCCTGGCGGATGCCGCGGCCGCGAGCGGCTTCTCCGACCAGAGCCATATGACGCGGCGCTTCCGGCAGGCCTACGGACTGTCACCGGGGCGCTGGCGGGTGATGCAGGTCGAGGCGGCGCTCCAGGCGGCCTGAGCCGCGTCAGTTCCGGCTGCGTCAGTTCAGGACGCAGAAGCCGCCGACCACGACCTGCGAGCGGCACCAGATGCGCGGCTCCGCTGCCGCCGTCAGCCGCAAGGCCACCGGCTCGGCCGTCATGGCCCGGCTGGGCGTGGCGGCGCGTTGCGGCTGGGCCGGCGCCGGCTGGCTGCTCTGCCGGCTGCGCAGGCCGGGCGTCACCACGAGGGAGGAGCCGTCCCGGTCGCCCTGGCTGGCATGGGAATTTTGCGAGCGGCTGCCGCCGGACCTGAATTTCGCGGCTTCGGCGCTGGCCGGCACGAGCATGGCGGCGAGCGTGGCGACGGCAAGGATCCGGATCATGGTTGGCTCCATCGGATTCGAGATGACCATGCGGCAGCCCGGCCGGCTTGCCCAGCGAAGCTTCGAGTCAGCCTGAGCAACCGGTTAAGCGGAGCCCGCCGAACCGATCCGAGGCTGGCCGGCGCTGCCGATCAACCCCTCCCACGCGGCCATCGCCGCCTGGGCGATCGCTTCCAGCTCGGGCCGCGTCGCCCGGTCGCGCGCCCGGATCGACATGCCCTGCTGCACGGTGACGTAGAACGAGGCGATCATTGCCGGATCGCAGGTTGCCGGCAGTTCGCCGGCCTCGACCGCCCGGCGCAGCCGCGCCTCGATCAGCGCCTGGGCCTCGGCCCGGGCATCGCGCAGCGCGCCGCTGGTCTGCGGGCTGGTGCCGGCGCCATGGACGACCGAGAGCACGACCATGCAGCCCGCCGGCTTGCCGGGCCTGGTGAAGAGCGCGGCCGAGCGCATCAGATAGGTCTCGACGGCTACCCTGGCGCCTGGTGCCTCGGCGATCGCGCGGCCGAGCTCGACGCCATCGCCATCCTCATAGAGCGCCATCGCCTCGCGATAGAGCCCGTCCTTGCTGCCGAAGGCGGCGTAGAGGCTCGGCGAATTGATGCCCATCGCCGCGGTGAGCTCGCTCATCGAGGCGCCCTGGAAGCCCTTCTCCCAGAACAGCATCATCGCTTGCGAAAGCGCCTTTTCCCGGTCGAAGGCGCGGGGCCGGCCACGCTCTGCCAAGGCGATCTCCTTTTTGTACCGATCGATAAATAATCTGCTTGACGAGGCGCGGCAAGCCGCCCATCTGTTTTGTATCGATCGACACAGAAAAGGTGATGGGATGGCTCGGATGTCTGGAAAGAAGGCGCTGGTGACCGGCGGCAGCCGCGGCATCGGGGCGGCGACCGCGCTCAGGCTGGCGCAGGAGGGGGCGGATGTCGCCATCACCTATGAGCGCGCCCGCGACAAGGCCGAAGCGGTGGTGGCGCAGATCGAGGCACTGGGCCGCAAGGCGCTGGCACTGCAGGCCGACAATGCCGATCCCGAAGCGGTCAAGGCCGCGGTCGACACGGCGGCGAAGGAGCTCGGCGGGCTCGATATCCTCGTCAACAATGCCGGCATCTGGCACTATGGCGAGGTCGGGAGCTGGGGCGCCGGGGAGATCGACGCGATCCTCTCGGTCAATGTCCGCGCCGTGATCGTCGCTTCGCAGGCGGCGGCCGCGCATCTGCCCGAGGACGGGCGCATCATCACCACCGGCTCGTGCCTCGCCGAGCGTGTGACCGAACCGGGCATCGCGCTCTATGCGATGAGCAAGGCGGCGCTGATCGGCTTCACCAAGGGGCTGGCGCGCGATCTCGGCCCGCGCGGCATCACCGTCAACATCGTCCATCCGGGCTCGACCGACACCGACATGAACCCGGCCGCCGGCGAGCAAGCCGACGAGCAGCGCGCCCGCATGGCGATCCCGCGCTATGGCAAGCCGGAGGACATCGCCGGCCTCGTCGCCTATCTGGCGAGCGAGGAGGCACGCTTCGTCACCGGGGCCGGCTTCGCCATCGATGGCGGGGTGAACAGCTGAACGGGCTCAATGCCCGGGCAGGACGATGATCGTCGGCTTTGCCGGCAGCGAGGCCTTCGACAGCACGATCTGCGACTGATCGCGGCGCTCGACCGGCCAGAATTCCTGCGAGCGCGCGAGGAAGCGGCTGAGCGTGCCGCCGCCGAAGAAGTGCATCGGGATCATCGCCCGCGCCTGCAGCGATTTCAGCACTTCCATCATGCCTTCCTGGTCGAGCGTATAGCTGCCGTCGACCGGGAAGAGCACGATGTCGACGCGGCCGAGGGCGCGTAAGTGGCCCGGCTCGAGCGGATGGTGGAGATGGCCGAGATGGGCGATGCAGAGCTCGCCGATCTCGAAGACGAACATCGAATTGCCGTCGAAATCGGTGCCGCCGGAATAGATGCGGATATTGGTCGGCACATTGCGCACGCGCAGGTCGCCGAGCGTCACGTCATGGGCGGCCGCGCCCTTGCCGGAAGGGTCCCAGCCGGGCAGGACCTGCCGGATCGCCGGATCGGGCGCGCGCGAGAAATGCGTCGAATGCGCCTTGTTCATGGTGGCGACGTCCGGCGTCTCGGGCGGGCGGACATAGTCGTTGTAGTCGGTCGCCGCCTTCACGCCGCCGGGCGTCTCGATCAGGAAGGTGGCGTGGCCGACGAAGGTGAGGCGGACCTCGTCCCGGCCGAGATTGGCGAGGCTGATCGGCAGGCGGTTGCTCGCCATCTCCGGCCGGCAACCGGGTTCGGCTCCCTGCGCGCGCCCCGGCGAAGCGGAAAGCCACAGCAATGCCGCGAGCGATCCGAGGATGATGCGGCCACACCCCGTCGACAGACCCATGAAGCTGGCTCCCGCTGCATTCCCGGCGGCCGAGGTTCAGGCAAAACCCGGGCCGGCGGAAGCGGCGATGCCGGCTTCGTGAAGCCCGGCCCGGCGGCCGGCCGGGCAGGCCTGGACCGAGGGGCGACCTGCTGCCGAAAACGCGGGCCATGCGCCGCGCCGTTGCCTTCCCGGGCGGTGTCGCCTATCTACCCGGCAGATTTCCCGACACGCCCGAAGCGCCAGTCCGAAGCGGAGTTCGCACGCTTATGTCCCGTCAGTTCATCTATCATATGCGCGGCCTGTCGAAGACCTATCCGGGCGGCAAGCAGATCCTGAACAACATCCACCTCAGCTTCTATCCGGACGCCAAGATCGGCGTGCTCGGCGTCAACGGCGCCGGCAAGTCGACCCTGCTCAAGATCATGGCCGGCTTCGACAAGGAGTGGACCGGCGAGGCCTGGGTCGCCGAGGGCGCGCGCGTCGGCTACCTGCCGCAGGAGCCGAAGCTCAACGAGGAGCTGAACGTCCGCGACAACGTCATGCTCGGTGTCGCGCCCCAGAAGGCGATCCTCGACCGCTACAATGAGCTCGCCATGAACTATTCGGACGAGACCGCCGACGAGATGACCAATCTCCAGGACGAGATCGAGGCCAAGGGCCTGTGGGATCTCGATTCCAAGGTCGACCAGGCGATGGACGCGCTGCGCTGCCCGCCGGACGACTGGGAGGTCGGCAAGCT
>NZ_JAKFED010000084.1:0-6570 GCF_036675845.1 Allobosea sp. | reverse complement strand
GCCGGCGCCGCTGCCGGTGCCGCGCCCGCGTCTCGAGCCCGCTGTGCCGGCCGCCGCCCGCGCCTATGCCGCGGTGCCGTCGACCACCCCGATCGCCCCGCCGCGTCCGATCGCGGCCAGCGCCGGCGGCCAGCCGCTGCAGCTTTCCGGCATGCGCCCGGTCGCCGCGACGACGACGCCCTCGGCCATGCGCTGGTCGATCGGCGCGCCCGCCGCCGACGGCAAGGTCCTGCGCCCGCCGGCCAATGTCGACGTCACCTCCTCGATCGCCAAGCTGGCCGAGCCGGAGCCCGCTCCCCGGGCCGAGGAAGCCGAGCCCGAGTCCAGGAAGATCCAGGAGAAGATCCAGGCGCGCCTGCCCGAGCCGGCGCCGCCGGCCAGGATCGAAAGCGCCAGCCAGAGCGCCAGGGCGAGCGAGCCCAGGCCGGCCGACCGCCCCGCCGAGAAGGTCGCTTCCGCCTCGAAATGGGTGATCCAGCTCGGCGCCACCGATGACGAGTCCAAGGCCAGGGATATCCTCGCCAGGGCCCGCGCCAAGGCCTCGGTCTCGCTCGCGGACGCCTCGCCCTTCACCGAGAAGGTCGAGAAGGGCGGCACCACGCTGTTCCGCGCCCGCTTCGCCGGCTTCGAGGGTCCGAAGGATGCCGAGAAGACCTGCGCCCAGCTCAAGCGCGGCGGCTTCGCCTGCTTCGCGACCCGCGGCTGACCGGATCAGGAAGGGACTTCAGCCATGTTTCTTCAGCAAGGTATCCTTGGCCTGATTGACGCGGGCAGCAAGGCCGCTGGTACCGCCGGCGTCAGGATGGATGCGTTTCATCAGACCCCGATGGGCCTCGCGAACCGCCTCCTCCCCCGCTCCCGGCTGAAGCCCCAGGATCTCGTAGGCCTCCTGATCCGACATCGCGCCCGTGCCCGGCGCGCCGCCCTGCCCCGTATTGCGGTGACGATCAGCGTCTTCACGCCAGCCGGGCGCCCGGCGGTCGAGATAAGCCTCTAGCAGCCGCGCTCCGTCGGGGTCCCCGGCGAGGCATTCGCGCATCAGCGCGCCGAGCTCGGCAAGGCTGAGCTCGTCGAGATCGCGGCCGGCGAAGGCGCCGGCCTGCACCTTTCCGGTGACGCCGCCGCTGTCATGGTCGAGCTCCATCGCGAGCAGGATGGACGCCACCTTGGAGCGGCCTGCGGATTTCGTCCCGCCCCAGTCCCTGGCCCATTCCGGCATCTTGAGGCCGCCCGGCCCATAGGCGCTCCAGCCGAGCAGCCAGGCGCCGAGCCCGCCGAGAAAGATCGCCATGTCGAGGCGGCCGCGCAGCATGAGCAGCGCGGCGAAGCCGAGCGCCGCCGTGCCGCCGACGGCCTTGCCGAGCTTGACCAGCTTCTTCGGATCGGCGCCGGCGAAGAGCTTTGAAAAATACCAGATCAGGATAACGGCCCCGAGGCCGTAGAGAAGCATCACGGCTTGCGGCCCTCCATCGCCGTGAGCAGCCCTTTTGCCGCCGGGCTGCCGCCGGCAAGCCGCAGCAGCGCCTCGCGGCCGCCGCTGGCATAGGCCGCGGCGCCGCGCAGCAGCTCCAGCAGCGAGTTCGGCGCGTTGACGTCGAAGCGCGCATGCGCCCCGCCGGTCAGCCGGGCGATCTCGGCGAAGGCCGCGCTCGCGGCCGGGTCGCCCCCCTCCTGGAAGATGAAGCCGCGCACGCCGCGCAGCCCGAGTTCGCCGGCAAGCGCGCAAAGCCGGTCGACCTCCTCCTCCATCGCATCGCCGACATAGACGAAGGCGCGGATCGGCACGCGCCGCTCCTCGTCGCGGATATGCACGAGCACCCGGCTGATCTGGGTCTGTCCGCCCTGGCAGGCGATGGCGTTCATCAGCCCGGTCAGCCGCCGCGGCTCGCCGATCCAGCCGGAGGCGCGGCACTCCGCCAGGCCACGGAAATAGACGAGCTGAACGGCAAGCCCGCCGGTCGTATCGGCGACCTCGAACATCCTGCCCTGCAGCGAGCAGGCGAGGTCCCAGGTCGGCTGCCGGCTCATCGTGGCGTCGAGCGCGAAGACCAGCCGGCCGGCCTGGCCGGTGGCGAGCGGGGCGAGCTGCTTCGCCGCGCCGAGGAAGCGGTCGATCTCGCCCGGGCGCGACGCTTCCCGGCCGACATTCGCCGGTCTCGCCTCGGCGGCTTTCCCCACTGCCTTCTTGTCGTCGTCCGCCATGCGCTCCACCGAATTTACCCTTGCCCGAGATATTGGCCATGCGGCCGGCATTTGCTACCCGTCCCGCGCCCGAGCATGGTCCGTGACAACGGGAATCGTGCCGGCCGGAGGAAAGCCATGGCTGAGGTTGCGGTGTTCGAGACGGTGCGGGACATGCGCGCCGCCGTGGCCGGCTGGCACGCCGCCGGCGAGAAGGTCGCGCTGGTGCCGACCATGGGGGCGCTGCACGAGGGCCATATCGCGCTGGTGAGCGAGGCGCAGAAGCATGCGCGGCGCGTCATCGTCTCGATCTTCGTCAACCCGACCCAGTTCGCCCCGCATGAGGACTTCAAGAAGTATCCGCGCACCTTCGACAGCGACCGCGCCAAGCTCGCGCAGGTCGGTGCCGACGCGATCTTCTTCCCGCCGGTCGAGGAGATGTACCCGCCGGGCTTCGCCAGCCGCATCCTGCTGCTCGGGCCTGCCGCCGTCGGCCTCGACGACCGCTTCCGACCGACGCATTTCGAAGGCGTGGCAACGGTTTGCTGCAAGCTCTTCACCCAGAGCCGGGCCGATCTCGCGGTCTTCGGCGAGAAGGACTACCAGCAGCTCAAGGTGGTGGCGCGCATGGCCGCCGATCTCGATCTCGGCATCGAGATCGTACCGCTGGCAACGGTGCGCGAGGCCGACGGGCTCGCGCTGTCATCGCGCAACCGCTACCTCTCCGCCGAGGAACGGGCGCTCGCCCCCCTGCTCCACCGCGTCATGCAGGCGCTGGCGGCGCGGCTGCGCAACCGCGACGACCTCTTCCGCGCCGTCGGCGAAGCCCAGAGCGAGATCATCACCGCCGGCTTCGAGCTCGACTATCTCGAGGCCCGCCATGCGCAGACGCTGGCGCCGGTGACCTCACTGGCCGACGGGCCGATCCGGATTCTGGTGGCGGCGCGGCTCGGCGGCACACGGCTGATCGACAATATCGCCGTGTGAGGCCAGGCCGGATCCGGGCAGGCGCCTCACTGGGGAGGCGCCGCGCGGAGCGCTCAATTCGGGCAGACGTCCCAAAAACCCTGCGTGCGCTGCGGGTTGGTATAGTACCAGCAATAGCCGGGCGCCGGCGCCTGCGAGGTCGCGTAGGCCGTGGCCGCCGCTGCCGTGGCGAAGCCGATTGCCGCCCCGGAGGCGACGGCCATCCCCGGATGCCACCAGTAGGAACCCGGGCGCGTCCAGGCGGGCCCGACCGGCCGATAGCCGGGGCGCACGACGGCGGCGCCGCTTCTGCCTGCAACGACATTGCCTCTTGGGCCGCGGGCGACATAGCCCCTGCCGGCGACGGCACCTCTCGGCCCGCGGGCGGCATAACCCCGTCCGGCGATGGCACCGCCCCTCGGCCCGACTGCCGCGCCGCGCCGGCCCCCGCCGCGATACTGGGCCATTTCGACGAGCTCGGGCGCGGCGAATGTCGCGGCCGGAGCGAGCGGCATCGCCGCCGAAGCCTGATAGGGCCCGACGAGGCAAGCGAACAGGGCTGCTGACAGGATGCGAATCGGCTTCATGGGCGTTGCTCCCCTAGGTTGAAACCACGGATCACTTTTCGGTAGCTCGAAACCCAGAAGACTCCCGCGTCCCGTAGGAGTCAAACGCCATGGGCCTTCGAGGCGAGCCGTGGAAGCAGCGCCGCCTTGCGCTCACAGCAAGCCGAGCTGCGCCAGTTCCCGCCGCATCTCCTCCGGCATCACGCCGAGATCGCCGCTGCGGCCGTCGATGTCGCGGGGAGCGTCCTTGTCCTGCAGATAGCGCCAGCCCTGGAACGGCCGGAACGGCCGCGGCTCGACCGGCACCAGCACCGGCTCCATCACCAGATGGCAGCGGCCGATGCCGTCCTTGTCGGTGAAGGGGCGGATCGCGGTCAGGCGCTGGCGCGCCGAGACCTGGCCCTTGATCACCCAATAGAGCGAGCCGCCCGCGACGATCTCCTCGACGCGCTTGGGCACCATGCGGGTGGTGTGGAGCTGTTCCTCCGGCTCGCCGGCACGGCGGCGCTGCGCCATGCGCTCGGCGATCCAGCCTTCCAGATCGCTGATCGATTCGGCGCCGACGCAGAGTTTGAGCAGATGGAGCGGCATGGCCGGCAACCTACCGCGCCGGAGCCCGCCGGGCCAGCCGCAGCGGCCTTTCTCCACAGCCGCCCATAGCTGCGATGTGCTGCACTCCCTCGGAAACACCTCGTCATCCCGGGCTTGCCCCGGGATCCATCGTAGAGCGCCGGAGCCTTACGATGGATCCCGGAGCTGCGCCGCTTCGCGGCTTGTCCGGGATGACGAAGCGGTTCCGCGAAAATTCGGCGTGGTCTAGCCGCGATGCACCAGGATGTTGACCAGCTTGCCGAACGGATCGCGCACGAAGAAGCGCCGCACGCCCCAATCCTCGTCGACGGGGCCGTATTCCACCGCGATCCCGGCAGCGAGGACGCGCTTGTGGACCATGTCGAGATCGTCGACCTCGATCGACAGGTCCGGCACCGGCGCGCCGCCGCCGCCCTGGCGGGCGAAGCTGATCTGCGGCGCCGCAGCGCCCTCGGCCGCGAAGGTGACGATCCAGCCATGATCCATCACCCGCTTCAGGCCGAGGATCTCGCCATAGAATTGGCGCGCCCGGTCGGGATCCTCGGTTGCAATATTCGCCACGATCCGATTCACGATCATACCGACCTCCCTCACGCGCGCTCGGAGCTTCCCCATGCGAGGACTTGCAGGCAAGGCCATTCTCGTCACCGGCAGTTCGACCGGCATCGGCTATGCCATGGCCGAGCGGTTGGTCGCCGAGGGCGCCAAGGTGCTGGTCAATGGCCGCGACCAGGCCGAGGTCGCCGCCGCCTGCGCCAGGCTCGGGGCCGCCTGCCATGGCGCGAGCGGCGATCTCGCGGAACCGGCGACGGCGCAGGCGCTGGTCGATGCGACGCGAAAAGCCTTCGGCCGCATCGACGGGCTGGTCAACAATGCCGGCATCTATCCGCGCGGCGCCATCGGCGAGACCACCGCCTCGTTCTTCGACCATGTCTTCGCCATCAACACCCGCGCGCCGCTGCTCTGCGCCGAGGCGGCGATCCGCGCCTTCCGCCTGCAGAAATCCGGCGGCACCATCGTCACGGTCGGCTCGATCAACGCGCTCTGCGGCCAGGCCGACCTCACGGTCTACTCGATGTCGAAGGGCGCGCTGACCACGATGACGCGCAATCTCGCCGATGCGCTGGGCAGCGAGCGCATCCGCGTCAACCAGCTCAATGTCGGCTGGACCTTCACCGCCAACGAGGACGCGACGCAGCAGCGCGAGGGCCGCAAACCCGGCTGGGAGCAGGATGTCTCCGCGATCTTCGCGCCGACCGGCCGGCTGATGCAGCCCGAGGAGATCGCCGCCCATGCCGCCTTCTGGCTCTCGGACGACAGCGCCCCGGTCTCCGGGCAGATCTACGAGGCGGAGCAGTATCCCCTGATCGGCCGCAACCGCTCGCAGACGAGCTGAGGGGTGAAGGCAGAGGGCGGCGAATTCGCCCCCTGGCTGGCGCGCTGGGGGCTCACCCCCGACGGCGCGCCGATCCGGACGCATGGCAGCCGCCTGCTGCCGGTCAGGCGCGGCAGCGAGCCTGCCATGCTGAAGCTGCCGGACGGCGACGATGAGCGCTTCGGCTATCGCCTGCTCGAATACTGGAACGGCGACGGCGCCGCGCGCCTGCTCGCCTGCGACGAGGCCGGCGACGCCATCCTGATCGAACGCGCCACGGGCGCACGCTCGCTCTCGGCCATGGCCCGCAGCAGCGCCGCTGCCGACGACGCGGCCACCGCGATCCTCTGCGAGGCGATCGGGCGATTGCACCAGCCGCGCGGCCCCGCCCCCGCCGGGCTGGTGCCGCTCGAAACTTGGTTCGCGGAGCTCTTCCCGATGGCGGCCAAGCAAGGCGGCATCCTGGCGCGCTCGGCCGAAGCCGCGACCGAATTGCTGGCGGCGCAGCGCGAGATCGTGCCGCTGCATGCCGATCTGCACCACGACAATGTCCTCGATTTCGAGGCGCGCGGCTGGCTCGCCATCGACCCGAAGCGCACCATCGGCGACCGCGCCTTCGAGTACACCATCCTGTTCTGCGATCCCGATTTGGCCGATCCGAACCCGCCGGTCGCGACCCTGCCCGGCTGTTTCGAGCGCCGGCTCGAGATCGTGCTGGCGAAGTCGGGGCTGGAGCGGCGCAGGTTGCTGAGCTGGATCCTGGCCTGGTGCGGCCTGTCGGCGGCCTGGTTCCTTGGCGACGGCGATCCGCTGGCGAAGATCAATTTTGCCGTGGCGGAGCGGGCGATCGCGGCGCTGGATGCGGGCTAGTCGGGCAGGCGCGGGGAACCC
>NZ_JAKFED010000049.1:0-29930 GCF_036675845.1 Allobosea sp. | reverse complement strand
ATCGCCATCGTCACCGACGACAATCCGCGCAGCGAGGACCCGGCCGCGATCCGGGCCGAGATCCTCGCCGCCGCCCCTGGCCTGCGCGAGATCGGCGACCGGGCCGAAGCGATCGCCGCCGGCGTTGCGCAATTGCGGCCGGGCGACCTGCTGGTGGTCGCCGGCAAGGGTCATGAAACCGGCCAGATCGTCGGCGACCGGACCTTGCCGTTCTCCGATCATGAGGTGGTGCGGCAGGCGATGGCCGAGACGGCCGGGGGAAGACGAGCATGACGGCTGCACCGCTGTGGACGGGAGCCCGCCTGATCGAGGCGATGGAGGCGCGCTCGCAGGGGCCGCTGCCGGCGACCGTGTCCGGAGCCTCGATCGATACGCGCACGCTGGAGCCGGGCGACGCCTTCTACGCCATCCAGGGCGAGACACGCGACGGGCATGACTTCGTCGCGGCGGCGCTCGCCAAGGGCGCAGGCCTCGCCGTCGTCGATGCGGCGCATGCAGGTGCCTTCCCGGCGGATGCGCCGCTGGCGGTGGTGCCGGACGTGCTGCGCGCCATGGAGCGCGCCGGCATGGCCAGGCGCGCCGAGCTCAAGGCCGGTGTCGTCGCGGTCACCGGCTCGGTCGGCAAGACCGGGACGAAGGAGGCGCTGCGCCTGGTGCTCTCGCGCCAGGGCAAGACGCATGCGCCCGTGGCCTCCTACAACAACCACTGGGGCGTGCCGCTGACGCTCACCCGGACGCCGGTCGATGTGCGCTACGGCGTCTACGAGATCGGGATGAACAGCCCCGGCGAGATCCTGCCGCTGGCGAAGATGGTCGCGCCCGAGGTGGCGATCATCACCACGGTGCAGCCGGTGCACCTCGCCGCCTTCGAATCGATCGAGGGCATCGCCCGCGAGAAGGCGGCGATCTTCAGCGGGCTGAAAGCCGGCGGCACCGCCATCATCCATGCCGACATCGCCCAGGCCGGCCTGCTGCGCGAGCTGGCGCGGCTGAGCCCGGCTGGACGCATCATCAGCTTCGGCGAGAGCGAGGCGGCGGATGTCCGGCTGATCGGCTGTTCGCTGAAGCCGGAAATCTCGACGGTCGAGGCCAATGTGCTCGGCCGGCCGGTCACCTACAAGCTCGGCAGCCCGGGCAAGCACATCGTGCTGAACTCGCTCGCCGTGCTGGCCGCGGTCGAGGCGCTCGGCGCCGATCTCGCGCTGGCGGCGCTGGCGCTGGCCGAGCTGAAGCCGCCGGCCGGGCGCGGGGCGCGCCAGGTGCTGCATGCGCCGTCCGGTCCGTTCACGCTGATCGACGAGAGCTATAACGGCAACCCGGCCTCGATGCGGGCCGCGATCGAGAATCTCGGGCGGATCGAGGCGCATGGCCGGGGCAGGCGGATCGCCGTGCTCGGCGACATGCTGGAGCTCGGCGAGACCGGCCCAGCGCTGCACAAGGGGCTGGCCGAGGCTGTCACCGGCAACGGGGTCGATCTCGTCTTCGCCTGCGGACCCCTGATGCGTTCCCTCTATGACGCCTTGCCATCGCGCCAG
Source organism: Allobosea sp. (assembly GCF_036675845.1). Classification (GTDB taxonomy): domain Bacteria; phylum Pseudomonadota; class Alphaproteobacteria; order Rhizobiales; family Beijerinckiaceae; genus Allobosea. The sequence goes on along the minus strand of NZ_JAKFED010000049.1, from coordinate 28,395 downwards.
CGTGGTGCTTATGCCGCCCAGGTGAGCGGACTCGAGCCGCTCGTGCTCGATGCGCTGCGCGCCGGCGACGTGGTCACGGTCAAGGGCTCGCTGGGATCGCGCATGGGCGCGATCGTGAAGGCGATGACCGCCCGCTTCCCGGTCGTCACGGCCGACGACTAGAGCAGGATGCGAAAAAGTGGGAACCGGTTTTTCGCATGAATCCTGCTCTAAGCTTTTGATAAGAGCCGGATGATTTCAGATGGAAGCGCTTCGCGATTCCATCTGAAATCATCCGGCTCTAGAGCCCGTTCCGATCAGATTGAACTAATCTGAACGGAAAGCGGGCCGACTCAATCTGTTGGCGCATGCTCTGAATCGCAGAAGTGGTTTCCACTTTTGCGGAACATGCGCCGGGACAAGGAACTAGGTTCGATGCTGGTCTGGCTAGCCGATTTCTCGGCGCATTTCCCGATCCTGAACGTCTTCCGCTACATCACCTTCCGGGCCGGCGGGGCGACCGCGACCGCGCTGCTCTTCGTCTTCTTCTTCGGCCCTGCGGCGATCTCCTGGCTGCGGATCAAGCAGGGCAAGGGCCAGCCGATCCGCAGCGACGGCCCCGAATCGCACCTCGCCAAGCGCGGCACGCCGACCATGGGCGGGCTGATGATCCTGACCGGGCTCTTCGTCGCGACGCTGCTCTGGGGCAATCTGCGCAATCCTTACGTCTGGATCGTGCTCGGGGTGACGGCGAGCTATGGCGCGATCGGCTTCTACGACGACTTCCTGAAGGTGACGAAGCAGTCGCATAAGGGCTTTTCGAGCGGCGCACGGCTGGGGCTGGAGATCGTCATCGCGCTCGGCGCCTGCACGGCGATCATGCAGATCGGGCCGCCCTCGATCGCGTCGGGCTTCGCCATGCCCTTCCTGAAGGAATTGGTGATCCCGCTCGGCATCCTGTTCCCGGTGGTCACCGCCTTCGTCGTGGTCGGCGCCGGCAATTCGGTCAACCTGACCGACGGGCTCGACGGGCTCGCCATCGTCCCGGTGATGATCGCGGCCGGCACCTTCGGCTTCATCGCCTATCTCACCGGCAACGCGATCTTCGCCAACTACCTGCAGATCCACCATGTGCCGGGCGCCGGCGAGCTCGCGGTGATCTGCGGCGCGATGATGGGCGCCGGCCTCGGCTTCCTCTGGTTCAACGCGCCGCCGGCGCAGATCTTCATGGGCGATACCGGCTCGCTCGGACTCGGCGGCATGCTCGGCACCATCGCGGTGGCGATCAAGCATGAGGTCGTGCTGGCGATCGTCGGCGGGCTGTTCGTGCTCGAGGCGCTCTCGGTGATCATCCAGGTCGCGGTCTTCAAGCGCACCGGCAAGCGCGTCTTCCTGATGGCGCCGATCCACCATCATTTCGAGAAGCTGGGCTGGACCGAGCCGCAGGTGGTGATCCGCTTCTGGATCATCTCGGTGGTGCTGGCGCTGGTCGGCCTCGCCACGCTCAAGCTGCGCTGACGCCAGGGAGGCCAGCCATGACCCCGGTCACGGTCTTCGCCGGCAAGACAATCGCCTTGTTCGGGCTCGGCGGCTCCGGGCTCGCGACGGCGCGCGCCCTCGTCGCCGGCGGCGCCCTCGTCGCCTGCTGGGACGACAATCCGGCCAGCCGCGACAAGGCGGCGGCAGACGGCTTCGCCATCGTCGATCTCGCGAGCGCCGACTGGTCGCGCTTTGCTGCCTTCGTGCTCTCGCCCGGCGTGCCGCTGACCCATCCCGCGCCGCACTGGAGCGTGGAGAAGGCGAGGGCGGCGGCGGTTCCGATCATCGGCGATATCGAGCTGTTCTTCCTCGAGCGCGCGAAGCTGGCTCCCGACGCGCCTGTCGTCTGCATCACCGGAACCAACGGCAAATCGACGACCACGGCGCTGATTGCCCATGTGCTGGCGCAGGCCGGCCGCGACGTGCAGATGGGCGGCAATATCGGCACTGCCATCCTTGCGCTGGAGCCGCCGGCGCAGGGCCGGGTCCATGTCGTCGAGTGCTCGACCTTCCAGATCGACCTCGCACCGTCGCTCAAGCCGACGGTCGGCCTCCAGCTGAACCTGACGCCGGATCATCTCGACCGGCACGGCACGCTCATCGCCTATGGCGCGATCAAGGAGCGGCTGGTCGCCGCCTCCGACATCGCGGTGATCGGCGTCGATGACGAGCCGTCGAAGCAGATGGCGCGGCGGCGCGCCGCTTCCGGCCGCCCGCTGGTCAGGATCAGCGGCGAGCAGCCGCTCGACGAGGGCGTCTTCGCCGGCGTCACCGCCAACCAGGGCAAGCTCGACACGCGCATCGTCGAGGTGAAGGACGGCAAGCCGAAGGTCGTCGCCAATCTTGCCGGCATCGGGTCCTTACGCGGCGCGCACAACGCCCAGAATGCGGCGGCGGCCTTCGCCGCCTGCGCGGCGCTCGGCCTCGGTGCCGAGGAGATCGCCGCCGGCTTCAGGAGCTATCCGGGGCTGAAGCACCGCATGGAGGAGCTCGGCCGGATCGGCCGCGTCGTCTTCATCAACGATTCCAAGGCGACCAATGCCGACTCCACCGAGAAGGCACTGACCTCCTTCCGCGAGATCTTCTGGATCCTCGGCGGCAAGGCGAAGGAGGGCGGCATCGATTCGCTGCGCCGCTACTTCTCCAATATCGCGCGGGCCTATCTGATTGGCGCGGCGAGCGACCTCTTTGCCGCGACCTTCGACGAGGACGGCCGCGTGACTTACGAGCGCAGCGGCACGCTCGACCTCGCGGTGGCGGCGGCAGTGCGTGATGCGCTGGCCCGCCCGGGCGAGGGCGAGATCGCGGTGCTGCTCTCGCCGGCCTGCGCCTCCTACGACCAGTTCCCGAATTTCGAGGTGCGCGGCGACGCCTTCCGGGCGCTGGTCACGGCGCTGCCGGGATTCGAGGCGGTCGTCGGCCACTAGCCGGACTTTCCGTCATTGCGAGGAGCGTCCGCGACGAAGCAATCCAGGGAGACGTAGAGCTCTGCCGCGCCTGGATTGCTTCGCCGCGCTCGCAATGACGGTTCGGCCGCGCTGAGCCTCCATCGAGCCGTGATAGGTTGCGGGCCGCCATCAGACCGGAGGCGCCCATCATGCCCAAGATCGACATCGCCGCCGTGCCGAAACGCAAAGGCTCGGGCTATCCGGCGCCGTTCGATGCGCCATGCGAGGAGCGTGTAAGGCAACGCCTGGGCAATGCCGGCGGGCTGAGCGATTTCGGCGTCAACCTCATGCAGTTGCCGCCGGGGAACTGGTCGAGCCAGCGCCACTGGCACACGCATGAAGACGAATTCGTCTATGTGCTCCAAGGCGAACTCACGCTCGTGGAGGACGATGGCGAAACGCTGTTGTGCGCCGGCGATTGCGCCGCCTTCGCGAAGAACAGCGGCAACGGCCACCACCTGGTCAACCGGTCGGACAAGATGGCGGTCTATCTCGAGGTCGGCAGCCGATGGCCGGCCGACCTGACCACCTGCTCCGACATCGACATGATGAGCGCCAATGCCGACGGACGCTTCGTTCACAAGGACGGGACGCCCTATGCCGGGACGTGAGAGAGCGAGCGGCGGCAGGCCGCCGACAAAGCCCGCAATCGGAATCAATCGGTTAACCATTCATTGACAGAATGATTCGTCTCGACGGCGCCGCGGCGCCAAGGCGCTGACGGAGCCCGGATCAATGACCTCGCGCGCAGAACCCAGCCTGAGCGGCCGCTGGTGGTGGTCGATCGACCGCCTCATCCTCTCGACGCTGGTGGCGCTGATGGTCTCGGGCGTCGTGCTGCTGATGGCGGGCAGCCCGCCGGTCGCCGAGCGGCTGGGCTTGTCGACCTTCCATTTCGTCAACCGGCAGGCGGTCTACCTGCTGGCGGCGCTGGCGGTGTTCCTCGCCACCTCGCTTCTGACACCGCGGCAGGTGCGCCGGGCGGCGCTGATCTGCTACGTCGTCTCGCTGGCGGCGGTGATCGGGACGCTTTATTTCGGTGTCGAGGTCAAGGGCGCCAAGCGCTGGCTGACGCTCGGGCCGCTGGGCTCGATCCAGCCCTCCGAATTCCTCAAGCCGGCCTTCGTCGTGATGGCCGCCTGGGCCTTCGCCGAGGGCGGCCGCCGGCCGGACCTGCCGGGCACGATCATCGCCTTCCTGCTGCTGCCGCTGACCATCGTGCCACTCGTGATGCAGCCGGATTTCGGCCAGACCGTGCTGGTCACGCTGGTCTGGGCCGGGCTGTTCTTCGTCGCCGGGCTGCACTGGTTCTGGGTGATGGGGCTCGGCGGCCTCGGCGCCTTCGGCCTGCTGGTCGCCTACCAGCTCGTGCCGCATGTGCGCGCCCGCATCGAGCGCTTCATGGACAAGGGCTCGGGCGACACCTTCCAGATCGACACCGCGCTCGAGAGCTTCGCGCAGGGCGGCTGGCTCGGAAAGGGACCGGGCGAGGGTACCGTCAAGCGCATCCTGCCCGACGCGCACACCGATTTCATCTTCGCGGTGACGGCCGAGGAGTTCGGCGTCGTCGTCTGCATCGCGCTGGTCGCGCTGTTCGCGGTCATCGTGCTGCGCGCGCTGTTCGTGGCGCAACGCGCCGAGGACCCGTTCGCCCGCCTCGCGGTGACGGGCCTGGCCCTGCTCTTCGGCATCCAGGCCGCGATCAACATGATGGTCAACCTGCACATGATGCCGGCCAAGGGCATGACCCTGCCCTTCATCTCCTATGGCGGCTCCTCGCTGATCTCGCTGGCGCTGGGCACCGGCTTCCTGCTGGCGTTGACACGCAAGCGACCGCGCGCCGAGGCGCTCGGCGAGATGGGGCGCTGAGATGGCGGGCCAGGGGGCCGGCCAGCCGGCGCTCGTCCTGCTCGCCGCCGGCGGCACGGGCGGGCACCTGTTCCCGGCCGAGGCGCTGAGCCATGCGCTGCATGCGCGCGGTTTGCGGGTGGCGCTGATCACCGATACCCGCGCCGCCGAATATGCCGGCAGCTTCCCGGCCGAATCGATCCATGCCGTGCCGGCGGCGACGCCGTCGGGCCGCTCGCCGCTGAAGATGGCGCAGGCGGCGTTCGTGCTGGCCAGGGGCGCGTTTGCGGCGCGCCGCGAAATCAAGGCGCTGCAGCCGGCGATCGTTGTCGGCTTCGGCGGCTATCCGACGGTGCCGCCGCTCTTTGCGGCGGCGCTGATGGGCGTGCCGACCATGGTGCACGAGCAGAACGCGGTGATCGGCCGGGCCAACCGCTTCCTCGCCGGCCGGGTCAAGGTGATCGCGACCGGCTTCGCCGAGGTCGGCGGGCTTTCCGCGGCGCAGGAAGCCAAATGCCGGCAGGTCGGCAATCCGGTGCGGCCGGCGGTGATCGAAGCGGTGTCGCCCTATCCCGGGTTCGAGGGCGGCGTGAACCTGCTGGTCTTCGGCGGCAGCCAGGGCGCGCGCGTGATGGCCGACATCGTGCCGCCGGCGATCCAGCTGCTCAGCCCCGAGGAGCGGGCACGGCTCTCGATCGTTCAGCAGGCGCGCGCCGAGGATGACGACCGGGTGCGCGGCATCTATGGCGCGCTCGGCGTCAGGGCCGAGATCGCGCCCTTCTTCAAGGACCTGCCGGCGCGGATGGCGGCGGCGCATCTGGTGGTCGCGCGCTCGGGCGCCTCGACCGTCGCCGAGCTCTCGGTGATCGGCCGGCCGGCGCTGCTGGTGCCGCTGCCGGGCTCGCTCGACCAGGACCAGGCCGCCAATGCCGCGGTGCTGGAGCGGGCAGGTGGGGCCATCCGGATCCTGCAGCCGGAATTCACGCCGCGGCGGCTCGCGGGAGAGCTTTCGGCCCTGCTCGCCGAGCCGTCGCGCTTGACTGTGATGGCCGCGAGCGCCAAGAGCGCCGGCATCCCCGACGCAGCCGACCGGCTCGCACGCCTGATCGCTGAGACCGCCCAGATCTGAATTCCAGCCAGATCTGAATTCCAGGAAGTACCGAACCATGAAGCTGCCGCCGAAGCTCGGCTCCATCCATTTCGTCGGCATCGGCGGCATCGGCATGTCCGGCATCGCCGAGGTGCTGCACAATCTCGGCTACAAGGTGCAGGGCTCGGACGCCTCCGACAACGCCAATGTCCGCCGCCTCGCCGACAAGGGCATCAGGACCTTCGTCGGCCATGCCGCCGGCAATCTTGGCGAGGCCGAGGTCGTCGTGGTCTCGACCGCGATCAGGCGCGACAATCCCGAGCTGATGGCGGCGCGCGAGAAGCGCCTGCCGGTGGTGCGCCGCGCCGAGATGCTGGCCGAGCTGATGCGGCTGAAGAGCTGCGTCGCCATCGCCGGCACCCATGGCAAGACGACCACGACCTCGCTGGTCGCGACCCTGCTCGACAAGGGCGGGCTCGACCCGACCGTGATCAATGGCGGCATCATCAACGCCTATGGCACCAATGCCCGCATGGGCGAGAGCGACTGGATGGTGGTCGAGGCCGACGAGTCGGACGGCACCTTCCTGAAGCTGCCGGCAGACGTCGCGATCATCACCAATATCGACCCCGAGCATCTCGACCATTTCGGCACCTTCGACGCGATCAAGGACGCCTTCCGCGCCTTCGTCGAGAACCTGCCCTTCTACGGCTTCGCGGTGATGTGCATCGACCATCCGACCGTGCAGGAGCTGGTCGGGCAGATCGAGGATCGCCGGGTCATCACCTATGGCGAGAACCCGCAGGCCGATTTCCGCCTGACCGAGATCGACCTTTCCGGCGGCCAGGCCCGCTTCACGCTCCTGATCCGCGACCGCAAGAACGGCCGCGAGGAGGCGATCCGCGATCTCGTCATGCCGATGCCGGGCCACCACAACGCGCTGAACGCCACGGCGGCGATCGCCGTCGCCTATGATCTCGGCGTGCCGGTCGAGACCATCCGCGAGGGGCTCGCGGGCTTCGGCGGCGTCAAGCGCCGCTTCACCCGCACCGGCGAATGGAACGGGGCGCTGATCTTCGACGATTACGGCCATCATCCGGTCGAGATCGCCGCCGTGCTGAAGGCGGCGCGCGCCTCGACCAAGGGCAAGGTCGTCGCCGTGGTGCAGCCGCATCGCTATACGCGGCTCTCCAGCCTGTTCAACGACTTCGCCTCCTGCTTCAACGATGCCGACACGGTGATCGTCGCCGATGTCTACAGCGCCGGCGAGGCGCCGATCCCGGGCATCGACCGCGACGGGCTGGTCGCGGCGATCAAGGCGCGCGGCCATCGCCACGCGCTGCCGCTGCCGGCTTCCGACAAGCTCGCCGGCATGGTCGCGACCATGGCCGGGCCGGGCGACTATGTCGTGCTTCTCGGCGCCGGCAACATCACGCAATGGGCCTATGCCCTGCCGGGGGAGCTGGCGGCGCTCGGGATGGCGCGATGAGCTTCCCCGACATCACGCCCGACATCGCCGCCGCCGCACCCGAACTGCGCGGGCGGCTCCTCGCCAACCAGGCGATGGCGGGGCTGACCTGGTTCCGCGTCGGCGGGGCGGCGCAGGTGCTGTTCACGCCCGCCGACGAGGTGGACCTCGCCTATCTGCTCGCCCGCCTGCCGGCCGAAATTCCGGTCACCGTGGTCGGCCTCGGCTCCAACCTGATCGTGCGCGATGGCGGCATTCCCGGCGTGGTGATCCGCCTCGGCGGCAAGGCCTTCGGTGAGATCGTCCGCGAGGAGGGCGACCGGCTGCGCGCCGGCACCGCGACCCCCGACGTCAAGCTGGCGCGCGCCGCCGCCGACGCCTCGCTCGACGGGCTCGCCTTCTATCGCGGCATTCCCGGCTGCATCGGCGGGGCGCTGCGGATGAATGCCGGTGCCCATGGCGGCGAGACCACCGACGTGCTGGTCGAGGCGCGGGGCGTGACCCGCTCAGGCGAGATCGTCACCTTCTCGCATGCCGATATGGGCTTCACCTATCGCAACAGCGCCGTGCCCACCGACATCATCTTCACCTCGGCGCTCTATCAGGGCCGCCCCGGCGAGCAGGCGGCGATCCTCGCCGAGATGGACCGCGTGACCTCGGCGCGCGAAGCGGCGCAGCCGATCAAGGAGCGCACCGGCGGCTCGACCTTCAAGAACCCGCCGGGCGGCAAGGCCTGGCAGCTGATCGACGCCGCCGGCTGCCGGGGCCTGCGCGTCGGCGGGGCGCAGGTCTCGGAGATGCACTGCAACTTCCTGATCAATACCGGCGGCGCCAGCGCTGCCGATATCGAGGGGCTGGGCGAAGAGGTGCGGCGCCGGGTCAAGGACGATTCCGGCTACGAGCTGCACTGGGAGATCAAGCGCTTCGGCATCGCCGCCTGAGAGGCCTCGCGGCGGCGCGGGCGGTGAGGCGCCGGCGCTACTGCTGCGCTTCTCTTAACCACAGCGGCGCATTATTAACTTGTCGTTAACCATGACTGGGCAGTTTCGACGCAAGCGCGGAGCTAGGAACCAGCATGTCCAGACATGTCGCAGTGCTGATGGGCGGCTGGTCCGTCGAGCGCGAAGTCAGCCTCAACACCGGTGCCGGCTGTGCCGCCGCGCTGGAAGGCGCCGGCTACCGCGTCAGCCGCATCGACGTGCAGCGCGACATCGCCGCGGTGCTGGACAAGCTTCGGCCCGACGTCGCCTTCAACGGCCTGCACGGCCGCTTCGGCGAGGACGGCACCATCCAGGGCGTGCTCGAGATCCTGGCGATTCCCTATACCCATTCCGGCGTGCTGGCCTCGGCGCTGGCGATCCGCAAGGACAAGGCCAAGACGGTCGTCGCCGCGGCGGGCGTGCCGGTCGCGCACGGCGTCCTTGTCTCGCGTTTCGAGGCGGCCAAGCGCCATGTGCTGGCGCCGCCCTATGTGCTGAAGCCGGTGGACGAAGGCTCCTCGGTCGGTGTGGTCATCGTCAAGAAGGGGCGCGAGCATCCGCCCCAGGAAATCGCCCGGCCGGACTGGCCCTGCGGCGAAACCCTGCTGGCCGAAACCTTCATCGCCGGGCGCGAACTGACCTGCGCCGTGATGGACGGCAAGTCCCTGGGCGTGACCGAGATTCGGGCTTCGACCGGCGAGTTCTACGACTACGACGCGAAATACGCGAAAGGCGGTTCGATCCACATCTGCCCGGCTCAAATTTTACCGAATATTTACCAGCGGATCGAAGAGTGTGCGTTAACGGCGCATCAAGCAATCGGGTGCCGCGGCGTCAGTCGTTCCGACTTCCGATATGACGACGAGAGCGAAACTCTCGTCTGGCTGGAGGTCAATACGCAGCCCGGCATGACCGAAACCAGCCTGGTGCCCGAACTGGCCGCCCATGCGGGCATGAATTTCAGCGAGCTCGTCAGATGGATGGTGGAGGACGCCTCCTTAGATCGGTGAACGCGGTGCTGGCAGGGTCCGGTCCGATGACACCGATGCGCGCGGCGGGGCCTCAGCTCCTCGTCGGCGAGCGCTCGCGCCGCTGGTTCCGCGGCTCGCGCCGCAGCGCGCTTGCGCTGCCGCTGGCGGAGCGGCTGCCGCGTGGCCTGGGCTCCTGGCTCGCGGTCGGCTTCCTCGCCTTGTCGGCGACCACGGGCGCCGCCCTCGGCGGCCATTTCGAGACGCTCCGCGAGAGCTATGGCGAACCCAGGCATGCGTTCGCCCGGCTGATCGGCCTCGGCATCGACCGCGTCGTCATCTCGGGCCTGGTCGGGCTTTCCGAGATCGAGGTCCTGGTTGCGGCCGGCATCGATCCGAAGATCTCGCTCGCCTTCTTCGACGCCGACGAGGCGCGCAAGCGCCTGGAGGCGACGCCGATGATCCGCGAGGCCTCGGTCCGCAAGCTCTATCCCGGCGAGATCGCGATCAACCTCGTCGAGCGCGAGCCCTTCGCGCTCTGGCAGGTGAAGGGCGAGCTCTTCCTGATCGCCGCCGACGGCGCGGTGATCGACCGCATGGACGATGGTCGCTTCGCCCATCTGCCGCTGGTCGTCGGTGCCGAAGCCAATCTGCGGGCCCGCGACTATGTCGCGCTGCTCGCCGAGGCCGGGCCGTTCGCACCGCGCATCCGCGCCGGCAGCCTCGTCGCCGGCCGGCGCTGGAACCTCAAGCTCGATACCGGCATCGATATCCGCCTGCCGGAGGAGGAGACCAGCGCGGCGCTGAAGCGCCTCGTCGGCCTCGAGCAGGATTTCCGGATCAGCGACAAGGATCTCATCGCCATCGACCTGCGCCAGGCGGACCGGGTGACCATGCGCCTCACCGAAGAGGGCGCGGCCGCGAGGGCCGAGCAGCTCAAGAACAAGGGCAAGAAGAAGGGAGGCGAGGCATGAGCCTGACCTCCCAGGGCCTGACGCCGCGGATGCGGCCGCTGTCGTCGCGCAAGAGCGCGACCTTGTCGATTCTCGACATCGGCACCAGCAAGGTCGTCTGCCTGATCGCCGAGCTGAACCCGGCGGAAGCGAATGAACGCCTGCGCGGCCGCACCCATGTGGCCCGCATCGTCGGCATCGGCCATCAGCGCTCGCTCGGCCTGAAGGGCGGCGCGATCGTCGATCTGGACAGCGCCGAGCGCGCCATCCGGGCCGCGGTCGACGCAGCCGAGCGCATGGCCAAGGTCGAGGTCCAGTCGGTCATCGTCAACCTGACCGGCGGCCGGCTGAACTCGCAGCATTATGCCGCCAGCGTCGAGCTGCGTGGCGGCTCGGTCGGCGATTCGGATGTGAAGCGCGTGCTTGCCGCCGCCGCGAACCATGCCATCCGCCCGGGCAAGGCGGTGCTGCATGCGCTGCCGACCGGCTACGCACTCGACGGTTCGCCCGGCGTTCTCGATCCGCGCGGGCTGATCGGCGGCTCGCTCTCGGTCGACATGCATGTCGTCGCCTCCGAGGCCGCGGCGGCGCGCAACGTCATGCTGGCGGTCGAGCGCTGCCATCTCGAGGTCGAGGCCGTGGTGGCGACGCCCTATGCGGCGGGCCTTTCGGTGCTGGTCGACGACGAGGCCGAGATGGGCGTCGTCGTGGTCGACATGGGCGGCGGCACGACCTCGCTCGGCGTCTTCGCCGGTGGCCATCTGACCCATGCCGACGCCATCGCCGTCGGCGGCAACCACATCACCATGGACGTGGCGCGCGGGCTCTCGACCCGGGTCGCGGCGGCCGAGCGCCTGAAGACGCTGCACGGCTCGGCGATCGCCAGCCCCTCGGACGACCGCGACATGATCGCGGTGCCGCAGGTCGACGACGACGAGCGCGACATGCCGAACCACCTGTCGAAGTCGCATCTGGTGCGGATCATCAAGCCGCGCGTCGAGGAGATCCTCGAACTGGTGCGCGACCGGCTCAAGGCCGCCGGCTTCTCGGCCGAGGCCGGCCGCCGCGTCGTCCTGACCGGCGGCGCCTGCCAGCTCACCGGCATGCCGGAGGTCGCGCGGCGCGTGCTCGGCGGCCAGGTCCGCACCGGACGCCCGCTCGGCATCCGGGGCTTGCCCGAGGCAGGCAAGGGCCCGTCCTTCGCCGCCGCGGTCGGCCTGCTGGTCTACCCGCAGGTCGCCCATGTCGAGCATTTCGAGCCGCGGGCCGGCGCATCCTACTTCGCCCATGCCGCCGACGGGTATTTCTCCCGCGTCGGCCGCTGGCTGAAGGAGAGTTTCTAGAGTTGCGGTCCGCGCGGCCATCCGGCCGGGCGGAACGGAGTGAGTTGAGAATCGGGGCCTCGGCCCCTGGCGTGGAAAAACGGGACGGCGCCCGCCAGGAGCCGGACGGAAATTTGAAAGAGGCAACCATGGCGATGAATCTGCAAGCCCCGGACATCCGGGAACTCAAGCCCCGAATCACCGTGTTCGGCGTCGGTGGTGCCGGCGGCAATGCCGTGAACAACATGATCGAGGCCGGCCTCGACGGGGTCGACTTCGTCTGTGCCAACACCGACGCCCAGGCCCTGGCGCTCTCCCGCGCCCCGCGCATCATCCAGATGGGCCTGCAGGTCACCGAAGGCCTCGGCGCCGGCTCGCAGCCGGAAGTCGGGCGCGCGGCGGCCGAGGAGGTCGCCGACGAGATCCGCGATCATCTCGCCGGCGCGCACATGGTCTTCATCACCGCCGGCATGGGCGGCGGCACCGGCACCGGCGCCGCCCCGGCCATCGCCCGCGTCGCCCGCGACATGGGCATCCTCACCGTCGGCGTCGTCACCAAGCCGTTCCAGTTCGAGGGCCATCGCCGCATGCGCATGGCGGAGGCCGGCATCGGCGAGCTCAACGAAGCCGTCGACACGCTGATCGTCATCCCGAACCAGAACCTGTTCCGCGTCGCCAACGAGAACACCGGCTTCGCCGATGCCTTCGGCATGGCCGACCAGGTGCTCTATTCCGGCGTCGCCTGCATCACCGACCTGATGGTCCGCCCCGGTCTGATCAACCTCGACTTCGCCGACGTCCGCGCCGTGATGCGCGGCATGGGCAAGGCGATGATGGGCACCGGAGAGGCGCAGGGCGAGAAGCGGGCGCTCTCCGCGGCCCAGGCCGCGATCAACAACCCGCTGCTCGACGACGTCTCGATGAAGGGCGCGCGCGGCCTGCTGATCTCGATCACCGGCGGCCGCGACATGAAGCTCTACGAGGTCGACGAGGCCGCCACCCGCATCCGCGAGGAGGTCGATTCCGAGGCCAACATCATCGTCGGCGCCACCTTCGACGAATCGCTCGAGGGCACGGTGCGCGTCTCGGTGGTCGCGACCGGCATCGACAAGCCGGTCAGCTCGCAGGCCGAGGTCGACGCGACCGAAGCCCGCATCGCCGAGGTCGCCGAGCGGCTGAAGGCGGAAGCGCGCCTGCGCACCGCCGTCCCCAACATCCGCACCTCGTCCGCCCCGGCGCCGATCCCGGCACCGGAGCCGGCGCCCGAGATGCGCCTGCCGCTGGCGCCCGAGCCCATGCGCCCGGCCGCCCCGGCGAGCTTCGCCGCCGATGTCCGCATCGAGCCGGTTCAGCCGCGCCAGGCCATCGTGGCACCGGCACCGCAGGCCCAGCCTGTCGAGGCCGAGCTGCCGTATCTGGAGGACAGCTTCATCCCGCCGGCGCCCGAGCGCGCCGTGATCCGGCCGACCCGCATGCCGCGGATCGAGGACCTGCCGATGCCGGCGCAGAACCAGATCGCGCAGAATCGCGCCGCTCCGGGCGCGCCGCAGCCTGCGGTCTCTGCCGACCAGAAGCGCATGTCGCTGATGCAGCGGCTCGCCTCCGTCGGCTTCGGCCGCAAGGAGGAGGAGGCCGTCGAAGCTCAGGCTCCGGCGCCCGCGCCGCGTCCGGCGCCGCCGGTGCCGGTGGCACCGCCCAGCGCCGCCCATGCCGAGTTCATGCGCCGCCCCGCCGTGCCGCAGGCTTCCAGGCCGGCCCAGGGCCAGCTCGATCCGCATGGCCGCGCGGCCCCCAGCCGCAACGCCGAAGAGGATCATCTGGAGATTCCGGCCTTCCTCCGGCGCCAGTCCAGCTGAGGCTTGCACCGGCGCCAGAAACGGTTTTAAACAACGAGCCCGGCGCAACCTTGCGCCGGGCTTTTTTTAACGTCTGAAAAACCATATACATCAATCGGATGGTTAGGTTTTTCGCGCTCCTTCAACTCTGTTACAGAGCGAAAGAAAGCGTGATTTTGAAGCCCCGCCCGCTGGGCTTATCTTGCAGGGCAGCACCGGGGCAGACGGATTCGGGACAGAGTTCCGGACCGCTCAGTTTCAAGGGACCGCGATCGATCGTCAGATAGGCTGCGCCGCCAGGCGCCGGACCTGATCGTCGCGCATGAGATCGGATAAGAGTATGATGGCTGACCGGCAGACGACGCTTCGCTCGCCCGCGACCCTGCAGGGGATCGGGGTCCATTCGGGAGCTCCGGCCTGCCTCTGCCTCCGCCCCTCCGCCGCCAACACCGGTATCGTCTTCCTCCGCAAGGGCCTCGAAGGCGGCCATGAGCAGCTCATCCATGCCCGCCACAACAAGGTCAGCGCCACCGAGCTCTGCACCGTGGTCGGCGAGCAGGCTTCCGGCTCGGTCGCCACGATCGAGCACTTGATGTCGGCCTGCGCCGGGCTCGGGCTCGACAATGTCCTGGTCGAGATCGACGGCCCCGAAATGCCGATCATGGACGGCAGCGCCACCGAGTTCGTCACGGCGATCGAGGCGGCCGGCATCGTCGCTCTCGGCGCGGCGCGCCGCTATCTCAGGATCCTGCGTCCCATCCGCGTCGAGAACGGCCGCGCCTTCGCCGAGCTGGCGCCGTCGGAATCCGGCTTCCGGCTCGATGTCGAGATCGATTTCGACAGCCCCGCCATCGGCCGCCAGCGCAAGGTCTTCGACCTCGACCCGGAGGCCTATGCCCGCGAGATCTCGCGCGCCCGGACCTTCGGCTTCATGCGCGATGTCGAGCAGCTCTGGAAAGCCGGCTTCGCGCTCGGCGCCTCGCTCGACAACACCGTCGCCATCGGCGACGACAAGGTCATCAATCCGGAGGGCCTGCGCTATGCCGACGAGTTCGTGCGCCACAAGGTTCTCGACGCGGTCGGCGATCTGGCGCTGGCCGGCTATCCGATCCTCGGCGAGTTCCGCTCCTATTGCGGTGGCCACCGCATGAATGTGCGCATCCTCGAGGCGCTTTTCGCCGACCGTGCCAATTACGCGATCGTCGAGGCCGAGCCGGTCTATGCGCCGCGCGCCGTGCAGATGGCGGCCGGCACCCCGATGCCGGCGGCCCTTGCGCCCGATCTGCACTGAAATCCGGCGACGACACGACGCCACGCCTTGCATTCGCCGGTTTCCTGTCGGAAGCACGGCGCCGATTGCATTGCATGAAGCGCCCTTCACGGTTGGCGAAACGGCGGCTTCTGGAGTAAAGCCATTTTCGCCCGCTTTTCGAAAGCGGCGCTGAAGGACCGATGAAGTGAGCGTCATGCGGCTGAAGACATTCAATACCGGCGAAATGGCGAGCGGCGGCAAGCGGCTCGCGCTCGTGTTCTCGCTGGCGGCCGCGCTCGGCGGCTGCGACACGCTGAGCTCGATCAACCCGTTCGACCGACCCGCGGTCTACAAGCCCGAGGTCCTGCCGGAAGTGCCGGCCGACAAGCTCTATAATGAGGGCCTGGCCCGGCTGCAGAACGGCGACAGCGAAGGCGCGACCAAGAAGTTCGAGGAGATCGACAAGCAGGCGCCGTTCTCGCCCTATTCGAAGAAGGGCCTGATCCTGACCGCCTATTCGAACTACCAGGCGAGCAAGTGGGAGGACGCGATCACCGCCTCCAAGCGCTTCCTGGCGCAGAACCCGGCGAGCCCCGACGCGGCCTATGCGCAGTACATCATGGCGATGTCCTACTTCAACCAGATCCCGGACGCGACGCGCGACCAGGAGCGCACCGAGCAGGCGCTGCGCGCGATGCAGGAGCTGCTCGACCGCTATCCGAAGTCGGAATACGTCGTCGACGTGCGCGAGAAGATGCTGGTGGCGCGCGACCAGCTCGCCGGCAAGGAGATGAATGTCGGCCGCTTCTATCTCGAGAAGCGCAACTATACCGGCGCCGTGAACCGCTTCCGCGACGTGATCACCAAGTACCAGACGACGCGCCATGTCGAGGAGGCGCTGATGCGCCTGACCGAGGCCTATATGGCGCTCGGCATCACCAACGAGGCGCAGACGGCCGCGGCCGTGCTCGGGCACAACTTCCCCGACAGCCCCTGGTACAAGGACGCCTATTCGCTGCTCGAAAGCGGCGGCCTGCAGCCGCGCGAGGATCGCGGTTCCTATATCAGCCGGCTTTTCAACGGCTTCACCAGCACCGTCACCGGCCTGATCCGCTGAGCCGGCCGGCGAGCGGAAACGGCCGAACCGTGCGCGCTCCGGCATCGAAGCTTCCGCCTCGGCCCGCCCCCGGCGGGCGCCACCCGCATCTGCGCACCGGCTGAGTCCGCGCCATGCTCGCCCAGCTCTCGATCCGCGACATCGTTCTGATCGACCGGCTCGATCTGGCCTTCGATGATGGGCTCAGCGTCCTCACCGGCGAGACCGGCGCCGGCAAGTCGATCCTGCTCGACGGATTCGCGCTCGCGCTCGGCGGGCGCGGCGACGGCAGCCTGGTGCGCCATGGCGAGGCGCAGGGGCAGGTCAGCGCCGTCTTCGACCTGGCCCTCGATCATCCGGCCCGCGCGCTGGCCCAGGCCCAGGAGATCGACACCGATGGCGACCTGATCCTGCGCCGGGTGCAGTATGCCGACGGGCGCACCCGCGCCTTCGTCAACGACCAGCCGGTCAGCGTCCAGATCCTGCGCATGATCGGCGCGGCGCTGGTCGAGATCCACGGCCAGCACGACGACCGCGCCTTGACCGATCCGGCCCAGCACCGCTCGATCCTCGACGGTTTCGGCGAGCTCGCCGTTCAGGCCGGCGAAGTGGCGCGGGCCAGCGAGACCCTGAAGCGCGCGCGCCAGACCCTGCAGAGCCAGCGCATGCGGGTCGAGACCGCGCGCAAGGAAGCCGATTTCCTGCGCCATGCCGTCGCCGAGCTCGGCAAGCTCGGCCCGGAGCCGGGCGAGGAGGATGCGCTGGCGGCGCAGCGCCAGGCCATGATGCAGGCCGAGAAGGTGGCGCGCGACATTGCCGAGGCTTTCGAGGCGGTCGGCGGCGGCGCCTCGCCGGTTGCCGCGCTGTCGGGCGTGCTGCGCCGGCTCGAGCGCCGGGCCGCGCAGGCGCCGGATCTGGTCGATCCGTCGACGGCGGCGCTGAACACCGCGATCGTGGCGCTGGAGGAGGCCGGCGAGACGCTGGCGGCGGCGATGCGCGCCGCCGAATACGATCCGCGCCTGCTCGAGCGCGTCGAGGAGCGGCTCTTCGCCTTGCGCGCCGCGGCCCGAAAATTCGACGTGCCGGTCGATGCCCTGCCGGCGCTGGCGCAGACCATGGCGGCCGATCTTGCGGCGCTGGACGAGAGCGAGGGCTCGCTGAAACGGCTGGAGGCCGAGCTCGCCGAGGCGGAGGCCGCCTATATCGCGGGCGCGACCGCACTTTCGGCCGGCCGCGGCCGCGCGGCGAGCGCGCTCGACGCTGCCGTCAGGATCGAGTTGCCCCCGCTGAAGCTGGAGCGCGCCCGCTTCATCACGCAGATCGACAGCGATCCGGAAGCGCGCGGGCCCGAGGGCTTCGACCGGGTCGAGTTCTGGGTCGAGACCAATCCCGGCACGCGGCCCGGCCCGATGATGAAGGTCGCCTCCGGCGGCGAGCTCTCGCGCTTCATGCTGGCGCTGAAGGTCGTGCTGGCCGAGCGCGGCTCGGCGCCGACGCTGGTCTTCGACGAGATCGACACCGGCGTCGGCGGTGCCGTCGCCGACGCGATCGGCGAAAGGCTGGCCCGGCTCGCGGCCCGGGTGCAGGTGGTCTCGGTGACGCATGCGCCGCAGGTCGCGGCCAAGGCGGCGCAGCATTTCCTGATCGCGAAATCGGCCCAGGCCGCGGAGGGGGCGAAGGAGCGCACCGTCACTCGCGTCACCTCCCTGCAGGAGGAGACGCGGCGCGAGGAGATCGCCCGCATGCTGGCCGGTGCGAGCATCACCGAGGAGGCGAGGGCGGCCGCGGCCAGGCTGCTCGGCGCCGCCGGCATGCGGCAGTAGCGCGGCGCGCTTCACCGTCGGCATTCCCCTTTCGCCCGATTTGCTCTATGAGCGGCCGGATAGACCGTGCGCCTGCCTGCTTGCGCGCCGGTTCCCCCTTCTGCGCGCCCCCTGCGAGCGCGCGATACGACCCAAGGCCGAAACCCAATGTCCTTTATCTCCACGAGCCCGCCGCTCGCGCGCGCGCTCGCCGAACGCAATTACAGCGAGCCTACCCCCGTCCAGAACGCGGTGCTGGAAGCTGCCGCCGCCGGGCGCGACCTGCTGGTCTCCGCGCAGACCGGCTCCGGCAAGACCGTGGCCTACGGGCTCGCCATCGGCGAGACGCTGCTCGACGGCGCCGAGACCCTCGGCCGCGCCGGCAAGCCGCTGGCGCTGATCATCGCGCCGACGCGTGAGCTGGCGCTCCAGGTCCAGCGCGAGCTGAACTGGCTCTACCAGCAGGCGAATGCCCGGGTGATCTCCTGCGTCGGCGGCATGGATCCGCGCCGCGAGGCGGCCTTGCTCGACGAGGGTGCCCATATCGTCGTCGGGACCCCCGGACGCCTGCGCGATCATATCGAGCGCCGCCGGCTCGACGTCTCGGCCCTGAAGGCCGTCGTCCTCGACGAGGCCGACGAGATGCTCGATCTCGGCTTTCGCGACGATCTCGAATTCATCCTGAAGACCGCGCCCGAGGACCGGCGCAGCCTGCTGTTCTCGGCGACCCTGCCGAAGGCGATCATCGCGCTCGCCCGGAGCTATCAGCGCGATGCGCTGCGCATCGAGGTCACCGGCGCCGATCGCGGCCATGCCGACATCGAATACAAGGCGATCCGGGTCTATCCGAAGGAGGCCGAGCTCGCCGTCGTCAACCTGCTGCGCTTCCACGACGCGGCCTGCGCCCTGGTGTTCTGCAACACCCGCAACGCGGTGCGTCATCTCGAGGCGGCGCTGCTGGAGCGCGGCTTCGCCGCGGTCTCGCTCTCGGGCGAGCTCAGCCAGAGCGAGCGCAACTCGGCCTTGCAGGCGCTGCGCGACGGGCGTGCCCGCGTCTGCGTCGCGACCGACGTGGCAGCGCGCGGCATCGACCTGCCCGGGCTGACCCTGGTGATCCATGCCGAGCTGCCGAACGATCCCGAAGTGATGCAGCACCGCAGCGGCCGCACCGGCCGGGCCGGGCGCAAGGGCACCAGCGTCCTGCTGGTGCCGGTCTCGCGCCGGCGCAAGGCCGAGATGCTGATCGCCACCGCCGGCGTACAGGCCAGCTGGGCCGGGCCGCCGAGCCAGGAGGAGATCCGCGCCCTCGATCAGGAGCGGCTGCTGCAGGATCCGCTGCTGTCGGGCGAGCCCGGCGAGGACGATGCCGGCATGATCGAGGCGCTGCTCGCCGGCCGTTCGGCCAACGAGCTGGCCGCGGCGCTGGTCAAGATCTACTGCGCCCGCCTGCCGGCGACCGAAGAGGTCGGAGATCCCGGCTTCGGCCGCGACGAGCGCGCCGCCCGTGCGCCGCAGGGCGACTATGCCAGGCCGCGCGACCGGGCCGGCCCCCGTTTCGACAATGCCGACCCGGACGCGCCGCGCAAGGCCGGGCCGCGCGGCGAGACGGTGTGGTTCCGCCTGAATATCGGCCGCAAGGACGGCGCCGATCCGCGCCAGCTCCTGCCGATGCTGTGCCGGCGCGGCAAGATCACGCGCGACGAGGTCGGCGCGATCCGCATCTTCGACAAGGAGACCAAGGTCGAGATCGACGCCGATGTCGCCGAGCGCTTCGCAGAGCTGGCGCGTGCCGTCGATCGCGACAAGATCGTCATCGAACCCGTCACCGGCGAGGAGGAGCGCCGGCCGGCGAAGCCCTTCGCCGAGAAGGCGCACCATACCAGGGCGCCGTCGCACGATGCCGGCGGAGCAGCGGCCGGTCCGACCCGGAAGCCTTATGAGGGCAAGGGCAAGCCCTATGAAGGCAAGGGCAAGCCCTATGAGGGCAAGAGCAAGCCGTTCGAGCGCGCGCCGGCCTATGATCCGGTACGGCGCGATCGCGAGCCGGCCGCCGGGGCGGATTTCGCGCAGGAAGGCAAGCCGTTCGCCAGCAAGTTCAAGGGCGGCCGGAAAGACTTCGCCGGCGCACCCGGCCCGGCCCGCCCGGAAGCCGGCGAGGGCAAGGCGCCCGCCCGCAAGGAGTTCGGCGGAGCCAAGCCGTTCGGGGCCAAGAAGCCTTTTGGGGACAAGAAGCCTTTTGGAGAGAAGAAGCCTTTCGGGGCCAAGAAGCCCTTCGGCGCGAAGAAGCCGTTCGCCGGCAAGAAGCCGCATCGCGACGACCGCTGACTGACCGGCGGTCGACTCGAAGACAAGCATGAACCAAGCCGGAGCGCTCCCCGCTCCGGCCTGTTTTGCTTCGCGCCCTGATGCGCCGTTGCCGAAGCCTCAGCGCAGGCCGAGGAATGAAAGGATCGCCAGGACAACGACGATGAGACCGACGATGTAGATGATGTTGTTCATGGCGGAGCCCCCCGCTGGTTGCGTCAAGCCGCGGATGCGCGGCACACGGTGCGGCGATCTTGCCGCAGCCCCTTGGGAACGCCTTTGCGCGCAGGATTGTTCCGAATCAGCCTTTGCAGGGGGCGTGCCGCGCCTTAACGCGGCACCACCTTGCGGTAGATGTGCCAGCTCGCATGGCCGAGGATCGGCATCACCACCATCAGGCCGACCAGAACCGGCAGGGTGCCGAGCACCAGCAGGGCGGTGATCGTCAGGCCCCAATACATCATCGCCCGCGGGCTCGCTTCGACCGCGGCGATCGAGGTCCGGACCGCCGTGGCGATGCCGACATGCCGATCCAGCATCAGCGGGAAGGAGATCACCGAGATCGAGAACGCCAGGATCGCGAAGAGCAGGCCGAGCGCGTTGCCGAGCACGATCAGCGTCCAGCCATTGATGGTGGTGAAGAGCGGCACCAGGAAGCTCTCGGCCGAAGTCAGCGGCACATCGCCCATCAGCCAGCGATAGATCAGCCAGGCGCTGAGCAGCCAGGTGAGGAACAGCCCGGTCAGCAAGCCGCCGAGTGTCGCGATCGGCCGGATCGCCCGGGACTTCAGCACGGCGAAGGCGTGCAGCCAGGACGAGTTGATGTGGAGTTCGCGGCGGCGGCTGATCTCGTAGAGGCCGATCGCGGCGAAGGGGCCGAGCAGCGCGAAACCCGCCAGCAGCGGGAAGAGCAGCGGGAAGATGTTGTAGCTGACCGTCAGCTGGGCGATCACGACGCCGGCAACCGGGTAGATCAGGGCGATGAAGAGCAGATGGCTCGGCTGCGCCAGGAAATCGGCATAGCCGCGCCGCAGCGCGTCGCCGATATCGCCGACCGTCAGCGCGCGGACGGGCAGGGCATCGGCGTCGTCGTGCATGGTGGCCATGCTGGCGCCGGTGTGGGTGCTGTTCATGTCGGACATGGCGTTCATCCCGGTTCCAGCCCGGTTCGCCTCATTGGCCCTGACGTGATCCTTGGTTCGAGAGCCTTGAGGCGTCGAGCATCCAATTTTCAGCCTGTCGAGCTTACACCCGGCGCGCTCCTGTCACAAATCGACGAGCGGAAACGTGAGAACGGGTGCTTCGCAGGGGATGGCCCCTGATCTAGAACAGCGCCATGACCGCCAATGTTCCCACCCCCGTCGAAGAGCTGATGCCGGAAGCGGCGAGCGCCGAGCACAAGCTGCTCGCCGCCGAAATCGCCGAGGCCGACCGCGCCTATTTCCAGGAAGACGCGCCGGTCATGGACGACGCCGTCTATGACGAGAAGCGCCGGCGCCTCGTCGCGCTGGAGGGCGCCTTCCCGGAGCTCAAGGGCGCCGAGGCGGTGTCCGACAAGGTCGGCGCCCGGCCATCGGGCCGGTTCGCCAAGGTCCGGCACCGCGTGCCGATGCTCTCGCTCGGCAACGCCTTCTCCGACGAGGACGTCGTCGACTTCGTCAACCGGGTGCGCAGCTTCCTCGGCCGCAAGGACGACAGCGTGCTCGCCTTCACCGCCGAGCCCAAGATCGACGGCCTCTCGCTCTCGCTGCGCTACGAGAAGGGCGAGCTCGTCAGCGCCGCCACGCGCGGCGACGGCGAGGAGGGCGAGGACGTCACCAGGAATGCCCGCACCATCGCGGAGATCCCCGCGCGCCTGAAGGGCAAGGACGTGCCGGCTGTCGCCGAGGTGCGCGGCGAGATCTATCTCGGCCATGCCGATTTCGCCGCGATCAACCAGCGCCAGCGCGAGAAGGAGGAGCGCGAATTCGCCAATCCGCGCAACGCCGCCGCCGGCTCGCTGCGCCAGCTCGACGTCTCGATCACCGCCTCGCGCCCCTTGCGCTTCTTCGCCTATGCCTGGGGCGAGATGCCGGATCTGCCGGCTGCGACCCAGTCCGGCGTGGTCGAGGCCTTCGGGCGCTGGGGCTTCCGGACCAATCCGCTGATGCGCCGCTGCGAGAGCGTCGAGGAGCTGCTGGCGCATTACCGGGCGATCGAGGCACAGCGCGCGACGCTCGGCTACGATATCGACGGCGTGGTCTACAAGGTCGACGAGCTTGCCCTGCAGGCGCGGCTTGGCTTCGTCGCGCGCGCTCCGCGCTGGGCGATCGCGCACAAGTTCCCGGCCGAGCTGGCGACGACGGTGCTGGAAGCGATCGACATCCAGGTCGGCCGCACCGGCGCGCTCTCGCCGGTGGCGCGGCTCAAGCCCGTGACGGTCGGCGGCGTCGTCGTCACCAATGCGACGCTGCACAATGAGGACTATATCCGCGGCTTCGATTCCAAGGGCATGCCGATCCGCGACGGCAGCGACATCCGCATCGGCGATACCGTCACGGTGAAGCGGGCGGGCGACGTGATCCCGCGGGTCGAGGCCGTCGATCTCGCCAAGCGGCCGGCCGATTCGAAGCCCTACGAGTTCCCGACCAACTGCCCGATCTGCGGCAGCGACGCGGTGCGCGAGCATAATCCGCGCTCGGGCAAGGAGGATGCGGTGCGCCGCTGCACCGGCGGGCTGGTCTGCGCGGCGCAGGCAGCCGAGCGGCTGAAGCATTTCGTCTCACGCGACGCGCTCGACATCGACGGGCTCGGAGACGTCAATATCGAGACGTTGTTCGAAGCTGGTCTGCTGCGCTCGCCGGCCGATCTGTTCAGCCTGGACTACGAGGCAGTGCGGGCGGCCATCGCGCGCAAACGCGACCTGCAGATCGAGGCTCGCTTCGCTGCTGCTGGCAAAGAGCGCAAGCCGACGAAGAAGGCGAAGAGCGAGGAAGCGCGCGAAATCGATCTGCTCTTCGCGGGCATCGCGGCGCGGCGCAAGCCGCCGCTCAACCGCTTCATCTTCGGGCTCGGCATCCGCCATATCGGCGAGACCAATGCCCGCTTGCTGGCGCGCCATTACGGCTCGTTCGAGGCGCTCGAAGCCGCCTGCCTGGCCGCAGCCGACCTTGAGAGCCCGGAGCGGGCCGAGCTCGACGCCATCGACGGCGTCGGGCCGACCGTGGTCGAGGCGCTGCTGCAGTTCTTCGCGGAAGAGCACAATCGGGAGATGCTGGCGCGGCTGCTGGCGCAGGTGACGCCGCAGCCGCTGGAGGCGGTGGCCTCGACGAGCCCTGTCGCCGGCCAGATCGTCGTCTTCACCGGCGCGCTCGAAAGGATGACCCGGGACGAGGCCAAGGCGATGGCCGAGCGCCTGGGCGCGAAGGTCGCCGGCTCGGTCTCGTCGAAGACCGACCTGCTGGTTGCCGGGCCCGGCGCCGGCTCGAAGCTCAAGGACGCGGCCAAGCACGGCGTCAAGGTGATCGACGAGGCCGGCTGGTTCGAGCTGGTCGGGGGGTAGCGGCAGGGCTTGCCGCTTAGAGCCGGCTGTTTCCGAGAGAAGCCAGCTGCGTCATTGCGAGCGCAGCGAAGCAATCCAGGAGCGGCAGCGCTCTACGTCCCCCTGGGTTGCTTCGCTGCGCTCGCAATGACGAAGGTCAGCCTCAAGGGCCGCTGGTATCACGCTTCCGAATGCTGTTGCGGCCGCGCCGTCATCGGCCGCCCATTGGCATCCGGCGCCGGGGCGCTGCGCTCGGCCTCGCCCGCCCGGAAACGGCTCGGCGGGGCGCCGATGACGCGCTTGAAGGCGCGGCTGAACGAGGCTTCCGAATCATAGCCGAGCCGGCGCGCCACGGCGGCGATCTTCATCCGGTCCTGCGTCAGCCATTGCTTCGCCTGATGCATCCTGACCTGGGCGACATAGCGGGCCGGGGTCTCGCCGACGATCGCCGCGAAGCGCTCGGCGAAGGCGGAGCGGGAGGCGTGCATGACGCCGGCCAGCGCCTCCACCGTCCAGTCCCCGGCGGGATCGAGATGGATCGCGGCGAGCACGCGGCCGATATCGGGATCGCGCGCCGCGGCGACCCAGCCGGCCGAATCGCCGCAGCCCTTCTCGACCCAGGAGCGGATCAGCGCGGCGGCGACGACATCGGCCAATCGGGTCAGGATGCTGCCGGCGCCGACCCGGTCGAGCGCCAGCTCGCAGGCCATGGTCGTGAGCAAGGGCGGGATGCCGGGCTCGTTGGCGGCGAGCTCGTGCAGCCGCATCAGCTCGGGCATCATCCGCAGCAGCGGATGCTGGCCGTCGACGTTGAAATTCATGCTGCCGCTGAAGAACAGCGTGCCCTCGCCATCGCCGCCGCCGCGCGCCTCGACGATGTCGCCGCAGACGGTCTGGAACTGGCACTTTCCGAGCGGCGTCGTGCAGGCGCCGGGCGCGCTCGCCAAGGCATGCTCGGCGCCGCGCGGCAGCAATACGGCGTCGCCCTGCTCGAGGCGCACCCATTCGCCGGTCGGCGTGCGCAGCCAGCAGCCGCGCTCCGCCACGAAATGGAAGCGCGCCGCCTTCTGCGCCGGAAAGAGCAGGCCCCAGGGCGCGGTCATCTGGTAGCGGGCATAGTCGACGCCCTCGAGCCGCAGGCCGCGGAGCATTTCGGTCAGCGGGTCGGGGCCGGCAGTTCTGGACGAATGGTCAAGCATTCCGGATTTCCTAGCATGGAAGCTCCAGGTGGTCATCTCTACCTCTCCGGCTCGTTTCGCTGGAGAGCGCCATGTCCGATTCTGTTTCCATTGCGGCCGAGCCGCCATTCGCGGCCTCCGAGAGCGAGGAACGCAGTGCTGCCGCCTGGCCGGCGGTCTTCGCGCTGGCCATGGGCGTGTTCGCGCTGGTCAGCGCGGAATTCCTGCCCGCCAGCGTCCTGACTTCGATCGCCGCCGATCTCTCGATCAGCGTCGGCGCGGCAGGACAGACTGTTACGGTGACGTCGCTGGTCGGCGTCGTCGCCGCCATCTTCACGCCGATCCTCACCAGCCGTTTCGACCGGCGCCTGGTGTTATGGGCGCTGATCTCGCTGCTGGCACTGTCGAGCCTCCTCACAGCGATGGCGAATGGCTTTTCGATGCTGCTGGCGGCGCGCTTCCTCCTGGGCCTCAGCCTCGGCGGCTTCTGGTCGATGGCGCCGGCGCTGACGCTGCGGCTCGTGCCGTTGCAAGCCGTGCCGCGGGCGCTGGCGATCATCTCGGCCGGCGTCTCGGCTGCCTTCATCGGCGGGGGGCCGCTCGGGGCCTATCTCGATGCCCTGATCGGCTGGCGGATGGTGTTTGCGCTTTCGGCCGGGCTTGCCGGCCTCGCCCTGCTGGCGCTGATGACGACGGTGCCGTCCTTGCCGTCGCAGACGGCGCCGAAGCTCGGCACGCTGGCGGTGCTGCTCTCGCGGCGCAGCGTGCGCCTGATGCTGATCTCCATCCTGGTGATCATTTCCGGGCAGTTCACCGGCTTTACCTATATCCGGCCGTTCCTCGAACAGGTTCCGCAGCTTGGCGTCGCGGCGATCACCTCCGTCCTGCTCGGCTACGGCGTCGGCAACGTCATCGGCAATTTCGCGGGCGCCGCCGTCGCGGCGCGGGGCGTCAAGCTTGCCATCGTCTCGTTCGCGCTGGCGATCGCGGCCCTGGCGCTGGGCCTGATCCTGTTCGGAGCCTCGCCCATCGTAGCGGGGATCGCGGTGGCGCTCTGGGGCTTCGCATTCGGCTTCGCACCGGTCGGCTTCCAGAGCTGGATGATGCGGACGGCGGCCGATCACGCCGAAGCTGCGAGCGGGCTGGTGACCGCGGCCTTCCTGGTGGCGATAGCCGGCGGCGCGGTCTTCGGCGGCCTGCTGGTCAATCATGTCGGAGGTCTGGGGCCGATCGGCTACATGGCGGCGGCCACGCTTGCCGGTGCGGTGCTGGTGCTCGTCGCCGGCAAGGAGCCGCCGCGTCCCTGACCGCCGGTCTGCGCCACGCTGGCGACGCGCTCTGCGTTGGCGCGACTTCGTGTCGGGCTGCTCGCAGCCTGACGGAAGGCGCGCTGGCGTGATCGTCGTCATCACTTTTCTTCAAGACACGCGAGCCGGCATCCGCTTTATCTTGCGCCATGGATCTGATCAGCCAGGGCGAAGCATTGCTGGAGATGCCGCTCCAGGCGGGCGAGCACGCCCGGCTGTTCACGGCGGCACGCTTTGCCGGGCTCGAATGCCTCTCGGCCAGGTTCTCGACGCACACCTATTCGCCGCACGCCCACGAGACCTATGCGATCGGCACGATCATAACCGGCTGCGAGGTCTGGCATGCGCGCGGTCGCAAGCTCTTCGCCCGCACCGGCGATCTCGTCTTCAACCACCCGCTCGATGTGCATGACGGCGCGCCGAGCGAGGGCGGCTATCGCTACCGGATGACCTATCCGACGATCGAGCTGATGCGCGAGGTCGCCGCCTCGCTGACCGGCCGCGACGATGTCGGCACGCCGTTCTTCCCGGAGCCGACGGTGCAGGACCCGGAGGGAGCCGCCCTGTTCGGCGCCGCCCACCGCGCGCTGGAGGACGGCGCCGACGCGCTCGCCGGCGAGGAGGGCCTGCTGCGCGCCTATGGCTGGTGCCTGTCGCGCCATGCCGATCTCAGCCTTCGCGAGGTCGGGCGCGAGCGCGGCCCGATCGCCGAGGCGCGCGAGCTGCTGGAGCAGCGCTATGACGAAGACCTCTCGCTGGCCGAGCTGACGAAGCGCTCGGGGCTGCCGCGGCATCATCTGATCCGCGCCTTCCGGGCCGAGACCGGCTTGACGCCGCATGCCTATCTCGTCGATGTCCGCGTCCGGCGTGCCCGCGAGCGGCTGCGCCGCGGCGAAGCGCCGGGAGCGGTGGCGGCCGCCACCGGCTTCTGCGACCAGGCGCATCTGACGCGGGCCTTCAAGGCGCGGCTCGGCGTGACGCCGGGCGCCTTCCGCGCCGCCCATTTCGGCTGACAGGTTCCAAAGCATGTCCTGGAAAAACGAGGCCCGCGCGGGCCTGAACGACATCTGGCCGGCGGCGCTCGCCGCCGTACCGATCGGCCTCCTCTTCGGGGCGCTCGCGGCCGGCAAGGGGCTGTCGCCGCTCGAGGTCTTCGCGATGAGCGCGCTGGTCTTCGCCGGCGGCGCCCAGTTCGCCGCGGTCGAGCTCTGGGCGAGCCCGGCGCCGATCGCGGCGCTGGTGTTCTCGACCCTGCTGATCAATGCCCGGCATGTGCTGATGAGCGCTTCCATCGCGCCCAAGCTCTCGGGCTTCTCGGCTGCGCAGAAATTCGGCGGGCTCTACTACATGGCCGACGAGAACTGGGCGCTGGCCGAGAAGCGGGCGCGGATGCATCCGGTGACGCCGGCCTATTGGTTCGCCATGGCGATCCCCTTCGTGTGCCTGTGGCTCTTCACCTCGACCACCGGTGCGATCATCGGGGCCGCACTCGGCGATCCGAAGCGCTATGGCGCCGACTTCGCCTTCACGGCGCTGTTCATCGCGCTCACCGCCGCCTTCTGGAAGGGGCGCGTCACCGCCTGGACGGTGGCGGCTGCCGGCATCGCTTCGGCGCTGACCTACAAGCTCGCCGGCCCGCCCTGGCATGTGCTGGCGGGCGCGCTTTGCGGCCTTGCCGCCGCCTGGATCGCTGCCGGCAGCGAGCGTGCCGCGCAGCTTGTCGAAAGCCCGGCCGAATGAGCCTCGATCCGATCAATCTCGCCGCCTTCCTCGGCATGGCGCTGGTGACCTATCTCACCCGCATCGCGGGGCTGGCCCTGGTCGGCCGGCTCAACCTGACGCCGCGGGCGCAGGCGGCCTTCGACGCGATCCCGCCGGCAGTGCTGATCGCCGTCATCGCGCCGAGCGCGCTGGCGACCGGCTGGATCGAGACGGTCGCGACGGTCCTGTCGGGGCTGGCGGCGACGCGCCTGCCGCTGCTCGGCGTGGTCGCGGTCGGGGTCGCGGCGGTGGTGGGCCTGCGGGCGGTGTTCTGAAGAGGCGTCATGCTCGGGCTTGACCCGAGCATCCCGGAAACCAGCTATCTGGTCATGAGATTCTCGGGTCTGCGCTTCGCTTCGCCCGAGAATGACGGCTTTCACAACGGCAAACACGCCTTCTCCAGCCAAGCCCTGGTTTCGCCCTCGACCAGCGGCGAAAGCTTCGCCCAGACCTGCGCGTGATAGGCGTCGATCCAGGCGATCTCGCCGGCGTCGAGCAGCGTGAGGTCGATCAGGGCTCGCTCATAGGGGCACCAGGTGATGGTCTCGAAACCGTAGATGGTGCGGTCGCCGCCGGGGATCGAGCGCTCATCGACGACGATCAGGTTCTCGATGCGGATGCCGTAATCGCCTTCCTTGTAGTAGCCGGGCTCGTTCGACAGGATCATGCCCGGCTCCAGCGGCGTGGTGCCGAGCTTGGAGAGCCGCTGCGGGCCTTCATGCACCGAAAGATAGCTGCCGACGCC
>NZ_JAKFED010000157.1:0-31113 GCF_036675845.1 Allobosea sp. | reverse complement strand
CGACAGGTAGACCAGGCGCCGCTTTGCCGTCACGCGGCCGAGGCCTCGCGCTTCAGCGCCTCGCGCACCGCCTCGATGATGTAGTCCTGCGTCGCGACATCGAGATAGGGGTGCATCGGCAGCGCGACGACCTCCTGCGCAACGCGCTCCGAGATCGGCAGGCCGTTGCCGGCGACGGGGAAGTGCTTGTAGGCGGTCTGCTGGTGCAGGGGCTTGGGATAGTAGACGGTCGTCGGCACGCCCTTGGCCTTCAGCGCCGCCTGGAAGGCATCGCGGCGGTCGGCATCGACGCGGATCGTGTACTGCGCCCAGGTCGAGACGCAATCCGGCATGACATAGGGTGTGACCACCAGGTCCTTCAGCGCCTGCGTGTAGCGCTGCGCCACGAGCTGACGCTTCTCAAGCTCCTCGGCATAGACCTTGAGCTTCTCGATCAGCACTGCGGCCTGGATGGTGTCGAGCCGCGAATTCACGCCGACGCGGACATTGTCGTATTTGTAGGAGCCCTTGCCGTGGAAGCGCAGCGAACGCAGCAGGTCCGCGTGCTCGTCGCTGTCGGTGAGGATCGCACCGCCATCGCCATAGCAGCCGAGCGGCTTGGCCGGAAAGAAGCTGGTGGTGGCGAAATCGCCGATCGCGCCGGCGACCCGGCCCTTGTAGTTCGCTCCATAGCCCTGCGCCGAATCGGAGATCAGGACGAGCTCGTTCTGCTTGCAGAAGGCCTCGATCGGCTCGTAGTCGCAGCTTTGGCCGAAGAGGTCGACCGTGATCAGCGCGCGCGGCCTGAGCTCGTGCTTCCTTGCGGTGTCGAGCGCGGCGGCGAGGGCCTTGGGGTCGATATTGTAGGTGGCTTCGTCGATCTCGGCGAAGACCGGGGTGGCGCCCATCCAGGCGACGACCTCGGCGGTCGCCGCGAAGGTGAAGCTCGGGCAGATCACCGCGTCACCCGGGCCGATGCCGAGGGCCTCCAGAACGAGGATCAGCGCGTCGGTGCCGTTGGCGACGCCGATGGCGTGCTTGGCGCCGCAGAAGGCGGCGAGACCGGCCTCGAACTGCTGGACCTGTTCGCCGAGGATGTAGTTGCCATCATGGACGACCTTGAGGATGGCGTCGTCCATCGCCTTGCCAATGTGCTGGCGCTGGGCCTTGAGGTCGATGAACTCGATCACGGGACGTTCGCTCATCAGACGATCTCCTCGAGAATATCGGGCCCGGTCTCGCGGTAGCGGCGGCCGGTTTCGGGGCAGGTGAGATCGGGGCCGAGCTTGGCTCCGTCATGGCTCATCCAGCCGATGCGGCGGGCCGGGACGCCGGCCATCAGGGCAAAATCGGGCACATCCTTCGCCACCACCGCGCCAGCGGCGATGAAGCAATAGGCGCCGAGCGTGTTTCCGCAGACGATGGTGGCGTTGGCGCCGATGCTGGCGCCCTTCTTGACCAGGGTGCGGCGGAACTCGGACTTGCGGTTCAGGAAGGCGCGCGGGTTGTTGACGTTGGTGAAGACGCAGGACGGCCCGCAGAAGACGCCGTCCTCGAGTTCGACGCCGTCATAGAGGGCGACGTTGTTCTGGACCTTGCAGCCATCGCCGACGGTGACGCGCGGGCCGACCATGACGTTCTGGCCGAGCACGCAGTCCTTGCCGATCACGGTCTCGCCGAGGACATGGACGAAGTGCCAGATCTTGGAGCCGGCGCCGATCGTCACGCCCTCGTCGACATAGGCGCTCTCATGGATCTTCGCGCCGGGGAACCGCGGATCGTCGCGCATCTCGGAAGCCGCGGCCATCGGCTTCAGGCCTTCAGGTACTTGTCGACGAAGGGGTGGCGCTCGCCATTGGCGACGATCGGCAGGTGACGGAACTGCGAGACGACCTCGACGCAGAAGCGCACATCCTCGAGGCCATAGCCCTTGACGGCCAGGATCTCCTGGTAGCTGCGGGTGTGCAGATCGGTGAAGCCTTCCGAGAACTCGACTTCCTCGCCATCGAGGGTGATCGAGCGATAGGTGGTCTTCTTGCCCTTGACGCTCTCGGGCAGGTCGTTGGAATCGACCGAGAGGAACCAGCGCACGTCGGCCTTCTCGTAGGAGAGCAGGCCGCCGGCGCGCTCGGGCTCGCGCAGGCTCGCGGTCTGCGACTTCAGCGGGCCGAAGACATAGGCCAGCATGTCGAAGAAATGCACGCCGATATTGGTGGCGACGCCGCCCGATTTCGCCTCGTCGCCCTTCCAGGAGGCATGGTACCAGCGGCCGCGCGAGGTGATGTAGGTCAGGTCGACCGCATGGCGCTCGTTCGACTGGGCGATGCGCTCCTTGAGCGCCTGGATCGCCGGATGCAGGCGCAGCTGCAGGATCGTGTTGATCTTGTTGCCGGTGTGCTGCTCGATCTCGGCCAGGCCGTCGATGTTCCACGGGTTGAGCACCAGCGGCTTCTCGCAGATCACGTTCGAGCCGGAGCGCAGTCCGAAGCGGATATGGGCGTCGTGGAGATAGTTCGGCGAACAGACGCTGACGTAGTCGATGTGCTCGCCGCGCCGGCGCAGCTTGTCGACATGCCGGTCGAAGCGCTCGAACTCGGTGAAGAAATGCGCCTGCGGGAAATGGCTGTCGATGATGCCGACCGAGTCGTTGGGATCGTAAGCCACCTTCAGATCGCCGCCGACCGCCTTGATGGCCTGCATATGGCGGGGGGCGATGTAGCCGGCGGCGCCGATCAGGGCGAAGCTTGTCATGATGCTGTTCTCGATCCGTCTGTCGTGCTCGTTCCGACGTCGACCGCCGTCGGCGATCAGGCCTTGAAGACATTCGCTGCGACGACGCCGTTCCGGGCGCAGGCGTTGCGGGTGTCGACCACGAGCTTGGAATTGGCGGCGATGAAACCGTAGTCGACATCGTCATGGTCGGTCGCGATCAGCACCGCATCGTAGCCGGCGAGCGCTTCCTTGCCGATCGGCGCGCTCTTGCGGCCGGTGAGCTCGGCATGCTCGCGGGTCGGCGGGATCACCGGGATGAAGGGGTCGTGGAACTCGACATGGGCGCCGCGCTTCTCGATCAGCTCGATCAGCTTGAGCGAGGGGCTCTCGCGCATGTCGTCGATGTTCTTCTTGTAGGCGATGCCGAGGATCAGGATCTTCGCGTCGCTCAGATTCTTGTGGCCCTTGGAATCGAGCAGCTCGGCGAGCTGGTCGACGACCTGATAGGGCATGCGGGTGTTGATCTCGCCGGCGAGCTCGATGAAGCGCGTGGCGACGTCGTATTCGCGCGCCTTCCAGGTCAGGTAGAACGGGTCGATCGGGATGCAGTGGCCGCCGAGGCCCGGGCCCGGATAGAACGGCATGAAACCGAAGGGCTTGGTCTTGGCGGCGTCGATCACCTCCCAGACGTCGATGCCCATCGCGGCGTAGACCGTCTTCAGCTCGTTGACGAGCGCGATGTTGACGGCGCGGAAGATGTTCTCGGTCAGTTTCACCGCTTCCGCGGTCGCGGTCGAGGAGACCGGCACGGCCTTGACGACGAGGGCGCCGTAGAGCGCCAGCGACATGGCGAGCGAATCGGCACCGTCGCCGCCGACGACCTTCGGGATGGTCGAGGTGCCGAAATCGGGATTTCCGGGGTCCTCGCGCTCCGGCGAGAAGGCGAGGAAGAACTCCTCGCCGCTCTTCAAGCCCGTCGCCTTCTCCAGGATCGGGCGCATGACCTCGTCGGTGGTGCCGGGATAGGTCGTCGATTCGAGGACGACGAGTTGGTCCTTGCGCAGGCGCTTGGCGATCGCCTCCGTCGTCTTGACGACATAGGACAGGTCGGGCTCGCGGTATTTGGTCAGCGGCGTCGGCACCGCGATCAGCAGCGCGTCGGGCTCGGCCATGCGGTCGAAATCGGTGGTCGCGACGAAGCGCCCGGTCTTCGCACTCTCGATGATCAGATCCATCGGGATGTGCTTGATGGCGCTCTTGCCGGCATTGAGATCGTCGACGCGCTTCTGGTCGATGTCGAAGCCGATGACCTTGATGCCCTGGCGCAGCGCCGCGAGCGCCAGCGGGATGCCGACATAGCCGAGGCCGACAATGCCGATGACGACCGAGCGGTCGTTGACGCGCTCGATAAATCGCTGCGCAGTTTGCGAAGTCACATTGCACCCCGGGATTGCGGCAAGACCGGCGAGAAGCCGGTTCGTGGGCGTGCTTCTTCCAGACTTGCCAAATCCCGTCAACCATATCGGCCCAACCGGGATCGATGTTGTCGTCGGCAAAGCCGGAAGTAAGCGCTTCGTCGCCGGCTAGTCCCTGAGGATGGCCTTGAAATGGCGATTGATCGCGGCATGGTCGACGATTACGCCATGATTGCGCTCCGCCAGGATGGCCTCGTGCCAATACCAGTCGTCGAAGCCGATATTGATCCGGTCATAGCCGCGCTCGTCCAGCAGCACGCGCATCTCCTCGCGCCTGGGCTCGACGAAATTATGCTCGATCGTGAACAGGGCGATGCGATGGCGCTCGAGGTCGATGGTGCGCAGGATATCGAGCTCCGAGCCTTCGGTGTCGAGGGAGACATAGTCGAAGCCGGTCTCCGCGAAATCGCCCATGCCGGCGAGCTCGGCGAAGGTCACGGTCTCGACCTGGATCAGCCCGCCGGCCGCGATCGCCGCGGCCCGGTCCGGCCCATAGGCGTCGGCGTCGGCATATTCGGCGAGCGTGCCGATTTCCTGCGAGGCGACGAAGGAGAGGATCTGGCCGCTCTCGCGATAGACCGCCCGCTCCAGGCAGATGGCGCTGCGATTCTGCTGCAATTTGGCGAACAGGGCCGGGTTCGGCTCGACGCAGATTCCCTTCCAGCCATGCTCGCTCTCGAGGAAATAGCTGTTGCTGTGCAGGAAGCCGTCGAAGGCGCCGATCTCGGCGAAGCGGCCGTCCCGCCTGCCATTGCACATGGCGAAGACCCAGCGCTCCTGCTCGATCTGCGAATTGGTCGCCATCTCATAGGCGATCGCCGGGTCGAAGCGGGCTACGTCGTCTGGCTTGGAATTCGTCATCGTGCCCCGTCGCCCCTTGCGGGCCGACCGTAGGGCATGCCGAGCGCCTACGGAACCATGCCGTCATTGCGAGGAGGGCAGCCGAGGAAACAATCCAGGGCCGTCGAGCGAGCCCTTCTGGATTGCTTCGTCGCTAACGCTCGTCGCAATGACGGCGGAGGCTCGCCTCCGTCAATGAATCTCCGGCTCGGCGATCCGCTCAGTGCCGGTGAGATAGTCGAAATCGCAGCCCTTGTCGGCTTGCTGGATATGGGCTGCCGACATCTTGCCGTAGCCACGGGGGTAGTCGCGGGCGGGCGGAGACCAACTCGCGAGGCGCTCGGCGATCTCGGCGTCGGACAGGTTCACGGAGATGCTGCGGGCCTCGACGTCGACGCTGATGATGTCGCCGGTTCGCACCGCCGCGAGCGGGCCCCTGACATAGGCTTCCGGCGCGATATGGAGCACGCAGGCGCCATAGCTGGTGCCGGACATGCGGGCGTCCGACAGCCGCAGCATGTCGCGCACGCCCTGCTTCAGCAGCTTTTTCGGGATCGGCAGCATGCCCCATTCCGGCATGCCGGGACCGCCGACCGGGCCGCAATTCTTCAGCACCATGACATGGTCGGCGGTGACCTCGAGGCTCTCGTCGTTCACGGCGCGCATCATCGCGTCGTAATCCTCGAAGACCAGCGCCGGGCCGCTATGCTTGAGCAGGCGCGGCTCGGCGGCCGAGGGCTTGATGACGCAGCCATCGGGGGCGAGGTTGCCCTTGAGCACCGCCAGCCCATTGGCGGTGGAGACGGCCTTGTCGAGCGGGCGGATGACGTTGTCGTCATAGACCTGGGCGAGCGCGATGGTCTCCGAGAGCGGCTTGCCGGTCACGGTCATGGCGTCGGTGTGGAGCTTGCTCTCGAGCTGCTTCAGCAGCGCCGGGAGCCCGCCGGCATAGAAGAAATCCTCCATCAGGAATTCGCCGGAGGGCCGCAGATTGGCGATCACCGGCACCTTGCGCGAGAACTCGTCGAAATCGTCCGGCGTCAGCGGCACGCCGGCGCGCCCGGCCATGGCGACGAGATGGATGATCGCATTGGTCGAGCCGGCCACGGCCATGTGCACGGTCAGCGCATTCTCGAAGCTCTTGCGGGTCAGGATGCGGCCCGGCGTCAGATCCTCCCAGACCATCTCGACGATGCGCTTGCCGGAGGCCGCGGCCATGCGCGGATGGGCGGCGTCGGCGGCGGGGATGGCGGAGGCGCCGGGCAGGGTCAGGCCCAGCACCTCGGCATGGCTCATCATCGTCGCGGCCGTGCCCATCACCATGCAGGTGCCGTGCGAACGGGCGATGCCGCTCTCCATCTCGCGCCACTGGCCGTCAGTGATGTTGCCGGCCTCCTTCTCGGCCCAGTATTTCCAGACATCGGCGCCCGAGCCCAGCACCTTGCCGGCCCAGTTGCCGCGCAGCATCGGGCCGGCCGGCACGAAGATGAAGGGCAGGCCGGCGCTGCAGGCGCCCATGATCAAAGCGGGTGTGGACTTGTCGCAGCCGCCGAGCAGCACGGCGCCATCGAGGGGGTGGGAGCGGATCGATTCCTCCGCCTCCATCGCCAGGAAGTTGCGATAGAGCATGGTCGTCGGCTTCTGGTACTGCTCCGAGGCCGACATCACCGGGATCTCGACTGGGAAGCCGCCCGCCGCCCAGACCGCGCGCTTCACCGCCTCGGCGCGGTCGCGCAGATGGGTGTGGCAGGGGTTGATCTCGGACCAGGTGTTGAGGATGCCGATCACCGGCTTGCCCATGAACTCGTCATGGTTCAGCCCCATCTGCAGCGCCCGCGAACGGTGCCCGAAGGAGCGCAGGTCGCTGGCGCCGAACCAGCGCCGGCTGCGCAATGTCTCGGGCGTCTTGCGGGGGTGGGACATGGGGCGTTTCCTTGAAGTCTTACTGTTCTAAGTCGGGTGCCTGACGCGTTGCGCGTCATGGTCGGGCTTGACCCGACCATCTCGGAATCGGGAGCATTCTGGTCCTGAGATTCTCGGGTCTCCGCTAGGCTCCGCCCGAGAATGACGCTCGTTTACTCCGCGGCCGCGCGCTGTCCGCCCCAACTCCCGACGATGCGGCGCAACTCGGCGCGCTCGTCCTCGTTCAACTCGGGCAGGCCGGGCAGGCGCACCGGGCCGACCTTCGTGCCGAGCAGGCCGAGCGCCTCCTTGACCACGGTGACATTGGCGCCGTTGCCGTATTTCGTCCGCAGGGTCTCGAAGCCGGCGATCTCGTCGACGAGGCGGCGAGCCAGCTCGTAGTCGTTGGCCTCGAGCGCCCGCCAGATGGCGAGCGAGCGCTCGGGCGCGACATTGACCAGCCCCGATGTGAAGCCGCGCGCGCCGAGCGCATGGAAGGGCGCGGCCCAGCCCTCGGCGAGGCCGCAGATCCAGTTGGCGCTGCTGCCTTGCGTGGCGCGGACGCATTCGGCGAGCAGCATCATGTTGGACGAGGCGAACTTGACGCCGGCGACGTTCGGATGGGTAGCGACGCGGGCGAGATCCTTCACGCCGATCGCGTCGGAGCGGATATAGGCCACGAGCGGGATTTCCAGCGCCTCGGCGATGGCGAGGATGTAGTCGGCCTGGGATTGCGGCGCGGCGAAGGGGTCGAGCGGGTGATGCACCATCACCGCGTCGCAGCCCGCCTTCGCGGCAAGCTTGCCGGTCGAAATCGCCTCGCGCAGGGAGCGGCCGATGCCGGCGGTGACCAGCGCCTTGCCGGCGACGGCCTCGGCCGCGACCGCATGGCTGCGCACCACTTCATCGGTCGTCATCGGGTAGAACTCGCCGGTGTTGCCGGCCGAGACGATGTTGTGGATGCCGGCGGCGGCGATGCGGGCGACGATCTCGGCCGTCACCTTCCAGTCGGCCTCGCCATCGGCCGCCCAGGCGGTGACATGCACCCCCGAGATGCCGCGCAGGGCTTTACGCACCGTCTCCTGACGCACCTTCTCCTGGCGCCCGCTATCATTCGTCATAGGCCAGTCCTTCCGCGTCGGCGCCGAAGACCTGGCGCACATGGCTCTTCGCGGAGCGCACGATGTGGCTCCGCATCCTCTGCTCGGCCAGCGCCGGATCATGCGCCTTGAGAGCGGTGAAAATGCCCTGATGCTCGATGAAGCCCTGGCGCCGTTCGGCGGGCTCGGCGAGCAGCG
The DNA here is from genome assembly GCF_036675845.1 of Allobosea sp. Taxonomy (GTDB): domain Bacteria; phylum Pseudomonadota; class Alphaproteobacteria; order Rhizobiales; family Beijerinckiaceae; genus Allobosea. The sequence continues at coordinate 22,907 of NZ_JAKFED010000157.1, read as the reverse complement.
CGATGCGCTGGGCATGGTCGTACATGCGCTGGCCGTCGAGCCGGCGCTCGAGATAGGAGCAGCCCGAGATGCGGTGGATCGCGCCGTGATAGGTCTCGTTCAGGATGACGAGGTCCTCGAGCTCGCTGTGATCGGTGGCATGGGCCATGTCGTCGATCAGGCGCGATATCTCGGTGACCTCTTCGGCGGTGATCCGGTTGGCGGCGATATGGGCCATGACGCTTTCGAGCGCGGCGCGGCCGAGCGCCATTTCCAGCGCCTGCCTTGCCGAGAACTCGACGAAGACGCCGCGGCGCGCCTCGGTGCGGACCAGCCCCTCGCTTTCGAGCTTGCGGATCGCGTCCTTCACCGGGGTGGTCGAGACGCCGAGCAGATCGGCGAGATGGCGCTCGTTCAGCCGCTCGCCATCGCGGAAGTTCCCGGCGACGATCGCCCGGCGCAAGCGCTCATGCGCATGCTCGCGCAGCGAACGCAGCAGATGGGGCGAGACGGGTTCGATCGCGAGCGGTTCTGACATCGGGGGCTCCGGCTGGCAGCCGGCCGAATCCTCCTGCAAGCCCGGCCGGGCAGCACCATTCCTCACCACTCATCACAAAGCGCAAGCGGTATCAAGTCTGAAATTTCAGATTTCAAATCTGAAAACCCATGCTATGGAAAGGCAAGGCGGCCGGGAAAGGCGCGGGCTGAACCGCGCCGGCGGCGCTACGGAAACGAGCAGGGGAGACGAGAAATGACGAGGATCACACGCCGCGGCGTGCTTGCCGGCGCAGCCAGCCTGATCGCGGCGCCAGCCCTGGCGCAGCCCGGCTATCCAAGCGGCAAGGTGGTCACCATCGTGGTGCCCTTCGCCGCCGGCGGGACCACCGACTTGCTCGGGCGCATCCTGGCCGACCGGCTCGGCGCCAGGCTCGGCGGCAAGTTCATCGTCGAGAACCGCGCCGGCGCCGGCGGCAATACCGGGGCCGCGGCCGTCGCCCGGTCCGAGCCCGACGGCTACACGCTGACGCTGGGCACGGTATCGAGCCACGCCATCAACCCCGGCGTCTATGCCAAGATGCCCTATGACCACATCAAGGATTTCGCGCCGATCTCGCAGCTGGCGAGCGTACCGAACATCCTGATGGTCAATATCGATCTGCCGGCGAAGACCGTGCCGGAGCTGATCGAGCTCTTGAAGAAGAACCCCGGCAAATACTCGTTCGGCTCGTCCGGTGCCGGCACCTCGACCCATATGGCGGCCGAGCTGTTCAAGGTCGCGACCGGGACCGACATGGCGCATGTGCCCTATCGCTCGAGCGGGCAGGTGACGCAGGACCTGCTCTCCGGCCAGATCCAGCTCAGCTTCGACAACATCACCATCGCCTGGCCGCATGTCGAGGCCGGCAAGATCCGCGCGCTCGCCACGGCGACGCCGAAGCGGCTCGCGGTCGCGCCCGACCTGCCGGCCGTGGCCGAGTTCATTCCGGGCTATGACGCCAGCTCCTGGCACGGCTTCTTCGCGCCGGCGAAGGTGCCGCCGGAGATCGTCGCCAAGCTCTCGACCGAGACGCAGGCGATCATGCGCGAGCCGGCGGTGATCGAACAGCTGAAGAAGCTCGGGGTCGACCCGGTCGGTTCGACGCAGGCGCAGTTCACCGCCCACATCGCCAGCGAGACCAAGCGCTGGGCCGAGGTGGCGCAGAAGGCGAATGTCAGGATCGAGTGATCGATCGCACGATCATTCCGCCATCGCGGCCGTCTGACGCGGCTGTCTGCGCTTCCGGTGCTCACGTACTCGAGTACGCTCCGCTCCGGTTCTCAACAGCCGCGTCAGCCGACTCACGCTGACGAAATCCTCGTACGGTCTCCGGAGGCTTTTCAAAAAAATGACAACGACTGTCCTGACGCCCGAGAACCGCGAGAAGCTGAAGCGGGTCTCGACCGCGACCTTGACCACGGCGCTGTTCAAGCGCGGCTTCCGCAACGCCTTCATCCAGGATGTGCGCCCGCTGAATCCCCCGTCCCGCATGGTCGGGGAGGCCTTCACCCTGCGCTATATCCCGGCGCGCGAGGATCTCGATCATCTCGCCGTCTTCGCCGGCACGCAGCATCCGCAGCGCGTCGCGGTCGAGACCTGCCCGCCCGGCCATGTCATGGTGATCGACAGCCGCAAGGACCCGTCCGCGGCGTCCGCCGGCTGCATCCTGGTGACGCGGCTGATGCAGCGCGGCGTCGCCGGCGTCGTCACCGATGGCGGCTTCCGCGACAGCCCCGAGATCGCGGCGCTCGGCTTCCCGGCCTATCACAACCGCCCGAGCGCGCCGACCAACCTGATCCGGCACCATGCGCTCGACATCAACGCGCCGATCGGCTGCGGCGATGTCCCGGTCTATCCCGGCGACATCGTCGTCGGCGATGGCGAGGGCGTCTGCGTCATCCCCGCCCACCTCGCCAACGAGGTCGCGGAGGAGGCCTATGAGCAGACGGCCTATGAGGATTTCGTCGAGGCCAGGGTCCGCGAGGGCCGCGGCATCTTCGGGCTCTACCCGGCCGATGCCGAGACCAAGGCCGAATTCGCGAAGTGGCGCCCGAGCTGGTCCTGAAGAGGAGTTGGCTCGCTGCCGCGCAAGGAGGCTGCCCGCAAGCTGGCGTATCGCGACAGTTTTCGCGCTGCGCCGGCGCATGACGCCGACAACGACACAAGCAGGGAGGAGGAAGCAATGATCGAGACATCGCGTCGTCATCTTGTCGGCGGTGGCCTTGCGGCCGTGGCCGGCTCCGCATTCGCCGGCTCCGCGTTCGGGCAGAGTTTTCCGTTCACGCCGAACCAGCGCTATCCCGATCCCGCCGTCGAGATCCTCGATCCGAGCTTCGCCAAGTACCGGATCTATTCGAGCACGGTGGAGCAGGTCGGGACCGGCATGCGCTGGGCCGAGGGGCCGGTCTACTTCCCCGAGGGGCGCTACGTCCTCGTCAGCGACATCCCGAACAACCGGATCATGAAATATGACGAGGTGAAGAACAGCTTCACCGTCTTCCGCGAGAACGCCAACTACGCCAACGGCAACACCCGCGACCGGCAGGGCCGGCTCGTGACCTGCGAGCATTCGGTGACGCGGCGCATCACCCGGACCGAGGAGGACGGCCGGATCACGGTGCTGGCCGACAAGTTCGAGGGCAAGCGCCTCAACGCGCCCAACGACATCGTCGTCAGATCGGACGACACGATCTGGTTCACCGACCCGCTATTCGGCATCAACGGCGAATGGGAGGGCTCGCGCGCCAAGCCCGAGCAGGCGACGACGAACGTCTACCGCCTCGCCCCAGACGGTAAGCTTACCGCCGTGATTACCGATCTGGTCAACCCGAACGGCTTGGCCTTCTCGCCCGACGAGAAGAAGCTTTATGTCGTCGAGTGGCGCGGCACGCCGAACCGCAGCATCTGGAGCTACGACATCGACGCGCAAGGGGCGGTGTCGAACAAGACCAAGCTGATCGACGCCGCCGATTTCGGCGCGCTCGACGGCTTCCGGGTCGACCGCGACGGCAATCTCTGGTGCGGCTATGGCAGCAATGGCGCTCTCAATGCCGAGCCGACAGATGTCGGCGGGCGCAAGGTCTATGGCCTGCGCGGCAAGCCGGAGGACCTCGACGGCGTGACGGTGTTCAGCCCGGCCGGCAAGCCGCTCGCCTTCATCCGCCTGCCGGAGCGCTGCGCCAATCTCTGCTTTGGCGGTCCGAAGGGAAATCGCCTCTATATGGCGAGCTGCCATTCGCTCTACGCACTCTATGTCGAGAGCCACGGCGCGGTGTAGTCGGGCGGAGGAGCCGGCCTATCCGCAGAGCTCGCGGATGCGGGGCATGACCTCGCGTCCGTAGAGTTCGATGCAGCGCATCATCCTGTCCTGCGACAGCGTTCCGGCGCTGAACTTCAATTGGAAACGCGACAGGCCGAGGCCCTTGACGGTCGCCGCGATCTTCCGGGCGACGGTCTCCGGCGAGCCGAGATAGAGCGAGCCGCCGGCAATCTCGCGCTCGAACTCGTCGCGCGTCATCGGCCCCCAGCCGCGCTCGCCGCCGATCCGGTCGCGCATCTGCTTGTAGGACGGCCAGAACTCCTCGGCGGCCTGCGCGTCGCTCGCCGCGACATAGCCGGGGGAGTGCACGCCGATCGGCTGGACCTGGCTGCCGAGGCGCGCATGGGCGTCATGGTAGAGATCGACGTAAGGGCGGAAGCGCAGCGGTGGCCCGCCGATGATGGCGAGCATCAGCGGCAGGCCGTAGCGCGCGGCGCGGACCACCGATTCCGGGCTGCCGCCGACGCCGATCCAGGTCGTGAGGCCGCCGTTCTCGATCGGCGGGAAGACCTGCTGATCCCGAAGCGCCGGGCGCAGCTTGCCTTGCCAGCTGATGCTCTTCTTGCGGATCAGCTCGGCGAAGAGGTCGAGCTTCTCCTCGAACAGAGCCTCGTATTGGCGCAGGTCGAAGCCGAAGAGCGGGAAGGATTCGGTGAAGGAGCCGCGCCCGAGGATGACCTCGGCGCGGCCGTTCGACAGCGCGTCGACCGTCGAGAAGCGCTGGAAGACGCGGATCGGATCGTCCGAACTCAGCACCGTGACGGCCGAGCCGAGGCGGATCCGGCTGGTGCGGGTGGCGATGCCGGCGAGCACGGTCTCCGGCGAGGAGACGGCGAAATCGCTGCGATGATGCTCGCCGATGCCGAAGAAGTCGATGCCGAGCCCGTCGGCCAAGACCGCCTGCTCGACGAGGTCGCGGATCACCTGCGCATGCGGCAGCAGCGCGCCGCCCGGGCCGGCGGTGACGTCGCCAAAGGTGTCGAGGCCGAGCTCAAGCTGCATCGTCATCTCATCGTCCCTGGGGCTCGGCGATCATCAAGGCTCGCCGCATTGCCGCGCGTGAAGTGCGTGCCGTCCGCGCCGTCGTCAATACGCGCTCCAGAAGCTGTGAGGATTTCCGGACGGCGGCATGGCGGCCAGATGCCCGGCCGGTGCGCAGCATTCGTCCGGACGATGGGGAGGCCAGATCCAATACAGGCGGACAGGCCACGAGCGACGACGTCACCGTGAAGGCAGCAAATGGCGCGGCACGCTGGTCAAGAACATCCGGCTGATCGGCAAGCCCGACGAGATCGCGTGCAGCACCAAGCAGGTCAGGGGCCTGGTGCTACGGACCGAGTTCCTGAAGAAGCCGTAGCCGGCGGCGCCTTCGGCTCTGCCTCAGCCCAGGCGTTCGAGCTCGGAGCGCATCATGGCGAGAAGCTGCTCGCGCCGGCTGTCGGTCATGCGCTCCAGCACCATGGCGAGACTGACGGCGGCATAGGGCGGCAGCGATCCGTTGGGGACGGCGAGGCCGATGCCGATGCTGCCATCGGTGATCGCGTCGCGCCGGAGGGCGTAGCCGCGCTGGCGCGTCTTCTCGAGATCGTCGCGCAATTGCTCGACCGTGAGGTGCCCACGCTCGGAAAACGTCGCGCGGTTGGCCTCGACGATAGCGTCGGCCTCGGCTTTCGGCAGGGCGCCGAGCAGGGCCAGGCTGCCCGCGGTGACACCGAGCGGATAACGGTCCCCGACCTTGAGCGTCAGTGTCTTGATCGGATAGTTGCCTTCGACGCGGTCGATGCAGACGACCTCGAAATCCTGACGCATCACGAGGTAGGCTGTGTCCCCGGAGAGCTCGGCGAGGCGCCGCATCAGCGGTTTCAGCCGCGCTGCGACATCGACGCGGTGGCTTGCCGCGAGGCCAAGCTCATAGGCCAGCATGCCGAGATGGTAGCGTTGCGTCTCGGGATCCTGCCCGACCATGCGGTGGTCGACCAGGCGCTTCAGGATGCGCCGGGCGGTCGGGGTCGCGAGGTCGGCGGCGCGTGCGAGATCGGTGAGGCGCGCCGACCCACCATTGCCGGCGATCCAGCGCAGCAGGAAAATGGCCCGGTCGATGACCTGGGTGCCCTGGCTGGGCTCCCGAGCCGCCTTCTCGCCATCCTGCGCCATGTGCCGAAGGTCCTCGCTTCCACGCCTGCCCATCGAAGGGCGGATGCCTCGAACAGTCGAATCCGGTTTCTTCACCGAACCCCGCGCCGAAGCGCCCCCTCAGCGAGCACATAGCCTTCCGCCTGCGACTTGAGAAGTCGCCCGCCGCCCTCGGCACATTCAGGCAGGGCCTCGATCCGACCTGCTCGCCGCATCACGAAGCCAGCAACTTGGCGAAGCCGGCGATGGGCGGAAAGGCGTCGGGGTCGACATGGACGTCGAGAAGGAAGGGGCCTTCCTCCGCGAACATCCGGTCGAGCGCGGCGGAGAGGTCGGCGGCCGAGGCCACGATCGCGCTGGTGCAGCCCACGGCACGCGCGATCATCGCATGGTCGATCCGGGTGATTGCGCAGACTTCCGTCGCCTTGCCGAAACGCGCCATCTCGGCATGGCGCTGGAAGCCGAGAATGGCGTTGTTGAGCACGATCGCCTTGACGTCGATGCCGTGCCGCACGGCGCATTCCAGCTCCGCCCAGGAATGCGAGAAGCCGCCATCGCCGACCACCGCCACGACCGGCGTTGAGGGGAGGGCGAGGCGAGCCCCCACGGCAAGCGGATAGCCCCAGCCGATGCCGGCGAGCCCTCGCGGAAACAGGAAGCGCCGGCCCGGCTGGCGTGCCTGCACATATTGCGAGACCCAGAGGCTGGAATAGCTGGCATCGGCGACGAAGACCGTGTCCTCGGGCGCGCGCTCCTGCAGGACATGCATCAGATGCTCCGGCCGGAGCGGATCGCGGGAGGGCAGCGTCACGGCCGCCACCTCATCGGCGGTCGCGGCGCGCGCCTGCGCGATGGCTTCCGCGAGCAGGGGACGGCGGCGCGCCGCGCAGCTTTCGGCCTCGGCAAGGCCCGCCATCGCGGCGCCGAGCGCCTGCAAGGTCGTGCGGGCGTCGCCGATGAGCGGCAGCGAGGGATAGTTCCGCGTCGCTTCGTCCGCCGAAACGTCGATATGGATGAACTCGGCGCTGTTCGGAAACAGGCTCCAGGAGGCCGTGCCGTTGTCATTGGTGCGGTTGCCCACGAACATCACCACATCGGCCGAGCGGATGAGCGAACGCATCGCCCGCGACGGGCTGCCGGGTCCCATCACACTGCCGACTACCCCGAGCGAGAGCGGATCGCTTTCGCTCACGGCGCCCTTGCCCATGATCGTCGTCGCGACGCCAAGCGCGAAGCGCTGCTGGAGATCGGTGAGCTCCGCCTGCGCGCCGGAGGTATGGACCCCGCCACCGGCGACGACGACCGGCGTCCTGGCGGCGGCGAGCAGGCGGGCGGCTTCCGCGATCGCTGCCGGCTCGGGCTGCTGCCGCAGGGACGGGAACAGGGCGGGAGCCGAGCGGGGCGCGCGCTGCTGGGGCAGGCGCTCGGCAAGCACATCGGCCGGGATGGCAAGCGCCACCGGTCCCGGCCGGCCGCTCGTCGCCATGATGATCGCCTTGCGCAGCATCTCCAGAGCGCGGGCGCCGTCATCGAGGCGGCGGAACCATTTGGTGCAGGAGGCGAAGAGCGCCGCATGGTCGAATTCCTGGAAGGCGTTGCGGTCGACATGCGCCCGCTCGACATCCTGGACCAGTACGAGCACCGGCACCGAAGCCTTGAAGGACTCGGCTAGCCCGGCGGCGACCAGAGCCGCGGCGGCGCCGTTCTGCGTGGCGACGCAGCCGAGGCGGCCGGAGGCACGGGCGAAGCCGTCGGCCATCGCCGCCCCCGCATTCTCCGTCCGGAAGCCGATCTGCCGCAGGCCGAGGCGCTCGGCGGCGAGGGTGAGGGCCGAGGGCGAGCCCTGGCCGAAGATCAGGTCGATGCCGGCTTCCTGGAGCTCGGCGGCAAGCACTTCGGCGACGGTGGGGAGCTGGGTGTCGGTCATTTTTGCTTCTGCTTCGCCACAATATGGATATGATACAGATATCACTTGCCTGATAAGTCCGATATCTGCAATAAGTCCGAGAGATTTCCTGTGTCATAATTTCATATAGTGGAATAATATGAACGCTGACGCCGAAGCCTTGTCCGTCGACGAGGTCTACAAGCTCCTGATCGGATTGATCGTTCCCCGTCCGGTCGCCTGGGTGACGAGCCTGTCGCCGGAAGGGGTGGTGAATCTCGCTCCGTTCAGTGCCTTCACCTATCTCTCGACGCAGCCGCCGCTGATCGGAATCAGCGTGATGCGCCGCGGCGAGGGGCTGAAGGACACGGCGCGAAACATCGCTGCCCAGGGCGACTTCGTCGTCAACATCGCCGACGAGGCGCTGGTCGAAGCGGTTCATCTCAGCGCCGTCGAGCATCCGCCGAGCGTGAGCGAGGTGGAAATGCTCGGCCTTTCGCTGGTGCGTTCGCTGGACGTTGCGACGCCGCGACTGGAATGCGTCCCGGCGGCGCTCGAATGCGGCTTCGAGCAGGCGATCGCGTTTGGCGATCATGGCGCGCAGCTGATTGTCGGGAGGGTGCGGCGCTTCCATGTCCGCGACGGCCTGCTGGAGGACGGCAAGGTCGTGACCGAGCGGCTGCGTCCGCTCTGCCGGATCGCCGGGCCGAAATATGCGGGGCTGGGTGAGGTGCGCACGCTGGCGCCCGTTCGCCGGGACGGTTCGCATAGTTATTCCACTTAGTGGATATTCGTTTTCTCAATTTCGGTATTGACCAGGCATTTCGGTCAGATAAGTTGCTGATGCCGTCAATTAGCCATCCATATAATGGAATATCGACATGGCGTTCAACGAGATCGAGTACAGCGTGTCGGGGTCGGTAGCGCGCATCCTGCATGCGCGGCCGGGGGCCCGTAACGCCGAGAGCCAGCTCCTGCTGGACGAGCTCGACGTGGCGCTTGCCGCCGCCACGGCCGATGCCGATGTCCGGGTCATCGTAATCGGCGGGCAGGGCGACCATTTCTCGGCCGGGCACGATCTCAAGGAGGCCCAGGCGAAGCGGCAGGGCTTCACCGTCGAGCAGCGCTGGGACTATGAGCAGCTGCGCTATTTCGACTATGCGCTGCGCATCTGGGACTGCCCGAAGCCGACGATCGCCCAGGTTCAGGGCGCTTGCATCGCCGGCGGCTTCATGGTCGCCAATCTCTGCGATCTCGTCGTCGCCTCGGAGGATGCCTTCTTCGCGGACCCGGTCTGTCACTCGATGGGCGCCGCTGCGGTCGAGGTGCTGGTCCATCCCTGGGTGATGGGCACGCGGCGGGCGAAGGAGTTCCTGTTCACCGGCGCTCGCATCTCCGCCCAGGAGGCTCTTGCGGCGGGCATGGTGAACCGCGTCGTCGCGCGCGCCGATCTCGAGAGCGAGACGCAGGCCATGGCCGACCGGATCGCGGCCGCGCCGCCCTTCGCCCTGCGGCTGATCAAACGCTCGCTGAACCGCACGATGGACATGCAAGGCTTCCGCAACGCCCTTTCGGCGCATTTCGACAGCCACCAGCTCTCCCATGTCTCGGCCGAGTTCGCGCAGATGCGCGGCAGCGGCATGGCCAGCGCGATCGAGCGCGGCCGCCGGTGAATTTCGCCATGGACAATCTTTCCGCGAAGACGACGGATCTCTCGACATCGGCCATCCTCGCCGCGCCGAGCGACGAGGCTTTTCGCGCCGGCATCAAGGCCTGGTTCGCGCGGGAGCTGCCGCGACTGGCGGGCGGGCGCTACAGGACCGCCGAGATGCAGCGGCTCGCCTTCCGCCGCGAATGGGAGGACCATCTCTGCCGCTCAGGCCTCTCCGGCCTCGGCTGGTCGGAAGCCGTCGGCGGACGGCCGCTCTCGCTGACCCGCCAAGCGATCTATCATCAGGAATATGCGCGCGCGAAGGCGCCGCTCGCGGTCAACCTGATCGGTCACGGCATCGTCGGCCCGACGCTGATCGCCTTCGGCTCCCAGGAGCAGAAGGAGCGCTTCATTCCGAAGCTCCTCGGCAATGAGGAGATCTGGTGCCAGGGCTATTCCGAACCGAATTCGGGCTCCGATCTTGCCTCGCTCGCGACCCGGGCGGAGCGCCGCGGCGACGTCTATGTCCTCAACGGCCAGAAGATCTGGACCAGCTTCTCGGATCTCGGCGACTGGTGCTTCCTGCTGGCCCGGACCTCGAGCGAGGGACCGCGCCAGCGCGGCATCTCGGTCTTCCTGGTCGACATGCGTCTGCCCGGCATCCGCGTCCGCCCGATCCGCCAGATCACCGGCGAGGCCGATTACGGCGAGGTCTTCCTCGACGATGTCGAAGTGCCCGTCGCCTGCCGGCTCGGCGAGGAGAATGCCGGCTGGGGCATCGCCATGGCCGCTGCGAATTTCGAGCGCGGCACCTATTTCATCCCGCGCATCGTGCGCCTTCAGACCGAGCTGGAAGACCTGGTGCGGCTGGCCGCGGCGACCTCGCGCGACGGGCGCCCGGTGATCCAGGACCCGCTGGTCCGCGATGCGATCTCCCGCCTGTTCTGCGATGCCCATGCCTTGCGGCTTCATGCCGACCGGATGCTCAGGCAGGCGGAGGAGGGCGTGCCGCCCGGCGTCGAGGGTTCGGCCGTGAAGCTGCTCTGGAGCGAGACGCATCAGCGCCTTTTCGACCTCGCCATGGATATCATGGGCCCCGCATTCCAGTACGGCCCGCAGGAGAAGGCGGCGCCGGCCCAGGGCATGTGGCATCGCGATTATCTCTGGACCCGCGCCGAGACCATTCTGGCCGGCACCTCCGAAATCCAGCGCAACATCATTGCCGAACGTGGCCTGGAGCTGCCGCGATGACTCAAGGCATTTCACCGGCCTATTCCGACCAGATGCTGCGCGACGCCGCCGCCCGCAGGCTCGCCGAGGCTGCTCCGAACGCCGGCCTGGCGCAGGGCGCCGACGCGTCGACCGCCTTCGTCGAAAGCCATTGGCGGCTCGCTGCTGAAATGGGCTGGACCGGGATCGCCGTTCCCGAGAGCCATGGCGGCCTCGGGCTCGGCATTGCGGAAGCGGCAGATATCGTCGAGGAGATGGGCGCGCAGCTGTTCTGCGGTCCCTATGCCCTCTCGGCCGTTCTTCTGCCCGGGCTCGCGCCGCAGTTCGGCGCAGTCGGCGACGAACTTCTGCGCGGTGTCGCCGAGGGTTCGGTGCGGGTCGGTCTCGCGACAGCGGAGATGCTATCCCTGCCGGGCGAGCGGTCGGTGCTGCCGCTGGTCGAGCACGCAACCGGCGCCAGCCATATCCTCCACCTCGCGCGCGAGGAAAAGGGCATCGCCTTCGTCCTCTATCGCACCGCCGGGGCGACCTTCCAGGCGCTCCAGGCGATGGACCCGACGACGCCGATCGCATCCGTTACCCTTGCGCCGGACGCCGAGATCGCGCGGGCGAGTTGCAGCCATGACCAGGCCGAGCGGGTCCTGCTGCCCGTCCACATCCTGACGGCGGTGGAACTGGTCGGCATCGCCAGGGCCGCCTTCGAGCGTGCGGTCGCGCATGTCAGGCAGCGCAGGCAGTTCGGCGAGGTCATCGGGCGCTTCCAGGCGATCAAGCATCGGCTGGCCGACGGCTACACACTGCTGTCGCATGCGCGGCTCGCCGTCTCCGACGCCGTGCTGCGGCCGGGCGATATCGACGCGGCTCAGATCGCCCGCGTCATTGCGGCCGATGCGGCGATGAAGATCACGTCGGACTGCATCCAGCTCCATGGCGGCATGGGGTTCTCCTGGGAGACCGACGCGCATTTCTATCTCAAGCGCGCGCGCCGGCTCCATGCCAGCTTCGGCGGCACCGCGGCCCTGCGCAAGCGCGCCGGCGACCGGTTCATCGAAAGCCTTCTGACGACGGATAGCGACGGGTTCAGCGAAGCCGGCGCGGGTAGAGAAGAGGTAGTCTAGTGTCGCGAAACGAGGTGAAGCCCGCTCGGACGGACGAGGAAAGCGCTCCGGCGGTTCCCTATTACTGGAAGTCCGTCGATTGGGACGGGCTGATGCGGGACTATCCACCGCCGCCGCATTTCCAGCAGACGACGGGCAAGATGTCGGACCAGGAGCTGCGCGCGCTGCAGAATGCGCGCTTCCTGGCGCGCATGGAGGATGCCTGGCGCACGCCGTTCTACGATAGTCGCTGGCGCGCCGCCGGGATCGAGCCCGGCGATATCCGCAGCCTCGACGACATCGAGAAGCTGCCCACCTTCACCAGCGACGACCTCAAGGGGGCGATCGCGGACGCCCCGCCCTTCGGCAGCCACCAGCCGGTGACCGCCGAGGATCTGGCGAGCACGCCCTTCAAGGTTCACACCAGCGGCGGCACCACGGGCTTTCCGCGCCTGACCCTGTTCGATCCCGTGGCTCTGGAAGTGCAGGCGATCCAGACGGCGCGGGCCCTGTACGCGCAGGGCACCCGGCCGGGCGACGCGGTGCAGATCACCTACACGCTGGCGATGGCCAATGCCGGCTATTGCGGGCTCTATGCCTGCCTGCACTGGCTCGGCGCGATGCCGGTCACGACGGGCTCCGGCGTGGTGACGCCGAGCGAACGCCAGCTCGAATACGCCCTCAAGATCGGCACCACCGCCTGGTACGGCCGCGCCGAATATCTGGCTCGGCTCGTCCAGGTCGCCCGCGAGACCAATTTCGACCTGCGCTCGCTCAAGACCAAGCGGCTGCATTCCTTCCTCGGTCCCGATGTCGACGGCCATCTGCGCGGGCAGCTCGAGGAGGCCTGGGGCTGCCCGGTCTACGACAATTACGGCACGCATGAGATCGGACAGATCGCCTTCGAATGCGAGGCCAAGGACGGCAAGCATATCAGCGAGGACACGGTCTATATCGAGACCGCCGACGTCGAGACTGGAGCGGTGCTGCCTTCCGGGGAGCGCGGCAATCTGGTGGTGACCAGCCTCCACCGCAGCACGCCGCCGATCATCCGCTACGACCTGCGGGACCTGCTCGTCGCCTATGACCGCAAGGCGTGTTCCTGCGGCCTGTGCACCCGCAAGCTCTCGATGTTCCTCGGCCGCAGCGACGAGATGGTGAAGCTGCGCGGCACCAACGTCTACCCGATGGCCTGCCAGAGCGCGGTCACGGCGGATCCGCGCGCGACCGGCGAGTTCCTCTGCGTCGTCGCCTATTCCGGCGAGGGCCTTTCGCGCCGGGAGGAGATGACGATCCGGGTCGAGAAGAAGTCGGACGAGATCGACGATGCGGAACTCGCGGCAGACATCGGCGCGGCCCTCCACCGCGATCTGAGCGTGCGGGTCGCTGTCGAGATCGTGCCTCCGGCAAGCCTGCTGCCGCTCACCCAGGTCGGAAGCACCGGCAAGTCCCGGCGCCTGCTCGATCTGCGCCAGACTGGGAAATAGCGATGACGAAGACGATCACCCTCGAGAAGGCGCTCGCGGCGGTCGCGCCCGGAAGCTCCGTCGCCTTCGGCGGCGGCGGCATCCAGCGCAAGCCGATGGCGGCGGCGCGGGCGCTGGCTGCGGCCGATGTCGGCGATCTGACGGTCGTGGCGATGCTCGGCGGGCCGGATGTCGATCTCCTGATCGGCGCCGGCAAGGTCCGCGAACTGCAATTCGCCTTCGTCGGCTTCGACGCCTTCGGCCTGGCGCCGCATTTCCGCAAGGCGCGCGAGGCCGGCAGCATCAGCGTGGTCGAGTATTCGGAGGCGACGATCATCGCCGCCTTCGAGGCCGGGGCCAAGAACCTACCCTTCCTGCCGACGCGCTTCGGGCTCGACACCGATATCCTGACCACCCCGACGGCGCCGTTCCGCAAGGTCGCCTGCCCCTTCACCGGCGAGGAGCTGCTGGCGGTTCCGGCGCTGCGGCCGGATGTCGCCTTCGTCCACGCCAATCTCGCCGACCGTCACGGCAATGCAGTGATCATCGGCGACGGCTATGCCGACCCGCTGCTGGTTCAGGCCGCGAAGACCACTTTCGTCACGGTCGAGAAGATCGTCGACGAACTGCCGGATGATGCCGAGGTCACTGGGGGAACCTTCCTCTCCCGCCTCTGGATCGATGGCGTGATCGAAGCGCCCCGCGGCGGCGGCATGACCGCGGTCTATCCCGACTACCGGTTCGATCTGCCGGCGGTGCTGGAATACCAGAAACGGGCGAGCGATCCCGAATGGTTCTCCGCGTGGATTCGGGAGCAGTGACGATGAGCGACCACACTCTCGAAGAGCTCCTGATCAGCCGGATGGCGAAGGAGTTCCGCGGCAACGCCATGGGCGTCGGCGCGACGATCCTCTCGGACCTCTCGGCCCGCCTCGCCAAGGCGCTCTATGTGCCAGATCTCTTTCTCACCACGGGGTCGCGCGCCGCTGCCGATTGCGACGTGCATGCCAAGGCGCTGGTCGACGAATGGACGCTGGCCAACTCCGGCCGGATGAATCTGAGCTGGCAGGAGATGTTTCATCTCATTGCCCACGGCAAGCTGCAGATCTGGATCGGCACGGTTCAGCTCGACCAGTACGGCGCCTCGAACATTTCGGTGATCGGCCCCTGGGCCAAGCCGAAGGCGCAGCTCGTCGGCGCGCGCGGCGTTCCCGACGATCTCTGGGGCTGCAAGAGCCTCTGCTATCACATCCGCCGGCACACGCCCCGGACGATCGTCGCCAAGGTCGACTTCGTTTGTGGCCGCGGCAACGAGGATGGCGGCGGTGCGGCGCGTCCGGTGCCTCGCGCCAAGCCGGGCCTGGTCGTCACCGATCTCGGCGTCTTCGATTTCGAGGGGCCGGGCGGGTCGATGCGGGTCGTCTCCCTGCATGAGGGCGTCACGCTGGAGCGCGTCCAGGAGAAGACCGGCTTCGTCGTCCATGCCGCCGGCGAGATTCCGACCACGCCGCTGCCGAGCGCGGAAGAGTTGCGGGTGATCCGCGAGGTGATCGACCCGCATGGCCTGCGGCGTCTCGAATCCGCCGAAGGCGGCGACGAGCTCTTGATGGATCTGTGGCAGCGCGAAACCGGCGCGCCGCTGGCGGGGAGGGCGTGATGCGCAGGGCAGTCATCGTTTCGTTCGCGCGGACGCCGATGGGGCGCGCCTATCGCGGCGCCTTCAACAACACCCATGCGGCGAGCCTCGCCGGCCATGCGGTCGCCGAAGCGGTCGCCCGGGCGAAGGTCGATCCGGCGCTGATCGAGGACGTGATCCTGGGCTGCGCGATGCAGGAGGGCGCCTCCGGCTACAACATCGCCCGCCAGGCGGTACTGCGTGCCGGGCTGCCGGTGACCACGGCCGGCGCGACGATCAATCGCTTCTGCTCCTCGGGCCTGCAGGCCATCGCCATGGCGGCGGACAGCGTCGTCAGCCATGGCGCGCAGGCGGTCGTGGCGGGCGGCGTCGAGACCATCAGCCTGGTGCAGAACGAGCACAAGAACACGCATCGCTTCCATGACGAATGGCTGACCAAGAACCGGCCCGACATCTACATGCCGATGCTCGACACCGCCGAGGTGGTGGCGAAGCGCTACGGCATCGGCCGCGAGGCGCAGGATGCCTATGCGCTGGAAAGCCAGCGCCGAACCGCCGCCGCCCAGGAGGCTGGCCGCTTCGACGCGGAGCTCGCGCCGATGGACAGCGTCAAGACCGTCACCGACAAGATGACGGGTGCGACCTCCGAAGAAGCCGTGCGCCTCACTCGCGACGAGGGCAATCGGCCGGAAACCAATGCCGCGAGCCTGGCGAAGCTCGAGCCGATCCGCGCCGCTGGCACCGTCACCGCCGGCAATGCCAGCCAGCTTTCGGATGGCGCCGCCGCCTGCGTGGTGATGGAGGAAAAGCTCGCCGAAAGGCTCGGGCTGTCGCCGCTCGGTGCGTTGTCGCATTTCGCCGTCACCGGTTGCGAGCCCGACGAGATGGGCGTCGGCCCGGTCTTCGCGGTGCCGCGCCTGCTGTCGCGCGCCGGGCTTGCGATTGGCGATATCGACCTCTGGGAGCTCAACGAGGCTTTTGCGGTGCAGGTCCTGCACTGCCGGGACAAGCTCGGATTGCCGGCCGACCGGCTCAATGTCGATGGCGGCGCGATTGCCGTCGGTCATCCCTACGGCATGTCCGGGGCGCGCATGCTGGGCCACGCGCTGTTCGAAGGACGCCGCCGCGGCGCGAAGCGTGCGGTTGCGACCATGTGCGTCGGCAGCGGCATGGGCGCAGCCGGCCTGATCGAGATTTTCTGATCCATATAGTGGAGTTTGTATGCGTGCCTTTGTCGCGCGCCGTAAAATACGCCTAATATGCCGCATAGATGCCAATAATAAATTCCACCTAATGGAATTGTATCGCAAGCTATCAGGGCTCTCGCCCGGCGAAGGAGGAAACCATGGCGACCGTTCACTCTCTCTTCACGACAGCCACTGCGGTGGCGACATTGATTTTGACTGCCAGCGTCGCGACAGCGCAGACGCCGACCTATGAGCAGATTCTGGAAGGCGCCCGCAAGGAAGGCCGCCTGTTCGTGGCGGTCAGCAGCCCCGGCACGCCGCAGGCGCACGCCGCGATCGCCAAGGCCTTCAATGAGCGCTTCGGGCTCAACATCACCGTGGAATGGAATGCGGCGAACCCCGTCCAGACCGGCACGAAGCTGATCGCGGAGCGCGGCCGCGCCAGCGGATCCGTCGATGTCGTCGGCGCGGGCGGAGCCCAGGAGGCTTCGGTCCTGTTCGAGCGGCAGATCCTGAAGCCCTATCCATGGGCGGCGGTGTTCGGCAAGCAGTTCCCGCAGATCGATGAGGTCGCCGACCGGGTCATGAAGGACCTTCGCGGCGCGGCGCTGCCGATCCTCGATGCGACCTATGGCATCGGCTGGAACCCGAAGCTCATCAAGGACGAGGACGTTCCCAATACCTGGGCCGAGCTGCTGAAGAGCGAGTGGCGTGGCCGCTTCGCGATCAACGCCTTCTCGCTCAACCCGCTGGACTACTATTCCTTCGCGCTCGGCAAGGACGAGACGCTGAAGATGGCGAAGGCCACGCTCGACAACAAGCCGGTGCTGGAGCGCGGCACGGCCGCGGCGACGCGGGCGATCTCGGTCGGCCAGGCTCCCGTCGGCCTTTCGTCGCTTCACATCGCCGGCCGCAGCGAGGGCGTGAAGTTCAAGCTGTTCACCGACTTCATCCCGGTGAACAACCTCTACATCTATGTGCCGGAAAGCGCGCCGAATCCGAACGTCGCCCGTCTGTTCGCCGCATGGCTGACGACCGAAGGCATCGCCGTCGCCAACGTCCACGAGCCGCTGCCGCGCGCCGGGGACAAGGGCTCGCCGCTCGCCGAGATGATCGCCGAGCGCGTCAAGGGCGGCGCCAAGATCCTGACCGAGAACTCGCTCGAGGACACGAAGCAGGCTCTCTCGGTTCGCGGCGCCATCGCCGACCTGATGACCCGCTGAGCGCGGGCTCCGAAAAAAGGGGAGGGGCCCGAGGCCCCTCCCATGCAATTCCTACCGACGGAAAGCCGGGAATCCCGATGCTGGTGATCGAGAATCTAGTCAAATCCTATCCGGGACAGCATGGCCAGGAGGTGATGCTCGCCCTGAGGGATGTCTCCTTCAAGGTGGATGAGGGCTCGTTCTTCACGCTGCTGGGACCCAGCGGCTGCGGCAAGACGACGACGCTGCAATGCATCGCCGGTCTGGAGACCCCGGATTCGGGCGTGATCCGGATGGGCGACAAGGCCGTCTTCTCGTCGCGCGAGAACCTGCTCGTTCCGGCCAATCGCCGCGAACTCGGCATGGTTTTCCAGTCCTATGCGATCTGGCCGCATATGAGCGTCTTCGACAATGTCGCTTTCCCGCTCGTCTACGGCGTGAAGCGCGCACCGAGCCATGAAGTGCGGCCGCGCGTCCTGAAGGCGCTCGAAATGGTCGAGCTCGGCCATCTGGCCGACCGCCCGGCGCCGCTGCTCAGCGGCGGCCAGCAGCAGCGCGTCGCGCTCGCCCGCGCGCTGGTGCACGAGCCGCGCCTGCTGCTGCTGGACGAGCCGCTCAGCAATCTCGATGCGAAGCTGCGCGATACGATGCGCTCGGAAATCCGCAATCTCGTCAAGTCGCTGGGGATCACCACCATCTTTGTCACCCACGATCAGGTCGAGGCGATCGGCATGTCCGATCAGATCGTGCTGATGAAGGCAGGCAAGATCGTCCAGCAGGGTGCGCCGCGCGACATCTACCTGCGGCCCAACAGCGTCTTCACCGCCGACTTCATGGGCCGGAGCAATCTCTTGCCCGGCGTGCTCGAGAGCGGCGGCACGACGGCCCGCGCCCAGACGGCGATCGGGCCGATCTCGGGCGTCGCCGGGCCGGAGCTCGCGCCCGGCGCGCAAGTGATGGTGGTGGTCCGGCCCCAGGCGATCGTGATCGCGCCCGGCAGCGAAACGGTGCAGGGCCCGAACCGCTTCAAGGCGCGGGTCGATGCGATGAGCTTCCTCGGCGATGTCGTCGAGACCGAGGTCGAGACCGGCGGCCGGAAGCTGACCCTGATGCTCGATCCGTACACGTCCCTGTCTGTCGGGCAGGAGCTCGTCCTCGAGCTGCCGCCGGAACGCTGCGTCATCGTGCCGGCCGATGAGCAGGTTCCTGGTGAGCAGGTTTCCGGACGGAGCCGGCAATGACGATGGGCCCGGTCGCAGCCGGTCGCCGCTCCGGCGGGGGGATCGACCAGCAGAAGCTGGTCCTGGTCCTGCTTCTCGCGGTCGTCGGCGTCCTGGTCCTTGGCCCCGTCCTCGTCCTGATCCGGGCGTCGTTCGCGCCGGCCGAGTTGATGCCGCTCGAGACGCTGGACGTCACGCTGCTCAACTATGCCCAGCTGCTCAGCAGCCCGCGGACG
This sequence comes from Allobosea sp., assembly GCF_036675845.1. Classification (GTDB taxonomy): domain Bacteria; phylum Pseudomonadota; class Alphaproteobacteria; order Rhizobiales; family Beijerinckiaceae; genus Allobosea. The sequence continues at coordinate 4,128 of NZ_JAKFED010000157.1, read as the reverse complement.
CTGACGCTGATCTGGAACACCGCCGTCTATGCGCTCTCCAGCATGGCCATCGGCGTCGCCATCGCCACCGCCATCGCCTGGTGCACCGAGCGCACCGACATGCCGGGCCGCATCGTGGTGCGCATCCTGATGTTCGCCTGGATGATGGTTCCGGCGCTTGTCGTCGGCTTCGGCTGGATCCTGCTGCTGAACCCCGGCAATGGCGCGCTCAACGTGATGCTCCGGGAGCTCTTCGGCTTCCTGCGCCCGGTGCTGACGATCTATTCGTTCTGGTCGCTGATCATCGTGACCGCATTCGCCGTGGTGCCGACGGCCTTCGTGATGATCAGCGGCCTGCTGCGCAACATGGACCCGCATCTGGAACAGGCGGCGCGCGTGCATGGCGGCAATTCCTGGGCGACGCTGACAAGGGTGACGCTGCCGCTGCTGACGCCCGGCCTGTTCTCCATCGGCATCTATATGTTCATGGCGGTGGTGCAGGCCTTCGACCTGCCGCTCATCATCGGGCTTTCGGCGGATGTGCCGGTCCTGTCGACGCGCGTCTACCTGCTCTCGTCGCCCGATAACGGCCTGCCGAATTACGGCCTGGCCTCGGCGTTCGGCGTGCTGCTGCTGGTCGTCGCGGCCGGCCTGATGTGGGCCTATATGCGGGCGACGCGGCTCGGCGAGCGTTTCCGCGTCGTGACGGGCAAGGCCTTCCGGCCGCGGCGGATCAAGCTCGGCCGCTGGCGTTTCGCCGCGCTCGGTTTCAGCTTCGGCTATTGCACGCTGATGATGCTGCCGCTGCTGATCCTGCTCTGGGTCAGCCTGCAGCCGGCCTACACGACGCCCAGCCTGTCGGCGCTCGGCGGGCTGTCCTTCGACATCTACCGCCGCCTGCTGGCCAATCCGATGATCTCGCGCGCCGTGGTCAACACGATCATCCTCGTCGTCGCGAGCGCGACGATCGTGATGGTGATCTCGTCGCTGATCGGCTGGTTCACGGTTCGCTCCAACAGCCGGGCGGGCAAGATCCTCGATGCCCTGTCCTTCCTGCCGATGGCGATCCCGCCCATCGTGCTCGTGCTCGCGATCCTGCTGCTCTATCTCAACACGCCGCTCTACGGGACGATCGGGATCCTCATTCTCGGGCATGTGACGATCTATATCGCCTTCGGTGTCCGGACGATGAGCAGCGCGCTGATCCAGATCCACAAGGAGCTCGGAGATGCCGCCTTGATCAGCGGCGCGAGCTGGCTGACCTCGCTCCGCAAGGTGATCTTCCCGCTGGTCTGGCCGCAGATCCTCAATGGCTGGCTCTGGGTGTTCGCGCACAGCGCCCGCGACCTGACGGTGCCGCTGATGCTGATGTCGACGGGCAACCTCGTCGCGGCATCGGCCCTGTGGAATCTCTGGCAGTTTCCGGACCTGCCGGGCGCGGCGGCTCTGGCCATCCTGCTGATGGCGGGACTTCTGGTCGTCGTCGTTCCGTCCCAGCTCTATGTGGCCCGTCGGCTGGAGCGCTCATGAGCTCGGCTCCTGCGCGCGCAGCGGATGTCGTCGTCATTGGTTGTGGTGCCGCGGGACTGAGCGCCGCGATCGAGGCCGCCGACCGGGGCGCGCAGGTGATCGTGATCGAGAGCGAGGCGAGCCCGGCGGGGAGCACCAGGCTGTCGGCGGGCTACGCGGCCTTCTGCGAAACCGATCTGGCGCCGGGGCCCCGGGAGGAACTCTACCAGGACCTGCTCGAGGCCCATCACGGCGATCATGACGAGGCCCTCGTCCGCCTCTATGTCGATCACGCCGCCGCCACCTATCGCCGGCTCCTCGAGCTGGGCGTCCGCTTCGCCGGCACCTTCCAGTTCGCGCATATGCATCGCCCCTGGGCCCATGAAGTCGCTGGCCCCGGCGTGCATGGCGGGGCCGAGCTCGGGCGCCTTCTCGAAATCGCCGCGCGGGAGCGCGGCGTCGAGATCCTGACGAGCAGCCGCGGGCGCCGGCTGGTCCGCGACGAGCACGGCCGCGTCGATGCCGTCATGGTCGATACGCCGGGCGGGGCCCTGACACTCGCGGTAAACCGGGCCGTCGTCCTGGCGAGCGGCGGCTTTACGCGCAACCCCGCGCTGATCCGGAATTATGGCCGCCCAGGCACCGAACGCATCCTGCCGATCACCGGCGCCGGATCGCGCGGCGACGGGCTGACGATGGCGCTCGCGCTGGGCGCCGACACGACCTACATGGCGGCAGGCATCGCCCCGACCGGCCCTGCCGATCCGGTCACCGCCAAGGGCGCGATGCTGGTCTATTCGGGCGCCGTCATCCTGAACCGCGATGGCCGCCGCTTCTGCGACGAGTCGGGGCTTTACAACGATATCTCCTGGGCCGCGCTCGAGCAGCCGGAGGCGCTGATCTTCCAGATCTATGACGAGGCGATCCGCGACGCGCATCTTCGGACGATGCTGGGCAGGGTCCTGTCCGGCTATGCGGAGTACAAGGCGGAGACGATGGAGGCGCTTCTCGCCCTGCTCCAGCAGGCGGGCGGGCTCGACGCCGGACAGGCGAAGCTGACCGTCGAGGCCTATAACGGCGCCGTCAGGCGGGGCGACGATCCCGGCTTCGGCCGCCGCCATCTCGTCGGTACGAGCGGCACGCCTCCTGCCATCGCTTCGGGGCCGTTCTACGGGATCGTGACGGTGCCGGGCACGACCCATTTCAACGGCGGCCTCAAGGTCGACACCGCCTTGCGCGTCATCGACGTCTTCGGGGAACCGATCGCGGGGCTCTATGCGGCGGGCGAGGTGACCGGCGGCTTCCACGGCAGCGGCTATCTGTCCGCCAGCCATGTCGGGATGGCCCTGATCTTCGGCCAGCTGGCCGGGCAGAACGCGATGGCGGGAGCGTAGAATGAGCGCCGCTTCGTCGAAGGACCGCTCTGGACAAAGAACACTCCGGATTCCCCGCGGGAGCGCCCTTGCCCTATCTGACTGAAGCCGAGCCGGAGCGGGGCCTGCCGATCGAGGTCGCGCCGGGCATCAGGCGGATCGTCGCGTCCAATGCCGGCCTGATGACCTATCATGGCACCAATACCTACCTGATCGAGACAGGGGAGGGCACCGTCGTCCTCGATCCCGGGCCGGATGATGCCGTCCACGTCGAAGCCATCCTGAAGGCGAGCGGAGGGCGCGTCGCCTCGATCCTGCTCAGTCATACCCATTCGGATCATCTCGGCGCGACGGCCGCCCTGAAGGCCCGAACGGGCGCCGGAACCTTCGCGTTTCACCGCGGTGCCGATCCTGCCTTCCAGCCGGACGTGCCGCTGAAGGATGGCGATGCGGTCGCCGGCATGGTCTGCCTGCACACGCCCGGCCATGCCAGCGACCATCTCTGCTTCGCGCGTCCGGACGGCGTCGTCTTCAGCGCCGACCATGTCATGTCGTGGTCGAGCAGCGTCGTCTCGCCGCCCGGTGGCGACATGGCCGCCTACTTCCGGAGCCTGCGGCGGATGCTGGCGCGCGACGACCGGCTCCTGCTGCCGGGGCACGGTCCGCCCTTGCCCGATCCGGCGCCCTATATCCAGGAACTGCTCGACTACCGGCTCAAGCGCGAGGAGGCGATCGCGGCTGCCCTGCGCGAAGGCCCGCACGGACCCCGCGATCTGGTCGACCGGCTCTATTCGCAAACCCATCCATGGCTGCGCCAGGCGGCGGAACGCAATGTCACCGCCCACCTCCTCAAGCTGCAATCGGAAGGGCGGGCCGAGCGGCAGGGCGAGCGCTGGGTGCCGGGCTCAAATCCGACGAAGCTGCCCGATCGGGTGGCTCCCGGATCCTAAAGCCGGCTGCGATCTTGCCTCGGCAATGAGGGCGGATCGCGAGGGCGTTGTCGGCCCGGCTGCGAGGCTATCCTGCCGGCGGCGGGAAGGCTTCCCGAGCAGGGCCGAGCAGGCCGAGCGCTTGCCGAAACACGGGCCGCGAAGAATTTCAAAAATCGATGTTGACAGCCGGAGCCTGGGTAGCCTAGAGAACACCCATCGAGACGGCGACGCCGCTGGCGGCGCCGCTCCTGCTTCACTGGAACGTTGGGCCTGGCGCCGATTTGATCGGATCGCAAGGCTGTTCGGCAGTGAATGCCCGCTGTTTGAAAACTGAA
>NZ_JAKFED010000023.1:0-6839 GCF_036675845.1 Allobosea sp. | reverse complement strand
GCCGCCGCGCCCCCCGCCACTGCGCCGCCGCCGCGGGCCGTGGCGCCGGCCCGCGCGCGCCTGCCGGTGGTGTCGGTCGAGGTCGCCGAGACGGTCACCGATGCGTCCCTCGACGACATCACCCGCAATTTCGTCCGCCACCTCGTCGATACCATGGCGCGCTTCGACGATCTGGTGGTCGTCAAGTCGCCGGAGCCGCAGGCGCGCTCGGGGGAGGGCGCCGACTACATCCTGGCGATCAGCGCCTCGCGCGCCGGCGGCGTGATCGAGGGCTTCGTCCGCTTGAGCACCGCCAGGGACGGGCGTGTCGTCTGGACCTCGTCCGGCGAACGCAATGTCGATCAGCTCGGTGACGGCTCGGCGCTGCGCGAGGCCGCGCAGGACCTGGCGATCCGACTCGCGCAGCCCTTCGGCATCCTCCATGCCGATGCCCGCCAGTCGGCGCTGACGCCGGAGGCTGGCTGCCTCTTCCTCGCCCTCAACCTGCGCCGGACGATGACGGCGGAGGATCATCTCGCCGCCCGCACCTGCCTGGAAGGCGTCGTCGCCCGCGATCCCGACTTCCACCCGGCCTGGTCGCAACTCGCCCTGCTGACGCTCGACGAGTATTCCTCCGAATTCAATGCCCGCCCCGGCTCGGCGCTCGACCGAGCGCTCGCTGCCGCCGTCACTGCGCTCCGGCTCGCCCCGTCGAGCGCCCGGGCCTACCAGGCGATGATGGATACCCTGTTCCTGCGCGGAGCGATCGACGATGCCCTGAAGGCCGGGCGGGAAGCCCTGACGCGCAACCCCTATGATCCAGACGTGATGGCGGCTCTCGGCGCCCGCTACGTCCAGCTCAACCGGCCGGAGGAGGGGCTGCCCTTGCTCGAGCGCGCCGTCTCCCTCAGCCAGGGCAGGCCGCCCTGGTACGATTTCTACCTGTACCTGGCGGCCTATCTCACCGGCGCGACCAAGCTCGCCGAAGCGCATGCCGCCCTGATCAATGCCGAGGAGACGCCGCTCGCCCTGCTCGGCCGCGCCATGGCCAGCGCCGCGAGCGGCGACAAGTTCGCCATGGAGCACGCCCTGCGGACGCTGAAGCAGAAGGTGCCGCTCTTCGATCTCGACGCGCGGCTTTATCTCATGCGCCGGGGTTTTTCCGCCGAGGTCAGCGAGCGGATCATCGCGGCGATCGGTCCCGGGGCGCTGCTGCCGCGCTAGCCTTCTAGGGCGCGCTCCCGCGACGCCGAGACCGGGGGGCGATTTTGGCGGGGAGAAAGCGGTGCGTGGCGTGCTGGCTCTCGCAGCCGCTGGCTGCGGCGGCTATCCTGTGGGCGCGGCAGGTGATTCGCCGCCTCGGCGTCTCCTCAACCCTTTTTGCGTGACCCTGCCCTTGGCTCGCATCCGCCTCAGCGCTCTTCCTCCGGCCGCCAGCGGCGTCGCCGGCTTTTCGCTGGGCGCCGCTGCCATGCTGCTGTTGCCGGGCGGCCTCGCCAATGCGCTCGGCCTGCTTTGCGCCGGGCTGGGCCTGGCCGGTTCGGCGATGCTGGCACGCCGCAACTGGGGCGGCGAGCGCGAGCAGTTGCTGGCGGCGATCGGCGAGGTCAAGGTCCGGCTGGCGACCAATGCCATCCGCCTCGATGCGATGGGCCAGCGCTTCGACCAGCTGCCGATGAGCGAGGTCGAGGCCGCGCCGGCCAAGGCGATGCTGAACGAGCTCACCGCCGAGGTCGGCCTGCTCGGCGACCTGCTGCAGCAGGTCGCGACCACGCTCGGCGACCATGACGACCAGCTGCGCCTGCTTCAGGACAGGCTCGCCGCGGCGCAAGCCCCGGCCCGCGCGGCCCTGGTCGAGCGCGCTGCTTTGCGGGCTCCCGAGCCGCTCGTCGCGGTCCGGCAGCAGAGCGTACAGGCGGCGCAGCTTCGTGCCGGCGAGGAACGCGCCGCCGAGGAACGCGCCGCGCTGATCGGCGAGGCGCTCGCCAACGGCCAGGTCGAGGTCCATCTCCAGCCCATCGTCCAGCTGCCGCAGCGCAGGACCCGCGGCTATGAGGCGCTGGTGCGCCTGCGGCTCGACGAGAAGACGCTGCTGCTCCCCGCCGAATTCCTCGAAACCGTCGAGCAGCGTGGCTTCGGCCCGACGCTGGATGCACTCGTCCTCACCCGCGCGCTGGCGATCGCCCGCCATCTCGGGACCAAGGAGGGCGAGCTCTTCGTCTCCTGCAATTTCAGCGGGGCGACCTGGGGCTCGTCGCGCGCTCTGGCGGCGCTGGCGCGCATCCTCGAGAAATACCACGCGCATATCGGCAATCTCGTCATCGAGATCCCGCAGCGGGTCTTCCGCGCGCTCGAGCCCGCGAGCCTCGGCCTGCTCGGCGCGATGTCGGCGAACGGCGTGCGCTTCGCGCTCGACCACGTCGCCGATCTGCGCCTCGATCCGGTTTCGCTGCACGATCGCGGCGTGCGCTTCGTCAAGGTCCCGGCTTCGCTCCTGCTGGCCGAAGCCAGGGGTGCGGCGGCCGCCGACATCGCCGCGGGCGACCTTGCCGCGCATCTTGCCCGCGGCGCCATCCAGCTCGTCGCCGAAGAGGTCGAGGACGACCCGATGGTGGCCGACATGCTCGATCTCGGCGTCGGCTACGGCCAGGGCATCGTCTTCTCGCCGCCGCGCCCGGTGCGGCCCGAGGTCTTCGCCGAGCCGGAGACGGAAGCGGCCGCGCCACGACCGACCCTCGCACCGACCCTCGCACCGGCCCTCGCGCCGGCGCCGGTCGCCGCCGAGATCGTCGAGTATCCGCCGCCCGCCCCCCCAGTGCCGACGCGCGTGCCGTTCCGCGACGTCCTGCGGCGCGCCAGCGCCTGAACCCGGTGTTTCCGCAGCGCTGATCCAGCCGCCGGGCTGGCCTGCCGGACGCGGGCGGCGTATTGAAGCGCCGCGCAGCCGCGCCATCTCGCCAGCCGCATTCCAGATCAAGCCGGAGTCCGCCCGTGCCGTCTTCCACCCGCCTGCTCTCCGGCGTCGCGCCGATCATCGGCCAGTACGAGCTCTGCCTCTGCGACATCTGGGGGGTCGTCCATAACGGCGTCGCCCCCTATGCCGAGGCCTGCGCCGCGTTGGCGAAGATGCGGGCCGGCGGCGTCACCGTCGTGCTGGTCTCGAACGCACCGCGTCCGCGCTCGGATATCGCCATCCAGCTCGGCCGGCTCGGCGTGCCCGGCGACGCCTTCGACGCGATCGTCACCTCCGGCGACGTGGCGCGCGACCTGATCGCAAAGCGCGCCGGCGAGCCGCTCTACCATCTCGGCCCGGATCGCGACCTGCCGCTGATGGCGGGGCTGGATGCGCCGCGCGTCGGCGCCGGCGAAGGCCACTACGTCGTCTGCACCGGCCTGTTCGACGACGAGCGCGAGACCGCCGAGAGCTATGCCGAAGCGCTGGCCGATTTCGTCCGGCGCGACCTCACCTTGATCTGCGCCAATCCCGATCTGGTGGTCGACCGCGGCGGCCGCATGGTGCCCTGCGCCGGCTCGATCGCGGTGGCCTATGAAAAGCTCGGCGGCCGGGCGATCTATGCCGGCAAGCCGCATGCGCCGATCTACGAGCTGGCGATCCGGCAAGGCGAGGAGGTCCGCGGCGAGAGCGTCGAGAAAGCGCGCATCCTCGCCATCGGCGACGCGATCCGCACCGATGTCGCCGGCGCCGTGCAGTACGGCGTGGCCTCGCTGATGTGCCTGGCCGGCATCCATGCCGAGGAGACCAAGGATCTGTCGGAGGCGGAGCTGGAAGGCTGGTTCGCCCGCCAGAGCCACCGCCCCGATTTCGCGATGCCGCAGCTCGCCTGGTGAGCGGCGAAGAGCGATAGCCGGATCAATATGCGGCCGCCCTCAGAACCCGTTTGAGAATTCGAGCCCTCATCCTGAGGAGCTGCGCGCAGCGTCTCGAAGGATGCTTCAGATGGCTCGGGAGCCTCCTGGAGCATCCTTCGAGACGCCATTCCTGCCGGAATGGCTCCTCAGGCGGCGCAGACCGACTCGATCTTCGATTTCAGCGTCTGCGCGTTGAACGGCTTGACGATGTAGTTGTTCACGCCGGCCTTCTTGGCGGCGATGACGTTCTCGGTCTTGGATTCCGCCGTGACGATGATGAACGGCGTCTCGGCGATCCGCTCTTCGTTGCGGACCTGGCGCAGCAGCTCGAAGCCGGTCATCGGCTCCATGTTCCAGTCCGAGATCACCAGCCCGTATTTCTTGTCGCGCATCTTGGCGATGGCGCTGCTGCCGTCCGAGGCGTCGTCGACATTCTCGAAGCCGAGCTGCTTCAGCAGGTTGCGGATGATCCGCACCATGGTCTGGTAGTCGTCCACCACCAGAATCGGCATCGACGGATCAAGGGCCATGGTGGAAACTCCAAGCAGACATGCGCGCCGGGAAATGCCGGCGCGCTGGCCGCTCTCCCAGAGCGGCGACCATAGGTCAATCGTGATAGCCCAGCGGTGTTTCGAAGCCGTTAACCCGGTGTCTGAGTGACGCTGGGTTATGCGTCGAATGGCGACAGGGCCCAGGCACCAAAGTTCAATGGTGCGATGCAGCGAACTGTGAAACGCTGCCTTTCGTTGCCCCGTGGTGCAGCGGCCTTGCCGCCGTTGCTGCGCATGCGAAATCGATCATGATGACCAGCACGCTCTATCAGGTTCACGCCTTCGAGGATCTGGCCGTCGGCCAGCGCGAAAGCCTGATGCGCACCGTCATGGAGCGCGACATCTCGCTCTTCGCAGACCTCTCCGGCGACGCCAATCCGATCCATCTCTGCGACCGCTATGCCGCCGGCACGAAGTTCGGCCAGCGTATCGCCCATGGCATGCTGACCGCGAGCCTGGTCTCGGCCCTGCTCGGCACCCGCCTGCCCGGGCCGGGCGCGGTCTATCTCTCGCAGACGCTGAACTTCCTCGCCCCGGTGAAAATCGGCGATGTCGTTACCGCCCAGGTCGAGGTGGTCGAGCTCGTGGCCGAGCGCCGCCGCGCCCGGCTGTTCTGCGAATGCCTGGTCGACGGCAAGGCGGTGCTCGAGGGCGAGGCCTGGGTGGCGCTGCCGCGCGCTGCGGCGAAAGCCTGATGCCGCGGCCTTGACGCTTCCGCCGGCTTGAGGCCAAACACGGCCCGCCGGAGCTTCCCGGCGTCCGGACGCTCGCGCTCCATGACCCCATCCGCCGAAGCGCCGCGCTCCGATCCGCCGGCCGCCTTCATTCTCGAACCGGGAAAACCCGTGCCGGACGCCCTGCGCGGGCGGGTGCTGGCGCTCGGCAATTTCGACGGCGTGCATCGCGGCCATGCCGAGCTGGCGCGGGTCGCCGGCGCGATGGCGGCAGGGCAGGGCGGCAAGGCGGCAGCGCTGACCTTCGAGCCGCATCCACGCTCGGTCTTCCGGCCCGACCAGCCGGTCTTCCGGCTGACGCCGGCGACGATCAAGGTCGAGCTGCTCGCCGGCCTCGGCCTTTCCCCGAGCCTCGTCCTGCCCTTCGACCGCGAGATCGCCTCGGTCGCGGCCGAGGTCTTCATCGACGAGTTGCTGCTCGGTCGGCTCGGCGCGGCCGGTCTGGTCTGCGGCTATGATTTCCATTTCGGCAAGGGCCGCACCGGCTCGCCCGAAATGCTGCAGGCGAGGGCCGGGGCGGCCGGCGTGCCGGTCGCGGTGGTCGCGCCCTATGCCTGGCAGGGCGAGCCGGTCTCCTCCACCCTGATCCGCGCCGCGCTGGAGCAGGGCGATGTCGCGCGTGCCGGCGAGTTCCTCGGCCGGCCCTGGTTCGTGCGGGGCGTGATCGCCCATGGCGACAAGCGCGGGCGCGAGCTTGGCTATCCCACCGCCAACCTGCATCTGCCCCGCGATTGCCGGCTGCGGCACGGCATCTATGCCGTGCGGATGAAGCTCGACGGCGTCTGGCGCGACGGCGTCGCCAGCTTCGGCAGCCGTCCCACCTTCGACGACGGTGCGCCGCGGCTGGAAACCTATCTCTTCGACTTCTCGGGCGATCTCTATGGCAGGACGGTCGACGTCGCCCTCGTCGCCTGGCTGCGCGGCGAGGCGAAATTCGATACGCTGCCGGCGCTGATCGCGCAGATGGACACCGACAGCCTGCAGGCGCGCGACATTCTCGGCCGGACGCCGCCCTTCCTTCCCTAGGCAACGCCTGCTAGAAGCCGCTCATGCCCGCTTTCCGCGCCAAGATCATCGACCTGTCCCGGCGAATTACGAGCCCGGCTGCCGCCCTGCGCTGACGCGCGGGCGCCTGCGCAGTCCGGGGTCTCTACCGCTTTCCCAGTTTTCGCGGGCAAGAGCGCAGCGCCAGACCGATCTGGCCCGCCTGTCCGAACCGCCCGAGCCGGATCATGACCGACAAGACCGCTGAAAAGCCCGCCCAGGACGCCAAGGCCCAGGACGCCAAAACGCAGGATTACGCGCAGACGCTGTTCCTGCCGCAGACCGAGTTCCCGATGCGGGCCGGCCTGCCCCAGCGCGAGCCCGAGTTGCTCGCCCGCTGGGCTGGGATGGACCTCTACCGCAAGCTGCGCGAGGCCGGCAAAGGCCGCGACCGCTTCGTCCTGCATGACGGCCCGCCCTATGCCAACGGCAACATCCATATCGGCCACGCCCTCAACAAGGTGCTCAAGGACCTCGTCACCCGCTCGCAGCAGATGCTCGGCCACGACTCGAACTATGTGCCGGGCTGGGACTGCCACGGCCTGCCGATCGAGTGGAAGATCGAGGAGCGGTACCGCGCCAAGGGGCTGAACAAGGACGATGTCCCGGTCGTCGAGTTCCGCAAGGAATGCCGCGCCTTCGCCGAGCACTGGGTCGACGT
>NZ_JAKFED010000129.1:0-6953 GCF_036675845.1 Allobosea sp. | reverse complement strand
GCTGATTTTCCGGGGGCCTGAGGCCCCCGGGAAATCAGTTGAAAATGGCGTGGCAGCAGTTGCTCTCGTAGTCGCAGTCGACGGCGGGCTGGTCGCAGGTGCCGAGCAGGAAGCCCTGGCCGTCCTTGCACTCGATCTCCGCCGGGTCCCAGGAACAGGCCAGCGGGTTGGTCAGGTAGCCGTCCTTCAGAAGTGATTCCATGCCGCCGCCGCCCGGCCTGACCATGCCGAGGCCATAGGTCGTGATCGCGGCGTGGTCGGCGATCAGGTAGCCGGGAATGCTCGGCGCGATCTTGTTGGCCTCGACCATCGCCTTGCCGATCAGGTGATAGGAGGTGCTCTCGTTGAGGAAGCGCTTGCCGCCGGCATTGACGATCAGCGTGCCGGGCTTGGCCCGGTCGAAGATGAAATGCGGGAAGACCGCGGTCGTCCCGTCCGGGCGCTTGCGCACCGAGACCGGCGCCCAGAACACGTTCTCCATATTGCGCTCGCCCATGCGCGCCCCGGCGGCGAGCGCAAGCTCGAGCGCCGCGCCCTTGTGGCCGGGCGCGCCCGGCGTATAGGTCTCGACATCCGGCACCAGCTCCTTGCGCAGCTTCGGGTGACGGTTGAAGCCGCCCGAGGCGAGAATGACGCCACGCCTGGCGCGGATGTCGTGGCGCCGGCCGTCCTTGACCAGGCTGACGCCGGTGATCTTGCCGCCTTCGCTGTCGAGCCGGTCGACCGCGGCGTTGGTCCAGATCGTCCCGCCGCGCTGGAGCAGCGAATAGAGCAGCCGCCCGATCAGCGCATTGCCCATCACGAGCCGCGTGCCGCGCTTATGGCGCATCCGGTCGCGGGCGTGGCGGGTCAGCAGGCCGAGCGAGTGCCGGAAGGATTTCCAGGACTTCTTCAGGTTGAGCAGCTGGTTGATGTCGTTGCGGTCGACCATCATCCCGCCGAGAACGGTGAATTCCGGGATCGGCGGGCGCAGCAGGTCGAACTTGTCGCCGAGCAGCCTTCCGTCGAAGGCGACCGGCTCGAGCGCGCGCCCGTTCAGGGTCGAGCCCGGCAGGCCGGAGATGTAGTCAGGATGCAGCGGGTAGGGCCTCAGCCTCACCTGCGATTCGCGCTCGAGCACTTCGACCGCCCGCGGCCCCTCTTCGAGGAAGGTGCGGATCAGCTCCTGCGAGGCATAGTTGCCGAGCGCGGCATGGAGATAGGTCTCCGCCTGCGCGATGCTGTCGCCTTGGTTGACTTTGGCGGCGTGCAGCGTGTTCGGGATCCAGATCGTGCCGCCGGAATAGGCGGTGGTGCCGCCGACATATTCGGTGCTCTCGACGACCAGGACCCTGGCGCCCGAGATCGCGCCGAACAGCGCGGCCGACAGGCCGGCGCCGCCGGCGCCGATGACGACGAGATCATAGGAGTTCGCATCGCTGCCCGCCTTGCCGGCAGCCTGGCTTTCTGTCGCGGCCACGCCTCGGTCCCTCTCCTGCGGCTCGGCCCCGGCGCGCCGCGCGGATCGGTCCGGCAGGGCGCCGAACAAATCTTGCGATGGCCGGCGCGCGGCTCTTTCCTGACGCCTTCACCAGCCCTATAATGAAATCTGAAATAGAATTCCAGAATGAACTTTCAATTTAAATGCGATGGCGTTATGCGCCGTCGGCCTGACCCCCGGAGGAACCGCCATGAGTTATGCCGTCACCACCATCACCCCCGAGATCGGTGGCTTGCCGAAGGTGCTGGAAGGGGTCAAGGCCGCCGTCACCGGCGACGGTTTCGCCGGCACGCTGCTGGGCTGCTTCACCGCCGAGATCGGCGGTCTCAACCAGGTCCTCATCCTCCAGGCCTATGATGACGACCGCGCCCTCGCCGAGGATCGCGCCCGCCAGGTGCTGGACGGCAACCCGTTCGGCGCCGCCGAGCACTATCGGGAAATCAGGAGCTCGACCTATGCTTCCTTCGATTTCGTGCCGCCGATCACGCCAGGCAAGCATGGCCCGGTCTATGAGTTCCGCATCTACGGCCTCAAGGCGGCGGGCCTGAAGCCCACCATCGAACTTTGGCGCCAGGCGGTGCCCGAACGGGCCAAGGTCTCGCCCCTGCTCGGCTGCATGTACGCCATCGATGGCGATCTGCCGCGCTTCCTGCATATCTGGCCCTATGCCTCGCTCGACGACCGCATGGCCAAGCGCACGCGCTCGGTCGAGATCGGCATCTGGCCGCCCAAGGGCGGGCCGGCTCATCTCGCCAGCATGAGCTCGGGAATCTACCTGCCGACTGCGTTCTCGCCGCTTTCCTGACGCGAGGGCCTGTTCATGACCGTCCTCATCACCGGCGGGACCGGCTTCATCGCCGCCTGGCTGATCCGCCGCCTGCTCGGGCGCGGCGTCGGCGTCCGCGTCCTCGACATCGCCTCCGACAGCGCCGCCGTCCGCAACATCCTCGGCGACCTCGCCGGTCAGGTCGACTGGCGCCTCGCCGACGCCCGCGACGGAGAAGCCGTGCATGCTGCGGCCGAGGGCTGCGAGCGCGCCGTCGCCATGGCCGGCATCCTGACGCCGGCCTGCCGCGCCGATCCGGTGCGGGGTGCGCAGATCAACCTGATCGGCACGCTCAACGTCTTCGAGGCGGCGCTGCGTCAGCGCATGGCGCGGGTCGTCTATGCCAGTTCGGCCGGGGTCTTCGGTCCCGACAGCGGCAGCCTGCCGTTCCCGACCACGCATTACGGCGCCTTCAAGCTTGCCTGCGAGGGCAGCGCCCGGGCCTATTGGGCCGACCACGCCATGCCCAGCATCGGCTTTCGGCCGTTCATCGTCTACGGGCCGGGCCGCGGCGAGGGTGGGGCGAGCGCCGGGCCGACGCTCGCCTGCCGCGCGGCCGCCGAGGGCGCGCCCTACACCATCAACTATGTCGGCGGCGCCGGCATGATCTATGTCGACGACGTCGCCGCGGCCTTCGAGGCGGCGCTGTTCAGCGACGTGCCCGGCGCGCATGCCTTCAACCTCGCCGGCAAGGTCGCGACCATCGCCGAGATCATCGCCGAGATCGGCCGCCAGGTGCCGGGCGCTCGAATTTCCTCGGAGGGCGTGCCGATGCCGATCGCCGCCGAACTGGCGCCGGATGACATTGCGACGGTCCTGCCGGACCTGCCGCAAACCAGCCTGGCGGAGGGTCTTGCCGCCACCATCGCCTATTACCGCAACCAGGATGCCAGGGCATGAACCGCCTGATCTCGCTCGCCCACCTCACCGTCATCGAGCTTGCACCGCCGGAGGTGATCACGGCCGCCGCTGCCGCCGGCTACAGCCATGCCAGCCTGCGCCTCGCGCCCGCCTCGCCCGGCGTCGAGGCCCAGTATCCGATGATCGGCGATACGCCGATGCTGCGCGAGACGCTGGCGCGCATGGCCGATACCGGCGTGCAGCTCTTCGATTTCGAGATCCTGCGCATCAACCGCGACACCGTGATCGCCGACTTCCTGCCGGTGATCGAGACCGGCGCGAAGCTCGGCGGCAAGTTCGTGCTCGTCGCCGGCGATGTCGAGGATGAGCCCTTCATGACCGACAGGTTCGCCGAGGTCTGCGAGCTCGGCGCGCCGCTCGGCATCGGCATGGGGCTGGAATTCATGCCCTGGACCGGCGTCAAGACGCTGGCCTCGGCTCGCCGCATCGTCGAGGCGACGAATCCGCCCAATGGCCGCATCATCATCGACGCGATCCATGTCGACCGCGCCGGTGAGACGGCGGCCGACGTCGCCGCCATGCCGAAGCATCTGCACTGCTATTTCCAGATCTGCGACCTGCCGGCCGAGCGCCCGACCGATGACGCGACGATGATCTACCAGGCGAGGCAGGCGCGCCTGCCGCCGGGCGAGGGCGGGCTCGATCTCATCGGCATGCTGCGCGCCGTCCCGTCCGACCTGCCGATCAGCATCGAGATTCCGATGGCCGAGCTGGCCAAGACCATGTCAGCCGTCGAGCGCGCCCGCATGCTGAAGCAGAAGACGGAGGCGATGCTGGCTGGGCTCGAGGCGCGAGCGTCCGCCTGATGCGTGAGGCGGCAATGGTGCCGAGGCCGGCTGACACGCGATGGAGATGAGCTCCCAGCCCGAAGAGAGCTGCGACCTGCTGGTGATCGGTTCCGGCGCCGGCGGGCTGTCGGCCGCGGTCTCGGCCGCCTGGCACGGGCTGAAGGTGATCGTCGTCGAGAAGGAGCCGGTCTTCGGCGGCACCACCGCCTGGTCCGGTGGCTGGATGTGGGTGCCGGGCAATCCGCTGGCACGCGAGGCCGGCATCCACGAGGACGCGGCGACGATCCGCACCTATCTGCGCCACGAGCTCGGCAACCATTACGACGCCAGGATCGAGACTTTCCTCGAAGCCGGGCCGGAGATGGTCGCCTTTTTCCGCGACAGGACGTCGGTCAGCTTCATCGACGGCAACCGTATTCCCGATATGCACGGCAACAGCCCGGGCGCCGGCCTCGGCGGGCGTTCGGTCTGCGCCGCGCCCTTCGACGGGCGCGAGCTCGGCCCGCTGATCGAGAAGCTGCGCCCGCCGCTCGACGAGATCTCCTTCCTCGGCATGGGCATCGCCTCGGGCGTCGATTTCGGCCATTTCCTCAACGCCGCCCGCGCCTGGAACTCCTTCCTGCATGTCGGCCGGCGGGTCGGCCGGCACCTGGTCGACCTCGCTCTCCATCGCCGCGGCATGCATCTGGTCAACGGCAACGCGCTGGCCGCGCGCCTGCTCAAATCGGCGGCCGATCTGAAGGTCGATCTACGCGTTTGTTCGCCGGCAAATCGTTTGCTGGCCCGCGACGGCGTTGTCATCGGTGCGGTTGTCGGCGAGGGCGATGGCGAGGTCGCGATCCGCGCGCGTTCCGGCGTCGTGCTGGCCTGCGGCGGCTTCCCGCATGACCATGAGCGCCTGCGCGAGCTGCTGCCGAACAACCCGGCCGGCCGCGCCCATTGGTCGGCGGCGCCACGCAGCAATACCGGCGATGGCCTGCGCCTCGGGGAGGCTGTCGGCGCGATCGTCGATGCTGGCCTGGCCGCGCCCTGCGCCTGGTCGCCGGTCTCGCTGGTGCCACGCAAGGATGGCTCCTTCGGTCACTTTCCGCATCTCGCCGAACGGGCGAAGCCCGGCCTGATCGCCGTGACCGCCGATGGAAGGCGCTTCGTCAACGAGGCCGGCAGCTATTACGACTATGTCGAGGCGCTGCTGAAGGTGCTGCCGCCGGGCGCCGAGCCGGTCTCCTGGCTGATCTGCGACCATCGCTTCCAGCGCCATTACGGGCTCGGCTTCGCCAAGCCGGCGCCGCTTCCGCTCGCGCCGCATCTCGCCAGCGGCTATCTCAAGTGCGGCCGCACCATCGAGGAGTTGGCCGCCGCCTGCGGCATCGATCCGGACGGCCTCTCCAGGACGGT
This sequence comes from Allobosea sp., assembly GCF_036675845.1. Lineage (GTDB taxonomy): Bacteria > Pseudomonadota > Alphaproteobacteria > Rhizobiales > Beijerinckiaceae > Allobosea. The sequence goes on along the minus strand of NZ_JAKFED010000129.1, from coordinate 1,540 downwards.
CGCCGACTATAATGACGGTGCGCGCGCGGGCGCCGACCCCGAGTTCCGCCGCGGCGAGACGCCCTATAGCCGCATGGGCGGCGATGCGGCCGTCAAGCCCAACCCGTCGGTCGCCCCGATCGAGCAGGCGCCGTTCTATGCGGTCCGGATTGTGCCCGGCAGTCTCGGCACCTTCGCCGGACTGAAGACGGATGCGCAGGCCCGCGTGCTCGATACGGCCGGCCAGCCGATCGCGGGCCTTTTCGCCGTCGGCGCCGATATGGCCAGTATCATGGGCGGCACCTATCCGGCTGGCGGCATCAATCTCGGCCCGGCCATGACCTTCGGCTATCTCGTCGGCCGCGATGCGGCAGCCAGGCGCAAGGGTGGGTGAGGCGGCGATGGCGGCAGGTCCCGGAGCGATCAGGCGCGGCAGGCACGGCACCGGCGGCGGCGTGCTCGAGCGCACGCTCGCGATCCTCGAACTGCTCGCCGCCAATGCCCATGGCCTGCCGCTCTCCACGGTCGCCGATCGCCTCGGCATTCCGCGCAGCGCCGCGCATCGCCTGCTCACCAGCCTGGTCGCCGCCCGCTATGTCACCCAGTCGGAAGCGCAGGCCGATTACCGCCTGACGCCGAAGATCGCTTCGCTGGCGCTGACTTTCCTCTCCGATATCGGCGTCACCGATCTCGCCCAGCCGGTGCTCGACCGGCTGGCGCGCGAGACCGGCGAGCTGGTGCGCCTGGCCCTGGTGGAGGGCGAGACGCTGACCTTCGTCGCCAAGGCGCAAGGCTCGGCCTTCGGCCTGCGCTACGACCCCGATATGGGGCGCGAGCCGCGGCTCTCCTGCACCTCCAACGGCCAGCTCCTGCTGGCCCAGTTCAGCGATGAGAAGGCCGCCGCATTGGCGACCCGGCAGGGCTTCGGCCATGACGGCGAGATCGGCCCGCGCGCGCCGCGCACGCCGGAGGAATTGCTCAAGCATCTGCGCCTCGTCCGCAAGCGCGGCTATGCCCTGACGCTGCAGACCTTCGCGCCCGGCATGCATTCGATCGCCTGGCCGATCAGGCGGCCGGGCAGCGGCGAGATGCTCGGCATCGTCAGCATCGCCGGTCCGGCGGTGCGCCTGCCGGAGGTCAGGCTGATCGCGTTCCTGCCGCTGCTGCGCGCCGCGGCCGAGGAGCTCTCGCTGGTCGATGTCGCGGCCGGCCGGGCGGGCGATACGGCGCCCGCCGCCCCGGAGCGCGCTCCTTCTCCCTCGCAACGGAAAGCAAGAAGCTGATGACCGGAAGATTCGAAGGCCAGGGCGCGATCGTCACCGGCGCCGCCCGCGGCATCGGCCTCGGCATCGCCAGGCGGCTGGCGGAGGAGGGCGCCCGCGTCGCACTCTGGGACCTCGGTTTCACCGATTTCGACCGTGCCGCCGCCGGCTTCGAACCCGCGTTGAAGCAGGAAGTCGACGTCGCCGATCTCGCTTCGGTCGAGCGCGGCTTTTCCGCCTCGCTGGCGGCGCTCGGCCAGGTCGACATCCTGGTCAACAATGCCGGCATCAACGGGCCG
>NZ_JAKFED010000040.1:0-31841 GCF_036675845.1 Allobosea sp. | reverse complement strand
CCAAGCGCGACTTCTCCCGGACGCGGGAGCCCAAGGGCGCCGCCGCCCGCCGGAAAGCGGCGCAGGCCGGCGGCGCCTTCGTCATCCACAAGCACGCGGCCCGGCGGCTGCATTACGATCTCCGGCTCGAGCATGGCGGCGTGCTCTGGTCCTGGGCGGTGACGCGCGGGCCGAGCCTCGATCCCGAGGAGAAGCGCCTCGCCGTCCATGTCGAGGACCATCCGCTCGAATACGGCGCCTTCGAGGGCACGATTCCGGCAGGCCAGTATGGCGCCGGCTCGGTGATCATCTGGGATGAGGGCCGCTGGTTGCCGGAGGGCGATCCTGCCCATGGCATGGAGAAGGGCCACATCGCCTTTGCGCTGGAGGGCCACAAGCTCGCCGGCGGCTGGCATCTGGTGCGGCTGAAGCCGCGCCGTGGCGAAAAGCGCGACAACTGGCTGCTGATCAAGGTCGATGACGAATACGCAAGCAGCGACGAGGACATCCTCGAAACCGCCCCCGATTCGGTGAAATCCGGCCGGAGCGTCGAGGAGATTGGCGAGGACGACAATGCCGAGGTCTGGTCGACGGCCGAGCGGCCTGCAAAAGGCCGTGAGGTCGAGAATGCAAGGCCTCGAGCCGCGAAATCCCAAACGGCACGCAAGGCGAAGGACGAGGCCGATGCCCTGCCGCGCTTCGTCGAGCCCTGCCTCGCGACCTTGCAGGAGAAGCCGCCGGCCGGCGAGAACTGGCTGCATGAGGTCAAGTTCGACGGCTACCGCCTGCAGGCGCGGCTCTCCGATGGCAAGGTCAGGCTGCTGACCCGCACCGGCCTCGACTGGAGCGAGCGCTTCGGCAGCGGCATCGTCGCCGCGCTTGCCGCCCTGCCATGCGACACGGCGCTGATCGACGGCGAGGCGGTGGTTTTGGCCGAGGACGGCATTTCCTCCTTTTCCGCGCTCCAGGCGGCGCTTTCCGAGGAGAAGACCGAAAATCTCGTCTTCTTCGCCTTCGACCTGCTCCATCTCGACGGGGAGGATTTGCGGGCCGAGCCGCTGCTCGCCCGCAAGGAGCGGCTGGAGGCCTTGCTGCAGGCGGGCAAGCCCGAAGCGCCGCTGCGCTACAGCGAGCATTTCGTCGAGCCGGGCCAGACCATGCTGCGCCATGCCTGCCGGATGGGGCTCGAAGGCGTGATCTCGAAACGAACCGACGCGCCCTATCGCAGCGGCCGCGGCCGCGACTGGGTCAAGTCGAAATGCACCCAGCGCCAGGAATTCGTCATTGCCGGCTATGTGCCCTCGAAGGCCTCGCGCAACCAGCTCGGCTCGCTGGTGCTCGGCTATCACGAGGACGGCGAGCTGAAGCCCGCCGGCCGCGTCGGCACCGGTTTCACCCGCAAATCCGCCGCCTCACTGAAGAAGCGGCTCGACGGAATCCGGGCGGAGGCCTCGCCTTTCGAGGGCGCCGCCGGCCGCGAGCGCGGTGTCGTCTGGGCCCGGCCGGAGCTCGTCGCCGAGATCAGCTTCGGCGCCTGGACCGCATCGAAGACCCTGCGCCATGCCAGCTTCCTCGGCCTGCGCGAGGACAAGCCGGCCGAGGACGTCGTCGAGGAGCGGCCGGTTGCGCTGGAGCCGGAGAAGAAAGCGGCCGGAAAGGCAGCCAAGCCGGCGGCCGCAACCGGGAAGAGCGCCTCTGTGCCCGCGACAGAGGTCACCCTCAGCAATCCGCAAAAGCCGCTCTGGCCCGATATCGGCCTGACCAAGCAGGGCCTGCTCGACTACTACGCCAGCGTCTGGGAGCGCATGGCGCCCTTCGTGATCGAGCGCCCGCTCAGCCTGTTGCGCGCGCCGGACGGGATCGGCGGCCAGGTCTTCTTCCAGAAGCATGCCGGGGCCGGCCTGCACAAGGCGGTCGCCCGCATGCGCGACAAGGAAGGCGAGGAACTGCTCTTCATCCGCGATTTCGACGGGCTCGCGGCGCTGGTCCAGCTCGGCACGGTCGAGATCCATGTCTGGGGCGCCAGGGCCGACAGCGTCGAGACGCCGGACCAGATCATCTTCGATCTCGATCCCGACAAGGGCGTGCCGGTCGAGCGGGTGCGCGAGGCGGCGCTCAGCGTCCGCGAGCGGCTGGCCGAGCTCGGCTTCGAGAGCTTCCTGAAGACCTCCGGCGGCAAGGGCTTCCATGTCGTCATGGCGCTGAAGCCCAAGGCCGGCTGGGACGAGGTCAAGGGCTTCGCCCGCGACTTCGCCAAGGCGATGGAACAGGCCGAGCCGAAGCTCTACACCGCGACCTTGTCGAAAAAGGCGCGCAAGGGCCGGATCTTCGTCGACTATCTGCGCAATGGCCGCGGCGCGACCGCGATCGCGCCGTTCTCGACGCGTGCCCGTCCCGGCGCCGCGGTCGCGATGCCGATCGCCTGGGAGGCGCTGGAGGAAGACATCGCGCCCGACGCCTTCAAAGCGCAGGAGGTGATGAAGAAAGGTCCGCCTGCGGATGCCTGGGCCGGCTTCCTCACGCCAGGGCGGGCCCTGAAGGGCCGCTGATCAGGCCGCCATCCCGCCGCGATCATAGCGCTGCTGCGCCGCCTCGACCTCGCCGATATGCGCCTCGGCCCAGAGTGTCAGGGCCTGCACCGTGCCGGCGAGCGTCCGCCCCAGCGGCGTCAGCGAGTATTCGACGGTGACCGGAACCGTCGCGAAGGCCCGGCGGCCGATCAGCCCGTCGCGCTCCAGGCTCTTCAGCGTCTGGGAGAGCATCTTTTGCGAGATGTTCTCGATCCGCCGGCGCAATTCGTTGAAGCGCAGCGTCCCCTTCTCCAGCAGGATCAGGATCAGCACGGCCCATTTGTCGCCGATCCGGTCGAGCACGCGCCGGGTCGGGCATTGGGCGTTGAACGGGTCGGGGCGCTGCAGCATGACGGTTTCCGGCAGGTAACCTTGTGGCGCGAAAGTGCCTTCTTGAGTGAAAATCGCATGCACGCCATCTGGTGTCCATCGGAATGCAGGTTCCCATTGGATACCAAGGAGGCTCTCATGAACATCGCCCTGATCGGCGCCACCGGCTTCATCGGCTCGCGGCTGCTCGCCGAACTCGGCCGGCGCGGCCATCGCGTCACGGCCATCGTCCGCAATCCCGAGAAGGTGCCGCAGGGCGCCGGCGTCACCGCGAAGCGGGGCGATGTCTTCGACCGGGACGGCCTCGCCGCGCTGCTCGCCGGCCATGACGCGGTGATCAGCGCGGTGCATTTCTCGGCCAGCGACCCGGCTGTCCTGCTCGCTGCGGTCAGGCAGTCCGGGGTGAAGCGCTATCTCGTCGTCGGCGGCGCCGGCAGCCTCGCGGTCGCGCCCGGCGTGAAGCTGTTCGACACCAAGGAATTTCCCGCGATCTATCTCGACGAGGCGAAGAAGGGCGGCGCCTATCTCGATCTGCTGCAGGCCGAGGCCAGCCTTGACTGGACCTTCCTCTCGCCCTCGGCCCTGATCGAGCCCGGCGCGCGCACCGGGAAATTCCGCCTCGGCAAGGACGATTTGCTGGTCGGCGCCGAGGGCCGCAGCGCGATCTCGGCCGAGGATTATGCGGTGGCGCTGGTCGACGAGCTGGAAAAGCCGGAGCACTCGCGCCAGCGCTTCACGGTCGGCTACTGAGCGGAGCCCGAGGGCCCAGTCAAAGGCCGGTCCGTCATTGCGAGGAGCGAAGCGACGAAGCAATCCAGCGGGCGTAGGGCTCGGCCGCCCCTGGATTGCTTCGCTGCGCTCGCAACGACGGAGCGGCGCGGCAGAGCCGCTTGTCCGGGATGACCCGTTCTTTCAGGGCGCCGTCTCGCCTATGCTCAGAGCAGCCCGCGTTTGGCGAGATTGCGCATCAGATGCGAGATGCCGAAGCTCCAGGGCTCGCACTCGTCGGAGCGGCGCATGCGGTTGACCAGCGCGCCGAGCTCGGGCGCGGCGATGGTGACGATGTCGCCGTATTTGTGGGTGAAGCCGCCGCCTGGCGTGTCGCGATCCTCGATCGGCGCGAACATGGTGCCGAGATAGAGCGCCGCGCCATCCGGATACTGGTGGTTCGCGTTGAGCATCTGGCCGGCGAGGTCGGCCGGGTCGCGGCTGATCCTGGCGATCGAGGACGAGCCCTTCATCGTGAAGCCGTCCTCGCCCTCGACGGTCAGCGTCACCGTCGTGTTGCGGACATGGTCGAGCGTGAAGGCGCCGTCGAACAGCCGGATGAACGGGCCGACCGTCGCTGCGGCATTGTTGTCCTTGGCCTTGCCGAGCAGCAGCGCCGAGCGGCCCTCGACATCGCGCAGGTTGACGTCGTTGCCGAGCGCCGCGCCGACGATCCGGCCGTCGGAGGCGACGATCAGCACGATTTCCGGCTCGGGATTGTTCCAGGTCGAGACCGGATGCAGCCCGGCATCGAAGCCGGTGCCGACCGACGACATCGGCTGGCCCTTGGTGAAGATCTCGGCATCGGGGCCGATCCCGACCTCGAGATACTGGCTCCAGGCGCCCTGCGCGATCAGCACCTCCTTCAGCCGCATCGCTTCGGCCGAGCCGGGCTTGAGCTTGGAAAGATCGTCGCCGATCAGCTTGCCGATCTCTTCACGGATCGTGACGGCCGCGGCCGGGTTGCCCCGCGCCTTCTCCTCGATGACCCGTTCCAGCATCGAGATCGCGAAGGTGACGCCGGCTGCCTTCACCGCCTGCAGGTCGAGCGGCGAGAGCAGAAAGGGCTTGCCGGCGTCGCGGCCGTCGACGGGCGTGTTGGCGAGGATCTCGGCGAGGCTGCCGATCCGCTCGCCCTGCGCCGCCGCAAGGGCGGCAGCCGGGTCCGCGGTCTCGCAGAGGTCGCGCATCGTCGGGAAGGCGGCGCTGACATCGACGAGGTCTGCGCCGCGCAGCACGACCACGGACGGTCCGCCGAGCTCCGGGCGCCAGGCCCGGCCGGCCAGCGCGGCGCGGGCGGCATCGGCCGGCAGGGTGTTGGCGGGCGTGAGCGAAAGCATCGGCATCGGGTTCAGGTCCATGGGCGGATCGCGGGACGGCGCAGAACAGCCGCTTCCGCGCGATTGCGCAAGGGTTCAGGGAGCCATGACGCGCCGCTTCCATCGCAAGGCGGGGATGTCATCGTTTTGTCATTGAAACGTCGCCCCGGCTTCATGCTAGCTTGCGCACCAACGACAAGAGCCGCCTGCGCCGCATCGCAGGGCGGGAAGGGAGAATGCCATGACCGTGAAACTGACGACTTTTGCTTCGGTGGCCGCCTTCGCCTTGGCGACGGCCTCACCGGCCCTGGCCCAGACCGAGATTCAGTGGTGGCATGCCCTGACCGGCGCCAACAACGATGTGGTCGTCAAGCTGGCGGAGGAGTTCAACGCCTCGCAGAAGGACTACAAGGTCGTCGTCGCCTATAAGGGATCTTATCCGGACACGCTGAACGCCGGCATCGCCGCCTTCCGCGCCGGCAACTCCCCGCACATCCTGCAGGTCTTCGAGGTCGGCACCGGCACGATGATGTCGGCCAAGGGCGCGGTGAAGCCCGTGCACGAGATGATGAAGGAAGCCGGCGAGACCTTCGATCCGAAGGCCTATCTGCCGGCGATCACCGGCTATTATTCGACCAGCAAGGGCGAAATGCTCTCCATGCCGTTCAACTCGTCGAGCATGGTGATGTGGTACAACAAGGACGCCTTCAAGAAGGCGGGCCTCGACCCCGACGCGCCGCCCAAGACCTGGCCCGAGGTCTTCGAGGCCGGCAAGAAGCTCAAGGCCGCCGGCTGGGACAAATGCGGTTTCACCAATGCCTGGGCGACCTGGGCCAATATCGAGCAGTTCGGCGCCTGGCACAACATTCCGCTGTCGACCAAGGTCAATGGCATGGAGGGCTTCGACGCCGTCCTGACCTTCAACAAGAGCCCGATCTTCCTGAAGCACTGGACCAATCTGGTCGAGCTGCAGAAGGACAAGACCTATGACTATTCGGGCCGCACCAACACCGGCGAAGGCCGCTTCACCTCGGGCGAATGCCCGATCATGCTGACCTCCTCGGGCTTCTTCGGCAACGTCAAGGCCAATGCCAAGTTCGATTGGGCCAATGCGCCGATGCCGTATTATCCCGATGCTCCCGGCGCCCCGCAGAACTCGATCATCGGCGGCGCCTCGCTCTGGGTCATGGGCGGCAAGACGGCTGAGGAATACAAGGGCGTCGCCAAGTTCTTCACCTTCCTGTCCAATGTCGACCGCCAGGTGAAGCTGCACACCGAGTCGGGCTACCTCCCGATCACCAAGGCGGCCTATGAGAAGGTCAAGGCGTCGGGCTTCTACAAGGACAAGCCCTATCTCGAGACGCCGATCCTCGAACTCAACAACAAGGAGCCGACCGAGAACTCGCGCGGCCTGCGCTACGGCAGCCTCGTCCAGATTCGCGACGTCTGGTCGGAGGAACTCGAGGCGGCACTGGCCGGCCAGAAGAGCCCGCAGGCGGCACTCGACGCGGCGGCCGAGCGCGGCAACCAGATGCTGCGCCAGTTCGAGCGCACCGCGACGCGTTGAGCCGAAACCTCCCCGTCCTTCCGGGCTCGGGCCGCAAGGCCCGAGCCCGGAATCCATGAACATTCCGGCGCAGAATGAAGACGCGACAATTGACACGGGTTGTGTTCATGAGATCCGGGCTCTTCGCTTGCGCGAAGCCCCGGAATGACGCTGGCTAGGGCTGCCGATGCAGAAATATGCTCACTTCAAGGGCCTGACGATTCCTTTGCTGCTGCTCCTGCCGCAGCTCGCGATCACGCTCGTCTTCTTCTACTGGCCGGCCAGCCAGGCGGTCTGGCAGAGCTTCCTGATGCAGGACGCGTTCGGCATCTCGACCGAATTCGTCTGGTTCGAGAACTACCGCAACCTGTTCTCGGAGCCGGAATACTACAAGGCGCTGGCCAACACCGCGATCTTCTCGACCTTCGTGGCGGCGCTGTCGCTGTCGATCGCCCTGCTCTTCGCGGTGATGGCCGACCGGGCCATCCGCGGCGCGGAAATTTTCAAGACCCTCCTGATCTGGCCCTATGCGGTCGCCCCCGCCATCGCCGGCGTGCTCTGGATCTTCATGTTCGATCCCTCGCTCGGCATGCTGGCGCGCGGCCTGCGCAGCCTCGGCATCGCCTGGAACCCGCGCCTCGACGGCGCGGACGCGATGACGCTGGTCATCATGGCCGCGACCTGGAAGCAGATCAGCTATAATTTCCTGTTCTTCCTCGCCGGCCTGCAGTCGATCCCGAAGAGCGTGATCGAGGCGGCCGTGATCGACGGCGCCCGGCCGATGCGCCGCTTCTGGACGATCATCTTCCCGCTGCTTTCGCCGACGACCTTCTTCCTGCTGGTCGTCAACCTCGTCTACGTCTTCTTCGACACCTTCGGCATCATCGACACGGTGACGGGCGGCGGTCCTTCGGGCGCCACCACCACCCTGGTCTACAAGGTCTTCTCCGACGGCAAGGGCGGCTCCAATCTCGGCGGCTCGGCGGCCCAGTCGGTGATCCTGCTGATCATGGTCATCGGCATGACCGCCATCCAGTTCCGCTTCATCGAGCGCAAGGTGAATTACTGATGGCCTCCGTGCTCTGGCAGGAACTCACCGCCGAGGAACTGCGCGCCAAGGCGGCGAACGACGCCGTCGTCATCCTGCCCGTCGCCTCGATGGAGCAGCACGGGCCGCATCTGCCGGTCGGCGTCGACACCATCCTGTGCGGCGGCGTCTGCAAGGCGGCGGCCGAGCGCGCCGGCGATCTCGACGTGGTCGTCGCGCCGACGCTGTGGTGCGGCATGGCCGAGCACCACATGGCCTTCGGCGGCACCTTCACCTTCGACATCCCGACCTATCGCGCCGTGCTGCTTTCGCTGCTGAAGAGCCTCGAGCGGCACGGCTTCCACCGCGTGCTGATCGTCAACGGCCATGGCGGCAACATCGCCGCGCTCTCGGCCTTCCTGCCGGACTTCGCCCGCGAGACCACGCTCTCGATCCGCGCGACGACCTATTTCCTGCTGGCGCAAGCGGAGATGGCGCCGTTCATGCAGGACCAGACCAGCGTCATGCATGCCTGCGAGGTCGAGACCTCGATGATGATGGTGCTGGCGCCGGAGACGGTGCGCCAGGACCGCCTGCCCGAGGCCTTCGGCATGCGCGATGCCGATCCCGCCGCGCTGATGCGCCCGACGGTTGCCCGCTACAAGCCCTTCCGCGAGATGACCGAGACCGGCGTGATCGGCGACGCCCGCAAGGCGACGCCCGAGAAGGGCCGCGCCTTCATCGAGGCGGCCGCCGACGCGCTGGCGAAGCTTCTGCAGGAACGGGGAGGAAACCTCTGATGGTCGAGGACCGCCGCCTCGGCGACATCATCGCCTATGTCATCCTGACCATCGGGGTGCTGATCCTGGCCTTTCCGGTCTGGCTGACCTTCGTCGCCTCGACCTGGGACAACGCCACCATCATCAACGGGCAGTTGCCGCTCTATCCCGGCCCGCATCTGTTCGAGAACTATTACCGCATCCTCTTCGTCGGTACCTCGGGCACGACGCGCGAGCCGGTGGCGGGGATGATGTTCAACTCCTTCGTGATGGCGATGGCGATCGCGCTCGGCAAGATCTTCATCTCGGTGCTCTCGGCCTATGCCATCGTCTATTACCGCTTCCCGTTCCGGATGGCGGCGTTCTGGATCATCTTCGTCACGCTGATGCTGCCGGTCGAGGTCCGCATCTTCCCGACCTTCAAGGTGGTCTCCGACCTGCGGATGCTCGACACCTATCAGGGCCTCGCCGTGCCGCTGATCGCCTCGGCCACCGGCACCCTGCTGTTCCGGCAGTTCTTCATGACCATCCCCGACGAATTGCTCGAGGCCTCGAAGATCGACGGTGCCGGGCCGTTCAAGTTCTTCAAGGATACGGTCTGGCCGCTCTCGCTCACCACCATCGCGGCGCTGTTCGTCATCCAGTTCATCTATGGCTGGAACCAGTATCTCTGGCCCTTGCTCGTCACCACCAAGGATTCGATGCAGACCATCGTCATCGGCATCCGCAAGATGATCGTCACCTCCGACGCGCTGACCGAATGGCAGCTCGCCATGGCGACCGCGATGCTGGCGATGCTGCCGCCGGTCTTCGTCGTCATCGCCATGCAGCGGCTCTTCGTGAAGGGCCTGGTGGAGACTGAAAAGTAAGGGGCGGCCAGCGCGTAGAAAACGGCAGACGGAGCCGTTTCTACTCGCCATTCGCCATTCGCCATTCGCTACTTCCCAGGACACCCATGGCCCAGGTCACGCTCACCAACGTCAAGAAGATCTATGCCGGCGGCGTCGAGGCCGTGAAGGGCGTCTCCTTCGACATCCCCGATGGCGGCTTCTGCGTCCTCGTCGGCCCCTCCGGCTGCGGCAAGTCGACCTTGCTGCGCATGGTCGCCGGGCTCGAGACGATCTCGGCCGGCGACGTCGCGATCGGCGAGCGCGTCGTCAACCAGATCGAGCCGGCCGACCGCGACATCGCCATGGTCTTCCAGAATTACGCGCTCTATCCGCATATGAGCGTCTACGACAACATGGCCTATGGGCTGCGCAACCGCGGCACGCCCAAGGACGAGATCGAGAAGCGCGTTGCCGAGGCCGCCCGCATCCTCGATATCGAGCCTTTCCTGCAGCGCCGGCCGCGCCAGCTCTCCGGCGGCCAGCGCCAGCGCGTCGCCATGGGCCGCGCCATCGTGCGCAAGCCGCAGGTCTTCCTCTTCGACGAGCCGCTCTCCAATCTCGATGCCAAGCTGCGCGTGCAGATGCGCGTCGAGATCAAGAAGCTGCAGCGCGCGCTCGGCGTCACCGCGATCTACGTCACCCATGACCAGGTCGAGGCGATGACGCTCTCAGACAAGCTCGTGGTGATGAATGGCGGCCGGGTCGAGCAGATCGGCGTGCCCTCCGAGGTCTATCGCAAGCCGGCGAGCAAGTTCGTCGCGACCTTCATCGGCTCGCCGCCGATGAACCTCTTGCCGGCGGCGATCGACGGGCCGGGCATCGTCGCGCTCGGCGACGCCATCCTCGAGGTGCGCGACCTGCGCGAGGACCTGCCGGCCGGGACGGCGATCGAGGTCGGCTTGCGGCCTGAGGATGTCGAGATCGCCTCCGAGGGCGCGGCCGGCACCTTGCCCTTCGACGTCGAGTTCATCGAGGAGCTCGGCGCCACCCAGCTCTTCCATGGCCAGCTCGCCGGCCTGCCCTTTGTGATGCAGGCCTCGACCGGTTCGGTCGCGGCGCAGCCCGGCCGGCTCTGGGTCGCCGTCGACCCCGACCGCGTCCATGTCTTCGACGCCGCCAGCGGCCTGCGCCTGGGGCGGGCCTGACGCTCTCCGAGGCCGCTGGTCAATAGCCTGCGGCGCGGCGCAGCAGGTCGATCCCGACCAGCGTCAGCGCCGCCTTGACCGTGATCAGGAACCAGCGTTCCGGCAGCTTCTCCAGCAGCTTCGTGCCGGCGATAGTGCCGGCGAAGCCCGACGCGATCATCGCCGCGATCAGCGGCAGCCAGTCGGCGAAGGCAAAGCCGAGCGCCGCGAAGGCGAAGACCTTCAACAGATGCTGCACGGTCTGGCAGGCGGCGTGGGTTGCGATCAGCTGGCGTTTTTCGAGTCCGAGCGGCAGCAGCAGCGCCTGCACGAACGGCCCGGTCGCGCCGACGAACATGGTGACGAAGCTCGCAAGGCCGCCGCCGATCACCAGGCCGGAGGAGGCGAGGCCGGGAATGCGCGGCTTCGGCACCCAGGTCATCGCCAGGATGAAGACGCCGAGCAGCCCGAGCAGCCCGCGCTCGGGCAGGGCGACCACGAACCAGGCGCCGAGCACGACGCCGACCAGCGAGCCGGCCGTGAAGCGCGCCACCAGCGGCCAGAGCGTGTGCGCCCGCTGCACGATGGTGCGTCCGATATTGGAGCCGAACTGGACGAGGCCGTGCACGGCGATGACCACGCCCGGCGGCACCGCGCCGGCAAGCGCGCCCAGCATCGCGACGCCGCCGCCGATGCCGAAGGCCGCGGTGAAGGCCGAGGTCAGGAAGCTGATGGCGATCAGCAGGAGCGCGAGGGCCGGCGAGAGACCGGTCGGCAGCAGCGTCGAAAGCATGGCGGAAACCTGAAGGCGAGGGCGCCCTTTTGACACCGCCCCGCTGCTTCGGCAACGCGCCGGTCGGAAACCATTTCGCCGGTTTCCGCTTTACAAGCGGCCGCGCTCGGGATTCCCTCAGCTTCAAGGCCAGAGCTGCCCGCGCCAGGTCGTTTCGACCGGCCCTGGCAGCAAGCAAAGAGCCGGTTCTCAGGTTGCGTCATTCGGGAGTAGCGTCATGACTCGCCTTCTCGGCATTCTGGCCTTCGTCTTCGCCTCGCTCGCCGGACTCAGCTCCGCGCAGGCCGGACTCAATGTCCGTGTCGACATCGCCGCCCAGCGCATGACCGTGACCACCAGCGATGGCGAGGTCCACAACTGGGCGATCTCCTCGGGCCGCAAGGGCTTCCGTTCGCCCAGGGGCGTCTATCGGCCGACGCGGCTCGAGCGCAGCTGGTACTCGCGCAAATATGGCGGTGCGATGCCGCATGCAGTGTTCTTCCGTGGCGGCTTTGCCATCCACGGCACGACCGCGGTCGGCGCGCTCGGCCGCCCGGCCTCGCATGGCTGCATCCGCCTGCACCCGGCCAATGCCGCAAAGCTGTTCGCGCTGGTCAAGAAGCACGGCGCCGGCGCAACCCGCATCGCGCTCGACGGTGCCGTGACCGACAATCACTCGCGCTTTGCCAACGCTTCGGGGGGCAAGAAGGTCGCCAAGGCAAGAATCAAGAGCAAGAGCCAGATCGCCCGCACCAAGGCCAAGGCCGAGCAGAAGGCGCATGTCGCCGCCAAGCAGCGCCATGCGCCGGGCTGGGGCGAGGCGCGCGAGCACATCCTGCTGCGGCCGGCCCTGCCGCCAGGGGCATACGGCTATCAGCCCTATGGAGGATCAGGCTATGGCGGCTCGGGCTGGCGCTGAGGCCCTCTTCAGAGCGCCGCGGCCGCGATCCGCATCCAGCCTTCGAGCGTCTCGCCCGGCTCCAGCCGCCTGAGCGGCGAGGCGGCGCGGACGATTGCCTCGCTGGGCGCGCCGGCCGCATGGCTCTGCGGCTCGACGCACAGGAAATCCGCCCCCGCCGGCGCCCAGACCACCGGGCAGAGCAGGCTCTCGCTTGCGGTGATCGCGATGGCGAGGCCGGAGGATGGCGTCTCGATCCGGGCGACGCCGCCCCAGCCGAGAAAGCTCCAGGCCGTCTCGGTCCCGGTGGCGAAGACCGGCTTGCCGGCATAGGGGCCGCCGGCAATGAGCGCCTGCGTGCCGGTGGCGCGGAACTTCTCGCCGAAGATCAACGCGCCGCTCGCGGTCATACCGAGACGCGTGTCGGGCGCACAGGGAAGCCAGGGATGCAGCCCCATGCCGAAGGGTAGTGCCGTATCGGCCTCGTTCGTGAGCGAGAGCGTGACGGTCATACCGGCCTCGTCGAGCCGGATGTCCTGTCGGGCGCGATAGCGATAGGGGTCGGCCCCGGCATTACGGCGGTGGACCAGTACGGCATGGCCTGGGTCCTGTCGCTCCATTTGCCAGGCAGACTGCCAGCCAAAGCCGTGGATCGTGCCGGACGGGTCGTTGGCCGGCACGGTGAAGCGGCTTTCGCCATCGTCGACGACACTGTCGAAGGCGCGGTTGGCGAAGGGCAGCATCGCCCATGCGCCGAACTTGTTCGGCGCTGCGGTCGAGGGCGCGAGGCCTTCGGGCGCGTGCAGCAGCTTGTGTGATCGACCATCGGGCCCGCGCCATTCCAGCGCCGCGACGATGCCGCCATGCTCGGGCGAGATGCGGGCGGCATACGACCCGGCTGCGAGGGATAGCATGGCGTCGGCTCCGTTCAGGCGATCAGGGGCTGCAACAGCTTCTGCATCGCGCGCAGGCGCGGCAGCAAGCGGGTCTCGACCTCGTCGCCGGCGATGCGCTGCACCTGGAGCGAGAGGTTGAAGGCGGCGACGACCTGGCCGCGGCTGTTGACCAGCGGCATGGCGAGCGAGACCAGGCCGAGCTCGAGCTCCTGGTCGACGATCGCATGGCCCTGTTCCCGCACTGCGGCGAGGATCGCCATCAGCTTTCCGATGTCGGTCACCGTATGCGGCGTCAGCGCGGTCGGCTGGCCGGCGAGGATGCGGGCCCGCGCCTCCTCCGGGTCGAGCGCCGCCAGCAGCACGCGGCCCATCGAGGTGCAGAAGGCCGGCAGGCGCGAGCCGACGGAGAGCCCGACCGACATGATCCGGCGCTGCGCCGAGCGGGCGATGTAGACGATCTCATGCCCGTCGAGCAGGCAGGCCGAGGAGGATTCGTGGGTTTCCTCCGAAAGCCGCTCGAGGAAGGGCTGGACGAGCTTGGGCAGCGCCGTCGAGGATAGCCAGGCATAGCCGAGCCGCAGCACCCGCGGGGTCAGCCGGAAGAACTTGCCGTCGAACTCGGCATAGCCGGTGCGCGTCAGCGTCAGCAGGCAGCGGCGGGCGGCGGCGCGGGAAAGCTCGGTGGCGCGCGCGACATCGGCGATGGTCAGGCGGTCATGCTCGGCATCGAAGCATTCGATCACCGCCAGGCCCTTTTCGAGCGCGGCCATGTGGTCGGGAGAGGGTGCAAGGCGCCCCGCTTCGCTGCTTGACCCTGGCACCTGCAATCCCTAAAGTTCGAAAATCAGAATATTGTGCGATAAACGCACGAAATTTGAGGAGATGTCAAGGTGGCAAAATTCGTCTCCCTCCAGCAGGGGATCGAGGAGGTGCTGCGCGACGGCGACTCGGTTTCGATGGAGGGCTTCACTCATTTGATCCCCCATGCCGCCGGCCACGAGGCCATCCGCCAGGGCCGCAAGCGGCTGACGCTGATCCGGATGACGCCGGACCTGATCTACGACCAGATGATCGGCATGGGCTGCGCCGAAAAGCTCGTCTTCTCCTGGGGCGGCAATCCCGGCGTCGGCTCGCTGCACCGCCTGCGCGACGCCATCGAGAACGGCTGGCCGCACCGCCTGGAGCTCGAGGAGCACAGCCACGCCGCCATGGCCAACGCCTATGAGGCCGGCGCCGCCAACCTGCCCTTCGCGGTCTTCCGCGGCTACAAGGGCGTCGACCTGCCCAAGGTCAATCCGAACATCCGCTCGGTGACCTGCCCCTATACCGGCGAGGTGCTGGCGACGGTGCCGGCGCTGCGGCCGGATGCTTCCGTCATCCATGCGCTGCGGGCCGACCGCGAGGGCAATGTCATGCTCGAGGGCATCGTCGGCGTGCAGAAGGAGGCGGTACTGGCGGCGAAGCGCTCGCTCGTCACGGTCGAGGAGATCGTCGAGGATTTCGGGCCGCGCAACGCCAATGCCGTGATCCTGCCGGCCTGGGCGGTCACCGCCATCGCCCATGTCCCGGGCGGCGCCTACCCGTCCTATGCCCATGGCTATTACAAGCGGGCCAACGAGTTCTATATCGGCTGGGACAAGATCGCGCGCGACCGCGACAGCTTCTTGTCCTGGATCAAGGCCAACGTCCTCGAAAAGGGGCCGGATGTGTTCGCGCAATATGCCCGGTCGCAGCGCCAGGCGGCGGAGTGAGCCCCATGAGCCATACCCCTTCCGAGATGATGACCATCGCCGCGGCGCGGCTGCTGACAGAGACGGACGTCTGCTTTGTCGGCATCGGCGCGCCCTCGGCCGCCTGCAACCTGGCCCGGCTGACCCATGCGCCGGGGCTCACGCTGATCTACGAATCCGGCACGCTCTCGACCCGGCCGAGCGTGCTGCCGCTCTCGATCGGCGATGGCGAGCTCTGCGACACGGCGCTGACGACCGTGCCGGTGCCGGAGATGTTCCGCTACTGGCTGCAGGGCGGGCGCATCACCATCGGCTTCCTCGGCGGCGCCCAGATCGACCGCTTCGCCAATCTCAACACCACCGTGGTCGGCGACTACGCCACCCCGAAAGTGCGCCTGCCGGGCGGCGGCGGCGCGCCCGAGATCGCCAGCAATTGCGGGCAGATCTTCATCACCATGGCGATGGGCTCGCGCGCCTTCGTCGAGAAGCTGCCCTTCATCACCTCCTTCGGCCACGGCACCGGCAAGGGCGACCGCGAGAAGCTCGGCCTGAAGACCAAGGGGCCGACCAGGGTGATCACCGATCTCTGCGTCATGGCACCCGATCCCGAGACCGCCGAACTTACGGTTATCTCGCTGCATCCGGGCGTGACGCGCGAACAGGTCCAGGCCGGTTGCGGCTGGCCCTTGCGCTTCGCCGCCGATCTGACGGAGACACCGGCGCCGAGCGCAGAGGAGCTCGAGGTGCTGCGGACCCTGCATGCCCGCACCAGGAAAGCCCATGGAGTGGCGGCATGAGCCTGATCTTCCCCCGCAACGGGCTGAAGGCCCATCCGCCCAACAATTCGCCGGAATACAAGAGCACGCTGAAGCGGGCGCCCTCGCAGCCGCTGATCCTGCTGCCGCACACGCTCTCGGAGACAAGCGGGCCGGTCTTCGGCCATGCCGCCGTCTCCGAGACCGATTCGGACCTGACGCTCCAGCATGAAGGCGAGCCGCTGGGCGAGCGCATCATCGTCAGCGGCCGCGTGCTCGACGAGGATGGCCGGCCGGTGCCGCACACGCTGATCGAGATCTGGCAGGCCAATGCCGGCGGGCGCTATGTCCATGTCAAGGACCAGCATCCGGCCCCGCTCGACCCGAACTTCACCGGTGCCGGCCGCGCCCTCACCGATGCGCAGGGGCGCTACCGCTTCGTCACCATCAAGCCCGGCGCCTATCCCTGGCGCAACCACCACAATGCCTGGCGCCCGGCCCATATCCATTTCTCGCTGTTCGGGCCGAGCTTCCTGTCGCGCGTCATCACCCAGATGTATTTCCCGGGCGACCCGCTGTTCAAATACGATCCGATCTTCCAGTCGATCACCGACGCCAGCGTGCGCGAGCGGCTGATCTCGCGCTTCGATCTCGACACCACCGAGCCGGAATGGGCGCTCGGCTACCAGTTCGACATCGTGCTGCGCGGCCGCGAGGCGACCCCGACGGAGGAACCGCATGAGCACTGAACAAAAGGCCCCGCCCGGTCTCACGCCCTCCCAGACGATCGGCCCGTTCTTCGCCTATGCGCTGACGCCGCGCGCCTATGGCGGCAAGGAACTGGCCACCGAGCAGGTCGCAAGCGAGGCCGTCGCCGGCGAGCGGCTCCGCGTCGAGGGTGTCGTCTATGACGGCGACGGCGTGTCCGTAGGCGATGCCGTGATCGAGACCTGGCAGGCCGATGCCGAAGGCCGCTTCAACGCCGCCGGCAATGCCGGCTTCACCGGCTTCGGCCGGGCCGAGACCAGCGCCGAGGGCGTCTATTTCATCGAGACCATCCGCCCGGGCGCCCTGCCGGGTCTGAACGGCGTGATGCAGGCGCCGCATCTCACCGTCTCCGTCTTCGCCCGCGGCCTGCTGATCCGGCTGGCGACGCGGATCTATTTCGACGACGAGCCCGGCAATGCGCAGGACCCGGTGCTGGCGCTGGTGCCGGCCGAGCGGCGCGCGACGCTGATCGCCAAGCGCGGCGCCGACGGCGTCTTCCGCCTCGACATCAGATTGCAGGGCAAAAGCGAGACGGTCTTCTTCGACGTCTGAACCTTCACCGTCATGCCCGGGCTTGACCCGGGCGTGATGGGCAATGAAATTCCGAGCTCTGCATCTTGCTTCGCCCGCGGACGACGCGGCGCCGCGCAGCATCCCTCGGAGCCTGCCATGCCCTCCCCCCTGATCGCGCTCGACTGGGGCACCACGCGCGCCCGCGCCTTCCTGATCGGGGAGGACGGCACCGTGCTCGAGCGCCGCAGCGCCGATCGCGGCATCCAGTCCGTCCCGGCCGGCGGTTTTCCGGCCGCCTTCGCGGCGATCGCCGGTGATCTGCGCCGGGCCCGGCCCGATGCGGCCGTCCTGCTCGCCGGCATGGTCGGCAGCCGCAATGGCTGGGTCGAGGCGCCCTATGTCGCCTGCCCGGCGAGCCCGGCGGAGATCGCCGCTGCCGGCCTGCGCGTGACGCTCGATGACGGCACGGAGGCGACCGTGCTGCCGGGGCTCTCCTGCGACGAGGGCGCCTTCGACGTGATGCGCGGCGAGGAGACGCTGGTCGTCGGCCTGGGCCTTGCGGACGGCATCGCCTGCCTGCCGGGCACGCATTCGAAATGGGCGCAGGTCGAGGGCGGGCGCATCACCCGCTTCGCCAGCTTCATGACCGGCGAGATCTACGGCCTGCTGCGCGAGCACTCGATCCTGTCGCGACTGGCTGCCGAACCGGCCGGCGAGGACGCCGCTGAAGGCGCCCGCCTTGGCCTAGCCGCCGCCGCGCGGCCGGGCGGGCTGCTCAACGCCGCCTTCGCTGCCCGCAGCGAGGTGCTGGCGGGGCGGATGAGGGGGGGAGCGGTCGGGTCCTATCTCTCGGCGCTGCTGGTCGCACAGGAGATCGAAGGTGCGCGCGCTTTGTTCGGCAGGCTGGGTAACCTCCAGCTCGTCGCCGACGGCGTGCTGGCGCAAAGCTATGGCCGAGCGCTTGCCGCGGCCGGTCTCGATCACGACCTCGTAACGCCGGGAGCGGCCTTCGTCGCCGGCGTGACGCGCCTCGCCGCGGACCTGCCGGCATGATCGTCGTCTTCGGTTCGCTGAATGTCGATCTGGTGACGCCGGTCGAGCGCCTGCCCGGCGCCGGCGAGACCGTGCTCGGGCCGGGCTATGCCCTGCACCCTGGCGGCAAGGGCGCCAACCAGGCGCTGGCGGCGCGTCGTGCCGGGGCGCCGGTCGCGCTCATCGGCGCCGTCGGGCGTGACGCCTTCGCCGAACTCGCGGTGAATCTGCTGGCCGCGGACGGTGTCGACCTTGCCCATCTTGCCCGCGTCGCCGCGCCGACGGGCGCGGCCTTCATCGCCGTCGATGCGCAGGGCCAGAACCAGATCGTCGTCGCTGCCGGGGCCAATGCCGCAGCGCGTGCCGATGCGCTGGCGGCGATGCCCCTGGGCGAGGGCGACCTGCTGCTGCTCCAGCGCGAGGTGCCGGAAGAGCAATGTCTGCGCGCGGCGCAGGCCATGCGCCAGGCTGGCGGAAGGGTGATCCTCAACCTCGCCCCCGCCGGCGTGCCCACACTGGAACTGCTGGCGCTGACCGACATCCTGATCGCCAATGAGCATGAGGCCGCCCTCTTGGCGCAAGGCCTCGGCTGGAGCGAGACCGAGCCCGACGCGATCGCGCAGCGGCTCGATGCCGAGCGCGGCATCGCCTGCATCGTCACGCTCGGTGCTGCCGGCGCCGTCGGCTGGCATGGCGGCGTGCGCCGCCGGCTCGAGGCGCCGCAGGTCGAGGTGGTCGATACGGTCGCGGCCGGGGACAGTTTCGTCGGCGCCTTCGCGGCGGCGCTGCAGGCCGGCTTCGGCTTCTCGGGCGCGCTGCAGCGCGGCCTTGCGGCCGGCTCGCTCGCCTGTACCGTCGCCGGCGCCCAGCCGAGCGTGCCGCGGCGCGAAGCGATCGAGGCGCTGGCCGGGCGCAGCTTCCTCTAGAGCCGGATCCGATCAGGTTGGATCAACCTGATCGGTGAATCCGCCTCTAAACTATGGATAGATTTGTCGCGACCGGCTTGAGCGCGGGTTAAGCCTGTCGGCAGGCCGGCGGCCGGAACGCTCTCCGGTGGCGCATCGGATTCATGCTTCGTCAGCAACCTTGCCCGTTATTTCGCGGCGGAAATCCGCGAAAGGACGTCGCCATGGCCCCGCGGCCGATCTTCTGGTCCCTGGGCATCGCCGGCGCCACCGGCCTTCTGGCGCTGAACCATGCCGGCGATCTCGCCCGGCTGACGCAGGACGAGCCGGCGCTCGCCGTCGCCCGGCCGGAGCGGACCACGACCGGCGCGGGCGAGGGCCGCTCGTTGACGATCAACGCCGATTATCGCGGCCACTATATCGTCCACCCCTCGATCGAGAATTATCGCGTCAGGATGATGGTCGATACCGGCGCGAGCTTCATCGCGCTGACCGATGCCGATGCCAGGGCGCTGGGCGTCAAGCCGCAGCGCTCGGCCTATACCTTCGGCCTCAGCACGGCCAATGGCGTGGTGCGCGGCGCCCAGGTGCGGCTGCGCGAGGTCCGGCTCGGTGACATCCTGGTCCGCGATGTCGAGGCGGTGGTGCTGCCGGCCGGCGCGCTCGGCATGAGCCTGCTCGGCACCTCCTTCCTGCGCAAGCTCTCGGGCTACGAGGTCCGGGGCGGCCGGATGATCCTGCGCGGCTGAGGCGCACCGGGCCTCTCCGTTCCCATCGTCATTCCGATCGGCTATGCCCGTTTCTGTCATGCTCAGGCTGCATTCATGTAGCCTGTGGCCTTTCCGCTCCGCACGTCTCCTGCGGGCCCTGCCTGGCCCGCGCTTCAGCTAAATGGATGGCCCGATGTTTCCGAAACCGCTGCCCGAGCTCTTCCCCAACAGCTACGACTACGAGTCGCTGCCGATGGTGAAGCCGACCGGCTTCCGCGAATACGATGCGCGCTGGTTCTTCGGCAAGGAACTCAACCTGATGGGCGTCCAGGCCGTCGGCATGGGGCTCGGCACGCTGATCCGGCGGATGGGCGTCAAGCCCGAGATCGTCACCGCCCATGATTTCCGCAGCTATTCCTCCTCGATCAAGATGGCGCTGGTCACCGGGCTGATGGCGGCCGGCTGCAAGGTCCACGATATCGGGCTCGCCATGTCGCCGATGGCCTATTTCGCCCAATTCGCGCTCGACGTGCCCTGCGTCGCCATGGTCACCGCCTCGCATAACGACAATGGCTGGACCGGGATCAAGATGGGCGCCGAGCGCCCGGTCACCTTCGGCCCGGATGAGATGGGGCAATTGCGCGATCTCGTGCTGGCGGGCGATTTCGACCTGATCGGCGGCGGATCCTATCAGTTCGTGCCCGACTTTCCGGCGCTCTACATCAAGGATCTGACCGATCGGCCGAAGTTCACGCGCAAGCTCAAGGTCATCGCCGCCTGCGGCAACGGCACCGCCGGCGCCTTCGCGCCGAAGATCCTGGAGATGCTCGGCTGCGAGGTGATCCCGATGGATGCCGAGCTCGACCACACCTTCCCGCGCTACAACCCCAACCCCGAAGACATGAAGATGCTGCACGCCATGGCCGACGCCGTGAAGCAGCACGGCGCCGATGTCGCGCTCGGCTTCGACGGCGATGGCGACCGCTGCGGCGTCGTCGACAATCATGGCGAGGAAATCTTCGCCGACAAGATCGGCGTGATGCTGGCGCGCGACCTCGGCCGGCTCAATCCGGGTGCGCAGTTCGTCGTCGACGTCAAGTCGACCGGCCTGTTCTCGACCGATCCCGAGTTGCAGAAGCTCGGCGTCAAGACCGATTACTGGAAGACCGGCCACTCCTACATCAAGCGCCGCGTCCGCGACCTGAACGCCCTCGCCGGCTTCGAGAAGTCCGGCCACTTCTTCTTCAACGCCCCTGTGGGGCGCGGCTATGACGACGGCGTCGTCACCGCCATCGCCGTGCTCGACATGCTCGACCGCAATCCCGGCAAGTCGATGGCTGAGCTCTACGCTGCGGTGCCCAAGACCTGGGGCACGCCGACCATGGCGGCCAAATGCGCCGACGAGATCAAGTACGGCGTCAGCGACAAGGTGACCAAGCGGATCGAGGCGATGCAGGCCGCCGGCGAGAAGCTTGCCGGCCAGGCGATCCGCGACGTGATCACCGTCAATGGCGTGCGCGTGGTCAATGAGGACGGCACCTGGGGGTTGGTGCGCGCCTCCTCGAACAAGCCGGAACTCGTCGTGGTCTGCGAGAGCCCGGTCTCGGAAGCGCGGATGCGCGAGATGTTCAAGGCGATCGACGGCGTGCTGCGCGAGAACCCCGAAGTCGGCGCCTACAACCAGACGATCTGAGCGAGATTTCCGGCGACGGCGAGGGGAAGCCTACTTCTTCTCGCCGCTCGCGGCGGCATTGCGGGCGCTGGCCTGGCCGCCGACCTCGTCGAAGAAGCGCTTGACGTCGCCGAGCCGCGCGGTCGGCTGGCAGACCGGGGCGCAGGAATAGCTTTCGCGCTCGAGTCCGCGCTGCACGGTGAGCACGGAATCGGTCGCCGCGCGCACCCGCACGAAGGATTCGGCCAGAAGCGTCCCGCTGGCGTCGAGAGCGATCAGATTGGTCACGCCGAAGCTCTTGCCGGTGACGACCATCACGCCGTTGCGCTGGACCGTGACATCGGCGATCGCCGGGTTGCCGACGATCACGGTCTGCGCCTTTTCGGGCAGGCGCACCACCTTGGCATGATCGACATTGACGATCACCGTATCCGGGCCGGCCTCCGCGGGGGCTGCGACGGCTGCCGGTGCCGGGCGCGTCTGCGCGCTCGCGGGGGCCGAGGACAAGGCCAGGCCCAGGGTCACGGCCAGCGCGCCGGCCGCGACGGCGGCGACGAGAACAGGCCGCGAGGCGGTCATCGCAATGGACATGGCTGGCGCCCCAAGATTTCCAACAGGCCGAGCAAAGCCGAAAATGATGAATCAATCCCTAAGACGGTGATCTGGCCGACGGAACGGCCCGCCGAACGCCGGCCTCGACCATCGGAAATGCGATGAGATTGCCGCGCCTGGCGCGCAGATGACGCCTTACCCAAAGTCATAAGACTGTAAGAAGGCAGGGAATACCATATAGATAAAAATGTAATATCTTTTATACGATTGTTTAACTCGTAGATCGCAATAGGATCGCGTTAACCATCCAGGAAACACCTGTGCGATTCGCCGAATTCTTGGGTCGCTTTAACTGATCGGCAAGACGGCGCGTGTAGCTTCGCAATTGTCGCTGACCGAAGCCGAACCAGAGCGAAGGCAGCCGTCAAACCGTGGTGCAAAAGGAGACTACCATGACCAAGCTTTTCGCTCGCTTCGCCAAGGACGAGTCCGGCGCGACCGCCATCGAATACGGCCTGATCGCCGCCCTGATCGCCGTCGTCTGCATCGCCGCGATGCAGCTGATCGGCACGAACCTGAACGCCAAGTTCGAAGCGATCGCGGCCGCTCTCGGCGCGTAAGCCGCCAACCTCCGCATAAACGTATACCGAGGCGCCCCGGAGGAGACTTCGGGGCGCCTTTCTTTCTGCCTTCGGTAATTCTTTGGTCAGGGCTTCTGCACCAGCATGCCGCGAGCCGCTCTGCATCCGGATGGACATCATGCCGCTTTCGCTGATCGCCATTATGGTCGTCTTTCCCGCTGCCATGGCCTATGCGGCGGTGAGCGACATCGCGACAATGACGATCTCGAACCGGCTCTGCCTGCTGCTGGTCGCGGCCTTCGCGCTCTGTGCCTTTTCGGCGGGGCTGGGCTGGAACCAGATCGCCTGGCATCTGGCCGCCGGCTTCGCGATGCTCGCCATCTGCTTCGGCCTGTTCGCAGCCGGCTGGATCGGTGGCGGTGACGCCAAGCTCGCCGCGGCGACCGCGCTCTGGTTCGGCTTTGAGCAGCTATTGCCCTATCTGATGGTCGCGGCCCTCGCCGGCGGCGTGCTGACGCTGGTCCTGCTCAAGCTCCGCTCCGCGCCGCTGCCGGCTCCGGCCGAGCGCTGGGACTGGGCGAGGCGGCTGCACAGCGTCGAGAAGGGCGTGCCCTATGGCGTCGCGCTCGCCTTCGCCGCCCTGGTGATCCTGCCCAAGACGGCGATCTGGCGGGCCGCGATCGGCGTCTGATCCGGTCTGCGCTGGCCGCGGGCGGGCGATCCAGCCAAAAAGATACGTCCGGTTAACCATAAGTTGACGATTCCGACGGCACGATCCGGCTGAGGGCCAGTTCGTGCTGGCTGAGGATCGCCAGTCATGAGTCCCGCCAGAATCATCATCCTTGGAATCGCGCTGGTCGCCGGGCTGGGCGCTGCCCTGCTGATCAGCCGGCCGCCCAAGGTCAGCACCCCGTCGGTGACCAAATACGAGCCGGCACCGACCGTCGAGGTGCTGGTCGCGGCTGCCGACATCCCGCTCGGCAACCGTCTGGCCGCCAGCGACCTGCGCTGGATCGCCTGGCCGCTCGCCAGCCTGCCCGCCGGCGTCATCCGCCGCCAGGACGCGCCCGAGGGCGAGGCGGAGTTCGTCGGCCAGGTCGCGCGGGCGCAGCTCTTCGGTTCCGAGCCGATCCGCCGCGAGAAGCTGATCCGCACCGACGCTTCCGGCTTCCTCTCCGCCATGCTTCCGGCCGGCAAGCGCGCCGTCGCCATCACCACCGACAGAGCCGGCGCCAACACCGCCGGTGGCTTCATCCTGCCCAATGACCGCGTCGACGTGATCCGGGTTACCCGCGACGACAGCAACAGCCGGGACGGCTCGGGGCCCGCCAGCGAGGCGATCCTGGTCAATGTCCGGGTGCTGGCCATCGGCCAGAACGTCCAGGAGAAGAATGGCGAGAAGGTCGTGGTCGGCGAGACCGCGACCCTGGAGCTCGATCCCCGCCAGGTCGACATCGTCACCTTGGCGCAGAAGACGGGCTCGCTCTCGCTGGCGCTGCGCAGCCTCCAGGACGCCGGTGACCTCAGTCCCCCGGCCGATGAGGGCGGGCTGACCCTCGTGCGCTACGGCGTCACCAGCAAGGGCGTGAAGCCATGATCCCCGCCAGGAACAATGTCCGCGCCCGCCATCGCGCCGCCCGGCGCCCGGCGCCTCGCCGCCTCGGCCTCGCCCTGTTGCCGCTCGCGGCCCTGATCGCGGCGCCTCCCGCGCTGGCCCAGGGCAAGGGTGCCGCCCCGGTGCTCAATGTCGGGGCCAGCGAGCATGCGATCTCGCGCAAGCTCGACCTCTCGATCGGGCGCTCGCTGATCGTCGAATTGCCGCGCGACGCCAAGGAGGTGTTCGTCGCCAATCCCAAGGTCGCCAATGCCGTCGTGCGCTCGGCCCGCAAGCTGTTCATCATCGGCATGGCCGACGGCTCGACCTCGATGTTCGTGCTCGACGCCGAGGGACGCCAGATCACGGCGCTGGAGATCGAGGTCGGCCGCGATCTCAACGTGCTGCGCCAGACCTTGCGCTCGGCGATGCCGGGCGCCGACATCCAGGTCAAGCCGGCCGGCAACTCGATCCTGCTGGTCGGCAATGTCGCCAGCGCTTCGGAAGCGACGCAGGCGCTCGACATCGCCAATGCCTTCGTCGGCATCTCGGGCGAGGGCGCCAATTCGACCAAGGGCGCGGTGATCAATTCGCTGACCATTCGCGGGCGCGACCAGGTCATGGTCAAGGTCGTGGTCTCGGAAGTTTCGCGCAAGGCGATCAAGCAGCTCGGCATCAACTCGACCGGCGAGTGGCGGCTCGGCAAGTTCAGCATCACGCCTTCGATCGACACGCCCTTCTCGCTGCAGCCGCAGCAGCTCGCGGCGACCGCGATCGGCGCCGGCATCGGCAATTCGACCAATTTCACGCTGCGAGCGCTCGAGCGCGCCGGGCTGTCGCGCGTCCTGGCCGAGCCGACGGTGACCGCGATCTCGGGCGAGAGCGCCAAGTTCACCGCCGGCGGCGAGGTGCCGATCCCGAACGGATACTCGTGCGACAACAGCAATCGCTGCGTGCTCAACATCGTCTACAAGCCGATCGGCGTCTCGCTCAACTTCACGCCGATCGTGATGTCCGAGAACCGGATCTCGATGCGGATCGCGACCGAGGTCACCGAGCTCGATTTCGAGAACCAGCTCCGGCTCAACCCGACCGAGACCACCGCCGTCAACGCCCCCGGCTTTCGCGTGCGCAAGTCCGACACCACGGTCGAGCTGCCCTCCGGCGGCACGCTGGCGACGGCCGGCCTGATCCAGCGCGTCTCGCGCCAGGCGATCAACGGCCTGCCCGGCCTGATGAACATTCCGATCATCGGCACGCTGTTCCGCTCGCGCGACTATCAGCGCGAGGAGACCGAGCTGATGATCGCGGTGACGCCCTACATCGTCAAACCGATCGACCCCGGCCAGCTCAACCGGCCCGATGACGGCTTCGTCGAGGCCCATGACGCCCAGACGATCCTGATGGGGCGCCTCAACAAGATCTACGGGACGACCAGCGGCGGGCCCGTCCCCCAGGCCTATCGGGGGCGTGTCGGCTTCATCGCCGATTGAGGGCTGCGAGCATGCATCTGCGAAGGATGGCGAGCGTGACGACAGACGACAGAATCCAGGCTTGCCGTCGCCGCCCGGCGGCCCTTCTGGCCGCGCTTGCGGCCGCGCTCGCGCTCGGCGCCTGCGCCAAGGGCGACCTCACGGCGGGCGGAGCTCCTTTCGACACGCGCGAGCGCCATCCGATCGTGCTGCGCGACGCGCCGCGCTCGCTCGACGTCTTCGTCGGCCGCGCCGGCGGGGGCCTCGACCCGCGCCAGGCCGACGACGTCACCCGCTTCGGCCAGGATTACCGCCGCAGCGGCCGCGGCGGCCTGGTCGCCGAGGTGCCGAGCGGGACCGGGCGCGAGCTCGCCGCGCGCGACACGCTCGACGGCATCCGCCGCTCGCTCGCCCGGGCCGGCGTGGCGCAAGGCTCGCTTTCGGTCACGACCTATCGCGCCGTCGATCCGAATCTCGCCTCGCCGATCCGCCTGACCTTCGCCTCGCTCCAGGCCGGCCTGCCGCATTCCTGCGGACAATGGCCGGAGGATGCCGGGGTCTCAAGCTACAAGACCGACGCCTCGAACGAGCCCTTGTGGAATCTCGGCTGCTCGACGCAGGCCAATCTCGCGGCGCAGGTCGCCGATCCGCTCGACCTCGTCCGGGCCCGCGGCGAGGGCCGGCTCGACACCCAGAAGCGCCTGGAGGCGATCAAGAAGCTGCGCGAGGGCAAGGACCCATCGACGCAGTACCGCCAGGAGCAGTCGGCGATCAGCACCGCGGTCGGAGGCAAGTGATGGCAGGCGCGTCGCTGCACGAGACCGAAACGCCCGGCGAGGAGATCATCGCCCCGCTGCCCCGCATCACCTTGCAGGCCTTCTGCGAGACGCAGGAAGTCGCCGCCGCGATGCAGGCGGTGACGGCCGACCGGCGCATGGACAAGGCGCAGACCCGCATCCAGATGGGCGGCCCGGCGGCAGCGGTGGAGGCGTTCCGCGCCGCGCCGACCCCGAATGTCATCCTGCTGGAGACGGTGACCGAGCCGTCGCGGCTGATCGCCAGCCTCGACGCCCTGGCCGAGAGCTGCGACCCCGGCACCAAGGTCGTGGTCATCGGCCATGTC
Organism: Allobosea sp.; assembly: GCF_036675845.1. Taxonomy (GTDB): domain Bacteria; phylum Pseudomonadota; class Alphaproteobacteria; order Rhizobiales; family Beijerinckiaceae; genus Allobosea. The sequence continues at coordinate 5,536 of NZ_JAKFED010000040.1, read as the reverse complement.
AACGACGTCCAGCTCTATCGCGATCTGATCCGCCGCGGTGTCAGCGACTATCTGATCGCGCCGCTCGGCGTGCTCGACGTGCTGCGCACGCTGTCGGAGCTCTATGCCACGCCGGGCGCCGAGACCCTCGGGCGCACCATCGCCGTGGTCGGGGCCAAGGGCGGCGTCGGCGCCTCGACCCTGGCGCATAATCTGGCCTGGGCGATCGGCCGCAATCTCGACGCCTCCACCGTGATCGTCGATCTCGACATCGCCTTCGGTACGGCGGGGCTCGATTTCAACCAGGACCCGCCGCAAGGCATCGCGGAGGCGGTGTTCGCGCCCGAGCGGCTCGACGCCAACATGCTCGACCGGCTGCTCTCGCGCTGCAGCGAGAACCTCGCTTTGCTGGCGGCGCCGGCGATGCTGGACCGGACCGTCGATCTCGGCGAGGACGCGCTCGACCAGTTGCTCGACCTGCTGCGCGCCAGCGTGCCCTGCATCGTGCTCGACGTGCCCCATGTCTGGACGGGCTGGGCCAAGCGCACGTTGATCGGCGCCGACGAGGTCGCGATCGTCGCCGCGCCCGAGCTCGCCTCGCTGCGCAACGCCAAGAACCTGATGGACCTGCTGCGCGCGGCAAGACCCAATGATTCGGTGCCGCGGCTGATCCTCAACCAGGTCGGCATCGCCAAGCGGCCCGAGATCGACGCCGCCGAGTTCGCCAAGGCGCTCGGCGTCGAGGTGCTGAGCGCCATCCCCTTCGACGCCCAGCTCTTCGGCACGGCCGCCAATAACGGCCAGATGATCGCCGAGGTCCAGGCCGGCGGCAAGGTCGCCGAGGCCTTCGTCCAGATCGCGGCGGCGCTGACCGGGCGCGGCGAATCGAAGCGCGGCAAGCGCAGCCTGTTCGAGCCGCTGGTCGCCAAGCTGATGCGCCGGAAGGCCTGAGATGTTCGGCAAGAGAAACGCGAGCATGCCGGCCGCGCCGGCTCCGATGACCTCGCCCGCTGCGGGTGCCAGGCCGGCCGAGCCGCGCCCGGCCATCGCCGAGGCGCGCCGCCCGCCGCCGCCGCCAGCGCCGGTCGAGTCGCCGAAATCCGACGAATACTACCAGATGAAGAGCATGATCTTCGGTGCTCTCATCGAAGCGATCGACCTCTCCCAGCTGGCCAAGCTCGACGGTGAATCGGCGCGCGAGGAAATTCGCGACATCATCAACGAGATCATCTCGCTGAAGAACGTCGTGCTCTCGATCGCCGAGCAGGAGGAACTGCTCGACGACATCTGCAACGACGTCCTCGGCTACGGGCCGCTGGAACCGCTGCTGGCGCGCGACGACATCGCCGACATCATGGTCAACGGCGCCGGCCGGACCTTCATCGAGACCGGCGGCAAGATCCAGCTGACCAATGTCCGCTTCCGCGACAACGCGCAGCTGATGAACATCTGCCAGCGCATCGTCAGCCAGGTCGGCCGGCGCGTCGACGAGAGTTCGCCGATCTGCGACGCCCGTCTCGCCGACGGCTCGCGCGTCAACGTCATCGCCCCGCCGCTCGCCATCGACGGGCCGGCCCTGACCATCCGCAAGTTCAAGAAGGACAAGCTGACGCTCGACCAGCTCGTCCGCTTCGGCGCCATCGCGCCGCCCGGCGCCGAGATCCTGAAGATCATCGGCAAGGTCCGCTGCAATCTGGTGATCTCGGGCGGCACGGGTTCGGGCAAGACGACCCTGCTCAATTGCCTGACCAACTATATCGAGCATGACGAGCGCGTCATCACCTGCGAGGACGCCGCCGAGCTGCAGCTGCAGCAGCCGCATGTCGTGCGCCTCGAGACCCGCCCGCCCAATCTCGAGGGCACCGGCGCCGTGACGATGCGCGACCTGGTCAAGAACTGCCTGCGCATGCGGCCCGAGCGCATCATCGTCGGCGAGGTGCGCGGACCTGAGGCCTTCGACCTGCTGCAGGCGATGAACACCGGCCATGACGGCTCGATGGGCACGCTGCACGCCAACACCCCGCGCGAATGCCTCAGCCGTATCGAATCGATGATCACCATGGGCGGCTTCAGCCTGCCCTCGAAGACGCTGCGCGAGATGATCTGCTCCTCGATCGACGTGATCATCCAGGCACAGCGCATGCGCGACGGCTCGCGCCGGATCACCCATATCACCGAGGTGATGGGCATGGAAGGCGATGTGATCATCACCCAGGACCTGATGACCTATGACGTGCTGGGCGAGGACCCGAACGGCAAGCTGATCGGCCGCCACCGCTCGACCGGGATCGGCCGGCCGCGGTTCTGGGAGCGGGCGCGCTATTATGGCGAGGAGCAGCGCCTCGCCGCGGCGCTCGACGAGCTCGAAAGCCAGAACGAAGCGACCGCGGCGTAGAGCCGGATCCGACCAGATTGAATCAATCTGATCGGTGAATCCGTCTCTAAACATGAGTGAGAGACCGTTTTACCCATCAGCTTGCGGTGCAAGCTGATGGGAACGGGCTCTAGAGCATCGGGCCGAAAAGTGGAATCCGGTTTTCGGTTGAATCCGATGCTACGACAAAGAGATAGATCGCCGTCCCTTCCGTATGGACGCACGGCGATCTGGCCGGAGGACGGAACAACGCCATGGATTACGGGCTGATCGCCGCCGCCATCCTCGCCGCCGTCTCGGCCGGCGGCGTCGCCTATGCGCTGCTCTATCCGTCGCTCAGCGGCCAGGCCCGCGTCGAGCGCCGGCTCAGGGAGTTCGCCAGCCCGCTGGTCACCCGCAGCGCCGCCGATCGCGAGGCGCAGAACCGTGCCAAGCGCGGCCAGGTGGCGCAAAGCCTGAAGGATATCGAGAATCGCGAAAAGGCCCGCAACAAGGCGACGCTCGAGGTCAGGATCCAGCAGGCCGGGCTGAGCTGGACGCGCCGGCAGTATTTCATCTTTGCCGCGGTTGCCGGCCTTGTCGCCGGGCTCGTCCTGTTGATTGCCTCTGGCAAGGTCATGCTCGGGCTCGCCGGGCTGTTCATCGGCGCGTTCGGCCTGCCCTCCTTCTATCTCAGCCAGCGCCGGAAGAAGCGCCTGAAGCGCTTCTCCAACGAGTTTCCCAATGCGATCGACGTCATCGTGCGCGGCATCAAATCCGGCCTGCCGCTGAACGACTGCCTGCGCATCATCGCCAATGAGGCGCAGGAGCCGGTCAAGACCGAGTTCCGCCTGATCGTCGAGGCACAGACGCTGGGCCTGGCGCTGACCGACGCGGCCACCAAGCTGTTCGAGCGCATGCCCTGCGCCGAGGCCAATTTCTTCGGCATCGTGCTGGCGATCCAGCAGAAGACCGGCGGCAACCTCGCCGAGACCCTGGCCAATCTCTCGCGGGTCATCCGCGAGCGCCGCAAGATGCGCGACAAGATCGCGGCGGTGTCGATGGAGGCCAAGGCCTCGGCGGCGATCATCGGCTCACTGCCGGTCATCGTCACTCTCCTCGTCTACCTGACCAGCCCCCGCTACATCGAGCTGCTCTGGCTGACCTCGACCGGCAAGGTCGCCATGATCGGCGGGCTGATCTGGATGGCGATCGGCATCCTGGTGATGAAGAAAATGATCAATTTCGATATCTGAGGGACGGAAAAGATGCTCGCGCTCCTCATCCAGAAGGTCACCGATCCGCAATTCATGTTGGCGCTCGTCGCCGGGCTCGCCGTGGCCGCGACGATCGTCATGGTGGGCACGCCGCTGATCGAGGGCAACGCGCTCGGCAAGCGGATGAAGAACGTCGCGACCGAGCGCGACAAGATCCGCGCCCGCGAGCGCGACCGGCTTGCCCGCCAGAAGGACAAGGTCACGCTGCGGCAGGAGCCGAAGGAGTTCATGCGGCGCACCGTCGAGCAGTTCAAGCTCGGCGACTGGCTCGGCACCGAGAACGCCAAGAAGCAGCTGGCGTTGGCCGGCTTCCGCGGCCAGCAGGCCGAGGTCGGCTTCCTGTTCTTCCGCGCGGTCACGCCGATCGGGCTGTTCCTGTTCGCGCTGTTCTATGTCTTCTTCGTCAATGATTTCGGGCTGTCGCAGGTCAACCGGGTCGCCGTTGCCATCGCTGCCACCTATCTCGGCATCAAGGCGCCGGAGATCTATCTCTCGAACGCCGCCAGCAAGCGCCAGTTCTCGATGCGGCGCGCCTTCCCCGACGCGCTCGACCTGCTGCTGATCTGCGTCGAATCCGGCATGTCGATCGAGCTCAGCTTCCGCAAGGTCTCGACCGAGATCGGCAGCCAGTCGGTGCCACTGGCCGAGGAGTTCGCGCTGTGCACGGCGGAGCTCTCCTATCTGTCGGAGCGCCGGCAGGCCTATGAGAACCTCGCGACGCGCACCGGGCTCGAATCGGTGAAATCGGTCTGCACCGCCCTGATCCAGGCCGAACGCTATGGCACGCCGCTCGGCACGGCCTTGCGCACCCTCGCCCAGGAAAGCCGCGACCAGCGTATGAGCGAGGCCGAGAAGAAGGCCGCCGCCCTGCCGCCGAAGCTCACCGTGCCGATGATCCTGTTCTTCCTGCCGGTGCTGTTCGTGGTGATCCTGACCCCGGCCTTCATCAAACTGCTGGATTCGAAGTGAGCCGGCCGCGAGGTCTGTCGGATCTCATTCAACTTGAAACTGTCTCACTCCCGGTGAGACTGGCGTGTGCACGAATCTCACACATATGAGACCGATATGCATCCAGCGCATATCTAAGACTAGAGCAATTTCAATATCTTAGCCTAGCATTGAGAGCGCAGAGCCGTCTGAGGCGCCAAAACAAGCGCTTGAATGGGTAGTTTTCTGGATGCGGCAGAGGGTGTCTTTCCAATCTCATTTGGATGAGATTTTTGACGGTTGTACGGAATGTTAGCAGGCCTCCCGACCGAAGATGGCCCCTTCCTGACGTTCGAAACTCCGGACGGTTCAATTTAGTGCTGAGGGAAGTCGAACGAGCAATAGAAGCTAACGCGGCCAGCGACTGAGCCTGTCGTCATGCAAGTCTGCCGACCCAGAACAGTTCTTACGCAGCGGGCTTTCACCGTGCTGGTTCATTTGGAGAGTTCAGACAAAAAAATGCTTGGGTTCAATGCTTTATCACTGCAGGCGCTGGTTTCTGCGAGGTCGCGGGGGAAAAACCAATTGGGAACGCAAGGCTAACCATCGCGATCGTACCCCGAAAACGATCTTCGACATTCACTTCGCGAAGGACCTTCAGCCGCGCAGATACCGGTGTCCCTGCAACGCTGAAGTTGTACGCGACTGTGCCGCCCAACGCAGTCACACGCCCCTTATGGGCGCCTAACGATGCCCCACTACCGCCGTCTCCTGTAATTTGCTGATAGTGCGAGGCGAGCAGCCCGACGGAAAATTCCTTTGTCAGATACTGGCTGATCGCCAAGTCGGCGTGGATCGCGTTACCGCTCCTGTAATCTGGCCTGCTGCCGGTTTCGTGGACACCGCGATTGGGTGTTTCATGAAGCCGGAGGTGGCATATGCAGCGACGGAAGTTTGGGCGTGAGTTCAAGATCGAAGCGGTTCGCCTGATCAAGGATCG
>NZ_JAKFED010000039.1:0-31866 GCF_036675845.1 Allobosea sp. | reverse complement strand
CATGCCGCCGCCGGCGGCACCGGCACCATCCTCTGCCAATGGGGCAAGGCGCTGGGCGCGACCGTGATCGGCACGGCCGGCTCGAAGGAGAAGGCCGCGCTCGCCAAGGCGCATGGCGCCGACCATGTCATCCTCTATGGCGAGGAGAACGTCGCGACCCGCGTCAAGGAGATCACCGGCGGCAAGCTCTGCGACGTGGTCTATGACGGCGTCGGCAAGGACACTTTCATGGCTTCGCTCGATTCGCTGAAGCCGCTGGGGCTGCTGGCGAGCTTCGGCAATGCCTCAGGCGCGGTCGAGGCGTTCAATCTCGGCATCCTGGCGTCGAAGGGCTCGCTCTATGTCACGCGCCCGACGCTGAACTCGCACACGGCGAAACGCGAAACCATGGTCGAGATGGCGAAGAACCTGTTCGGCGCCGTCGGGTCGGGCAAGATCACGGTCTCGATCAATGCGCGCTTCACGCTCGCGGAGGCGGCCGCGGCGCATCGCGCCCTCGAAGGGCGCGGTACGACGGGCTCGACGGTGATCATTCCGTAATCGGGCCTACGCGTTTCCGCCCGAATTGCCGGCTACGACTGCATCTGCCCCGGCGATCTTCGGGCGGATGCGGAACGGAACGGATTTCGCGCATGAACAGGTTGGGGCCGGCGGTTCTGCTGGCGCTCGGGCTCGCCGGCGCCGGGGCGGCGATCGTGCCGCCGGCGTTGCGGCTATGGGAGCTGCATGCGGTGGCCGATGATCCGGTCGCGCTCTCGTTGCTGCGCCTCGACGGCAAGCTCGATGCCCGGCGCGTCGCGGCGGGGATCGATGAGGCCATTCTCGCCGGCGACGTCGAGCTCGCCGAGAGTTTCGTCGCGCTGGCGGCCGAGCGCGGCATCGCCGTCGCGCCGGAACTGACCCTGCGCCTGCAGAGCTTGCGCGACGGCGCCTGGAAGCGCGCTGCCTCCGATTTCGGCCATGGCTTCCTCGCCGGTGAGCGCGACAGCGATGCCGCTTTTGCCGGCGCGCTCGCCAGCGATGTCAGCGGCTTCGGCGATCTGCGTGACCTCGCGCTGGAAGGCCGCAAGCTGCTCGGCGGGGAGGGCGCAGACGAGACCATTCTGGCGCTGGCCGCGGTCGGGCTCGCCGTCAGTGCCGCGACCTGGATCAGTGTCGGCGGCGGCCTGCCGGCCCGCGGCGGGCTGAGCGCCGTCAAGGCGGCCGGCAAGGCGAAGCTGCTCTCGCCGGCGCTCGGCGCCAATCTCGGCCGCGCGGCTGCCGGTGCGCTCGACCGTCCGGCGCTCGCCGCCAGCCTCGGCGCAGCCGCCCGCCTCGATCTCGCGGCGGCGAAAGCTGCTGCTGGCGGCATCGTCCGCCCGGCGGCGCTGGCGCGATTCTCGGCGCTCGGCCAGGATGCCGGCGTGCTCTATGCCCGCACCGGTCAGCGCGGCCTGCGCCAGGTGCTCGCCGTTGCCGAGGACGCCGGCGATATCGGCAGGGCGGCGCGACTCAGCGCGGCCAAGCCTTCGACGTTGCGCGCCACGTTGAAGGTGCTCGGCCGCTCGGCATTGGTGCTGGGCACGCTTGGGCTCAGCGCTGCGAGCTGGATGCTGGCGCTGCTCGGCTATGCGCTGGCGCTCGCCATAGCGGCGCAGCGCTTCGGCTGGTGGCTCGGCCGCCTCGGGCACAGGCGGCGCATCGCCGCCGTGGCGTGAGCCGGCTTGGCTGACCCTGGAACGCCGAGGCGAAAACGACGCTGACGCTGCCCGGAAAAAGAAAAAAGCGAAACCGAGCGAAAGAGAAAAGCGAAAGCGGCTCTACCTAGGGCAATGAGCGGGAAACATCGAATTTCCTGGACATTGCGTCATGTACCGCTTCCTGCGCCTCGCCGGTTTCAGCCTCTCCTTCCTCATCGTCGCGACGGTGCTCTACGGCCAGCTGACCGCCCGCCCGACCATCCATGTCGCGCTTCAGCTCGAAGACGGCCAGTCCAGGCTCGAGAAGCCCTCCCGGATGCGCATCGGGCGCGTCGCCGAACTCCGCCGCCTGCCGCGCACCGTCGGCGCGACACTGGCCTGAGGCCGCAGAGGCCGATCGGCCGGAGACGTCAGACCGCGACGCCGTGCAGATCGTAGGCGTCGGCCCGTTCGACCTTCACCGTGACGATATCGCCCGGCCGGAGCGGGCGGCGGCTGGCGACATAGACATTGCCGTCGATCTCCGGCGCGTCCCATTTCGAGCGGCCCTTGGCGACGGTCGGGCCGGCCTCGTCGATGATGACCTGGATGCGCTTGCCGATGCGGGCCCTGACGATCCGGGCGCTGACCTCAGCCTGCGTCTTCATGAAGCGATGCCAGCGCGCCTCCTTCTCGGCCTCGTCGATCAGCGGCAGGCCGAGATCATTGGCGGGAGCTCCCTTCACCGGCTCGTATTTGAAGCAGCCGACGCGCTCGAGCTTGGCCTCCTTCAGCCAGTCGAGCAGGAACTGCACGTCCTCTTCCGTCTCGCCGGGGAAGCCGACGATGAAGGTCGAGCGGATGGCGAGGTCAGGGCAGATCTCGCGCCATTTCCGGATGCGCTCCAGCGTCTTCTCGTGATGGGCCGGCCGGCGCATCGCCTTCAGCACGGAAGGCGAGGCGTGCTGGAAGGGAATGTCGAGATAGGGCAGCACCAGCCCTTCCTGCATCAGCGGGATGACCTCGTCGACATGCGGGTAGGGGTAGACATAGTGCAGGCGGACCCAGATCCCCATTTGGCCGAGCTCGCGCGCCAGTTCGAAGAAGCGGGTGCGGACCTCGCGATCCTGCCAGAGCGACGGCGCATATTTGATGTCGAGCCCATAGGCGCTGGTGTCCTGCGAGATCACCAGCAGCTCCTTGACGCCGGCCTTGACCAGTTTCTCGGCCTCGCGGAGCACCTCGCCGATCGGCCGCGAGACCAGGTCGCCACGCAATTTCGGGATGATGCAGAAGCTGCAGCGATTGTTGCAACCCTCTGAAATCTTGAGATAAGCGTAGTGCCGCGGCGTCAGCTTGATGCCCTGGTCGGGGACCAGGTCGAGGAAGGGATCGTGCTTCGGCGGCACGGCCTGATGCACAGCCGAGACGACGCTCTCATAGGCCTGCGGGCCGGTGATCGCCAGGACATTGGGGAAGGCGTCGCGGATCTGCTCCGGCTCGGCGCCCATGCAGCCGGTGACGATGACCTTGCCGTTCTGCGCCATGGCCGAGCCGATCGCTTCCAGCGATTCCGCCTTGGCGCTGTCGAGGAAGCCGCAGGTATTGACGATGACGAGGTCGGCGCCCGCATGGCTCTTGCTGAGCTCGTAGCCCTCCGAGCGCAGCGAGGTGATGATGCGCTCGGAATCGACCAGGGCCTTGGGGCAGCCCAGGGAGACGAAGGAGATTTTCGGCGCGACGGCGTTCATCGGCGGCAGGACTCGACGTCAGGAAAAAGGGAAAGGCGCGGCGAAGCCAGCGCAACTCGCGCTTCCTTTGAGCCTTTTCGAGCGTTTTGGCAAATGCCTGAGCCTGCGCCGGCCTCAACCGATCGCGGTCGCGACCGGTCGCTCGGGATCCTGGGTCCAGTCGGTCATCGAGCCGTCATAGAGCGAAACCTCGTCGCGCCCGAGCACCTCGGAGAGCACGAACCAGTTCAGGGCGGCGGTGTGGCCGGTGTTGCAATAGGAGATCGCCGGCCCGCTCGGCACGGCGCCGTAGAGCGTGCGGAGATCGCCGAGCGGCTTGAGCCGGCCGGTCACGGCGTCGAAGGCTGCCGCATAGTCGCAGGAGATTGCTCCCGGGATATGGCCGGGGCGCGCGGCTTCCGCTGCCTTCTCGGTGCCCGCGAAATAGCTGGACGAACGCGCATCGACCAGGGTGGCGAGCTTGCCGCGCGAGGCGACGAAGGTCGCGTCGGCTGTGCTGCGCAGGTCCTGCTTCACCACCACCGGATAGGGCGCAGCCGGTTTCGGTTTCGACGGCCCGGTCGCGACCGGGCGCTCGGGATCGGCCTGCCAGGCCTTGAAGCCGCCGTCGAGAATCGCCTGCTGGCCATGGCCGATCAGCTTCAGCGTCCAGTAGACGCGGGCGGCGGCGGCAAGATCGGTCGCGGCGAGGCCTGCCGGCACGATGAGGACCCTGCTCGCGGGCAGGATGCCGAGCCGGCCGGCGAGCTCCGCCAGATGCCCGAGCGGCGGCAGCATGCCCGGCGCATTGCCGACCTTGGCGCGCCAGCCATCGGCGGCGTAGTCGCTGTATACGGCGCCGGGGATATGGCCGATCTCGAAGGCAGCCCGCCCGCCTTCGGCCGTGCTGCGGATGTCGAGGATGATGAGGCCCGGCTGGCCGAGCGCGGCCTGCAGGGTCTCGGGCGAAACCAGTCCGGATACGGGAAAATCGCTCATTCCGCGGCCACCTGTCTCAGCTCGTCGACGACCTCCAGGGCGGTGGTCATCTCTGCGGTCGCCCCCAGCATGATCGAAGCGGAACAGTATTTTTCCTTCGACAATGTGACGGCACGCTCGGCCTTGGCCTGCGACAGGCCGCGCCCGGTGATGCGATAGGCGATGTGAATGCTGGTGAAAACCTTGGGGTCCTCGCTCGCGCGCTGCGCCTCCACCTCGACCTCGCAGCCGGTGATGTTCTCGCGGCCCTTCTTCAGGATCTGCACCACATCGAAGCCGGTGCAGCCGGCGAGCCCGATCAGCAGCATCTCCATCGGCCGGATGCCGATATTCCGGCCGCCATATTCAGGGGCGCCGTCCATGATCACGGCATGGCCGCTGCCAGCCTCGCCCATGAAGGCCATGCCCTCGACCCAGCTTGCTCGAGCTTTCATCGCCATCTCCTTCGACGTCGTGCGCTACGGATAGCCCGGCGCGGCTTCGGAGGCGAGAGGGGTCAGGCCGCGGCGAACAGGCTGCCATGCGTGATGCGCAGCCGGACGCGTTCGCCGATGGCCGGCGCGACCTGGCTGGCGAGATCGACGTCGAGTGCCTTCGGCAAGCCCTCGACGGCGACCTCGGCGCGGCGCAGCGGGCCGTTCCGGTGCAAATGCTCGACCACGCCGGGCAAAGCGAGCGGCGCGTCGTCGACGATGCGCAGATGCTGCGGGCGGACATAGAGCGAGGCCGGGCCGCCTCGGTTCTGGGAAAGACCGCCGAGCACCGGCCTGTCGAGGAAGAAGGCCTGGCTACCGACGACCTTGACCGGCAGGTGGTTGGCGTCGCCGAGGAATTCGCAGACGAAAGGCGTGGCCGGGTGGTCGTAGACATCGTCGGGCGAGCCGACCTGCTCGAGCCTGCCATCGTTCAGGATGGCGACGCGATCGGCGAGTTCCAGCGCTTCCTCCTGATCGTGGGTAACGAAGACGGTGGTGTGGCCGGTGCGCTTGTGCAACTGGCGCAGCCAGGCGCGCAGTTCCTTGCGGACCTTGGCGTCGAGCGCGCCGAAGGGCTCGTCGAGCAAAAGCACGCGCGGCTCGATGGCCAGCGCGCGGGCCAGCGCGACACGCTGGCGCTGCCCGCCCGAGAGCTGGCTCGGATAGCGCTTTTCCAACCCCGGGAGCTGGATCAGATCGAGCAGCTCGGCGACGCGGCGGCGGATCTCGGCCGGCTCCGGCCGCTCGCCGCGCGGACGCGATTTCAGCCCGAAGGCGACGTTCTCAGCCACGGTCATGGTCTTGAACAGCGCATAATGCTGAAAGACGAAGCCGATGCGCCGGTCGCGCAGCGAAAGTTCGCGCGTGTCGATGTCGCCGAAGAGCACGCGGCCGCGCTCGGCCTGCTCCAGCCCGGCGATGACCCGCAGCAGCGTGGTCTTGCCGGAACCGGAAGGGCCGAGCAGGGCGACGAGCTCGCCCGGCTGGATGTCGAGCGAGACGCCGCGCAAGGCGGGAAAGTTCTGGAAGCGCTTCTCGACGGATTCGACGATGACGGCGACGGACATGGGCTGAGCTCTCAATGGCGTCGGCTGGCGGCGATGGCGTCGGAGTAATGCCATTCCAGCAGGGTTTTCAGGGCGAGCGTGACGAGGGCGAGGCCCGCCAGCAGCGAAGCGACGGCGAAGGCGGCGGCGCCCATGTACTCGTTGTAGAGAATCTCGACATGCAGCGGCATGGTGTTGGTCAGGCCGCGGATCTTGCCGGAGACCACGGCGACGGCGCCGAATTCGCCCATCGCGCGGGCATTGCAGAGCAGCACGCCGTAGAACAGGCTCCACTTCACGTTCGGCAGCGTCACGGTCAGGAAGGTGCGCCAGGGCGAGGCGCCGAGCGTCAGGGCCGTTTCCTCCTCGGCCGAACCGAGCGACTGCATGTGTGGGATCAGCTCGCGGGCGACGAAGGGGAAGGTGACGAAGATCGTCGCCAGCACGATGCCCGGCACGGCGAAGACGATCTGGATGTCGTTGGCCTTCAGCCAGGGGCCGAGATAGCCCTGCGCGCCGAACAGCAGCACGAAGACCAGTCCCGAGATCACAGGCGAGACCGAGAAGGGCAGGTCGATAAAGCTGGTCAGCAGGCTCTTGCCGCGGAACTCGAACTTGGCGATCGCCCAGGCCGCCGCAATGCCGATGACGACGTTGAACGGCACGGCGATCGCGGCGACGAACAGCGTCAGGCGGATCGCCGCGAGCGCGTCGGGCTCGATGATGGCCTCGCGATAGGCCTGCCAGCCGCGCGCACCGGCCTCGACGAAGACCGAGATCAGCGGCAGGAACAGGAACAGGCAGAGGAAGGCGAGGGAGACGCCGACCAGGGCGATCTGAACGAGGCGCGACTCGCCCGTTACGCGTCGCGCCGCCCTGGCCGGGGCCAGATCCTCGATCTGCAAGGGCAGGCTCGCCTCAGACATCGCCGAACCTCCGGCGGGCGCGGGCCTGGACCAGATTGACCAGCAGGATCAGCGCGAAGGAGAGCAGCAGCATCAGTGTCGCGACCACGGCCGCGCCGGCATAGTCGAACTGCTCGAGCCGGATGACGATCAGCAGCGGTGCGATCTCGGAGACCATCGGCACGTTGCCGGCGATGAAGATGACCGAGCCGTATTCGCCGACGGCCCGGGCGAAGGCGAGCACGAAGCCGGTCATCAGCGCCGGCAGGACCGGCGGCAGCAGCACCGAGAAGACGGTGCGCCAGCGGCTGGCGCCGAGCAGCGCAGCTGCCTCCTCGATATCGGCCGGCAGCTCCTCCAGCACCGGCTGGACGGTGCGCACGACGAAGGGCAGGCCGATGAAGATCAGCGCCACCATGACGCCGAGCGGTGTATAGGCGACCTTGATGTCGTAGGGCGCGAGCAGGCCGCCGACCCAGCCATTGGGGGCATAGATCGCCGCGAGCGCGATGCCGGCGACCGCGGTCGGCAGGGCGAAGGGCAGGTCGACCGCCGCGTCGATCAGGCGCCGGCCGGGGAACTCATAACGCACCAGCACCCAGGCCAGGATCAGCCCGAACACGGCATTGACGCTGGCGGCGAAGAGCGCGCCGAGGAAGGAGAGCCGCAGCGCCGCGATGGTCCGCGGCGAGGTCGCCACGGCCCAGATATCGGCCGGCCCCGCGCTCGCCGCCTTGAGGAAAAGCGCGGCGAGCGGGATGAGGACGATCAGCGACAGCGCCGTCAGCGTGATGCCGAGCGCCAGGCCGAAGCCGGGCAGGACACTGGGCTCACGCCAGCGGGAAACCGTCGCGTTCATGGCTCAGCGCGTCGGCTTGTAGAGCTGGTCGAAGGTGCCGCCATCGCCGAAATGGGTCGGCTGCGCCTTGGCCCAGCCGCCGAAGACCGCGTCGATGGTGACGAGCTCGACCTTCGGGAACTTGGCGATGTCCTTGGGGGCGGCGGCTTCCGGATTGCGCGGGCGGTAATGATGCTTGGCGATGATCGCCTGGCCCTTCGGCGTGTAGAGGAATTCGAGATAGGCCTGCGCCTGCGCCCGCGTGCCCTTGACGTCGACATTGCCGTCGACCACCGTCACCGGCGGCTCGGCCAGGATCGAAAGGCTCGGCACTACGATGTCGAACTTGTCCTCGCCGAACTCCTTCAGCGCCAGGAAGGCCTCGTTCTCCCAGGACAGGAAGACATCGCCGATGCCGCGTTGGGTGAAGGTGGTGGTCGCGCCACGCGCGCCGGTATCGAGGACCGGGACATTGGCGAGCAGCTTGGCGATGTAGTCGTGGATCTTGGCTTCGTCCTTGCCGAAGGTCTTCTCCGCATAGGCCCACGCGGCGAGGTAGTTCCAGCGCGCTCCGCCGGAGGTCTTCGGATTCGGCGTGACGATCTGGAGGCCGGGCTTGACCAGGTCGCCCCAGTCGCGAATCGCCTTCGGATTGCCCTTGCGGACCAGGAAGACGATCGTCGAGGTGTAGGGCGAGGAGTTGTGCGGCAGGCGCGACTGCCAGTTCTCCGGCAGCTTCTTCGAGCGCGCCGCGACGGCATCGATGTCGCCTGCCAGCGCCAGGGTCAGCACGTCCGCGTTGAGGCCGTCGATGACGGTGCGGGCCTGGCCGCCGGAACCGCCATGCGACTGGCGGATCGTCTTGATCGTCCTGGATGGATTCTTGGCGTTCCACTCGGCGATGAACGCCGTGTTGATCTCGCGGTAGAGCTCACGCGTCGGATCGTAGGAGACATTGAGCAATTCGCTCTGGGCGCGGGCGCCGGTAATGACCCCGAAGCAGAGCGAGAAGGCGCCCAACGTCAAGCCGGCTTGCAGCAGGCGGCGAAATCTCTGTCGCGTCATGTCAGTGCTCCGTGTTGAACGGTCCGATAGGGGCGGATCGTTCGGAATAACAAACGAAACGTACTGAATTGGCGGCATATTCTCAATGGATCGCGGCAGTAAAGCCTTTCCAAACATCATTCGCCAGAGAGAAAACGCCTCTCCCGCGGATCGGTTCAATCTCAGCCGCGGGCTTGTTTTCGCGTCGTGGCGGCGACGGCCGCGCCCATCGCATGGCCGATGATGACGAGCACCGGCCCCTTGCTCGGCAGTTCGCCGAGCCGTTCCGGCAGGTCGGCGACGGTACCGGCAATGCGGGCCTCGTCCGGACGGGTGGCACCGAAGACCGCGACCGCGGGTGTCGCCGGCTCGATGCCGGCCGCGAGCGCGCCGTCGCGGAAAGCGGCGAGGGTGGCACGCGCCATGTAGACCACCGTGGTGGCGACCGGGTCGGCCATCGCGGCCCAGTCGATGTCTTTCGGCAATTGGCCGTCGCGGGCATGGCCGGTGACGAATTGCAGCCGCCTGGCATGGTCGCGATGGGTCAACGACAGGCCGAGAGACGCGGCGGCGCCCTGTGCCGCCGAGATGCCGGGCACGATCGCGACCGGGATGCCGGCCTGCGCGCAGGCTTCGATCTCCTCGCCGGCACGGCCGAAGATGCCCGGGTCGCCGCCTTTCAGCCGGACCACATGCTTGCCCTGGCCGGCGAGCGCAACCAGCATGGCGTTGATGTCGTCCTGCTTGACCGAGGGGCCATAGCCCTGCTTGCCGACCAGCAGGCGCTTGGCCTCGCGCCGCGCCAGTTCCAGCACATCGGCGGAGACGAGATCGTCATAGAGGATGATGTCGGCGCTCTGCAAAGCGCGGATCGCCTTGAGCGTCAGCAGCTCGGGATCGCCGGGACCAGCACCGACGAGGGTCACACGACCGCCGTCTGAGCCCGACGCCTCGATCTGGTCGAGCGTATGGCGCAGGCTCGCATGATCGCCCGCGTCCGGCCGGCGCTGCGGCTCGCCGAGGGCGAGATTGGTGAAGCTTTCCCAGAAGGAGCGGCGCGAGGGAAAGGCGAGCTCGCGTGCCTGCACGGCCGGGCGCCAGTCCTTGGCGGCCTGGGCCCAGTGCTTCAGCCCGGCCGGCAGCAGCGCCTCGATCTTGGCGCGAATCGCCTGTCCGAAGACGGGCGCCGCCCCGTCGGTCGAGATCGCCACCACAAGCGGCGAGCGGTTGACCAGGGAACCGAAGGCGAAATCGCAGAATTCGGGCTTGTCGACGAGATTGACGGGAACGCCCTGCTGGCGCGCCGCGGCGGCGAAGGCCTTCGCTTCGTCGATCCGTTCGATATCGCCGATGGCGAGCGCCGCGCCGTCGAGGTCGGCGGCCTGCCAGTTCCGCGCCAGGACGTTGACCGTGCCAGCCGGCGGGTCGGCGGCGAGCGCCGCGAACTGGGCCGTTCCGTTTCCGGCCAGGATCAGCAGGTCGCAGCCGGCGGAGGCGAGCAGTTCCGCCTTCCAGAGCGCGCCCTCGCTCGCCCCTGCCAGCACGACCTTGCGCCCGTCCAGCTTGTGGAACAGCGGCAGAGTCGCCAGCCGCTCGATGCGGCGGGGCGTGGTCGGTCGGGGGGCTCTGTCGCTCATCTTGGCGTCACTGCGGCTTTCACTTCCGGCGGCCTTTGCGTCTCGCTGTTCGGCGGCATGAACAGCCAAAGCCCGGCGAGCGCAAGGATGATAAGTCGGAAGCAAAGATCGAACCAGCGTTCGCGCGGACCCGGTTTGGTCTGGTCGAGGGCGCTCGTCAGCATGGCTTCCTCCCAATGATCGTCGCTATGGTGATCGACCGGCCGCAGTTCGCGTCGCTGCGCCATGCTGCTCATGGCCTTCAGCCTGCCGCCTGCGTCAGGCGCCCGGCCCGGCGCCGGTCGAGAATGCTGCCGCCATTGCCATAGCCGCGCTGATAGCGGTGTCCGACCCGATGCAGCGCCTGCTGCCATTGCTCAGCCGGCTGGCGCCCGGCATTGGCTGCCGGCAATTCGACCTCGTCGAAGCCGCAGGACAGGGCATAGGCGAACTGGTCGACGATCAGCGGGCCGCTGGCACGCAGCCTGCCGGTGAAACCGGCGCGACGAAGCTGCCGGGCGAGGCTGAAGCCGCGCCCGTCGGAGAAGGCCGGGAAGGTGACCGCGATCAGCGAAAGCTGCGGCAGCATCGCTGCGATCTCGTCGATACGGAGGTTGTTGGGAACGGCGACGCCGATCTGCTGGTCAGCCGTCCTATGGGCGAGCGCCTCCGGGAGCGCCTCCCAGGGCACGAGCGCATGGGCGATGTTGTCGACGGCCGCGCCGTCGCTGCGCGTCCAGGGGTCGGACGTGGTTCCGTCGCGGTCAAGCAGCACGGGCGAGCTCCAGGAAGGCCGCCTTGAAGGGGGCGAGGCCGATGCGGCGGACATTCTCGATGAAGCTCTCGTCCGGAAGGCGCTCGGCCAGGTAGACCCCGACGATCCGCTCGATCGCGTCCGGAACCTCCTCCGCCGCCAGGCCCGGGCCGAGGATCTCGCCGATCGCCGCGTCCTGGGTGGCGTCGCCGCCGAGCGTGATCTGGTAGGATTCGATGCCGCGCTTCTCCAGGCCGAGAATGCCGACATGGCCGACATGATGGTGGCCGCAGGCGTTGATGCAGCCGGAGATCTTGATGTTGAGCTCGCCGATCTGCTTCTGCCGCGCATCGTCGGCGAAGCGCCGCGCGATCGCCTGGGCGATCGGGATCGAGCGTGCGGTGGCCAGCGCGCAATAGTCGAGGCCGGGGCAGGCGATGATGTCGGTGATCAGGCCGATATTGGCGCTCGCCAGCCCGGCCTCGCCGAGGCGCCGCCAGATCGCGAAGAGATCGGACAGCTTCACATCCGGCAGGACGAGGTTCTGGGCATGGGTGACGCGGATCTCCGAGAAGGAGAACTCCTCGGCGAGATCGGCAACCAGCCGCATCTGTTCGCTCGTGGCGTCACCCGGCGCCTCGCCGACGGTCTTGAGCGAGATCGTCACGGCGGCATAGCCGGGCTGCTTGTGCTGCGTCGTATTGATCTCGACCCAGCGCGCGAAATCGGGATTGCCGGCCAGGGCCGTCTCGAGCGCCGCGCTCCGCTCCGGCAAGGCTCGATAAGCCGGGGGGGCGAAATAGGCGGCGATGCGCGCGACCTCTTCGGGGTCGGCATTGATCGAGGGCCCGTCGAGCCGGGCGAACTCCGCCTCGACGCGGCGGGTGAACTCGGCCAGCCCGGTCTCGTGGACGAGGATCTTGACCCTGGCCTTGAACTTGTTGTCGCGCCGGCCTTCGAGATTGTAGACGCGCATGATCGCCTCGAGATAGGCGAGCAATTCGGCCTTCGGGAGGTAATCGCGCACCACCTTGCCGATCATCGGCGTGCGGCCGAGGCCGCCACCGACGCTGACCTCGTAGCAGATCTGGTTGGTGTCGGGATGGCGGCGGATGCGCAGGCCGATGTCATGGGCCTTGATCACCGCCCGGTCCTGCTCGGCCCCGGTCACCGCGATCTTGAACTTGCGCGGCAGGTAGCTGAATTCCGGATGCTGCGACGACCATTGCCGGATCAGCTCGGCGGTCGGCCGCGGATCCTCGATCTCGTCGCGGGCGATGCCGGCGAAATGGTCCGCCGTGACGTTGCGGATGCAGTTGCCGGAGGTCTGGATGCAGTGCATCTCGACATCGGCGAGCAGGCCGAGGATCTCGGGCACGTCGCGCAGCTTCGGCCAGTTGAACTGCAGGTTGGTGCGCGTGGTGAAATGGCCGTAGCCGCGGTCGTAGCGTTCGCCGATCAGCGCGAGCTGGCGGAGCTGCCGCGAGGACAGGGTGCCATAGGGAATGGCGATCCGCAGCATATAGGCGTGGAGCTGGAGATAGACCCCGTTCTTCAGCCGCAGGGGCTTGAACTCGTCCTCGGTCAGCGAGCCGTCGAGGCGGCGGGCGACCTGATCGCCGAACTGCTCCACACGCTCGCGCACGAAGCGCTCGTCGAATTCGTCATAGCGGTACATGCGTCAGGTCCCCTGGCCGGCGGGCAAGATGCCGGCCCCGGCCTGCTTGCCGAGATCGGGGCGATTGCTCGGCCCGAGTGTCTTCATGCGCTCGCGATAATGGCGGGGCACTGGGCGGCCGGTTTCAAGCGCGACGTCGACGAGATAGGCGTCGACGACGCGCTGTGCGCCGAACTCGGCCGCGGCGAATGCTTCCAGGCGCTCTGCACCGGAATCGTCCGACGCGACCAGCGCCCGCGCCGGGTCGCGCGTCCAGGCGAGAGCCGCGCCGGCGACCGCGGCGAAGACGACGTCGCCATCGCACAGATCATTGGCCAGCAGGATGACGGGCAGGGCAGGGCGTTTCGCTGCGGCCGCCATCATGCCCTCCTGCCGCCGAGATGGCCGGGGCGGTACACGCTGCTGTCGCGTTCGATCGGATTCGGTCTGGACACTGGCGCTCGCTGCGTTCGCTATTACGAACGTTTAAAATAAACCGGCGAACGCCCTGCATCAATTCACATCAGATAGTGTGATTTTTCTTATTTCCGCTCTGCGGTGGGAGATTTGTCTTTTGCGCTCGGCCCCCGGGGATTGCCGGCGGGCGACCGCGGCCGTTCGTCAGGCCAGACCGCCGAGCCGGTAGCCGACGCCGGGCTCGGTCTCGATCAGCCGGGGCGTCGAGGGGTCGTCCTCGAGCTTCTGGCGCAACTGGCCGACGAAGACCCGCAGATACTGCACATCGTGCTCATGGGCTGGGCCCCAGACGGCGGTCAGGATCTGCTTGTGGGTGAGCACGCGGCCATGGCCGCCGGCGAGACAGGCGAGCAGATCGTATTCCTTGGGCGAGAGCTTCACCGGGACGCCGGCGCGGCTGACGCGGCGGTTGACCAGGTCGATCTCGACCGCTCCGGCGACGAGCACGGGCTCGGCGCCCTGCCGTTCGAGACGGTGGCGCAGTGCGACCCGCAGCCGCGCCAGCAATTCGCCGACGCCGAAGGGCTTCTCGACATAGTCGTCGGCGCCGGCATCGAGCGCGTCGATCTTCTCGGTCTCGCGGTCGCGGGCCGAAAGGATGATCACCGGCCCGTCATAGAAGGCGCGCGCCTTGGCCAGCGCCTCCTTGCCGTCCATGTCGGGCAGGCCGAGATCGAGCACCACCGCGTCCGGCGGCTTGCGGGCGATCTCGCGCAGTCCGGCCGTGGCGTCGTCGGCGCGGACCGGCTCGTAGCCGGCCGCGTCGAGGGCGGGGCCGAGGAAACGATGGATCTGGGGCTCGTCGTCGATGACGAGGATGCGGGGCCGGAAGGCCGTCATGAGCTTGTCTTTCCGCCTGCGACTTCCTTGCGCAGGCTGATCAGGATGCGGGTGCCGCCCTTCGAGCCGTCGGGGCGTTCGCGGATCGGGCTGGCGGCGGCGATCCGCCCGCCCATCGCCTCGACGAAGCCCTTGGCGATGGCGAGGCCGAGGCCGGCGCCCTTGCCGCGCTCGCCGCCGCGATCGATCGCCTCCTCGAGGCGGCGGAATTTCTCGAAGACTCGCTCCAGCTCGGCGGTCGGAATGCCGCGGCCCTCGTCCTCGATCGAGATCACGACATTGCCCCGGTCTTCAAAGGCGGCCGTCTCGATCAGCGCGCCATCCTCGCTGTAGGTGATGGCGTTTTCGAGAATGTTGACCAGCACCTGCTCGAGCAGGACCGGATCGGCGCGGACCATGGAGAGCTCCGCCGGGAAATCGCGCAGTGCCCGGCGCTGGCCGAGCCGGCGCGCGACGCGCGCCAGCGCCGCCGCTATCACTTCGCGGACGTCGATCCAGTCGCGCCGCGCCAGCAAAGCGCCGCCCTCCAGCTTCGCCATGTCGAGCAGATCGCCGACATAGCGGTTGAGCCGCTCCGCGTCCTCGCGGATCGAGAGCAGCAGATCGTCGCGCACCGCGGGCTTCATCGAGGCGCCGTAGTCGATCAGGGTGGTGGCCGAGCCGAGCACGGTCGCCAGCGGGGTGCGCAGGTCATGGCTGACCGAGTTGAGCAGCGCCGCGCGCAGGCGGTCGCTGCGGCGCAGCGCTTCGGCATCGACCGCGGCGGCGGCAAGCTCTGCGCGTTCGATGGCGATCGCGCCCTGGTCGAGCAAGGCGAGTGCGAACCGTTCATTCTCGGCCGCCGCCAGGGAGCTGGGTTCGAAGCCGACCACGCCGGAGCGCGAGCGCACGCCCTGCAGCGGGCGGAAGGTCCAGCCGGCATTGGGCAAGGTGCCGGTGCCGGCGCCGGCCGGCTCGCCGCGATTCCAGGTCCAGCGCGCGGCGGTCATGTCGGCGGTCGAGAGCGGTTCCAGCTCGGGCGCCCCGGCGATGGCGGCGATCTCGCCATCCGTCGGCAGCAGGACCACGACCTTGCCGGAGGTCGCGGCCGAGACCTGCTCGGCGAGAATGGCGGCGGCATCCTCCTTGCGGGCAGCGCCGGAGAGGCGGCGGCTGGCGGCGAGCAGGGCGGTGATGGCCGAGGCGCGCCGTGCCGTCGCTTTCGCCTGGTCACGGACACGCCCGGTCAGGCCGCCCGTGGTCATGGCGACGGCGAAGAACACCAGGAAGGTCAGCACGTCGGCGGGGTGGCCGATCCAGAAGGAAAGCCGCGGCTGCAGGAAGAAGAAGTTATAGGCGAAGGCGGCGAGCGCGGCGGCCGTGACCGCCGGCCAGAGCCCGAAGGCGAGGCC
Organism: Allobosea sp.; assembly: GCF_036675845.1. GTDB lineage: Bacteria > Pseudomonadota > Alphaproteobacteria > Rhizobiales > Beijerinckiaceae > Allobosea. The sequence continues at coordinate 16,435 of NZ_JAKFED010000039.1, read as the reverse complement.
GGAGCCTAGCACGCTGACCATGAACAGCATGGCGAGGTTGGCGTTCTCGACGTGCCGGTCGAGCAGGGCCGCGAGCCCGATGGCCACCGCGACCATCGCAATGGCGCCGAGGTGACCGCGCCAGGCGAAACGGGGCTTTGCCGGCGCGATGGCGGGTTCCGGTGCCGGTCCCGCTGCCGTTTCGGTGATGATGTGCAGCGCCGCCCCGTTCTGCGCCTTCAGCAGCTCGGGCGCCAGCGAGCGGTGGAGCAGCGCCCGCCAGCCCCGGCGGTGCGATTTGCCGACGACGATCTGGGTGACGTTGTTGCGCCTGGCGTATTCCAGCACGGCGCCGACGAGGTCGTCGCCGTTGAGGACGACGCTCGCCCCGCCGAGCTGCTCGGCGAGCTTCAGCGCCTCGACCAGCGGCAGGCCTCGCCCAGCGTCCGGCGCCGCGCGGTTCGGCCTCTCGACATGGGCGACGGTCCAGGGCGCGTCCATCATCATGTCCGAGAGCCGCCGGCCGGCACGGACCAGCGGCCCGGCCATGGCGTCGGGTCCGATCAGGACGAGGATGCGCTCGCCGGCGGCCCAGGGGCCCTCGACGCCGGCGCGCTTCATCGCCTGGCTGAGCTGGTCGTCGACCGTCTGCGCCGCCCGGCGCAAGGCGAGCTCGCGCAGCGCGGTCAGGTTTTCGGGCTTGAAGAAATTGCTCGCGGCGAGCCGCGCGGTCTCGGGCAGGTAGACCTTGCCCTCGTCCATGCGCTGGCGCAGCTCGGTCGGGGTGATGTCGATCAGCTCGATCTCGTCGGCCCGGCTGAGCGCGCTGTCGGGCACTGTCTCGCGCTGGCGCGCGCCGGTGATCTTCCAGATCACCTCGACCAGGCTCTCGAGGTGCTGGACATTCAGCGTCGTCCAGACGTCGATGCCGGCCTGCAGCAGCTCCTCGACATCCTGCCAGCGCTTGGGATGGCGGCTGCCGGGGGCGTTGGAGTGGGCGTATTCGTCGACCAGCAGCAGGCGCGGCTTGCAGGCCAGCGCGGCATCGAGGTCGAACTCCATCAGGATGCGGCCGCGATGCTCGATCGGCCGGCGCGCCATGACCTCGAGCCCCTCGAGCAGCGCTTCTGTCTCACGGCGGCCATGGGTCTCGACGACGCCGACCAGCACCTCGCCATGCTCGGCCTGGGCTCGGCGTCCCTGCGTCAGCATCTCATAGGTCTTGCCGACCCCCGGCGCCATGCCGAGAAAGATCTTCAGCCGGCCGCGCTTGCCGCGGCCGGCCGATGAGAGCAGGGCGTCGGGGTCGGGGCGACCCTCTTCCCGGAAGCGTGACTCGTCCGTTGTCATGGCCCTTTAAGGTTGCGGCCGCGGATAGCGCGCGTCGAGAGCAATGTTGACGGCGAGCACGTTGACACGCGGCTCGCCCAGCAATCCGAAGGTCGAGCCTTCGGTATTGGCGGCGATCACCGCCAATATCTCGGCCGGCGCGACCTTGCGAGCGGCGGCGATGCGCGCGACCTGCCGCGCCGCGTAGGCCGGCGAGACATGCGGGTCGAGGCCCGAGGCGGAGGCGGTGACCGCGTCGACCGGGATCGGGGCGGTGGCCTCCGTGCGCAGCGTCTCGGCATCGGCCTTGATGCGGGCGGCGAGATCCTCGTTCAGCGGGCCGAAATTCGAGCCCGAGGACGAGGAGGCGTCATAGCCCTCCTTGCCGGCGGCCGAGGGGCGGGGGCGCAGATAGGCCTCGCCCTTGAAGTTCTGGCCGATCCATTGCGAGCCGATGACTACGCCGTTCGCATTGTAGAGCAGCGAGCCGCCGGCCTGCGCCGGAAACAGCGCCTGGGCGAGGCCGGTGACGCCCAAGGGATAGGCGAGGCCGAGCAGGAGGGTGAAGAAGACCATCGAGACGATGGCGGGGCGAAGATGCGAGATCATGAATTTTGTCCTTTCCCGCGACTCAGGCGAGCCCGAGCGCCGCGACGATCACGTCGATCAGCTTGATGCCGATGAAGGGCGCGATCAGCCCGCCGATGCCGTAGAGGGTGAGGTTGCGCGAGAGCAGCTTTGCCGCGCCGATCGCCCGGTAGCGCACGCCGCGCAGCGCCAGCGGGATCAGCGCGACGATGACCAGCGCGTTGAAGATCACCGCCGAGAGAATGGCGCTCTGCGGGCTCGACAGGCCCATGACGTTGAGCGCGCCCAGCGCCGGCAGCGAGCCGACGAAGAGGGCCGGGATGATGGCGAAATATTTCGCCACGTCGTTGGCGATCGAGAAGGTGGTGAGCGCGCCGCGGGTGATCAGCAGCTGCTTGCCGACCTCGACGATCTCCAGGACCTTGGTCGGGTCCGAGTCGAGATCGACCATGTTGCCGGCCTCGCGCGCCGCCTGGGCGCCGGTCTGCATGGCGACGCCGACATCCGCCTGGGCGAGCGCCGGGGCGTCGTTGGCGCCGTCGCCGCACATCGCCACCAGCCGGCCCTTGGCCTGCTCGGCGCGGATGATGCGCAGCTTGTCCTCGGGCGTCGCCTCGGCGAGGAAGTCGTCGACGCCGGCTTCGGAGGCGATGGCTGCGGCGGTGACCGGGTTGTCGCCGGTGATCATCACGGTGCGCACGCCCATGCGGCGCAGGTCGGCGAAGCGCTCCTTGACGCCCGGCTTGACCACGTCCTTGAGGTGGATGACGCCGGCAAGCGCGCCATTCTCGCTGACGGCGAGCGGCGTGCCACCCGAACGGGCGATCGCGTCGATCGCCTGGCGCAGCTCGGGCAGGACCTGGCCCTCGCTGAGGTCGAGGGTCCTGATCACCGCGTCGACCGCGCCCTTGCGCCAGGACCTGCCGTCGACGTCGAGGCCGGACTGGCGGGTCGTCGCACTGAACGGGATCGCGGTCGCCCCGGCGGGGATCTCCGCCTCGATCCCCAGGCCGCGGGCCAGCTCAACGATCGAGCGGCCTTCCGGCGTCTCGTCGGAGAGCGAGGCCATCAGCGCAGCGCGCAGGGCGGCATCCGGGCGCGTGCCCGGCGCGGGGATGACCTCGACCGCCATGCGGTTGCCGAAAGTGATGGTGCCGGTCTTGTCGAGCAGGAGCGTGTCGATGTCGCCGGCCGCCTCGACGGCGCGGCCGGAGGTAGCCAGCACGTTGACCTTGAGCAACCGATCCATGCCGGCGATGCCGACGGCGCTGAGCAGGCCGCCGATCGTGGTCGGGATCAGGGTGACGAAGAGGGCGCCGAGCACCATCGGGTCGAGCGAGACGTTCGAGAAGGCGCCGAGCCCGGTCAGGGTCACCACGGCGATCAGGAAGACCAGCGTCAGCCCGGCGAGCAGCACGGCGAGCGCCAGCTCGTTCGGGGTCTTGCGCCGGTCGGCGCCCTCGACCATGGCGATCATCCGGTCGAGGAAGGAGGAGCCCGGCCGCGAGGTGACCTTCACCTTGATCCAGTCGGAGACGACGGTGGTGCCGCCGGTGACGGCCGAGCGGTCGCCGCCGCTCTCGCGGATGACGGGGGCGGATTCGCCGGTAATCGCCGCCTCGTTGACCGAGGCGACGCCCTCGACGATCTCGCCGTCGGCGGGGACGACGTCGCCGGCCTCGACCAGCACGATGTCGCCGGGTGCGAGCTCATGGGCCGGCGTCGGGATCATCGCATTGCGCGAGGCGTCGATGATCAGCTTGGCCTTGGTGGTGACGCGGGTGGCGCGCAGCGAATCCGCCGCTGCCTTGCCGCGCCCCTCGGCGATCGCCTCGGCGAAATTGGCGAAGAGCACGGTCAGCCAGAGCCAGGTCGCGATCTGGACCGGGAAGGCGGCCGGCTGGCCGCCCGCGATGGCGACCACGGCCGAGACCGTGGCCAACGCCGCCACGACCTCGGTGGCGAGGATGACCGGATTGCCGGCTAGCGCGCGCGGGTCGAGCTTGGTGAAGGCGCTCTTCAGGGCCGTGAGGATCACGGCCTGGTCGAAAGCGCCGGATCTGGCGAGTGATAAGCTCATCGAAGTCGGTTCCTTTTTCGGCTCAGCGGCTAGCCGCAAGCACCTGGAAGTGCTCGACGATCGGCCCAAGCGCGAGCGCGGGGAAATATTGCAGACCGCCCAGGATCAGGACGATGCCGAGCAGCAGGCCTACGAAGAGCGGGCTGTCGGCCGGCAAGGTGCCGGCTGTCGGCTGCAGCTTCGGCTTGGCGGCGATGGCGCCGGCCATGGCCAGCACCGGGACGACATAGGCGAAGCGGCCGAGCAGCATGGCGATGCCGAGCGTGGTGTTCCACCAGGGCGCGTTGGCGGTCAGACCGGCGAAGGCCGAACCGTTGTTTCCTGCCGCCGAGGAGTAGGCGTAGAGGATTTCGCTCAGCCCGCGCGGGCCCTTGTTGAGCAGCCCCTCGAGCGCGACAGGCAGCACCGCCGCGACGGCCGAGAAGCCGAGGATGGCAAGCGGCAGGATCAGCACCGCCAGCATGGCGAACTTGATCTCGCGCGCCTCGACCTTCTTGCCGAGATATTCCGGCGTGCGCCCGACCATCAGCCCGGCGACGAAGACGGCGAGCAGCGCCATCACCACCATGCCGTAGAGGCCGGAGCCGACGCCGCCGGGCAGGATCTCGCCAAGCTGCATCATGAACATCGCGACGCCGCCGCCGAGCGGCATGAACGAGCCGTGCATCGCATTGACCGAGCCGTTCGAGGCGCCGGTGGTCTGCGCCGCCCACATCGCCGAGGCGGCGGGGCCGAAGCGCACTTCCTTGCCTTCCATATTGGCGGGTGCGTCGGTGATGCCGGCGGCGATCATCGCCGGCTGCGGCGTCAGGGTCTCGGAGGCATAGATCGCCGAGGCGGCCGCCGCGACGAGGATGACCATCACCGCCAGCAGGGCACGGGCTTCCTTGCGGGCGCCGACGGCACGGCCGAAGGCGACGACCGTGCCGAAGGCGAGCGCGTTCAGCGAGATCACCTCGATCAGGTTGGTCAGTGGTGTCGGATTCTCGAACGGGTGGGCCGAGTTGACGTTGAACAGGCCACCGCCATTGGTGCCCCATTGCTTGATCGCTTCCTGGCTCGCCGTCGGTGCCAGCGCGATGACCTGCTTCGCGCCTTCGACGGTCGCCGCCTCGACATTGGCGAGCAGGCTTTGCGGCACGCCGGCCGCGACCAGCGCGAGCGCGGTCACGATCGAGACCGGCAGCAGGACGTATAGAACGCTGCGGGTCAGATCGACCCAGAAATTGCCGAGGTTCTCGCCGCGATCGGCGACGAAGGCGCGCGATACGGCGCAGGCGACGGCGAGCCCGGCGCCGGCGGAGACGAAGTTCTGCACCGTCAGCCCCATCATCTGGGAAAGATGGCTCATCGTCGTCTCGCCGCCATAGGACTGCCAGTTGGTGTTGGTGACGAAGCTGACCGCCGTGTTGAAGGCGAGATGCGGCGAGAGGCCGTCGAACCCTTGCGGGTTCAGCGGCAGCAGGTTCTGCAGGCGCAATTGCAAGTAGAGCAGCACGAAGCCCGCGGCGCTGAAGGCGATCAGCGCGCCGGCATAGCCGTACCAGTTCTGGCCCTTGCCCCGGTCGACGCCGAGCGCAGCATAGAGCCCGGCCTCGACCGGCCGCAGCACCGGGTCGAGCCCGGTGCGCCCGCCGGCCCAGACGCGTGCCATGAAGATTCCGAGCGGCCAGCCCACGGCCACCGTCAACGCGATCGTCAGAGCGATCTCGGCCCAGCCCCGCCATTCCATGCGAGGTCTCCTTTGTCTTTCGAGTTCAGAAGCGGTCGGGGCGCAGCAGCGCGGCGACCATGTAGACCGCGAGCCCGATGGCGGCGGTCGCATAAAGGACGGTGAGCGCCATGGCCGTCAGACCTTGCGCAGCAGCGCCGCATAGAGGCCGAAAAGCGCGAAGGCCCCGGTCCCGAGCGCAAAGAACAGAATGTCGGCCATTTCGATCTCCAGCCTGTGTTTCAGGCCGGAGATGTGGGGGCGGGCAGGGTAAGGGGTCGAGCGGGAAGGGCGGGGGGCAGCATAAGGGCTGCATAAGGGCCGCAGGCGCGAAGGCGGGCAGTTGCCGGCGCGTCGCGGGCGATCCCTGTCCACGCCAGGCCGGCGCCGTTACGTCATAGATGGCTTGTGCTCAGGCGCCGCGCGCCGCAGTCAGTTGGCCGCGTCGAGCCCGGCGGCGGTGACGAATGCCGAGAGGGCCATGCCCGCCCACACGATTTCGTTCACGACTCCGTGGAGCGGGATCATGCCCATCGTCACGGCGGAAAGGCCGACGGCAAGGAACAGCGTCGAGGCAGCGAGGATGCCTTGCATGGATTTTCCCTCCCGTTGTTCGCGAAACGCCGCGCGTGGCGGCGGGTTCCGAGAAAAATCGCGAGCGGCTGATGACTATCGCTGATGAGTCGTGCCTCTCTGGCGAGAGGCGGTGATGCGAGCGGCGCGAGCGAGGGGAGGTGGCAATGGAGTATCGGTTTCGCGGCGGCTGCCATTGCGGCGCGCTAGGCGTCGATCTCCGGATTTCGCGGCCGCCGGAGGATCAGATTCTCGGCGCCTGCCAGTGCTCGTTCTGCCGCAAGCACAATGCCCGCACGGTATCCGATCCGAAGGCGCACGCACGCCTGATCGTGCATGAGCCGGCCGAGCTGCAGCGCTACCGGTTCGGGCTCGGCGCCTCCGAGGTCGTGCTCTGCCGGCGCTGCGGCGTCTATGTCGCCATGCTGATGCGCGAGCGCGGCCGGGTCTGGACGACGATCAACATCGATACGCTCGACGAGCGTATCCGCTTTACCCGACCGGCCGAGCCCCGGGATTTCAGTGGCGAATCGATCGACGGCCGGCTCGAGCGCCGAAAGGCGCGCTGGACGCCGACGGAACTGGTCGGCTGGCCGGGCGAGGAGGGGCCGGGTTAAGCCGGCGCCGGCGCGGCCAGGAGCGCCAGCCGCCGCCGCGTCGTTTCGGACAGCGGCCGCGAGCGCCGCGTCTCGTCGTCCATCAGCACCAGCACGGTGATGGCGCTGGCGGTGCAGCGTCCGCCCTGGAACAGCGCCTGCTCCAGCCGGATCGAACTGCGGCCGACCGCGGCGACGCGGCTGCCGATCTCGACCTCGCCCGGCCAGTGCATCTCGGCGCGGAAGTCGACTTCGAGGCGAGCGACGACGAAGGCGCCACCAGGCTCGGCCAGCGGAACCTGCGCATCGTAGATCAGCTCGACGCGGCCGGTTTCGAGCAGGGTCGAGAACACGGCATTATTGATGTGGCCCTGCCGGTCGGTGTCGCCGTAGCGGAGCTTGTCCCGGGTTCGCAGCGGAAAATCGGCAATGGCGATCTCGTCGGACAAGGCGGCCTCCGCGCGCGGCCGGATCGGACGCCGCCGCTACTGGCGGAAGGGGTGGGATTCGAACCCACGGTGGGCTTTCACCCACGGCGGTTTTCAAGACCGCTGCCTTAAACCACTCGGCCACCCTTCCGGCACGCCCGTCATTGCCGTTGCCGGCGGGTTTTTGCAAGCGCGCCGGTGCCGGCGCTGCGAACGGCGCCTTTCCCCTTGGCCGATATCGTCAGCTTTATCGTTTCTTGCCAGTTGTTTACGAGAGTTCTTCCAGGGCGCTCGCAGGGCCGGCTCCGGGCGTGTCGAGGCAGGATGACGGGCGTTGCGGCGCTGCAACTCTGGCCCGAAAAATGGCGCCGGCATGGTGACGGATTGACAGTTGCCGCATTTCCGACACCTTTGTGCCCGCCCAAGGGGGGTGGCTGGGTTTCCGTTAACGGTGTCGCGTCCACGCCTCGCCGACTTAACGATCCCTTAACAGGATTGGCCGAAAGCTCCTGCTTCGCCGCGATCGCGTGGCGTCGGCAGCATGTTTTTTGGCGCAGAAGCGGGAACTTAAGGCATGATGCGAGGCGCAAGCTCTTCGGCTCCGGTGGTATCCCGCGCCAATGCAGCCCGCGACGACGCCCGCTCCCGCAAGCCCGTCCTCAAGACTGCCGCACGCCTCGGTTGCGTCGCGCTCGCCGGCCTGTTCCTCGCCAATTGCGCCAATGATGGCGTGGCCCGCCGTGGCAAGTCGAAAGAGATCGGTGCCTTCCCATCGTCGAAATACGGGCCGGCCAGCGCCCGTGTCGTCGAGGACGGCCAGCCGGTTCCCAAGGGCGGCGGGCGGCAGTTGATCGGCCGCAGCTATACGGTCGCCGGCAAGCGCTACACGCCATACGACAAGCCTGTCGGCCATACGCTGGTCGGCACCGCCTCCTGGTATGGCGAGGCCTTCCATGGCCGCCGCACCGCCAACGGCGAAGTCTACGACCGCCATGGCATCAGCGCCGCGCACCCGACCATGCCGCTGCCGGCCTATGCCCGTGTCACCAATGTGATCAACCACCGCTCGATCATCGTGCGCGTCAACGATCGCGGCCCGTTCCATGGCGGCCGGATCATGGACGTGTCGCAGCGTACCGCCGACGCGCTCGCCTTCCGTCATCTCGGCACGGCGCGCGTCAAGGTCGAGTATCTCGGCCAAGCTTCGCTCGGCGGCTCCGACGACAAGCTTCTGCTCGCCTCGCTGCGCACCGACGGCCAGCCGGCCTCGATCCCGGGGCAGAGCTCGCGCACCCTTATCGCCAGCACGACGCAGGTCGATCTCGACCGCACGCCCAGTCCCGACATCGAGGATCAACGCCCGCAGCCGGCCCCGGTTCCCGCCCGTGCGTCGCAGCCGGTGGTGCAGGCCTATGCCGAGCGGACGCCTGCGCCGCAGAGCCCGATCCAGGTTACGACCGCCAGCTTCCAAGCCGAAGGCGTGCCGGTGCGCGGCGTCAGGCTTCCGCCCGAGCGCCCGTTCGACCTCGACACCATCGCCAATGCCGGCACCCCGGTGCCAGTGCTGCGCCCCGCCGTCGCGACGATGCCGTTGCGGGCGCCGCGCACCAGCGTCGCAAGCCTGTTCGCCGCGCCGGAGAAGGCGCCGAGCGCGCGCTTCGCAGCTGGCCATCCGCTGGCCTCCGGCGTGAAGCCGCAGGTTCTTCAGCCGCTTGCGCGGAATTGATCCGCTCCGGGCTTGACCGCCCGGCGCGCGCCATCATCTGATCCTGATATGGCGCAAACTCGTTCAATCATGGCGTTCGGCCGTTTCCTGTCGGGTGGCTTGCGCTCTCTCGGCGCCCTGGCCTTTTTGCTCGCCGCAGTTCCCGGCGCGGCTGGCGCCCAGAGCTTCCAGTCGGCTGCGCCCCATGCGGTCCTGCTCGATTCCGGCAGCGGCGCCGTCCTCTACGAGAAGGCGGCCGATGAGTTGGTGGTACCGGCCAGCCTCGCCAAGATCGCGACGGCGCTGGTCGTCTTCCAGGAGATCGCAGAGGGCCGGATGACCCTCGACACCGAGATCTCGATCTCGGAGAACGCCTGGCGCAAGGGCGGTGGCATCTCCGGCGGCTCGACCATGTTCGCCGAGGTCAACAGCCGGGTGAAGCTCGGCGACATGCTGCAGGGCCTGATCGTGCAGTCCGGCAACGACGCCGCCATCGCCCTGGCCGAGGCGATCGCCGGCGACGAGGCGAATTTCGCGCGGCTGATGACGGAGCGCGTGCGGGCACTCGGCCTGAGCAAATCGGTCTTCCGCAATGCGACGGGCATGGCCGATCCGCAGCAGAAGGTCACTGCCCGGGAGATGGCGCGGCTTTCCGACCACATCATCAAGACCTATCCGGAGCTCTACCGGATCTTCGGCCAGCGCGAGTTCACCTGGAACAAGATCAAGCAGCAGAACCGCAACCCGCTGCTGGCGATGGATATCGGCGCCGACGGCCTGAAGACCGGCAATGTCGACGATTCCGGCTATGGGCTGGTCGGTTCGGCGGTCCAGAAGGAGCAGCGCCTGATCGTCGTGCTCACCGGGCTGAAGAATGCCCGCGAGCGGGCGAATGAGGGGCGCAAGCTGCTGGAATGGGGCTTCCGTTCCTTCGAGCAGCGCCAGGTCTTCGCGGCGGGCGAAACCGTCGGGGAGGCCAGCGTCTTCGGTGGCGAGAAGGGACGGGTCGCGCTCCGGGCCAAGGGGCCGGTCAACCTGCTGGTGCCGCGCGGCAGCAGCGAGCGGCTCAATGCCCGCATCGTCTACCAGGGGCCCTTGCAGGCGCCGGTGGAGGAGGGCGCGCAGGTGGCCCGGCTGCTGGTGACGCGGGGCGAGGTCAAGACGCTCGACATCCCGCTCTACACGGCCGAGGCGGTGCGGATCGGCAGCCTGCAGCAGCGCGCCCTCGATGCGTTGTTCGAAGCGGCGACGGGCTGGGTCCGCAAGGCGCTCGGCCGGAGCTGAGCGCAGGATGGCGAAACGGAAACTCACCCCGGCTGTGCCGGAAGCCGGGCATTTCATCACGCTGGAGGGCGGGGAGGGGGCCGGCAAGTCGACGCTGGCGAAGGCGCTGGCCAGCCGTCTCGAGGCGCTGGGAATCGCCGTCGAACTGACGCGCGAGCCCGGCGGCTCGCCGAAGGCCGAGCGCATCCGGACCTCGCTGCTGGCAGGCCAGGTCAAGCCTTTTGGTGCCTTTGCCGAGGCGCTGATGTTCTCCGCGGCGCGCATCGACCATATCGACCGACGGATTCGGCCGGCGCTGGAGCGCGGCGCCTGGGTGATCTGCGACCGTTTCATCGACTCGACGCGGGTCTACCAGGGCGCCCTGGGCGAGATCGCTCCCGGCAAGCTTGCGGCGCTGGAAGCGATCGCCATCGCGGGGCTCAAACCCGAGCTGACCTTCATCCTCGACCTGGCGCCCGAGACCGGACTGGCCCGCGCCGCCCGCCGCCGGCAGCCGGGCGAGGCGGTCGACCGCTTCGAGAGCGAGACGCTCGCCTTCCACCGCCGCTTGCGGCAGGCCTATCTCGACATCGCCGCGGCCGAGCCCGCGCGCTGTGTCGTGCTCGATGCCAGCCTGACGCCGGAGCGCCTGGTCGAACAGGCCTGGGAAGCGCTGGCCAGCCGGCTGCCCTTGCCGCAGATTGCGCCCGCATGATCGAATCGAGCAACGAGCCCGACCGCCTGCCGAACGCGCCGCATCCGCGCGAGACGCTGGCGCTGATCGGCCATCAGCGGCAGGAGCAGGCCTTCCTCGCGGCCCTGCGCTCCGGCCGCCTGCACCATGCCTGGCTGCTGGGCGGGCCGGAGGGCATAGGCAAGGCGAGCTTCGCCTATCGCGTCGCGCGCTTCCTGCTCGCGGACGGCGATCCGATGCGGCGCGCCGGCGCGGCCACCGATCTCGCCATGGCCGCCGAGGATGGCGCGACACGCAAGATCATGGCGCAGTCGCATCCGGACCTGCATCTGCTGCGGCGCATCCCGAAGCCCGACGGCAAGAGCTTCACCAGCAACATCCCCGTCGATCTGGTCCGCCGCGTGCTCGAGCGCTTCGGCTCCAGCGCCGGGCAGGGCGGCTGGCGGGTCTGCATCGTCGATTCGAGCGAGGAGCTCGACCGTTCCGCCGGCAATGCCCTGCTGAAGCTGCTGGAGGAGCCGCCGGCCCGCACGCTCTTCCTGATCGTTGCGCATGCACCGGGCCGGATCCTGCCGACGATCCGCTCGCGCTGCCGGCTGCTCGCCTTCGAGCCGCTCGGCGAAAGCGAGGTCGCCGCGGCGGCAAGGCTGGCGCTCGAGCGGATGGGGCTGCCTTGCGACGACTCGGCGCTACAGCGGGCGGCGGCGCTCTCGGACGGCTCGGTGAAGCGGGCGCTGAGCTATGTCGACCCTGAGACGCTGGCCCTGGTCGAGGCGGTGAGGGCGCGCCTCGACGCCCTGCCGGGCATTGATCTGGCGGCGCTGCTGGCGCTCGGCGAGGAGGTCGCAGGCAAGGCCGGCGAGGCCGGGTTCGCGGTGATGATCGAGACCGTGCAGGGCTGGCTCAGCGGCCACCTCCACGCGCATGCCGCCGCCGGGCCGGCGCGGCTTGCACCCCTCGCGGAGGTATGGGAGAGACTTGCGCGCGCGGCTCGCGAGGTGGAAACCTATAATCTCGACCGCCGCCCCCTCGTCATGTCGCTGTTTCACGATCTGTCGGAGGCGGTAGCCCGGTCGCGCGCGGCCTGAAACGACAGAGCACCGGACAGATCATGGCCTCGGCCCCGACCTTCTACATCTCGACCGCGATCTCTTATCCCAATGGCGCGCCGCATATCGGCCACGCCTATGAGGTGGTCGCGGCCGACGCGATCGCGCGCTTCAAGCGGCTCGATGGCTACGACGTCTTCTTCCAGACCGGCACCGACGATCACGGCCTGAAGATCCTTCAAGCCGCGGCGAAGGAGGGCATCAGCGCCCGCGAGCTGGTCGACCGCACGGCGCCGCGTTTCCAGGCGATGGCCGATGCGCTGAACTGTGCCTATGACCGCTTCATCCGCACGGTCGATGCCGACCATGTGCCCTCGACGCTCGAATTGTGGCGGCGGATGGAGGCCAATGGCGACATCTATCTCGACCGCTATGCAGGCTGGTACTCGGTGCGCGACGAGGCCTATTACGGCGAGGAAGAGACGCATCTCGACGCCGAGGGCGTCCGCATCGGCCCGCAGGGCACGCCGGTCGAATGGACCGAGGAGGAGAGCTATTTCTTCCGGCTCTCGGCCTATCAGGACCGGCTGCTGGCGCATTACGCAGCCGATCCCGCGTTCATCGGCCCCGACACGCGCCGCAACGAGGTGGTGAGCTTCGTCAAGGGCGGGCTGCAGGACCTCTCGATCAGCCGCACCACCTTCGACTGGGGCCTGCCCGTGCCGGGCGACCCGAAGCATGTGATGTATGTCTGGGTCGATGCGCTGAACAACTATGTCACCGGCTGCGGCTTCCCGGACGAGAAGGATCCGCGCTGGCGCTTCTGGCCGGCCGATGTCCATGTCATCGGCAAGGACATCATCCGCTTTCACGCGGTCTACTGGCCGGCCTTCCTGATGTCGGCGGGGCTGGCTTTGCCCAAGCGCGTCTTCGGCCATGGCTTCCTGCTCACCAAGGGCGAGAAGATGTCGAAGTCGCTCGGCAATGTCGTCGATCCGTTCGATCTGGCGAAGGCCTATGGCGTCGACCAGCTGCGCTATTTCTTCCTGCGCGAGGTCTCCTTCGGCCAGGACGGCAATTACAGCCATGAGGCGATTGTCGGGCGGATCAATGCCGATCTCGCCAACGACCTCGGCAACCTGGCGCAGCGCTCGCTCTCGATGATCGCCAAGAATTGCGAGGGCAGGGTGCCTGCCCAGGGCGAGCTCACCGAGGGCGACCGGGCGATGCTGGCGCAGGCCGACGGGCTGGTGCTGAAGTCGCGCGCCGCTATCGAGGATCTCGCGCTTCACACCGTGCTGGCGGAGATCTGGGCCGTGATCGCCGAGGCGAATCGCTATTTCGCCAATAACGAGCCCTGGCGCCTGAGCAAGACCGACCCGGCACGGCGCGACACGGTGCTTTATGTGACGATCGAGACGATCAGGCAGGTCGCCATCCTGACGCAAGCCGTCATGCCGCAGGCGATGGCCAGGCTGCTCGACCTGCTGGCGGTCGATGCCGGCGCGCGCGATTTCGCGGTGTTGGGCGAGGCCGGCCGTCTGGTCACGGGCACCAGCCTGCCGGCGCCGAGCGCGGTCTTCCCGCGCTATGTCGAGCCCGAAGAAGCTCCGGCTGCCTGATGCTGATCGATACGCATTGCCATCTCGACTTCCCCGACTTCGCCGAGGATATCGAGGCTTACGTTGCCCGGGCGGAAGCGGCCGGCGTCGGCCGCATGGTGACGATCTCGACGCGCGTTTCGCGCTTCGCGACCTATGCGGCGCTGGCCGAACGCTTCCCCTCCGTGTGGTGCACGGTCGGCACGCATCCTCATGGCGCGCATGAGGAACTCGACGTCACGGCCGATCGACTGGTCGAGTTGTCGCGCCATCCGCGCTGCGTCGCCATCGGCGAGGCCGGGCTCGACTACCATTACGACAAGAGCCCGCGCGAGGCGCAGGCTCAGGGACTGCGCACGCATATCGACGCAGCGCGGCAGACGCAGCTGCCGCTCGTCATCCATTCCCGCGAAGCCGATGAAGACATGGCGGCGATCCTACGCGAGGAGATGGGGAAGGGTGCCTTCCACGCCATCCTGCACTGCTTCACCGCCGGCGGAATGCTGGCCCGGACCGGTGTCGAACTCGGCCTCTATGTCTCCTTCTCCGGCATCCTGACCTTCAAGACCTCGGAAGCGCTGCGCGCCATCGCCCGCGAGATTCCGCTGGAGCGACTGCTGGTCGAGACCGATGCGCCGTATCTGGCGCCGTCACCCTATCGCGGGAAGCGCAACGAACCGGCCTATGTCGTTGAAACCGCGAAGGTTCTGGCTGACGTCAAAGGCCTTTCCTTCGACGAGATCGCACGCATCACGAGCGAGAATGCGCGCCGCTGCTACTGGAAGATGGACCACGCCGCACGCCCGGCGCAGGTCGGCTGAGCCGGGACGATGGCCGCATGAGCCTGACGCTCACGATCCTCGGTTGCGGTTCTTCGGGCGGCGTGCCGCGGCCGGGCTCCGGCTGGGGAGCCTGCGACCCGGCCGAGCCGAAGAACCGCCGCCGCCGCTGCTCGCTCCTGGTCGAGCGCGCCGGGGCCGCCGGGACCACGAGCGTGCTGGTCGACACCACGCCGGACCTGCGCGAGCAATTGATCGGCGCCGGCGTGACCCGGCTCGACGCTGTGCTGTTCAGCCATGACCATGCCGACCATACCCATGGCATCGACGATCTGCGCGCGCTGGTCCTGCACATGCGCAAGCGCATCCCGGTCCATGCCGATGCGGTGACGGCCGCAACGCTGCGCGCACGCTTCGCCTATCTGTTCGAGACGCCGCCGGGCAGTCTCTACCCACCGATTCTCGACCTTGCGCCGCTGGCCGCCGGCGAAGTCCACGCCGTCGACGGTCCGGGCGGCACCGTCGAGGCCTTGCCGTTCCGGCTCGAGCATGGGCCGGGCTATGACGCTCTCGGCTTCCGCTTCGGCGACATCGGCTATGCGCCCGATGTCAGCGCGATCCCGCCCGAGGCGATGGCGGCGATGGCCGGGCTCGACCTGCTGATCCTCGACTGCCTGCGCGAGTCGCCGCATCCGAGCCATTTCAACCTGGAGCAGTCGCTCGACGCGATCGCGCTGCTGAAGCCGCGCCGGACGGTCCTGACCAATCTGCATGTCGATCTCGATTATGCGGTTCTTTCCAAGCGTTTGCCGGTGAATGTCGAACCGGCCTATGACGGAATGATGCTGACTGGCTGATCGCGGCACGCGGCCCAGATGGCCTCTTGGCCAGGAAGTATCAGTCAGTTTAAGTTCCATAATATGTCTTATGCGAATTGAGCGTGGCCCTGATTGCCGGGCCCAAGCAGCTGCCGGTTTCCTCCTCCTCCTCCGCTCTTCGAAGCTGCCGGCGCAGGCGCTGCCGGGAGCTCCCGGCCTGCAACTATCCGGCTGGGGCGCAGCGACGAACCCTGGAGACGCGGCTCGCCTCTCTTGCCATTCCGAAGCCGCGATGCCCTAATCCTCGGGAACGTCCGGCTTCGCTGCCGGGCGGCGCGCGGATGCGAAGGCCTTGAAGAGCCTTTCCGCTTACTCATGGGAGGATCCAGTATGCTCAAATCCGGTTGGCTCGGCGCGATCGCGCTCGCGGCCCTCGCACAATTCGTGCCTTCGGCGCCCGCAGAAGCGCAGGCCTGGCCGCAGAAGCCGGTCAGCTTCATCGTGCCGTTCCCGGCCGGCGGCGGCACCGACGCCTTCGCCAGGCCGCTGGCGGCGCAGATCGAGCAGCAGCTCGGCCAGCGCATCCTGATCGACAATCGCGCCGGAGCCGGCGGCACGGTCGGCGCCTCGGCTGCCGCGAAGGCAGCGGGTGACGGCTACACCTTCTTCATCGGCGCGGCCCATCACGCCATCGCGCCGGCGCTCTACCCCAAGCTCGACTACAACATCGAGACCGATTTCATCCCCGTCGGCGTGATCGCGCAGCCACCGCAGGTCGTCGTCGTGCATCCCGGCAAGGTCGAGGCCAAGACGCTGGCCGAGTTGATCGAGTTCGGCCGCAAGAACCCGGACAAGCTCAATTACGGCTCGGCCGGCAACGGCACGACGCATCATCTCGCCGGCGAGCTGTTCAAGCTGCTCACCAAGGCGAACTTCACCCATGTGCCCTATCGCGGCGCCGGGCCGCTGATGCAGGATCTCGTCGCCGGACAGGTCGACCTCGCCTTTGACGGGCTCGGCTCCTCGGCCGCCCAGATCGCCGGTGGCAAGCTCAGGGCGCTGGCCGTTGCGGCTCCGAAGCGCACCCCGGCCTTCCCGGACGTTCCGACCGCGGCCGAGGCGGGGCTTCCCGGCTACGAGGTCTCGACCTGGTATGCGATGTGGGCGCCGAAGAACACGCCGCCCGAGGTCGTCGAGAAGATGACCGCCGAGCTGAAGAAGGCGCTCGCTGCGCCGATGATC
>NZ_JAKFED010000067.1:0-32822 GCF_036675845.1 Allobosea sp. | reverse complement strand
GCTCCGCCACATTTGCGCCAAATGCACCAAGAACGCGACCTTCCATCGGGTCGCAGGCCGGCGCCGCTACGCTTGTTCAGCCTGCGGGAATCATGTCTCCCCCGCATCTGGAACCATATTGGGCGGCAGCAGGACCCCGCTCCAGACATGGTTCTACGCCATCTTCATGGTAGTCGCGTCGCATGACGAAGCGACTGCCCGGGATTTGGAGCGAACTTTAGGCGTCAGTTCGGGGACCGCTCAGCGGATGCGCAGTTTGCTTCGGGAAACGCTGGGGAAGCCGGACTCTTTCGCTCTGCTGCGCTGACCACCTTGCGGAAGGCCCCCTCTAGCGCAACGACATGGACCGCAGTCCCGCGCTCTTGATAGGCGAATTCGGCGAGCCTCCCGGAGTTCTGAGCTGCGGCCAGCGTCAACCTGAATTTCCCTTTGGTCGCCATTTCGTCCCCCGCACGGATGCTATCCCGAGTGAGCGGAGATGAAAACAGCTCTCATCAGGCGTTGTTGTCGACCTGATTGCTCGCACCGGGGGACGTAATGGCCTCGGAGACATTGGCGATATTGGGGTTGCCGACAATGGCAAAAAAGCTGGTTCCGGTGCTGGTCGTGATGCCATGGGCAGGGATCGGCTGGGCCTTCACCAGGCCATTGCGCTTGATGATGCCGAAGACGATCACCTTGCCGCGCTCCAGCCGCGCTTGCCTTTCCTAACGTTTCAAAGACATCTCGATCGAGATGCTGATCAAGCGAAAAATCCCTGAACCACAACAACTAAAATCCCTGAGAGACAGATCGAAAATCCCTGCTCATCTCACCTCGATAGTTACCGCTACGGCTTGAATCAGCACATTTTTCGCCTGAAGATAAGGCTCGGCTCATCGCGAATTCGGATAGAATTCCCTGCTAGTTCCTTGTTAGCAGGGAATTGGATGTCAGCCCGGTTTGCAGCCAAATTTGCCGGGCGCAATGGTCGAGTATGCGAGTTGCTCCGACTTAGCCCGACCGGCGCTGGCACTGGCGGGAGGCCGGTCTCGGCCGCAATGCCGCGCTGGGCTGAAATCGCCTTTCGTCCTGATTGACCATGCCACCTCCCGGCTCGTAGCCTGTTCGAAACAAGAAGCAACGTGCGGTAAGCGCACATTATCTGGGAGGTATTCATGTCGTCGGCAATCTTCTCGCGTCGTTCCCTGCTCGCCGCCGGAGCGGCGGGCCTCATCCTCTCTTCCGCCGCGCAGGCGCAGGAAACCGTCAAGATCGGCATGATCCTGCCGATGACCGGGCCCTTCGCCTCGACCGGCCGGCAGATCGAGGCTGCGGCGAAGCTCTACATCGCCCAGCATGGCGACAGGGTCGCCGGCAAGAAGATCCAGTTGCTGGTGCAGGACGATGGCGGCGTCGCCGACCAGACCAAGCGCATCGCCCAGGAGATGATCGTCAACCAGAAGGTCGCCGTCCTCACCGGCTTCGGCCTGACCCCGCTCGCCTTCGCGGTGGCGCCGCTGGCGACGCAGGCCAAGGTGCCGACCATCGTGATGGCGGCCGCGACCTCCTCGATCACCGAGAAATCGCCCTACATCCTGCGCACCTCCTTCACGCTGCCGCAGGCCGCGGTGCCGCTCGCCGACTGGGCGGCGAAGGAGGGCATCAAGACCGTCGTCACCGTGGTCGCCGATTATGGCCCGGGCATCGACGCCGAGACGGCCTTCAAGAACCGCTTCGGCGCCGCCGGCGGACAGGTGACGGAATCGATCCGCGTCCCCGTCGCCAATCCCGATTTCGCGCCCTTCCTGCAGCGGGTGAAGGACGCCAAGCCCAATGCCGTCTTCGTCTTCGTGCCCTCCGGCGTCGGCTCGGCCTTCATGAAGCAGTTCAAGGAGCGCGGCCTGGCCGAAGCCGGCATCAAGCTGATCGGCACCGGCGACGTCACCGACGACGACATCCTCAACAGCATGGGCGATGTCGCGCTCGGCACGATCACCACCCACCATTATTCCGCTGCGCACGACTCGCCCGAGAACAAGGCCTTCGTCACCGCCTTCAAGGCCGCCAACAAGGACATGCGCCCGAACTTCATGGCGGCGGGCGGCTATGACGGCATCGCCCTGATCTACCAGGCGCTGAAGGCGACCAATGGCGCGACCGGCGGCGACGCGCTGCTGGCGGCGATGAAGACGGCGAAATGGGAAAGCCCGCGCGGCCCGGTCGCGATCGATCCACAGACCCGGGAGCTGGTGCAGAACATCTATCTGCGCGAGGTCAAGTCGGTCGGCGGCGAGCTCTACAATGTCGAGTTCGGCAAGGCCGAGGCGGTCAAGGACCCGGCCAAGTCGCCGGCGAACTGACGGATCGGCCACGGACGGCGCAGCCATCATGCGTCATTCCGGCTGGAGCGAAGCGGAGCGCCGGAATCCATCGTAGAGCGCGAGCCCGACGATGGATTCCGGAGCTGCGCCGCTACGCGACTTGTCCGGAATGACGGCGCGCTCTGGAAGAGGCAACGAAGGACCGCATGCTCACCATCCTGTTCGACGGCGTCGCCTATGGCATGCTGCTCTTCGTGCTGGCCTGCGGCCTGGCGGTGACGCTCGGCCTGATGAACTTCGTCAACCTCGCCCATGGCGCCTTCGCCATGGCCGGCGGCTATCTCACCGTCGTGCTGATGGGCAGCTACGGCGTCTCCTTCTATCTTTGCCTGCCGCTCGCCTTCCTGGTGACAGCACTGCTCGGCGCCGTCTTCGAGCGCACGCTCTACCGGCATCTCTACGCCAAGAGCCATCTCGAGCAGGTGCTGTTCTCGATCGGCCTCGCCTTCATGGCGGTCTCGGCCGTCGATTATTTCATGGGCGCACGCCAGCAGATCGTCCAGCTTCCGCCTTCCCTGCAGGGGCGCGTCGAGATTCTCGGCGCCGGCATCGGCGTCTACCGGCTCTTCATCATCGTCGTCTGCGCCCTGATCCTGATCGGCCTGCAGCTCGCCTTGACGCGCACCCGCTTCGGCAGCCAGCTGCGCGCCGCCGTCGATGACGGGCGCGTGGCGCGCGGGCTCGGCATCAATATCGGGCGCGTCTTCGCGCTGACCTTCGCGGTCGGCTCGGGGCTCGCGGGGCTCGGCGGCGCTCTCGGCGCCGAGCTCCTGACGCTCGACCCGACCTTCCCGCTCAAATTCATGATTTACTTCCTGATCGTCGTCACTGTCGGCGGCACCACCAGCATCACCGGCCCCTTCCTCGCCGCGCTGATCCTCGGCATCGCCGACGTCGCCGGCAAATATTACTTCCCGCAGCTCGGCGCCTTCATCATCTACGCGGTGACCGTCGCCCTGCTGCTCTGGCGGCCCTACGGGCTGATCAGCCGCGAGGGCGCGCGATGAGCGCCGCCGATCCCGCCGCCGGGGCCGCTATGTCCGGCCCCGCGCCCGCTGCCGGCGCCGCCGGCGCCCTGCTTGCCCGCGACAGCGCCTGGAAGCCCTGGGAGTTCGCGCTCTGGGCGCTGGCGCTCGCCGCCTTCTTCCTGCTGCCGAGCAAGCTGCTGCTGCTCAACGACATCGCCATCCTCGCCTTGTTCGCGCTCTCCATCGACCTGCTGCTCGGCTATGCCGGCATCGTCTCGCTCGGCCATGCCGCCTTCTTCGGCTTCGGCGCCTATGCCGCCGGCCTCTTCGCCATCCATGTCTCCGGGGACCCGCTGCTGGGGCTGGTCGCGGCCGGGCTTTCCGCCGGTGTGCTCGGCTTCGCCACCAGCTTCCTGGTGCTGCGCGGCTCCGACCTGACCCGGCTGATGATCACGCTCGGCGTCGCCCTGATGCTGCTCGAGGCGGCGAACCGCTTCTCCGGACTGACCGGCGGCGCCGACGGCCTGACCGGCGTGACCATGGCGCCGGTGCTCGGCCTGTTCGAGTTCGATCTCTGGGGCCGGACCTCCTATCTCTACAGTCTCGGCGTGCTGTTCGTGCTGTTCGTGCTGGCGCGGCTTCTGGTGCATTCGCCCTTCGGCCTGTCGCTGCGGGCGATCAAGGGCAACCGCCTGCGCGCCTCGGCGATCGGCATCGCGCCAAACCGGCGGCTCGTCGCGATCTACACCATCGCCGCGCTCTATGCCGGCGTCGCCGGCGCCCTGCTCGCCCAGACCACGCAGTTCGTCTCGCTCGATGTCCTCTCCTTCCAGCGTTCGGCCGACGGGCTCTTGGTGCTGGTGATCGGCGGCGCCGGCTATCTCTATGGCGGCCTCGTCGGCGCCATCGCCTTCAAGCTGATGCATGAGGTGATCTCCGGCCTCACCGCGCAGTATTGGCTGTTCTGGCTCGGGCTGATCCTCGTCATCCTCGTCCTGGTCGGGCGCGACCGCCTGCTCGCCGGCCCGCGTGGCTTGCTGCGGGCGGCGCTCGCCCGCCTCCCCAGGAGGCGCGCGCCATGACCGCCCTCGCCTCGCCTGCTGCGACAACGACCGCGCAGCCGATCCTGCAGACCATCGGTCTGGAGAAACGCTTCGGCGGGCTCGTCGCCACCAGCGACGTCTCGCTCTCGCTGCGGCCGGGCGCCCGCCATGCCCTGATCGGCCCCAACGGCGCCGGCAAGACCACCTTCATCAACCTTCTGACCGGCGTGCTGGCGCCGAGCGCCGGAAAAATCCTGCTCGACGGCACCGACATCACCACCGAGCGCCCGCATGCCCGCGTCCGCCGGGGCCTTTCCCGCACCTTCCAGATCAACCAGCTCTTTGCCGAGCTGACCCTGCTGGAGACGGTCGCCATCGCCATCGCCGAACGCGAGCGCAAGGGCTGGAGCATGTTCCGCCCGCTCGCGGCCCAGACCGCCGTGATCGACGAGGCGGCCGAGCTGCTCGCCCGCTTCCGCCTCGCCGACGTGATGGCAAAGCGCACCGCCGAGCTGCCCTATGGCCGCCAGCGCCTGCTCGAGATCGCCCTCGCCATCGCCGCGAAACCGCGCGTCCTGCTGCTCGACGAGCCCGCCGCCGGCGTGCCGGAGGATGGCAGGCGCGAAATCCTCGACATCGTCCGGGGCCTGCCGGCCAGCGTCACCGTGCTGCTGATCGAGCACGACATGGACCTCGTCTTCTCCTTCGCCGACCGCATCTCGGTGCTGGTCGCCGGCGGCCTGCTGGTCGAAGGCACGGTCGCCGAGGTCAGCGGCGATCCGCGCGTCCGCACCGCCTATCTCGGGGAGGACGCCGATGGCTGAACTCCTCAAGATTTCGGACCTGCGCGCCGGCTATGGCGAGGCGCAGGTGCTGAACGGGCTCTCGCTTGCGCTCGCGCAGGGCGAGGCCATCGCCCTGCTCGGCCGCAACGGCACCGGCAAGACGACGCTGATCAACAGCATCGTCGGCGTCACCACCTGGCATGGCGGCACGATCGCGCTGGAAAGCCGGGACATCACCCGCATGGCGCCGGAACAGCGCGCCCGGCTCGGCATCGGCTGGGTGCCGCAGGAGCGCAACATCTTCCGCTCGCTCACCGTCGAGGAGAACCTCACGGCGATCGCCCGGCCGGGGCCCTGGGACCTTGCCAGCGCCTACGCGATGTTCCCGCGGCTGAAGGAGCGCCGCGCCAATCTCGGCAACCAGCTCTCCGGCGGCGAGCAGCAGATGCTGGCGGTCGCCCGCGCGCTGATGCTCAACCCGAAAGTGCTGCTGCTCGACGAGCCGCTGGAGGGTCTCGCCCCGATCATCGTCGACGAATTGCTGGCGGCGCTCCGCCGGATCGTCCGCGAGGAGGGCACCGCCGCGATCATCGTCGAGCAGAAGGCCCGCAAGGTCCTCGCCGTCACCGACCGCGCCATCGTGCTCGACCGCGGCAGCATCGTTCACCAGGGCGCCAGCGCAGAACTGGCCGAAGACGACCATCTGCTCGAAGCCCATCTTGGCGTCGCCGCGGCTCCCGGCCGCGCGCACGCCCATCCTGCCTGAGGAGACGACCATGCCAAATCACAAGCCGCCCTTCCGCGCCGACCAGGTCGGCAGCCTGCTGCGCAGCACCGCCCTGCACGAAGCCCGCGACAGGAAGGCGCGCGGCGAGATCGACGCCGCCGCGCTGAAGACGGTCGAGGACGCCGAGATTCGCAAGCTGATCGCCAAGCAGGAGGCGGTCGGCCTGAAGGGCGTCACCGACGGCGAGTATCGCCGCGCCTACTGGCATTTCGACTTTCTGGAAGAACTCGACGGCGTCGACGCGATCGCCGCCGATTCAGGCATGAACTTCAAGGGCGGCGTGACCATCCCCAAGGCACTGCGCATCACCGGCAAGGTCGGCTTTTCCGGCCACCCGATGCTCGAGCATTTCCGTTTCCTGCGGGACAATGTCCAGCCGGGCTCGACGCCGAAGATGACCATTCCGGGCCCGAGCATGCTGCACTACCGGGGCGGCCGGAAGATGATCAATATGGGCATCTACCCGGAGATGGACGCCTTCTACGCCGATGTCGGCGCCGCCTATAACAAGGCCGTCCACGCCTTCTACGATATCGGCTGCCGCTATCTCCAGCTCGACGACATCTCCTTCGCCTATCTCTGCGATCCGGCCCAGCGCGAGATGCTGCGCTCCCGTGGCGACGATCCTGAACACCAGCCCGAGATCTATGCCGGCATGGTGCGCGAGGCGCTGAAGGACAAGCCGGCCGACCTTGCGGTCACCATGCATCTCTGCCGCGGCAATTTCCTCTCGACCTTCATCGCCTCGGGCGGCTACGAGCCGATCGCCGATCTGCTGTTCAATTCCATGCCGGTCGACGGCTATTTCATGGAATGGGACAATGACCGCTCCGGCGGCTTCGAGCCGCTGCGTTTCCTGCCCAAGGGCAAGCATGTCGTGCTCGGCCTCGTCACCTCGAAGACCGGGGTGCTGGAGGACCGCGACGCGCTGCTTCGCCGCATCGAGGAGGCGTCGAAATACATCGCGCTCGACCAGCTCTGCCTCTCGCCGCAATGCGGCTTCGCCTCGACCGAGGAAGGCAACACGCTGGCCGAGGACGAGCAATGGGCCAAGCTTTCGATGATCGTCGAGGTGGCGAAGGAGGTCTGGGGCTGAGGCTGGTCTTGCGTCATGCCCGGGCCTGACCCGGGCATCTCTGGACCAGAGTGGCGGTGTTTGCCTTCTCGTCACGGGATTCTCGGGTCTGCGCTTCGCTCCGCCCGAGAATGACGGCTTCCCTCAATCCAGCTCGAACGCGTCCTTGTAGTCGAGCTTCAGCGCCGGATCCTGCGCTTCCTTGCGCAGGATGCAGTTGCCGACGACCAGCAATTCGATCTCCGAGCCCATGAAGCAGCGGAAGGCGTCGGTCGCGTTGCAGACGATCGGCTCGCCGCGGACATTGAACGAGGTGTTGACCACCACCGGACAGCCGGTCAGTGCCTTGAAGCGCGAGATCAGCGCGTGATAGCGCGGATTGGTCTCGGCATGCACCGTCTGGATGCGTGCCGAATAGTCGACATGGGTCACCGCCGGGATGCTCGAGCGCGGCACGTTCAGCTTGTCGACGCCGAACAGCGCCTGCTCTGCCGCCGTCATCTCGCGTCGCAGGCCCTCGCGCACATCGGCGACCAGCAGCATATAGGGCGAGTCGCTATCGAGCTCGAACCAGTCGGCGACGTCCTCGCGCAGCACCGAGGGCGCGAAGGGCCGGAAGCTCTCGCGATACTTCACCTTGAGATTGAGCGTCTTCTGCATCGCCGGCGAGCGCGGGTCGCCGAGGATCGAGCGGCCGCCGAGCGCGCGCGGCCCGAACTCCATCCGCCCCTGCATCCAGCCCACCGCCTTGCCGTCGGCCAGTCCCTGCGCCGTCGCCTCGGTCAGCGCCGCGTCGTCCAGCACCTCGAACTTCGCGCCGGCCGCCGTCAGCTCGGCCTCGATCTCGGCCTGCGAGAAGGCCGGGCCGAGATAGCTGCCGCGCATCGCATCCCCCGAGGCCGGCACCTGCCGCGGCTTGCCGCCGAACAGATGATACCCGGCCAGCGCCGCCCCTAGCGCCCCGCCGGCATCGCCCGCCGCCGGCTGGATCCAGAGGCGCTCGAAGATGCCCTCGCGCAGGAGCTTGCCGTTGGCGACGCAGTTGAGCGCGACGCCGCCGGCGAGGCAGAGGTTCTTCATGCCGGTCTCGGCCCGGACCGAGCGGGCGAGCCTGAGCACGATCTCCTCGGTCACCGCCTGGATCGAGGCCGCCATGTCCATGTGGAACTGGGTCAGCAATTGTTCGGGACCGCGCACCGGTTCGCCGAACAGCGCGGCGAACTTGTCGTTGGTCATCGTCAGGCCGACGCCGTAGTTGAAATAGCTCTGGTCGAGATGGAAGGTCCCATCCTCCTTCAGGTCGACCAGCTTCTCCAGCATCAGCTTGGCGAAGCGGGGCTCGCCATAGGGCGCCAGCCCCATCACCTTGTACTCGCCGGAATTGACCTTGAAGCCGATATAATAGGTCACCGCCGAGTAGAGCAGCCCGAGCGAATGCGGGAAATGCAGCTCCTTGTGGACCTTGAGGTCGCTGCCCTTGCCGATGGCGAGCGTCATCGTCGCCCATTCGCCGACGCCATCCATGGTCAGGATGGCCGCCTCCTCGAAGGGCGAAGGGTAGAAGGCCGAAGCCGCGTGCGAGAGATGGTGCTCGGTGAAGAGCAGCTTCTCGACATCGAAGCCCGGCGCGAGCTTGCGCAATTCCTTGGCGATGATCTGCTTCTGGAACAGTTTTTCGCGCAGCCAGAGCGGCATCGCCATGCGGAAGGAGGAGAAGCCGCGTGGCGCGAAGGAGAGATAGGTCTCGAGCAGCCGCTCGAACTTGATGAAGGGCTTGTCGTAGAAGACGACCGCGTCGAGTTCCTCAAGCCCGCAGCCGGCGACCGACAGGCAGTACTCGACCGCGTGCTTCGGGAAATCGGCGTCGTGCTTCCTGCGCGTGAAGCGCTCCTCCTGCGCCGCCGCTTCGATCACCCCGTCCACGACGAGCGCGGCCGCGCTGTCGTGATAGAGCCCGGAAATCCCCAGAACGCGCATGCGATGGCCGCTCAGAACAGCGTGTAGATGAACGGCGCGATCGCGCTGCCCTTGGTCAGGAACAAGAGCCCGCCGAGCAGCACACACATCAGGAAGATCGGCACCAGCCAGAACTTCTTTCGCGCCGCCAGGAAGCGGAAGAACTCGCGCAGAAACGACATCGGCTTGTCCCGGGTCAGAATTGATCTTTCATCGAGACCGGCACCGGTCCCGGCGGATCGCGGACGATCCAGTAGCTCTTCGCCTCCGGCTGAGACTTGAGCTTGAGAAAATCCTTGCCTACGAGCCGGGCGACCAGGGCCATCGGCGTGAAGACGAGGAAGAAAAGGATGCCGAGCACGATCGGATTGATGATCGCCGCCAGCAGCATTCCGAACCGCATCCAGAGCTTGTTCAGCGGCGCGAGCAGCGCCGGCCGGATCAGCGCGATGCCGAGGAAGGCCGCGGCGATCAGCCCGAGCCAGGGCCAGGCCCGGCCCCAATGCCAGAGATTATACAGGCCGATCAGGGCGAAGACGACCGCGAAGACGAGCCCGAAGGAACGATCGCTCGATCCCTCGCCATCGTCATGGCCGGCGCCGGCCCCGAACTCATGGTGCACGCCCTTCGACAAACCGCCTCTCCTGCTCAGGCGGCATCCTCTAGGCGATCCGGGGCCGAAGGTACAGGGTTCGGGCGGATCGCAGGCCGCCTCCGTCATGCTCGAGCTTGACCCGAGCATCTCAGGAAGAAGAAGCGCTTATCTTGCACGAGATTCTCGGGTCTGCGCTCCGCTTCGCCCGAGAATGACGGCGCCCGGCTCAGCTCAGCATCCGCGTATCGCCGCAAACCGAGATCTCCTGCCCGGAGATCGTCTTGGCGAAGGGCGAGGCGAGGAAGACGACCTGCCTGGCGATGTCGTTCGGGTCGACGAACTGCTTGATCGAGACGCCGGCGAAGAGCCGCGCCGTCATCTCCTCATGCGAGACGTTCATCGAGCGCGCCTTGTTGGCGATCACGCTCTGGATGCGCGGCCCGTCGACAAGGCCGGGGCAGATCGCGTTCGCCCGGATGCCGAACTCGCCGAGCTCGGCCGAGAGCGCCTTGGTGAAGCCTATCACGCCCCATTTCGCCGCCGCATAGGGCGAGCGCAGCGGAAAACCATGTTTCCCGGCCTGGCTCGACAGGTTCACGATGCTGGCGTTCTTCGACTGCTTGAGTTGCTGCACCGCCAGCCGCGTGCAGTTGAACTGACCGGTCAGGTCGATGGCGACGCAAGCGTCCCAATCGGCCGGGTCGATCTCGTCGACGCGGCCGGTCGGCCCGGCGATGCCGGCATTGTTGACCAGGCAGTCGAGCCCGCCGAGCGCAGCCAGCGTCTCCTCGAACAGCCCTGTCACCGCCTTGCGGTCGGAGACGTCGCAGACCGAGCGGGTGATCGCGGGATCGCTCTCCGCCAGCGCCGCCAGCGCCTTCTCGTCGACGTCGCAGATATGCACCCTCGCCCCCTCGGCGACGAAGGCGCGCGCGATCGCGCGGCCGATGCCGTTGGCGCCGGCCGTGACCAGCACGCGCAGATCCTTGATCGTCAGGTCCATCGCTTCCTCCCTTGTCGCCGTCCGGCGCTATCCGTCATCGCGAGCAAAGCGAAGCAACCCAGGGGGCTCGCTCTGCAGCCCTGGATTGCTTCGTCATTCGCGCTCCTCGCAATGACGGACAGGCCACGTCTCGCATTCTCATTCCGGTAGCGCCGTTCGCTCGATATGCTCGGCCGCCGCCCGGATATCGTCTTCCAGCGCCGTGCGCGCCGCCTGCGGATCGTGCCGGCGCAGCGCCTCGAGCAGCGCCGCATGGGCGACCACCGCGCTGCCGCCATCGAGCCGGCGCGGCTCATGGCGCATGTCGAGATTGAGGATCGGCCCGGCCTTCAGCCAGAGCCGCTCGATCATCTCGACCAGTGTCGGCATGGCCGCGGCTTCATAGAGCGCGAAATGCAGGTCGCGATTGGCGACGACCGCAGCCACGGTATCCGGCGGCTCGGCTTTGGCGGCGGCACGAAAGGCCGCGTCATGACGGGCGACCTCCGCAATCTGGGCCGCGGTCGCGTTTTTGGCGGCCTCCTCGGCGGCAAAGCCCTCGACCACCAGCCGAACCCGCGTCAGTTCGCGGAACTGCGAGCGCGTCAGCACCGGAACCCGCACTGCCCGGCCGGGCAACACCTCCAGCGCCCTGTCGGCCGCGAGCCGGCTCACCGCCTCGCGCACCGGCATCATCGAGACGCCCAGCGCCTCGGCGACGCGGCGCAGCGACAGCTTCTCGCCGGGCGCCAGCCTTCCGGAGGCGAGCAGGCCCCTGAGCTCTCGCGTGACGCGTTCGCCGAGCGTCTCGTGCAGCAGCGCGCCGACCTGGTCCAGCGCCGACAGTCCGGCCGCCGGCGAAGCCTGTGAGGACTCGACCGGATGGAGCGGCAAGCGCGGGGGCTGGACTCGGGGAACCATGTCTGCCAACCTAACTGTGATCACAGATCACGACAAGCCGTATGTAGACCAGCTTCGACAAGACGGCGGCCCGAACCGGGAACGCCGGAAAACACGATGCAAGGCGCGAAAAAGGCGCTCGGGGAGGAATGGATGTCGGACCACAGCAAGATCACTCGTCTTTCACGCCGGCAGGCGCTCGCCGGCCTCGGCGCAGCCACGACCGGGCTGATCGCCAGCCCCTCGCTGATCCTGGCACAGACGCCGGATGCGATCCGCTTCGGGCATCTCACGCCACGCACCGGCTTTCTCGGGCCGCTCGGCGAATACGGCGTCATGGCCGTCGACCTCGCGGTCGAGGAGATCAACGCCGCCGGCGGCGTCAACGGCCGCAAGCTCGAGGCGCTGAAGGAGGATTCGGTCAATCCGCAGACCGCCTCGACCAAGGCCGAGCGCATGTTCGAGCGCGACCAGGTCGCCTGCATCCTCGGCGAGATCTCCTCCGCCTCCTGCCTGACGATCGCGCAGGTCGCCGCCCGCAACAAGAAGCTCTTCGTCAACACCGGCGGCAATTCCGACGCGCTGCGCGGCGAGAACTGCAACCGTTACATGTTCCATGTCGAGCACCAGAACTCGATGTATGTGAAGAGCTGCGGCCGCTCGCTGATGAGCCAGGGGCTGGTCAAGGGCAAGAAATGGTTCTCGCTGACGGCGGACTACGCTTTCGGCCATGACCTGCTCAAGGTCGCCAAGCGCTTCATGGAGGCCAATGGAGGCCAGTTCGCCGCCGACAAGCTGGTGCCGACCGACGCCACCGATTTCTCGGCCCTGCTGCTCGAGATCCGCGCCGCCAAGCCGGACCTGGTGATCTCCAATCTCGCCGGCAACCAGATCACCAACTTCCTCAAGCAATATGCCGAGTTCGGCCTGACCTTCCCGGTCGCCGGCTTCGGCTTCGACACGGCGCTCGCCTGGGCCGCCGGCAAGGACAATTTCGGCGGCGTCTGGCCCTGCGTCTGGCACCATCTGATCGACACCCCCGAGACCAAGAAGTTCGTCGCGGCCTTCACCAAGAAATACGGCAAGCCGCCGGAGAACCAGGCCTGGGGCGACTATGTCGCCGTCAAGATCATGGCCCAGTCGATGAGCGAGCTGAAAAGCACGGACACCGCCAAGATCCTGGAACACTGGGAGAAGGGCGCGAAGTTCGACGTGATGAAGCCGCGACCCGGCTATTTCCGCGCCTCGGACCATCAGTTCATCAGCGAGATGTACACGATCACCGCCTTGCCGGCGGCGCAGGTCAAGAACCAGTGGGACCTCTTCACCTCTTCGGCTCCGGTACCCGGCCCGAACGAGGACATGGAGGTGATCGCCACCTCCGGCGACGAAGCCGTCTGCAAGATGAGCTGAACCGCTTGCGTCATTCTCGGGCGAAGCGAAGCGCAGAGCCGAGAATCTCATGACGAGAAGGCGCCGGCTGGCGCCTCCTTCGACCTGAGATGCTCGGGTCAAGCCCGAGCATGACGAGCCCTCCGCCCAAGAATGACGGCGCTGCCCGTCAAGCTACCGTGTCGCACCAAGCAAAGGCCACCCCTTGCTCTCCCTTTTCATCCAGCAGGTGCTGAACGGGCTGCTCGACGGGGTCTATTACCTCCTGATCGCGCTCGGGCTGTCGCTGATCTTCTCGCTCGGCGGCATCGTCAACCTGGCGCATGGCGCCTTCTATGCGATCGGCGCCTATCTCACGATCGTGCTCGCGCCCCATCTCGGCTTCGGCGGCGCGATCATCGCCTCGCCGATACTCGTCGCGCTGATCGGCATCGTCATCGAGCGCGGCCTGTTCCAGCGCTTCTATCGCTCCGATCCGACCCTCTCGCTGTTGCTGACCTTCGGCCTCGCCATGGTCGCCGAACAGTCGCTGCGCATGATCTTCGGGGCGCCGCCACTCTCCTTCTCGATCCCGCCAGCCTTGCGCGGCCAGATCTTCCTCGGCGACTTCATCTATTCGCGCTACCGGGCCCTGCTGCTGCTGATCGCGGTCGGCTGCGTGCTCGGCCTCTGGTTCCTGCTGCAGCGCACCGCCTTCGGCCGCGTCGTGCGCGCCGGCGTGCAGAACCCCGACATGGTCGGCGCGCTCGGCATCTCGCTGCAGCCCTATATGATGACCATCGCCGGCATCGGCCTCGGCCTCGCCGGCCTCGCTGGCGTGCTGCTGGCGCCGATCTACTCGATCCATCCGGCCATGGGCCAGGAGATCATCACCCCCGCCTTCGTCGTCGTCGTCATCGGTGGCCTCGGCTCGTTCTGGGGTGTGGTCGTCGCCGCCCTGATGGTCGGCCTCGTCAAGGGCATCACCATCGGCCTCGGCTTCACGCAATGGTCGACGGCGGTGATCTACCTGATGATGCTGCTGGTCCTGCTCTTCCGCCCGCGCGGCCTGTTCGGCGAGCGCATCCAGCGCTTCGAGTGAGGCCGCGATGACTACAACCCAGCGTGACTACGCCCCGCTCGCCATCGCCGCGCTCGGCCTCGCGGCCCTGCCCTTCCTGATGCATTTCATCGGGCTCGGCACCACCTCCGCGACGGAGATCGTCGTCTTCGCCATTGCCTGCATGGGGCTGAACGTCCTGGTCGGCACCACCGGCCTGGTCTCCTTCGGCCACGGCGCCTGGTTCGGGCTCGCGGCCTATGCGGCCGGGCTGATCCAGCGCAACTGGCTGCCGGGCCAGTTCGCGCTGCCGATCCTGCTGGCGCTGGTCTTCGTCGCGGTCGTCGCCATCGCCTTCGGCGCACTGATCCTGCGCCGCAAGGGCGTCTATTTCTCGCTGCTGACCCTGGCGCTGGCGGCCATGGCCTATTCGGTCGCCTTTCGCTGGACCACGGTGACCGGCGGCGAGGACGGACTCGGCGGCATCAAGCGCCCGCTTTTCGCCGGCATCGACTTCGAGGTCGCCCTGCCCTTCTACATGCTGGTCGCGACGATCGGCTTCGGGGTCGTCGTCGGCCTCTGGCGCTTCCATCGCTCGCCGGTCGGCACCGTGCTGGTCGCGATCCGCGAGAACGAGCAGCGCGCCCGCTTCCTCGGCTACGCGACCGACCGCTACAAGCTTGTCGCCTTCACCCTCTCGGCGGTGCTGACCGGGCTCGCCGGCACGCTGCTCCTCTTCAACAACCGCATGACCTCGGCCGAGCCGATCTCGGTCGCCTTCTCCGGCGAATTGCTGGCGATGGTGGTGATCGGCGGCATGCGCTCCTTCCTCGGCCCGGCGCTCGGCGCACTCTTTTTCGTCGTCTTCCGCGACTATCTCTCCAGCGTCACCGAGAACTGGCTGTTCTGGTTCGGGCTGCTCTTCGTCGCCTTCATCGTCTTCTCGCCGGACGGGCTGATCGGCGTCGGCCAGCGCCTGCTGAAGCCGTTCCGCAAGGAGATTGCCGAGGAGGCCGCGATGTCGGCCCGCAAGGCCGGCGCGGTCGAGCTGCCGGCCTTCATGAAGCCGGCCGACGCCGGCGACGGCACGATCCTCGCCGCGACCGGACTCGCCAAGAGCTTCGGTGGCATCAAGGCGGTCGAGGGCGTCGACATCACCATGCGCGACCGGCGCCTGCATGCGCTGATCGGCCCCAACGGCGCCGGCAAGACCACCGCCTTCAACCTGATCTCCGGCCTGTTCCCGCCCGACCGCGGCGAGGTTCGCCTGCGCGAGCACGACATTGCCGGCCTCTCGCCCGAGGCGATCACGAGAGCCGGCATCGGCCGCGCCTTCCAGATCACCAACCTCTTCCCGACGCTCTCCGTCGCCGAGAATGTCCGCCTCGCCGTGCAGGCGCGCTCAGCTGAGCGCTTCGCCTTCTGGCGGGCGGCTGGCGCGCTGGAGCAGGTCAATGACGAGACGCGCCAGGTCATCGCGACCATGGGGCTCTCCGGCATCGAACAGGCGGAAGCCGGATCGCTGAGCTATGGCGGCCAGCGCCTGCTCGACATGAGCCTCGCACTGGCGACCAGCCCGCGCGTGCTCCTGCTCGACGAGCCGCTCGCCGGCCTCGCCGCCGCCGAGCGCGAGCGCGTCGGCAACCTCATCAAGTCGATTTCGCACGACCTGCCGGTGCTGCTGGTCGAGCACGATATCGACCGTGTCTTCGCCATCGCCGACCATGTCACGGTGATGAACGAGGGCTCCGTGCTGGTCGACGGCACGGTCGAGGATGCGCGCTCCTCAGCCAAAGTGCAGGAGATCTATATCGGCTCGGGCGCCCATGCGCTGGCCGAGAAGCCGCGGACCAGCGCCGCCGGAGACAAGGCGCTGCTCGGCCTTTCCGAGGTCGACACCTTCTATGGCAAGAGCCATATCCTGCGGCAGGTCTCGCTCGACGTGCACCAGAACGAGATCGTTGCCCTGCTCGGCCGCAACGGCGCCGGCAAGTCGACCCTGCTCAAGACGATCACCGGCATCGCCCCGCCCGCCCATGGCTCGATCACGCTGGCCGGCGAGGAGATCGCCCGCCTGCCGCCGGCGAAGATCGCGCGCGCCGGCATCGCCTATGTGCCGCAGGGCCGCGGCCTCTTCGCCGGCATGAGCGTCAAGGACAATATGGAGCTCGGCCGCCTGCGCCGCCTGACCGGCAACGGCGTGCGCTGGGAGGACGACAAGATCTTCGCCTTCTTCCCGCGCATCAAGCAGCGCTGGCATTCCCCGGCGGACTACCTCTCGGGCGGCGAACAGCAGATGGTGGCAGTGGCCCGGGCCCTTTCCGGCGACACCAGGGTGCTGCTGCTCGACGAGCCGTTCGAGGGGCTGGCGCCGGCCGTGGTCGAGGAATTGTTCGAGGCCTTCGACAGGCTGCGCCGGGAGATCGCCATCGTGATCGTCGACCATCATCTCGATCTGGCGCTGGCGCTGTCGGACCGCACCGTCGTGCTCGAGCGCGGTGAGGTCACCCATACCGGCCCCTCGCGGGCGCTGAGCCAGGACCTGGCGCTCAGGCGGCAGGTGCTGTGGCTGTGATGTGCAATCCGATAGACCGCAGAGGCGCGGGGAACCCTCTCCTGGAAGGAGAGGGCAGGGTGAGGTGTAAGACGCCAGGCCAGTTCCGCGAGCGCTCACCGCGCGGCCATGTTCAGGCCAACGACTTCTCTCCCGCACACCTCACCCCTGCCCCTCTCCTTCCAGGAGAGGGGTTCCCCGCGCCCGACTACACCAATCGAGACACTCCCTTATGACCAAGATCGCCATCGTCGGCTCAGGGCTCATCGGCCGCGCCTGGGCCACCGTCTTCGCCAGCCACGGCTTCGAGATCGCGCTCTACGACCTGAAGCCCGAGGTGGCCGAGGCGGCGCGCGCGCATATCGGCAACAATCTCGAGGAGCTCGCCGGCCATGGCCTCGTCGACGACCCCAAGGGTGCGCTCGCCCGCATCCGCGTCGCCGCCGACCTCGCCGACGCGCTGAAGGACATCGCCCTCGCCCAGGAAAATGGCCCCGAGACGGTCGACGCCAAGCGCGCGCTGTTCGCCGAGATGGATCGGCTGGCTCCTGCCTCCGCCATCCTTGCCTCCTCGACCTCCTACATCATGGCTTCGGACTTCACCGAAGGCCTCGCCGGCCGGGCCCGCTGCCTCGTCGCCCATCCGGTCAACCCGCCGCATCTGGTGCCGATCGTCGAGCTTGCCCCGGCGCCCTGGACCGACCCGCAGATCGTCACTGAGGCCAAGCGCCTCTATGAGCAGGCCGGCCAGGTGCCGATCACCCTGCGCAAGGAGAAGCCCGGCTTTGTCCTCAACCGCCTGCAGGCGGTGCTGCTGGCCGAGGCTTTCCGCCTCGTCGGCGAGGGCGTCGCCAGCGCCGAAGACGTCGACAAGACCATCCGCGACGGGCTCGGCCTGCGCTGGTCCTTCATGGGACCGTTCGAGACCATCGAGCTCAATGCGCCCGGCGGCATTCCCGACTACTGCGCCCGCTATGGCGCCTCGCTCGACCGGATGATCGCCGACAGCGCCGGCGGCGAGCCGTTCGGCGCGAAGACCGTCGCGACCGTGATGAGCGAATGGCCAGGCAGGCAGGAGGCCGAGCGCGTCAAACGGCTGAGCGAGTGGCGCGACACGCGCCTCGCCGCCCTGCAGGCGCATAAGCGCGCCTCAGTGCGCAAGCCGGCGTGAGTTAAAGATCGATCAGCCTCGAAGGACGTATTCCATGGCGAAGAACCGCAAAGTCATCATCACCTGCGCCGTCACCGGCGCGATCCACACCCCCTCGATGTCGCCCTATCTCCCGGTGACGCCGGAGGAGATCATCGACGCCGCCGTCGGCGCCGCCGAGGCCGGCGCGGCCCTCGTCCATGTCCATGCCCGCAACCCGAAGACCGGCCAGCCAGACCAGTCGCCCGAGGCGTTCGAGCCCTTCCTGAAGGTGATCAAGCAGCGCTCGAACTGCGTCATCAACATCACCACCGGCGGCGCCCCGACCATGCTGGTCGAGGAGCGCCTCAAGCCTTGCGCCCATTTCAAGCCCGAGGTCGCCTCGCTCAACATGGGCTCGATGAATTTCGGGCTCTACCCGATGCTGAACCGCTTCAAGGAGTTCAAGCACGATTGGGAGCGGCCTTATCTCGAGGGCTCGAACGACCGCGTGTTCAAGAACACTTTCAAGGACATCGAGAACATCCTGACGACCTGCGCCGAGAACGGCACCCGCTTCGAGATCGAGTGCTACGATATCGGCCATCTCTATACGCTGGCGCATTTCGTCGATCGCGGATTGGTCAAGCCGCCCTTCTTCGTCCAGTCGGTCTTCGGCCTCCTCGGCGGCATCGGCCCGCATCCGGAGGACGTCGCCCATATGAAGCGCACCGCCGACCGACTCTTCGGCGACGACTATCACTGGTCGGTGCTCGGCGCCGGTCGCCATCAATTGCCGATCGCGGCGATGGCGGTCGCGATGGGCGGCAATCTGCGTGTCGGCCTGGAAGATTCGCTCTGGCTCGGCCCGGGCCAGCTCGCGAAATCGAACGCCGACCAGGTCCGCGCCGCCCGCCAGATCGTCGAAGGCCTCGGCCTGGAGATCGCGACCCCGGACGACGCCCGCGAGCAGCTCCAGCTCAAGGGCGCTGACAAGGTCGCGTTCTAAACAGCCGCTTGGCGGCGTTTCAACGTCCCGCCACCAGCGCGAAGAAGTCGGGCGGCCCCATCTGGCCGCCCTTCAGCACGACGTCGATCCCGTCCAGGCGCGGCTGGTCGCTATGGGCGCGGCAGAGCGGCGCGCCGGGCACCAGCGGCGCACGATGCGACAGCCCCCAGATGTCGAGCGCGCGGACAGCGAGCGTCGAGGTGTCGCCGCCCGCTACCACCAGCCGCGCGATCGCGGCTTCGGCGACGATGGCGCGCAGCAATTCTCCGGTCGCCGCCGCCACTTTCGCGGTGTCGCCCGGCGCTCCTGCCGGGCGGTCGGTGACCAGCATGACATCGCCTTCGCCGAGCAGGCGGCAGGCTTCCTGCCGCAGCACGGCGGCATGACCGGCCTCGCCGAGCAGGCGCAACGGATCGACGGCGATCCGGGCATAGCCCGACGCGGCCTCGACCTGGGCGCGCGTCACCGGCGACAGGCTGCCGACCAGCGCCAGCACCGGTCCGGACGGTCTCGCCAGTGCCGCCGCGACCATGGCATCGCCGGCGCCGCCGGCCAGCAGCGGCGTACCCGCCAGCGCCTGCGCGACTGAGCTCGGGCCGACGACCAGCATCGGCGCACCAACGGCCCGCTCGGCGATCAGCCTGCCGATGACAGCCAGATCGCCGATGCGCGCCACGTCGAACAGCAGCGGCCCCGCCGTCCCGGCAAGGCTTTCGCCCAACTCGGAGGCGCCTGGACCGCCATAGCGGCGATAATCGACGAGCCCGACATCGCCGAGTCCTTGCGCGGCCAGATGCCGGCGCAGATCCGCCTCGCCCATCGGCGTCGCCGGATGGACGCTCATCGTCGGGTGGCGGTCGATACGATGGACGGTGCCGCCGGTTCCGGCCGCCGCGAAAAGGGTGCCGAACAGGCAATAGCGCCCGAGATTCGGTTGGCCGCCGAGGATCGGCACCAGTGGATTGGGGAAATGCCGGCGAAGTGCCCGGACCGCCGCGCCGATGCTGCCGAGATGCGGCGCACTGTCGAAGGTCGAGCAGCATTTATAGTGCAGGATGTCGATGCCGAGGCCGGCGAAGAAGCGTCCGGCCAGGTCGAGCTCAGCTGACATCGCCTCCGGAGGCATCGCGCGCGTCGCACCGGCGATGCCGAGTGCATCGAGGCTGCCGGCCTTGGTCAGTTGCGCCGGCGTCGGGATGCGCAGGAACAGCAGCGCCCGCTGCCCGTTATCGGCCAGTACCGAGAGCGTATCGGTCGCGCCGGTAAAATCGTCGCCATACCAGCCATAGCGAGGCAGCGCGTTCGGCATGACGCGGCTCAGCCCGTCGCCTGGCCGAAGAAGTCGAGCGCCTGCCGCAGTTCCGGATGCGTCTTCGCTACCTCCGCCACCGACAGGCCGCCGGCAACCGCATCCCAGGCCTGGCGGATGCTGGCGACGCCGGCCGCCGGCCCTCTCGGATGGGCGAGGATGCCGCCGCCGGCCATGAACAGCAGGTCGGAATGGCCGATCGCGTCGAAGGTCGGCTGCGCCGTTCCGGCCCACTGCCCGGAGGAGAAGGCCGGCATGACGCGGTCGTCGGCGCCGTCGGTCAATGGCGTGATGCAGTCCCTGGCCGAGGCGACCACCTCCTCGTCCTCCTGCGCGAACTTCCCCTGCAGGCCATGGACATGCATGTGATCGACGCCGGCGAGCCGCCAGAGCGTCTGGTAGGCGTGGAAGGAGATGCCGAGCAGCGGATGGCGCGAGATCGCGCCATAGCCGTTGCGGTGCCCGTGCAAGGCGAGATCGGTCGAGCGGCGAAGGGTCTCGATCGCCGAAAATCCGCACCAGTTCAGGCTCGCCATCACGCAAGAGCCGCCCTCGCGCGCCACGAGATCGGCATGGCGACGCATCGCATCGGTCTCGTCGGTGATGTTGAAGGCGATCATCACCGCCTTGCCGGTTCGGTCCTGATGACGCCGCACCACGTCCATGACGGCGGGCACGCGCTGCGCCAGCGGCGCATGTACCGGATCGGCGCAGATCTCGTCGTCCTTGATGAAGTCGAGCCCGGCTTCGCAGAGGCTCGCGACCAGGGCCGCCGTCTCGAGCGCACTCAGGCCGACATTGGGCTTGATGATCGAGCCGACCAGCGGCCCCTGGGCAGCGCCGGCCAGCCGGCGCGTCCCGGCGATGCCTTGCGCGGGCATGGGAAAGCGCTGCCGGAACGACCAGGGCAGCGTGATCGTGTCGAGCCGCAGGCCGGTGACCTCGCCGAGATCGTAGAGATTGCCGGCGACGATCGAGGCCAGCGTCGCGAGATTGGCGCCGACATTGTCGACCGGAAAGGAGATCGCGACGCGCGCCCGCCGCCATGGCCCGGCGACGCCCTTGCGTGCCAGCCAGGCATTGGGAAGGCTCGGCTCGTCGACCGTTTCGAGAACCGCGACCTTGGTGACGACGGCCCGCGCCCGCTCGCGCAACTCGTTGGTCTCGCCGGCGACGCGGGTGAAGGTGCCGCAGGACTGCTCGCCCGCCATCACCTCCGCGACCTTGCGCGGATCGAGCGGGGTCTCGATCAGGTAACTGGCTTCGAAGCGGTCATTCGACATGTCAATTGATTCCGATACCGGCCGTCATTGCGAGAAGCGTAAGCGACGAAGCAATCCAGGACGAGAGGGAGGGAGTCTCCTGGATTGCCTCGCTTTGCTCGCAATGACGGATTTGCGCCCCGCAAGGGAGACGAAATCTCACAGCTTGCTCAGATCCGGGAAGGGCCGCACCGGGTCCTTGCCGTCCCAGTTCTCCGAGGCTTCGCGGATCAGCCGGAACATCTCGCCCTTGGGGCCGGCGACCTCGGAAAGCTCGATCACCGTGCCGGGATGGTAATGCGTGTCGAAATAGACGAAGCGGCCGCGCTCGCCGACCTCGCCGCTCATCACCGCCTTGAAGCCCTGCGCCGTCAGGCGTTCGAGATCGGCATCGTAGCTGTCGGTCCAGTAGGCGACGTGCTGGAGCCCGCTATGGCCGGCATCGGTGAAGTCCTTGTACATGGACGGAACCGCGTTGCGGCACTGGATCAGCTCGATCTGGAGCGGCCCGGAATTGGCGAGCGCCACCGAATTATGCGGCTCGTAGGCCTCGCCCTTGTAGCGGTAGTTCCGGATCGGCACCTTGGGATTGTAGAAGAACGGGCCGACGCCGAGCACGCGGCTCCAGTAATCCATCGCCGCCTCGATATCGGGGACGACATAGCCGGCCTGGCGGATCTGGCCGAAGAAGCGGCTCATGGTAATGCTCTCTTGCTGTCGTGGAGGTCGAAATCAAAGGAAGCCGATGGAGATCCACGGCACGGTGGCGACGATGACGAGGCCGATCAGCAGGGCCAGCATGTAGCCCCAGATGTATTTCAGCCCCTCGTCGGGATTGACCTTGCTGATCGCGCAGGCGCCGTAATAGCCGACGCCGAAGGGCGGGGCGAAAAGGCCGATGCCCATCGCGAAGATCACCACCATGGCGTAGTGGACCTCGTGCACGCCGATCTGCTTGGCGATCGGGAACAGCAGCGGGCCGAACAGCACGATCGCCGGGATGCCCTCGAGCACGCTGCCGAGGATGATGAAGGCGACGATCGAGATGGCGAGGAAGCCCCAGCCGCCGCCGGGCACCGCCGCCATCACCTGCGCCAGGTCCTGCGAGAAGCCGGACTGGGTCAGGCCCCAGGCCATGGCCGTGGCGCAGCCGATGATGAAGATGATCGCGCCGGTCAGCGAGGCGGTGTCGACCAGCATGCCCTTGAGCCGGCGCCAGTCGAACTGGCGGTAGATCAGGAGCCCGGCCAGCACCGCATAGGCGATGCCGATGGTCGAGACCTCGGTCGCGGTGGCGACACCCTCGACGACCGCCGCGCGAATGACGAAGGGCAGCGCGATCGCCGGCAGCGCGATCAGGCAGAGCTTGCCGATCTCGCGCTTCGAGCTCTTCGCAACATGGCTGAGATCCTCGTGGCGATAGCGCCGCCAGACGACGAAGCAGAGCGCGACGCCGAGCACGACGGCCGGCAGCATGCCGCCGGTGAAGAGCGCCGCGATCGAGACGCCGGTGACCGAGCCGATGGTGATCAGCACGATCGAGGGCGGGATCGTCTCGGTCTGCGCGCCGGTTGCCGAGAGCAAGGCGACGAGGTCGCCGGGCTTGGCACCGCGCTTCTTCATCTCGGGAAAGAGCAC
The DNA here is from genome assembly GCF_036675845.1 of Allobosea sp. Classification (GTDB taxonomy): domain Bacteria; phylum Pseudomonadota; class Alphaproteobacteria; order Rhizobiales; family Beijerinckiaceae; genus Allobosea. Next base: position 10,036 of record NZ_JAKFED010000067.1, on the reverse strand, counting down.
GGGCGCGATCGCGGCCATGTCGGCGATCTTCGAGCCCGAGATGCCCGAGACCAGGTACATCGCGCCGATCAGCACATAGGACAGGCCGCCGCGGACATGGCCGAGCAGCGAGGCGAGGAACTGGATCATCGCCCGCGCCATGCCGGTCATCTCGATCAGCGCGCCGAGGAAGATGAAGAGCGGCACGGCCAGCAGGATGAGATGGCTCATGCCCTCGTCGAGCCGGCCGACCATGACGATCATCGGCGTCGAGGTGGTGAGCGAGAGATAGCCGAAGGTGGCGAGCGCGAAGGAGAAGGCGATCGGCACGCCGGCGAAGACGTTCGCGGCGACAACGCCGACGAAGAAGATCACCAGGTTGAGCTTGCCGAGCGGCTTCAGCGCCGGGCCGAAGAGCCAGAACAGCACGATCAGAGCCGCCGTCAATCCGAGCGCCAGCAGCACCGGCTTGAGCGAGCCGAAGCGCAGCAGCCGGCAGCCGGCGGCGAACAGCATCAGCCCGATGCCGGTCGGAATCGCGGCGGCGCGCCAGCTATTGGTGATCTCCAGCGCCGGGGTGACGATGAAGCGCTCCTCCTCGGCATATTCCAGCGCATGCGGCAAAATCAGCAGCAGGAAGGCGACCGCGGCGGTGATCGCCAGCGCCTCGAGCAGCGCCTGCGTCTGCGGCCCGACGCGGCTGACGAGGCCGGTCATCCGCATGTGCTCGCCGCGCCGGAGCGCGACGACGGCGCCGAGCATGGAGAGCCAGAGGAACAGGATCGAGGCCAGCTCGTCCGACCAGACCAGCGGCGCGTGAAAGGCGTAGCGGGCGGTGACGCCCGCCGCGAGGATGAAGATCTCGATCACGACGAGCAGTGCCGCGATCGCCTCGACGCCCGAGCCGACGGCCCGGTCGAGCCTGTCGGCGAGGCGACCGAGGCCGGTCGCGGGCACGGCCGGCGCCGGCATGGTGAGCGCGTGCCCGTCCATATTGGATCCCTTCATCTCTTCTCTTGCAGGTCTACCCGGGCGACCGCAGGGAAGACCCGGGATTCATGCCTGAACCGTTCCGGCATGGATCCCGGCTCTACGCCTCGCTTCGGCCGGGATGACCTCGCGCCTCCGAGCGCGACAAATCGCTCAGGCGAGCTTGCCGACCGCACCCTCGAGCAGGCCCCAGGCCTCGGCGCCGAAGCGCTCCTGCCATTCCTTGTAGAAGCCGCCGTCGCGGAGCTTGGCGCGGAAGCTGTCGGGATCGGTCTTGTTGAAGGCAAGTCCCTTCGACTGCAGGTCGGCCTGCACGGTCTCGTTGAGGCTCTTGATGTCGCCGCGCTGGGCGACGCCGGCATCGTTGATCGCACCCGCCACGATCTTCTGGATGTCCGGCGGCAGGCCGCGCCAGGCGCGTCCGTTGGCGATGAACCAGAAGCCGTCCCAGATATGGTTCGAGATCGCGCAGCTCTTCTGCACCTCGTAGAGCTTCGCCACCTGGATGATCGGCAGCGGGTTCTCCTGCGCATCGACCACCTTGGTCTGCAGCGCCGAATAGACTTCCGAGAACTGCAGGCTGGCCGGCGCCGCGCCGAGCGCCTTGAACATCGAGATCGAGAGCGGCGAGACCGGCACGCGAATCTTCAGCGAGGCCATGTCGGCCGCCTGCTCGATCGGCTTGCCGCTGGTGGTCATCTGGCGGAAGCCGTTGTCCCACATCTTCTCGAAGGCGTGGAGGTTCAGCTTCTCGATCGCCGCGCGGACATGGGCGCCAAGCGGCCCGTCCATCGCCTTCCAGACCTGATCATAGTCGGAGAAGGCGAAGCCGACGGCGTTGATCGCCGCGACCGGCACCAGCGTCGCGATCACCAGCGCCGAGGGTGTGAAGAAGGTGATGCCGCCATTGCGCACCTGGCTCAGCATGTCGGTATCGCCGCCGAGCTGGTTGTTCGGGAAGATCTTGATCTCGACGCGCCCGTTCGTCTCCTTGGCGACGCGGTCGGCTGCCTGTTGGGCGCGGATGTTGAGCGGGTGGCTGAGCGGCAGGTTGTTGCCGTATTTCAGCTCGATCTCGGCAGCGCGCGCGATCATCGGCATGCCGATCAGCGAGGCGGCGGGCGCGGCGGCGAAGGTGCGCAGGATGGTGCGGCGCGTCAGAATGGTCATGGTCTCCTCCCGGGTTCGCTTGATGCGATTTGATTTCTCTTGAGCGTCTTGCCCTCAGCATAGAAATCGCGTCTGATGTTCATCAAGATCATTTTATGATGGCTTTTGATGTGATGGATGCGCCGATCCGGAAGCCGACCGACGGCTCCGAAGCCGCCGCGAACGCAATGCCGCGCCGCCGCCAGATGGCGCGCGTCGAGGATGTCGCGCGGCTGGCCGGCGTCTCGACCGCGACCGTCGACCGGGTGTTGAACCAGCGCCCCGGCGTCCGCGCCGCGACGGTGCAGCGGGTGCTCAAGGCCGCCGGCGAGCTCGGCTATGTCATGGAGGGCGCGCTGCCGGCGAGCGCGCTCAGGCCCTTGCGGCTGGCCTTCCTGCTGCCGGCCGGCACCAACCGCTTCCTTGCCCTGCTCGGCCGCCAGATCGCCACCGCGCAGGACCAGCTCGCCTCCTTCAACATGCGGGCCCGGGTCGACTATATCGAGAGCTTCAAGCCGGCGCTGCTTGCCCAGCAGCTCCGCCAGGCCGGTCGCGACGTCGACGGCATCGCCTTCATGGCGCTCGAGCACCCGGCCGTGCGCGAGGCGGTCGACGGCCTGGCCGAGCGCGGCGTGCCGACGGTGACGCTGATCTCCGACATCGCCAATAGCCGCCGCGTCGCCTATGTCGGCCTCGACAACCGCTCGGCCGGGCGGACCGCCGGCTATCTCGTCGCCCGCTTCATCGGCCAGCGCCCGGCCAAGGTCGCGATGATCGCCGGCAGCCTGAGCTACCGCGCCCATGAGGAGCGCGAGATGGGCTTCCTGCATTTGTTCCAGGAGCTCTATCCGGCGATCGAGGTCGTCGGCCTGCGCGAGGGTCATGACGACGAGGGCCAGAACTATCGCCAGACCAGGACCCTGCTGACGCAGCACCCCGATCTCGCCGGCATCTACAACATCGGCGGTGGCGCCGAGGGCATCGGCCGGGCCCTGAGGGAGGCCGGGCGCCAGCACGAGGTCGTCTTCGTCGGCCACGGGCTGACGCCCGACACCCGCGCCTTGCTGGTCGACGGCACCATGGATGCGGTGATCACCCAGCACCCGCAGGCGACGCTGATGAATTGCGTCTCGATCTTCGCCAATCTGCGCGCCGGCCGCCCGGCGATGGAGGGCACGAGCCGGCCGAGCACCGAGATCGTGCTGCGCGAGAACCTGCCCTGAGGCCAAGTGCCGGCCTCACGTGCTCCTTCGGCCGCGGAAAAACGACCACAAGATCAGCGCAGCGCCAACCAGCGTCGTGGCCCATACCACAAATTGCGGGCTAGCAGAGTTGCGAAAACATCCCACAAATTTGATGTAGTCCATATTGAAGCAGTACACGCTGGAGTTCGCGTAGCCGTATGTTCGCGCCATCATGCCGTTGAAAAACAGAAAAACGCCGGCAGCCAGGACAAGCCACTTCGTCATTTCAGCGCTCCTGCGGTCCAGGCGATGATGCTACGTTAGGTAATATGATGCAATTCACTCGCGCACGGGACGTTCCCCGCCGAGAGGACGGGTTTGACTGTAAATGGATGATCGGTCTGGCGGCCGGCGGGGGCGCAGCTGGTCTGGCTTGGGCAGCTACACGCGCGATCATGCTGCCGGCGAGTAAGAGATAGATCGCCACTCCGCGTCCGAAAGGTCGCGCGGCGATCTATCGCCCGGTCAGGAACAGGTCCGAGGCGAGATAGGCGAGCGCCGAGATCGCCCCGGCGGCAGGCATCGTGACGATCCAGGCGAAGACGATGCCGCGCGCCACGCCCCAGCGCACCGCCGCCATGCGCCGCGCCGCGCCGACGCCGACGATGGCGCCGGTGATGGTGTGCGTGGTCGAGACCGGGATGCCGAGATAGGTCGCCATGAACAGGGTGATGGCGCCGCCGGTCTCGGCGCAGAAGCCCTGCTGCGGCGACAGCCGCGTGATCTTCGAGCCCATGGTGTGGACGATCCGCCAGCCACCGCAGAGCGTGCCCAGCGCCATCGCCGCCTGGCACGAGATCACCACCCAGAACGGCACCGAGAAGGTGTCGCCCATCAGCCCGTGCGAGAACAGCAGCACGGCGATGATGCCCATGGTCTTCTGCGCGTCATTGGCGCCATGCCCGAGCGAGTAGAGCGAGGCGGAGACGAATTGCAGGGCGCGGAAAGTGCTGTCGGCCTTGATCGGCGCGACCTTCAGGAAGCCCCAGGACACGATCAGGACCAGCAGCAGCGCCAGCCCGAAGCCGATCGCCGGCGACATGAAGATCGCGACGAAGGTCTTGCCCAGCCCCCACCAGACGATCGACGAGAAGCCGGCCTTGCTCAGCCCGGCGCCGACCAGCCCGCCGATCAGCGCATGCGAGGAGCTCGACGGAATCCCGGCGATCCAGGTCAGCACGTTCCAGGCGATGGCGCCGGTCAGCGCCCCGAAGATCACCCGGTCGTCGACGATCGCCGCCTGCACGATGCCGGAGCCGACCGTCTGGGCGACATGCAGGCCGAAGAACAGGAAGGCGATGAAGTTGAAGAAGGCGGCCCAGGCCACGGCCCAGCGCGGCGCCAGCACCCGCGTCGAGACGATGGTGGCGATCGAGTTGGCGGCATCGTGCAGGCCGTTCAGGAAATCGAACAGCAGCGCGACGGCGATCAGGAAGATCAGGGTGGTGGCGACGCTCGAGAGGTCCACGGGCGCGCGTTCTTAAAGATGCTCGAGGACGATGCGGCTGACCCGCTTGGCGACGTCCTCGAAGCGGTCGACCACCTTTTCGAGATGGTCGTAGATCTCGGCGCCGACGATGAAGCCCATCGCATCCGCATTCCGGTGCGCCTTGAACAGCTCCTTCAGGCCCTGGTCGTAGAGTTCGTCGGAGCGCTCCTCGATGGCGCCGATCTCCTTGGCGAGCGCACCGATCGCGATGGCGTGCTTCTTGATGTCGCGCAGCATCGGCAGCAGCACCGCGACGCGCTCCGAGGCCTGCACGATGACCGCGCCGAGCTCCGTCATCCGGGGTGCGAAGCTCTCGACCTCGAACAGCCTGATCGCCTTGGCGGTCTTCTGCATCTGGTCGATGGCATCGTCCATCGAGCCGATCAGTTCCTCGATGTCGCCGCGGTCGAAGGGGGTGATGAAGGTCCGGCCGGTCTCGAGCATGACCTCGCCGGCGATCTCGTCGGCCAGGTTCTCCTGAGCGAAGATCTCGGCACAGCCGGCCTCGATCGGCACGGTACCGGAGAGCAACTGGTCCAGCGCCTTGGCGCCGGCCACCAGCGTCACCGAGTGGCGCTCGAAGAGACCGAAGAACTTGTCTTCCTTGGGAAGCAGTTTCTGAAACCAGCCGAGCACCGGGAACCCCTTCGCGATCGCATGCCGGAGCCCGCAGGATCGCCGCTTCCGTCGCGGCAAAACGCAAGATGACATGCAGGCGGCTTTTGTGACAGTTTTGCGGCAGCCGCAACCTGATCTTGCGGCCAGGTTTGTCCGTCCGGCCTCGACGTCGGGCGGCGTTGCATTCTTGGGGAGGATGACATGATCACACGCAGGATCGCGCTCGCGACCGCAACCGCGCTGGGCCTCGCGCTCGCCGCGCCGGCCGCCCTGGCGCAGGCGCCCTCCGGCAAGGTCACGGTGGTGACCTCGTTCTCGAAGGATGTCACCGACCCGATCAAGAAGGCCTTCGAGAAGGCCGTCCCGGGCGTCACGCTCGAAGTCCAGAACCGCAACACCAATGCCGGCGTGAAATTCGTCGAGGAGACCAGGGCCAACAACCAGGTCGACCTGTTCTGGGCCTCGGCGCCCGACGCCTTCGAGGTGCTGAAGGGCAAGAAGCTGCTCTCCGCCTACAAGCCCAAGGCGACCGGCATTCCCGAGAAGATCGGCTCCTATCCGATCAACGATCCGGACGGCTTCTATTCCGGCTTCGCAGCTTCCGGCTACGGCATCATGTGGAATGAGCGCTACGCCAAGGCCAACAAGCTGCCCGAGCCCAAGGACTGGCAGGATCTCGCCAAGCCCGCCTTCTTCGACCATGTCTCGATCGCCTCGCCGGCGCGTTCGGGCACCACGCATCTGACGGTCGAGACCATCCTGCAGGGCGAGGGCTGGGAGAAGGGCTGGCGCACCCTCAAGGAGATGGCCGGCAATTTCCGCTCGATCACCGAGCGCTCCTTCGGCGTGCCGGAAGCGGTCAATTCCGGTCAGGTCGGCGTCGGCATCGTCATCGACTTCTTCGCCTTCTCGGCGCAGGCCTCGGGCTTCCCGATCAAGTTCGTCTACCCGACCGTGACCACGGTGGTCCCGGCCAATGTCGCCATCGTCGCCAACCCGCCGAACAAGGCCGCCGCCGAGGCCTTCATCGAGTTCCTGCTCTCGCCTGCCGGCCAGGAAGTGCTGCTCGAGCCCGGCATCCGCCGCCTGCCGGTCAATCCGGCGGTCTACGCCAAGGCCGGGGCCGACTATCCCAACCCCTTCACCGATCCGCGCTTCCAGAAGATGATCGGCTTCGACGTCGACAAGTCGGAGCAGCGCACCGCGGTCGTCGACACGCTGTTCGACCAGTTGATCTCCTTCCAGCTCGACGCGCTGAAGGGCGTGACCAAGACCCTGCACGAGGTCGACGCCGCCCTCGCCAAGAAGCCGAACGCCCAGGCCAAGGCCCTCGCCGACGAAGCCCGCAACCTCATCGCCGCCCTGCCGGTGACCGAGGCCCAGGCCGCGAGTCCCGAGCTGCGCGGCGCCTTCACCGGCGGCAAGGAGAAGGGGGCGCGCCAGGCCGAGGTCGAAAGCCAGTGGGCGAGCTTCGCCCGCGACAACTACGCCAAGGCCAAGGCCAAGGCGGAAGAGGCGCTGAAGGCCGCGAAATAGGCTGCACACCCTCCGCCGTCACCCCGGACGCAGCGCAGCGGAATCCGGGATCCATCGTGGAGCGCCGAGCCCTGCGATGGATCCCGGATCGGCGCGGCTTCGCCGCTTATCCGGGATGACGGCGCTTTCTTGCTTTCAATGACCAGGACGAGCATGACCGCCATCCCCGCCAAGGCACCGCCGCGCCGACGCAGCTTTTCCGCCACGCCCGGCCAGGTCGCGCTGGCTCTCGCCATCGCCGCCTTCCTGCTCGTCTTCCTGGTGCTGCCGGTCGCGACGGTGGTCTATGTCGCCTTCACCGAGAAGGGCACCAGTACCTTCACGCTGGTCAATTTCTACGACTTCTTCCGCACCGAGCTGTTCATGCGCTCGCTGTGGAACTCGTTCTACGTCTCGGCGATGTCGGTGGCCTGGGCCTCGGCCCTGGCGCTGCCGCTGGCCTATCTGACCACGCGCTTCGCCTTCCGCGGCGCGGCGATCGTGCAGACGCTCGGCTTCCTGCCGCTGATCATGCCGCCCTTCGTCGGGGCGGTGGCGATGCAGCTCTTCTTCGGCCGCAACGGCTCGGTCAACCTGCTGCTCGACGACTGGTTCGGCATCAAGATCGACTTCATGGAGGGGCTGAACGGCGTCATCTTCGTCCAGTCGCTCCATTATTTCCCCTTCATCCTGATCAACCTCTCGGCGGCGCTGCGCAATATCGACCGCGCCATGGAGGAAGCGGCGCAGAATCTCGGCTCCTCAGGCTTCCGCCTGTTCCGCCGAATCGTCTTCCCGCTCGCCATGCCGGGCTATCTCGCCGGCGCCTCGCTGGTCTTCGTCAAGGTCTTCGACGATCTCGCGACGCCCCTGCTGCTCAACGTCAAGGACATGCTGGCGCCGCAGGCCTATTTGCGCGTCACCTCGATCGGCATCGCCGACCCGATGGGCTATGTCATCTCGGTGGTGCTGATCGTCGCCTCGGTCATCGCCATGTGGCTTTCGGCGGTGGCGCTGAAGGGCCGCGACTACGCCACGACCCAGCGCGGCGGTGGCGGCCTCGCCAAGCGGGCGATGCGGCCGCATGAGGCGGTGCTCGGCTATGGCGTCGTCATCCTGATCCTGGCGCTGGTGCTGGCGCCGCATCTCGCTTTGCTGCTGCTTTCCTTCGCGACGATCTGGTCGTTCTCGCCGCTGCCCGACGCCTTCACCGTCGCCCATTACGCCCGCGTCTTCGGCGAGAGCTCGCTCTACATCAAGAACACGCTGATCTATGCGACGCTGGCCGGCGGCATCGACGTGGTGCTCGGCGTCGCCATCGCCTATCTCGTCCTGCGCACCAAGCTCATCGGCCGCGAATGGCTCGACTGGATGGCGTCCGCGGCGCTCGCCATCCCCGGCGTCGTGCTCGGCATCGGCTATCTGCGCACCTTCTACGGCATCACCTTGCCGGACGGGACGCCGCTGGCGACGCTCTGGATCACGATCGTGCTCGCGCTGGCGATCCGGCGCCTGCCCTATGCGCTGCGCGCCTGCTATGCCTCGCTCCAGCAGATTTCGGTCTCGCTCGAGGAGGCGGCGGAGAATCTCGGCGCCACCAAGGCGCGCACGGTGCGCCGCATCGTCGTGCCGCTGATGACCGGCGGCATCCTTGCCGGCTTCGTCACCTCGTTCGCCACGGCGGCGGTCGAGCTTTCGGCGACGCTGATGCTGGTGCAGTCGAACTCCGATGCACCGCTCGCCTATGGGCTCTATGTCTTCATGCAATCCTCGGCCGGGCGCGGCCCGGGGGCCGCGCTCGGTGTCGTCGCGGTCGTGCTGGTCGCGCTCTGCACCTTCCTCTCGCATCTCATCATCGAACGCAGCCAGAAGGCCAGGGGCCTATGAACACGCCAGTGCAGTCGGCGGCGCCCGCCGCTCCCTCCCCGCTCGCCACCCCCGCCGTTTCCGTCGGCATCGAGGGCGTCAACCTGTCCTATGGCGAGCATCACGTCCTGAAGGACGTCAACCTGTCGATCGAGCCCGGCGAGTTCTTCGCCTTTCTCGGCCCCTCCGGCTGCGGCAAGACCACGCTGCTGCGCCTGATCGCCGGCTTCAACCAGGCCGATACCGGCCATGTCACGATCGGCGGAAAGGAGATCACCGACCTTCCGCCCTGGAAGCGCGATGTCGGCATGGTCTTCCAGTCCTATGCGCTTTGGCCGCATATGACGGTTCGCCGCAATGTCGCCTTCGGCCTCGAGGAGCGCGGCGTGAAGCGTGCCGAGGTCGAACGGCGCGTCGAGGCGGCGCTCGACCTCGTCGGCCTCGGCCATCTCGCCGAACGCCGGCCCTCGCAGCTCTCCGGCGGCCAGCAGCAGCGCGTCGCGGTCGCCCGCACCGTCGCGATCGAGCCGAAGGTGCTGCTGCTCGACGAGCCGCTCTCCAATCTCGATGCCAAGATGCGCGTGCAGGTCCGCCGCGAACTGCGCGACCTGCAGCAGCGCCTCGGGCTGACGACGATCTTCGTCACCCACGACCAGGAGGAGGCGAATACGATCTGCGACCGGATCGCGGTGATGAACGACGGCACGGTCCAGCAGGTCGGCACGCCGATGGAGCTCTATGAGCGCCCCGCCAACCTGTTCGTCGCCAATTTCCTGGGGACGGCGAACATCCTCTCCGGCCGGGTTGTCGCCTCGGGCGGCGAGCGCCGCTTCGAGCTCGACGGCGGAACCATCCTGCCGGTGCCGGCCGACCGGACGGTCCCGGAGGGCGCGCGGCTGGTCTTCCGCCCGCAGCACGCCAACCTCGTCCCGGCCGGTGCCGCAGCTCCCGGCCAGATCGCCTTGCCCGGCCTCGTCGCCCATCGCGAGTTCCTCGGTGCCAGCGTCCGCTATGGCGTTCGGGTGGGAAACACGGAGGTGGCGGTCGACCTGCCTTTCCAGTCCGGCCGCGATCTCCATGAGATCGGCACCGCAGCGACGCTGACCCTGCCGCCGCACGCCTTGATGTGGCTTGCGGGCTGAGGCCCGGCGCATGGTGGTCGCCGGGCAAGCTCTTCGCGAGATGA
>NZ_JAKFED010000147.1:0-33392 GCF_036675845.1 Allobosea sp. | reverse complement strand
TGTCGAAGAGGTGGATGCGGGCGCTCATCGCCGCATTCTCAGCCGGTAGCGCAGCACCTTCGGCATCACCATGGCGAGCATGACGAGCTTGATCGCGAGCGAGAGCGAGCCGGCGGGGCGGATTTTGGATTTCTGGGTCATGATTGCTCGTTGCTCTTGTCGCGGATGAGACCGACGCAGGCGGCCAGGAAATCTGCCGCTTGCCTGACGGCAAGTTCGGCCTCGCTGCGCTCGTGAACACCGTCCCCATAGTCCGCGAACAATCGAAGCTGCTCTTCGCGCCCGATCAGGCGCCCGATCTCCAACGGCATGAGGCCAGCCTTAACGACCCGCAGATTGAAAAGCCGGATGAGTCCGCTATGCGTTTTCACCTCACGCGTATCGAGACCGGAAACCGCCTCCAGAACGCCGCGCGCCGCATCATAGCAGGCATAATAGGCGCGATTGACCTCGCCATCGAGATCACCGGCAGCCAGCAGCAATTCCGCTGAGCGCAGCGACTGCTCGGCCTTTCCGACACGCGGCCTCATGAGCCTAGATCCACTGGCCGCCCGTCGCGCTTCGCCGCGATCAGCAGGTCCGAAAATCGCCCGCCGGGCTCGCGCATCTCCCATTGAGCGAGCGTGAACGGCCAAGGCTGAATCATCACCCCGGCATCTGTCAGCGCGTCGAAGCCGAGATCGATCAGCCGCATCTTCTCGTCGAGCGCCGACCCCTGAAACGACCTCAGAATCACGGCGAGATCGGCATCGCTGTCGGGACGATGGTCGCCCCGAGCGCGGCTGCCGAAGAGATGGAGGCCGACCAGCCGCTCCCGATAAACGTCACCGGCGAGGCGGGCATAGTCGGCGAGAGCACGCGCCACCGCGGCGTCGCTGGGCGGCGCAAGCAGGGTCAGAACATCGCTCATCGCTTCACCTCCCAACCCGTCGTGAGCTCGCCGGTAGCCGGATCCTTGCCGTCCATCAGCACGATGCCCATGGCGACCAGTTCGTCGCGGATGCGGTCGGATTCGGCGAAGTTCTTGGCGCGGCGGGCTTCGAGGCGGGCGGCGATGAGCTTCTCGATTTCGCTCTGAAACAGCGCATTAACCTTGCCCGGTCGTTGAGCCGCAAATTCGATACCGAGGAAACCCAATGAAGCACGGAGTTCGTTTGCCGCGCGGGTTTGGCCTTCGATGATTTCTGCCGCACTTAACGGGCCGTCAGAAACCACTCCGCTCGCTTGACGAGCAATAGCGTCAATCTCTGCGAGGACCGCTGCCGTGTTTAGATCATCGGAAAGCTTGCTTGTGACAGCATAAGGAATTTCCGAACCGTCTTCGGAGCCAAATTTCTCTAGGATGCGGCTGTAACGATCCAGCTTTTTCTCCGCCTCCTCCAGCGCCTTCACCGTCCAGTCGATCGGCTGGCGGTAATGCGTCTTCAGCATCGCGAGCCGCAGCACTTCGCCGGGCCATTTGCGCCCACCGAAGCTCTCCGTCTCCAGCAGCTCGTTGATGGTGACGAAGTTGCCGAGGCTCTTCGACATCTTCTCGCCCTCGACCTGCAGGAAGCCGTTATGCATCCAGATGTTGGCCATGCGTGCGGCGCCCTCCGCGCCACCGAAGGCGCAGCAGGACTGCGCCATCTCGTTCTCATGGTGCGGGAAGACGAGGTCGATGCCGCCGCCATGGATATCGAAGACGTTCTTGCCGGGATCGTCGCATTGCAGGCCGCCGCCGAAGGGCTCGAGCAGCGCCTTCATCGACATGGCCGAGCACTCGATATGCCAGCCGGGACGGCCCGGAGTGGCGATTCCGGCGGGCGAGGGCCAGCCTGGATCGACGCCGTCGCGGCTCGGCTTCCAGAGCACGAAATCCATCGGGTCGCGCTTGTAGGGAGCGACATCGACGCGGGCGCCTGAGATCATCTCGTCGAGCGAGCGGCGGGCGAGCGAGCCATAGCGCGGCGCGCCCTTCATGCCGGCCACCGCCGGGACATGGAACAGCACATGCTCCTCGGCGACATAGGCGACGCCGCGGGCGATCAGCCGCTCGATGATCGCCTTCATCTCCTCGATATGGCCGGTGGCGCGCGGCTCCTCGGTCGGCCGCAGATTGCCGAGCGCGTCGACATCGGCATGGAACTGCGCCGTCGTGCCTTGCGTGACCCTGGCGATCGCCTGGTTCAGCGGCAGATCGGGAAAGTCGCGGGCCGCCCGCGCATTGATCTTGTCGTCGACGTCGGTGAGGTTGCGGGCATAGCGGACGTGGCTCTCGCCGTAGAGATGGCGCAGCAGCCGGTAGAGCACGTCGAAGACGATGACCGGGCGGGCATTGCCGATATGGGCGTAGTCATAGACCGTCGGCCCGCAGACATACATGCGCACGTTCTTGGGATCGACGGGGGCAAAGGCCTCCTTCGTCCGCGTCAGCGTGTTGTAGAGCCTGAGGTTCGGCTGCATCGAAGCGGTGTCCTGACGAAAAGGCGACAAAAACGGCATATCCTGGCCGCTGGCCGGGGCGCTGTCTGTCTTTTCGTTGGAACGAGGACGTGAGCAGCCGGCCAGCGAAAGCTAGCGGCAAATCAGACAAATAATGGCAAGGGCTCGCGTCATCATGCTCGTGAATGCCTGCCGCGTACGCTTACGTCAAGTGGCAGTGCTGCAACGCTTGCCGGCCGATGCGCCACGCACCCCGTTCATCCAGCGATTCCGGCTCTGGCTGCCGCAATCCCGCCACAAGCGCCGCCCTCTTGTGCGCCGCAACATCAATGCCGGCACTTCATCAGATTTTAAGCGTTCGGAACCAAGCTGCCATGTCGAAGGTTCAGAGCCCGTCGAAGCTCAAGGAAAACATCATGCGCCGCGCGGTAGCTCTGGTCGGATTGTTCGGCATCATCGGGGCCGGGCTCTCGCTTGCCGTGCTGCCCTCGACCGACACGGTCGCTGCTCCCAAGGCCGAGCGCACCTATCTGATCCCCGCCAACGACGGCTACGGCGTCGCCGATTGCATCGCCAGCAAGGCCGAATGCGGCCAGATCGTCGCCAATGCCTGGTGCGAGGCGCAAGGCCACCGCGTTGCCACCGCCTATGGCGTCGCCTTGCAGGAAGATTTCACCGGATCGACCCCGCGCCCGGCCGGTGCGTCCGCCGCGGAGCAGCCGCTGGCGATCACCTGCAGCGGCTGAGCCCGCCGAGCGGAATCTCGTCAGATCGACGCAAGCCGCACTCTGAACAGCCGCGGATCTGGCCCGGCTGCATCGGGGACCGTCGGCCAATGATCCGTCCAGCGCTCGCTACCGCCCTCGTCCTGACGACGCTCTTGCCGGCCCATGCCTTCGAGGGCCGCTATCGCATGCTCGGCGGCAGCATGACGATCCGCCCGGCCGGCGCCGGCGTGCTCAAGGTCGATATCGAGATCGGCAGCAGGAGCTGCGTCGGCATGATTTCGGCGCGCGGCCGTGTCCAGGGCGATAAGCTCGTGGCCGAGGCCGAACGGGAAGGCGAGGTCTGCCGGCTGGATATTCGCCGCAAAGGCCGCAGCCTCATAGTGTCGGAGAGCGGCCAGTGCACGACTTTCCACGGTGCGAACTGCAACTACACCGGCAGCTATACGCCCCGCTAGAGCCGACGCCCGTCACCTCACCCATTCCGCGCATTTCGCAACTTCGCCCATCCCGCCCCAGGGCATGATCGGCACGCTCGAGGTCGAGTTCTGCGGCGAGCCGTCGATCAGCTTGTCGGTATAGACCATGTAGATCAGCACGTTGCGCTTGACGTCACAGCCGCGGACGATCTGCATCTTCTTCCAGATCAGCGAGCGGCGCTCGCGGAAGACGACGTCGCCTTGCGAGAACTTCTCCTTGAACTTGATCGGGCCGATCTGGCGGCAGGAGAGCGAGACGTCGGAGACCTCCTCGGCAACGCCGAACATGCCGGAGACGCCACCCTTCTCGGGCACGGTATAATGGCAAGCCACGCCCTCGACCACCGGATCGTCGACGCCGTAGACGGCGAGCTTGTCGTCGGGGGTCATCATCTTCCAGACGGTCGACTTCCGGAAGATCAGGTCCTCCTGGGCCTGTGCCGGCGAAAACGCGGCGCTGCCGAGGGCGAAAGCGGCCAGAACGGCCAGGACATGACGACGAAACCGCATTCCGTATTCTCCCGACGCTTTTCGTATGACGCCGGCAGGATATGGGATGCCGCAGCCCGGCGCGCCAGTGCGTTGGAAAGCGGGCGCGACCGCTGGCCGGTTCAGCCCGCCAGCGGCCTGAACGCCAGATAGGCGGCGGCGATCGCGCCGATCACGCCGAGCAGGAACAGCACGAGCTTGATGCGCGTGAAGCCGCTGGCGAAGGCGACCGTGCCGTCCTCGACCGCCGGATAGCGATCCAGCAGGCGGGCGACGGCGAGATTCTCGGCGATGTCGCAGAGCCCGCCGAAGAGCCAGCCGCCGCCGCAGAGCGCCGCGACCCACCAGGGATAACCGCGCATCGACAGGCCGGCGACGATGACGCCGCCGACGATGGCATAGGTCAGGGCGACCGCAGCGTCGGCGGGCAGCAGCCTGTTGCGGTAGAGGGCGCGCTTCTTCTCGCCATAGGCGGTGAAGAGTTTTTCGACATCGTCCCTGGTGAAGCCGTCCCAGTCGCTCTCCAAAGCGCGGGCGACGCCGAGCCGCCCGGCCCAGAGCCCGACCAGCCAGAACAGCAGCATCACCAGTGCCGGACCCCAGAAGAAGAAGGCGAGCGGGATCAGCGTCGGGTAGAAGGGCGCGAGATCGTCCATCTGGCGGCAGGCTCCGAAATGCGTGGTCGGAGCGACGTTATCGTGCTTGCCGCGCCAGCGCCACGGCCTCGCGCAGAACTTCGAGCTCGCCGATCTGGTTGGCCAGAATCAGCACCAGCCGCGCATTCAGCGCGGCGCTGTGGGCCTCGTCGAGATCGCGATGCGCCTCGGCGAGGAGCCGGTAGGCAGCGTCGGGATCGGCGAAGCGGCTTTCGCGCGCGAGGCACCGCGGCTCGCCCTGCCCCGGCTCAGTCTGCTCCGGCTCGGTCGGCTCCGGCTCGGTCATGGCGCACGGCCCTCCAGTTTCTCGATCGCGCCGGCGATGTCGGCCCGGCTCGTGGCATGGAAGCGGGCGGCGGCATGCCCGTCCGGCCGCAGCACGACGGCGTCGCCGGGTGCCAGCCCATAGCGCCGGCGCAGGATGTCGTCGCCCCCGGCAGCCGGAACGACGGCGACCGTCTCCGGTGGCGCAAGCCCAGCGGCATCGCCGATCACGACGGGTGTCCCCGGCGCCAGAGCTTCGCTCAACCAGGCAAAGCCCCCAACCCCGTCGGAGAGCGGCGCATCGAGAAAGGGCGCACCGGGCGGCACGCCGCCGGCCCAGCCGGAATCCGGCGTCGAGAGCGGCGAATCGGCATAGGCCGTCGGCAGCGAGAGCCTGCCCGAATTGACGAAGCGCTTGCCGAAGCCGGTCAACGGCGCCAGCGCCAGCGACGCCTCGCGCAACAGCCGTTCGCCGGGCGAGCGCGGCGCGATGAAGTCGGTCGCCCGCGTCGAATTGAGGATGTTCTCGTCGGCGGCCGCGCCACGCTCCAGATCGTAGCTGGCGATGAGCGAGGCCGGGCTTTTCCCCTGCAGCACCAGCGCCAGCTTCCAGCCGAGATTATCGGCGTCCTGGATGCCGGAATTGGCGCCGCGCGCGCCGAAGGGCGAAACCTGGTGGGCGGCATCGCCGGCGAAGACGACGCGGCCATGGACGAAACGGTCGAGCCGGCGGCACTGGAAGCGGTAGACCGAGACCCATTCCAGCGCGAAATCGGCATGGCCGAGCATGCGCTCGAGGCGCGGGCGGACGATCTCGGGGCGCTTCTCGTGCTCGGGATCGGCGTCGCGGCCAAGCTGCAGGTCGATGCGCCAGACATCGTCCGGCTGCTTGTGCAGCAGCGCGGAGCGGCCGGAATGGAAGGGCGGGTCGAACCAGAACCAGCGCTCGGTCGGAAAAGCGCCTTTCATCTTGACATCGGCGATCAGGAAGCGGTCCTCGAAGGCCTCGCCGCGGAATTCCAGCCCGAGCAGGCCGCGCGTCGGCGAACGGGCCCCGTCGCAGGCGACGAGCCAGTCGGCCGACATGGCGTATTCGCCCTCTGGGGTGGCGATGCTGATCTCGGCACCGTCCTCGCGCGCCTGCAGCCCGACCAGGCGGTTGCTCCAGCGCAGGTCGATCAGCGGCTCCACCAGCGCCGCTTCGACCAGTGCCGCCTCGACGTAATATTGCTGGAGGTTGATGAAGGCCGGCTGCTTGTGGCCGGCCTCGGGCAAGAGGTCGAACTCGTAGAGGACGTCCTCGCCGCGGAAGACCTTGCCCTTCTGCCAGGTAACGCCCCTGGCGACCATCGCCTCCGCCAGCCCGAGCCGGTCGAAGATCTCGAGCGTGCGCTTGGCGAAGCAGATGGCGCGCGAGCCTTCGCCGATCCGGTCGGCATCGTCGAGCAGCACGACGGGAACGGCGCGGCGCGCCAGGTCGAGCGCCAGCGTCAGCCCGACCGGCCCGGCGCCGACGATGACGACGGGGTGCCGGACCGGGACGACTGCATCCTGATCGGGCGACCGGCGATAGGCGAATTGGCGACCGGGCTGCATCAGCGCCGCCCGTTGACCGATATGCGATACGTATCATACACTGCGTCATGATCCTGAGCTTCGCCGACCGTGACACCGAACGGCTGTTCCGGGGCGGAACCTGTCCGGCACGCTGGCGCTCGCTCGAGAGGACGGCGGTCCGCAAGCTCGACATGCTCGATGCCGCGACCGCGCTCGGTGACCTCCGCTCGCCACCGGGCAACCGGCTCGAAGCGCTCAAGGGCGAGCGCCATGGGCAGTGGAGCATCAGGATCAACGACCAATGGCGCCTCTGCTTTCGCTGGGACGGCGAAGGGCCGGAAGCCGTCGAGATCGTCGACTATCATTGAAGGGCGAGAGCCATGGCACGTATCCGAACTCACCCCGGCGAGGTCCTGCGCGAGGAGTATCTGCTGCCCCTCGGCATGAGCGCGCGCGCGCTCGCCAAGGCGCTCGACGTGCCGGGCAACCGGATCAGCGACCTGGTGCGGCAGCGCCGCGACGTCTCCGCCGACACGGCGATCCGGCTCGGCCGCTATTTCGGCACCGACCCGCGCTTCTGGCTCAACCTGCAAGCGGCGCACGACCTGTCTCGGGCAGAAGCCGAGCAGGATTATTCCGCGGTCAACCCGCGCGCGGCCTGACGCGATCCGAGTCGCCATCACCCCAGCGCCTCCGGTCCCTCGAGCCCCAGCGCCTTCAGTTCGGCAGCGCGGCGCCCGGCATCGAAGGCGAGAAAGTATTCGTCGAGTTGGGGTGGCGCGATGGCGGTGCCGGCGAGCATCGCATGCGCCTGGCCGCGATGGTGGATCTGGTGCTGGAAAAGATGCGCCAGCAGGTCGTCGACGCGCTCTTGCACGATGCCGTCCTCGCCCCGGTCCGTCGGGACGGTCCGGGCGAGCAGGGCCTCGTCCTGCGCATCGCAGAAGGCGACGAGCCGGCGGTCGCTGGCGAGTTGCGCGGTCCGCAGCGGCCCCGCCGCCATAGGCCGGAGAGCGTCGAAAACCCTCAGCCCGCGACCGCCCTCCTCCAGCATGTCGAGATAGTACAGATCGATGGAGAGGCTGTGGTTCAGCGTCTCGTGCAGGGAGGGGAAGAAGCTGGTGCGCTTCGCCCTGAACTCGGCCTCGCTCAGTTCCGTGCAGGCACGCAGCAGCCGGTCGTTGGACCAGGCGTTGTTGCGTGCCGCCTTGCGGAAATGAAGGGCGAGCGCCATCGCCCTATCCCCGCAGATCCAGCCACATCTGGCGGTCGCGCTCGTCGGTCCAGATGCGCGGATGGTCGAGGCCACCGGCCTCGTCATAGGCACGGGTGACGTTGAAGGGCAGGCAGTGCTCGAAGATGACCCACTCGCCATAGGAAGGCGCCAGTGTCTCGTGCACCCGCTCGAAGGTCTCGCGCAGCGAGCGGCCGGCAGCGACATGGCCCTTCACCGCCTCGTAGAGATCGGACAGGAAGGCACGCGTGCCCTTGATGCCGTCGCCGACCATCGCCCGGTTGGTCAGGGCCGCGCCGCGGCCCGGCACCATGGCGGCCGGGGCGAAGCTCGCCAGCGCGTCGAGCGTCGCCGGCCAGTCGCTGAAATGCGCGTCGCCGCAATAGGGCGTCGCGCCGTATTCGACGAGGTCGCCGGCGAAGATCACGTTGACGTCCGGCACCCAGGCGACGATGTCGCCGGCGGTGTGGCCGCGTCCGAGCCTCATCAGCCGGACCTCGCGGCTGCCGAGCCAGATCGAGGCGTTGTGCGAGAAGGTCGCGGTCGGCCAGGTCAGGCCCGGGCGGATCGATTCGGCGCCCTGAAAGAGCCGCGGGAAGCGGCCGATCTCGCTCGCCTTGTCCTCCTCGCCGCGCTCGACGATCATGGCGCGGGCGGCATCCGAGCAGACGATCTCGCGGGCGCCATAGGCCGGGGCGCCGAGCACGCGCACGGCGTGGTAATGCGAGAGCACGACATGGCTGACCGGCTTGTCGGTGACCTCGCGCACCTTGGCGATCACCCGCTGCGCCATGGTCGGCGTCGCCTGCGCGTCGAAGACGAGGACGCTGTCGTCGCCGACGACGATGCCGCTATTGGGGTCGCCCTCGGCGGTGTAGGCGTAGACGCCCCGGCCGATCTCATCGAAGGAAACGGTCTTCTCGCCGAGATCGGCAGTGGAGGCGAAGGCGGGGCCGTCGGACATCGTCAGAACCTCATCCAACAAAGAGCTCGGAAATCACCGTCATTGCGAGGAGCGCAGCGACGAAGCAATCCAGGGGCCGTCGAACGAGCCCTCCTGGATTGCTTCGCTGCGCTCGCAATGACGCAAAGGGGTCGGCGTCGCCCATCGGAATGACGGCGGCCTTCACGGCGCATAGGGCATGATCTCCTGGTCGATGGCGCCGAAGATCGAGTGGCCGGCGGCATCCTTCATCTCGATGCGGACGCTGTCGCCGAAGCGCAGGAAGGGCGTCTTGGCCGCGCCGCCGCGAATGGTCTCGACCATGCGCTGCTCGGCGATGCAGGCATAGCCGAGGCCGCCCTCGGCGACCGGCCGGCCCGGCCCGCCATCGGCATCGCGATTCGAGACCGTGCCCGAGCCGACGATCGTGCCGGCGACCAGCGGGCGGGTCTTGGCCGCATGGGCGATCAGCACGCCGAAGTCGAAGGTCATGTCGGTGCCGGCGTCGGGGCGCCCGAACGGCTTGCCGTTGATCTGGGCGAGCAGCGGCAGCTTCAGCCTGCCGCCATCCCAGGCCGGCCCGAGCCCGCCGGGCGTCACCGCCACCGGCGAGAAGGCGGAGGACGGCTTGGACTGAAGGAAGCCGAAGCCCTTGGCGAGCTCGGCCGGCACCAGCTCGCGCAGGCTGACGTCGTTGACGAGCATGACGAGGCGAATCGCCGCCCGCGCCTGCTCGACGCTCGCCCCCATCGGCACGTCGCCGGTGACGACCGCGATCTCGGCCTCGAGGTCGATGCCGTAATCCTCGCTGAGGATCCGGGCCGGCTGGCGCGGGCCGAGGAACGAATCGGAGCCGCCCTGATACATCAGCGGATCGCTCCAGAAGCTTTCCGGCATCGGCGCACCCCTTGCCTTCCGGACCAGCTCGACATGGTTCACATAGGCCGAGCCGTCGAGCCATTGATAGGCGCGCGGCAGCGGCGAGGCGCAGTCATGCTCGTGGAAGCGGAAGGACGGCACCGAGCCGTGTTCCAGCCCCTCGGCGAGGTCGGCGAGCCGTGGCGCGCAGCGTTCCCAGTCGTCGAGCGCGCCCTGCAGCGTCGCCACCACCGGGAAGGCGTCGGTCGCCCGGGTCAGGTCGTTCGAGACGACGACGAGCCGGCCATCACGGCCTTGCATAAGGGATGCGAGTTTCATCTCTTTCCAATCCGTGCCGGACAGTCATGATGGGGTCAAACCGATCCCCGGGAGGAGACCTTATGGAACGCCGCACGTTTTTGAAAACAGGCGCGCTCGCCGTGGCCGCGACGCCGATCGCGATGCCGGCGATCGCCCAGTCGATGCCGGAAGTGAAATGGCGGCTGACCTCGAGCTTCCCCAAGCAGCTCGACACGATCTACGGCACCGCCCAGCAGTTCGCGAAGTTCATGGCGGACGCGACCGACGGCAAGTTCCAGGTCCAGACCTTCTCGGCCGGCGAGATCGTGCCTGGCCTGCAGGCGCTCGATGCGGTCACCTCCGGCACGGTCGAATGCGCCCACACGCCGACCTATTTCTATGTCGGCAAGGAGCCGGCGCTCGGCCTCGGCACCGGCATCCCCTTCGGCCTGAACGCCCGCCAGCAGCATAGCTGGTGGTATTTCGGCGGCGGCGAGCAGATCGTCAACGAGGCGCTGGCCAAGTTCAACGCCTACTCGATCCCCTGCGGCAATTCCGGCTGCCAGATGGGCGGCTTCTTCCGCAAGGAGCTGACCACGCTCGACGACCTCAAGGGGCTGAAGTTCCGGATCGGCGGCATGGGCGGCGCGGTGCTGGCCAAGCTCGGCGTGGTGCCGACGCAGATCGCCGCCGGCGACGTCTATCCGGCCCTGGAGCGCGGCACGATCGACGCCGCCGAGTTCGTCGGCCCCTATGACGACGAGAAGCTCGGCTTCGTGAAGGTCGCCCGCTACTACTACTATCCCGGCTGGTGGGAGGGCGGCGCCATGCTCCACCTCATCATCAACCAGGAGCAGTGGAACAAGCTGCCGAAGCACTACCAGGCCATCGTCTACCATGCCTGCGAGGCGGCCAATAACTGGATGCTGGCGAAATACGACGCCGTGAATCCGGGCGGCCTGCGCCGGCTGGTGGGCCAGGGCGCGCAGCTGAAGGCCTTCCCGCAGCCGATCATGGAAGCCTCGCTCAAGGCGGCCGAGGAGTACTATGCCGAGACCTCGGCCAAGAGCGAGCTGTTCAAGAAGGGCTATGATTCGATGGTCGCCTTCCGCGGCGAGAACCTGCTCTGGTGGCAGGTCGCGGAGCTTTCGTATGACGCGTTCATGAACCGTCTGAAGGCGCGCTGAGGACCGTTTTTCCCTCGCCGTCATCCTGGACAAGCCGCGGAGCGGCGCAAATCCGGGATCCATCGTAGGCCGCGGAGCCTTACGATGGATCCCGGGTCGAGCTTCGCTCGCCCAGGATGACGGGGCGGCTCCGAGCAAAGGCAACAGGCCAGGGGGGGCGGCAAACCCTACCAGGCCTCGCGCTTCTTCGGATCGAAGCGCTTGTTCAGCCCCTCCCAGCAGGCGGCGTAATTGTCCTGGAGCTGCGGCAGGCCGGCGGCGTAGCCGGTGACGCGCTGGGCGAATCTCGTCTCGAACATGAAGGCCATGGTGCCGGTGAGCTTGACCGGCTTGAGCTCGACGGTGCTCGCATGCTCGAAGGCCTGGGCGTCGGGGCCATGCGGCAGCATCATGTTGTGCAGGCTGAAGCCGCCGGGCGTGAAGCCCTCCGGCTTGGCGTCGTAGACGCCGTAGATCAGCCCCATGAACTCCGACATGATGTTGCGGTGGTACCAGGGCGGCCGGAAGGTGTTCTCGGCCACCAGCCAGCGTTCGGGGAAGATGACGAAGTCGATATTCGCGGTGCCGGGCGTCTCGGAGGGCGCGGTCAGCACGGTGAAGATCGACGGGTCGGGATGGTCGAACGAGATCGCGCCGACCGGCGAATAATGCCGCAGATCGTATTTGTAGGGCGCGTAATTGCCATGCCAGGCGACGACGTCGAGCGGCGACTGGCCGATCTCCGTCGAGAAGATTTCCCCGCCCCATTTGGCGTAGAGCAATGAGGGCTCCTCGATGTCCTCATAGGCCGCCACCGGGGTGAGGAAGTCGCGCGGGTTGGCGAGGCAGTTGGCGCCGATCGGCCCGCGATCGGGCAAGGTGAAGCTGCCGCCATAGTTCTCGCAGACATAGGCGCGCGCCGGCCCGTCGATCAGCTCGACGCGGAAGACGACGCCGCGCGGGATGACGCAGATCTCGCCGGGCTCGATCTCGATGATGCCGAACTCGGTGAAGAAGCGCAGGCGGCCTTCCTGCGCCACGATCAGGAACTCGCCATCGGCGCAGAACAGGTATTCGCGCTCCATCGAGGCGGTGACGAAGAGCATGTGGGCGGCCATGCCTGCCTGGGTATCGGCGTCGCCGGCCGTGGTCAGGGTGCGCAGGCCGGCGAGGAAGGTCAGCTTCTCTTCCGGCAGCGGGATCGGGCTCCAGCGCAGCTGCCCCAGCGAGGGTTTGGTCTCGTCGCGGCAGGGCGCGGTGCGGATCAGGCCCTTGTCGACGAGCGTCCAGCGGCCGCCATGCTTGACGCTGGCGCGGATGCGGTAGAGCCAGGAGCGCTCATTGGTCGAGCGCGGCGCGGTGAAGGGCGAGCCGGAGAGCTGTTCGGCGTAAAGGCCGTAGGCCGCCTTCTGCGGCGAGTTGCGGCCGATCGGCAGCGCGCCCGGCAGGCTCTCGGTCTCGAAGGAATTGCCGAAGCCCGACATGTAGCGCCGCCCATCTTGCGTCTGCTGGCCGGAAGCGGAAAGAGATGTCGTCTGGACGTTCATGGCCAGGTCCTCCTGATGCCGCCGGCGCCTTTGACAGCCGCACCGGTTCGGCGATGATCGCGGAGCAGCCGGATCCTGTGGAAATGGAGCATGGCTTCTGCGAAAAGCCGGGTTCCGGCCGTTCGCGCCGCGCTCCCTCAGCCGCCTCCCCTCCTGATTACCTGCCCTCCTGATTAGTTGCAAGTGAAACTAATGTCAACGAAACCGAACCCGCCCGGCGGCGAACGCGCCCTGCATCTCGAGCAGTTCGTGCCCTATCGCCTCAACGTCGCCGGGGTCTTCGCCAGCCGGGCGCTGGCGCGCATCTATGGCGAGAAGTTCGGCATCGGCATCCCGGAATGGCGGGTGATCGCCCAGCTCGGCGAATTCGGCCGGATGACCTCGCGCGACATCGGCGAGCTATCGCAGATGCACAAGACCAAGGTGTCGCGGGCGGTTGCGGGGCTCGACCAGCGCGGGCTGGTGGCGCGCAGCGAGAACCGGGCCGACCGGCGCGAGTCCTTCGTTACCCTGACGGCCGCCGGCGCGCGGGTCTATGCCCAGATCGTGCCGCTGGCGCTGGCCTTCGAGGAGCGCTGGACCGAGGGCATCGCCGCCGACGAGTTGCGCACCTTCGAGCGCGTGCTGGCGGTGCTGACCGAGCGCGGGCGGCTGCTGGCCGGGA
Organism: Allobosea sp.; assembly: GCF_036675845.1. Taxonomy (GTDB): domain Bacteria; phylum Pseudomonadota; class Alphaproteobacteria; order Rhizobiales; family Beijerinckiaceae; genus Allobosea. The sequence goes on along the minus strand of NZ_JAKFED010000147.1, from coordinate 20,086 downwards.
CCTATCACGAGGAAGGCGCCTGATTGCCGCCGGGGCACGGATATGCGATTCCGGCTGGCGGCTGGCCCCGAATCGGGATGTCCATAGTTCCGTCGCCTTTGTGACATGTGCTCAGCGAAGGCGCGCCGCGGCCTGCGGCGCCCCATGGCTAACAAGGGTCAAGACGCTTCCTCCGATGATTTTCGCTTCGCTCCGACGCATCCTCGCCCCGGCTCTGGCGCTTGCCGCGCTGACCGGCGCGGCCGTCGCGCAATCGCCCGCCTGCAGCAACTGGCGGGCCGAGTTGGCGAGCCTGCAGGGGCAGCGCGGCGGCGATCCGCGCGCCGCGCAGGCGGCGCAGCGCGTCGGCTCGCAGATCGCGCAACTATCCGGCCAGTACCGCTCGATGGGCTGCGACCGCGGCAACTTCCTGTTCTTCGGCGAGCAGCCGCCACCGCAATGCGGCGGCATCCGCGCCCATCTCGCGCAGTTGCAGGCGCAGTACGGCGCGCTGCAGCGGCAGGCGCAGAGCGGCGGCATCGACCAGCGCCGGGCGCAGCTCGCGGCGCTGATCGACAATAACTGCCGCGATCCGCGCCGCGGTTTCTTCGAGACGATCTTCGGCATCGAGCCGCGCCGCGGCGAGATCGATTCGACCCTGCCCGAGCTCGACCCCGACCCGCAGTCCGAGGACCGGCCGCGCCAGGGCGGACCCTATTCGGTCTGCGTGCGGACCTGCGACGGCTTCTTCTTCCCGCTCGCCAACAGCCCGGGAGGGCGCGAGGGGCAGGACGAGATGTGCCAGGCGCTCTGCCCCGGCAGCGAGACGCTCGCCTTCGGGATGAGCAATGGCGGCGACATCCAGAACGCGGTCTCGCGCAGCACCGGCACGCCCTATGCCTCCCTGCCGAACGCCCTGAAATACACCCGCAGCTTCGACGCCGCCTGCACCTGCCGGGCCCCCGGCCAGAGCTGGGCGCAGACCCTGCAGGAAGCCGAGAGCCTGCTCGAGCAGCGCAAGGGCGACATCATCGTCACCGAGGAGCGCTCGCTCGAAATGTCGCGGCCGAAACCGGCACAGCCGGCGCGTGGCAAGAAGACCACCACCCCGGCGCCGGAGGCGGCACCGGCACCGGCTCCGACCGTGCTCCAGGCGGCGCCCGGCGACGAGCCGGCGCCCGCCGCCAGCGTGCCGACGGCCAGCACCGAATCCGCCGGCGTCGGGCCGCAGCGGATCGATGGCGAGAAGACGGTCCAGCAGGGCGACGGGCTCAAGCGCGAAAGCAAGAGCGTCACCGGCGAGCGGCGCACCGTACGCATCGTCGCCCCGAACATCGCCCCCAATCTCGGCGCCGGCGCGACGGCACGGCCCTGATCCGACGCGGCCGGCGCGCCGGCTGAGCGGTGCCAAAACGTCCGAAGCGCCTCTGGGAAGGCGGCGATTCCATCTCGCATTGCGGGTATGCTAAAGTCATTCCCGGGCCGACCGCCGGGTATGCAGGACCAACCGGAAACGACGCGCCCAGGAACGCACAAACGAACGGGAGTGTCAGACGATGCGCGCAAAATGTGCCGGACTTGTCGCCGCGACCGGGCTGCTGGCGCTGTCCGCGAGCGCTGTTGTAGCCCAGACGGCCGAGATGAGCTTTTTCGTCACGAGCACCGGCTCCGGCAAGGGCGCGGATCTCGGGGGCCTCGAAGGGGCGGATGCGATCTGCCAGCGCCTCGCCCAAGCGGCCGGCGCCGGTGGCAAGACCTGGCGGGCCTATTTGTCGACGCAAGCAGTTGGTGGGGCAGCGGCGGTCAATGCGCGTGACCGTATCGGCGCCGGCCCGTGGCGCAACGCCAAGGGAACGGTGGTCGCCAGCAGCGTCGCCGATCTGCACGGCGCCGCGGCGAGCCTCACCAAGCAGAGCGCCCTCAATGAGAAAGGCGAAACCGTCAACGGCCGCGGCGATTCACCCAATCAGCACGATATCCTGACGGGCTCGCAGGCCGACGGCACGGCATTCGGCCCGGGCGAGGACCGCACCTGCGGCAACTATACCAAGAGCGGCGCCGAGGGCGCGGTGATGGTCGGCCACCATGACCGCACGGGGCTCGACGACTCGCCGCCCGCCAAATCCTGGAACATGTCGCACCTCTCGCGCGGCGGCTGCAGCCAGGATGCACTAAAAGGCACGGGCGGCGCCGGCCTGTTCTACTGCTTCGCCAGCAATTGATGCGATCCCCCGGAGGCGGGCAGAATTAGAGCGCCGGCCCGCAAAGCGGAATGCGGTTTTGGGGAAAGCCGACGCTAGATCGCCGTGCGTCCATCCGGACGCAGAGATGGCGATCTAGCTCCTTGTTGTAGCATCGGATTCAACCGAAAATCGGATTCCGCTTTTCGGTCCGATGCTCCAGATCGTTAGAATATCGAACCGAATACGTTGTTCGGTCCGATGTTCAGGATGGGAGCGGTGATCCGGTGGATGTAGGCCGGACACTCCGCCCAGGAATGATGCTGGTTCACGCCGTCTCGCCGGCCAGCCGCTTCAGCGCCTTCTCGCGGCCGATCAGCGGCAAGAGCGCCGCCAGCTCCGGGCCGTGGTCGCGCCCGGTCAGGGCCTGGCGCAGCGGCATGAACAGCGCCTTGCCCTTGGTGCCGGTGGCGGCGGCGACCGCTTGCGTCCAGCTCTTCCAGCTCGTCTGGTCGAAGGGCTCCGGCGGCAGCAGCGCCGCGGCCGCCGCGGCGAAGGCCTTGTCGACGACGAGCGGCTCGATCGGACCCTCGACGACCCGCCACCACACGCCTGCGCCCGAGAGCCGGTCGAGATTGCCGCGCACCGCCAGCCAGAACGGCTCGCTCGCCGGGATGCCCAGCGCGCGCAGGCGCTCGGCGACGGCGGCGAACTCGAAATGGTGCAGCGTCCGGGCCGAAAGCGCCTCGAGTTCGTGCTCGTCGAACTTCGCCGGGGCGCGCGAGACATGGGCGAGATCGACCAGCCCGGCGAGCTCGTCGAGGCTGGAGACCGGCCTGACCGCATCGGATGAGCCGACCAGCACCGAAAGCGCCGCGACCGCCAGCGCCTCGACGCCGGATTCGCGCAGGCCGCGCAGGGACAGGTGGCCGAGCCGCTTCGACAGCCCCTCCCCGCTCGCCGTGGTCAGCAGGTTGTGATGGCCGAAGACTGGAACCGCGGCGCCGAGCGCCTGGATGATCTGGATCTGCACCGCCGTGTTGGTGACGTGGTCCTCGCCGCGGATGACATGGGTGATGCCCATGTCGACGTCGTCGACCACCGAAGGCAGCGTGTAGGGATAGGTCCCGTCCTCGCGCACCACGACCGGGTCGGAGAGCGAGGCGCAGTCGACATGCGAAGGGCCGCGCACCAGATCGGCCCAGCCGATCTCCTCCCAGTCGAGCTGGAAGCGCCAATGCGGACGCCGCCCCGAGGCCTCCAGCGCGGCGCGGTCGGCTGCCGTCAGCTTCAGGGCGGCGCGGTCGTAGACCGGCGGCAGGCCGCGCGCGAGCTGGCGCTTGCGGCGGCGGTCGAGCTCGTCGGCGCTCTCGTAGCAGGGGTAGAGCCGGCCGGCGGCGCGCAACGTGGCGGCAGCTTCATCGTAGAGGCCGAGCCGCTCGGACTGCTTGATGCTGGCATCGGGCACGACGCCGAGCCAGGCGAGATCCTCGGCGATCGCCTCCGCGAATTCCGGCTTCGAACGCGCCTTGTCGGTGTCGTCATAGCGCAGCAGGAAGCGCCCGCCATGGCGCCTGGCGAAGAGCCAGTTGAACAGGATCGAGCGGGCGTTGCCGATATGGAGATAGCCGGTCGGCGACGGCGCGGTGCGGACGAAGGGAACGGTCATGGCCGGCGCTTGTCGCGCGGGAAGGGCGCGAGGGCAAGGGCACCGACGATGCGCTCGCAAGGAGATATCGACAAGCGCCCAGATTGACGCAAGGGTAGGCGATAGAGGCGATGGGCTACCTGCGCAGGGAGGCGAGGATGAGCATCACGGCTTCGGTCGGGCTGGGCGGCAAGAACGCTGCTCCCGATACCCGCCTCGTGCAGGCGCTGCTCAATCCCCATGCCGGAACGCTCGGCTTCGACCTGCTCGAGGTCGACGGCGATTGCGGCCCGCTGACCCGGGGCGCGATCCGGCGCTACCAGCAGGTGGTGATGAAGCTCGCCTCGCCGGATTCGCGCGTCGACCCAGGTGGAAAGACCTTCCAGTCGCTGGTCACGACCCCGGTGCCGGCCGATGCGATCGTGACCTGCGAGCGCGCCCCGGTGACGCTGAAGGTCGGCGATTTCGTGCAGTTGCCGGTGGTGATGGACCCCGCCGACGGCACGGTGCAGGACGCCTATACCGCCTTCACCTACGAGCTTCCGGACCGGGGTGCGCGCATGGTCGGCACGGACTACGCCATCGGCGTCCCCAACATCATCTTCGTCGACCCCGACGCCAAGGTGAAGATCGGGGCTGCGCTGACCCCTGCCCTGCTGGCGCATGAGCAGTTCCACTACGATGTCGGCTTCGTCGCCTGCCGGACGCTGGCGCACCAGCTCACCATCGCCCGCGCGCCGACGCTGGCCGGGCTGGTGACGAAGATCAACGGCCTGGTCGACCTGCATATCAAGCGCCGCGTCGCCCTGATCCAGCGCCGCTACGACGTCGACACCCAGCACGGCCTCAACGCCAAGTACCAGCGCATCTGGCTCGACCGGATGACCGCCTGTCTCGCCAATCCGGCGGCGAACCAGATCGGAGGGTTCTGGCTGTAGCCGATCGACCTTCTGCCGCCCCATGCGCCCGTCATTCCGGGGCGCCACGCAGTGGCGAGCCCGGAATCCATCAACACGACGCCACCGAATGAAATGCGGCCTGGGCAAATTGGTCCAGCGTGGTGTTCATGGGTTCCGGGCTCAGGCCTGCGGCCTGCCCCGGAATGACGACGCGTTTCCAGACGGCATCCGACGGGCCAAGGGCCGGCGCTCTCAGAAGTCGAAGCTCTCAGCCCCGGCCTTGCCGACGCCCTTGACCAGCCCGGCATCGGGCTTGTGGGCGCCGTTGCCCGGATCGCGGAAGCCGTTGACGATCGGGTAGCGCCGGTCGCGGCCGAAGTTCTTGCGCGTCACCTTGACGCCCGGCGCCGCCTGCCGGCGCTTGTATTCGGCGAGATAGAGCAGGCGCTCGACCTTCTTCACGGTCTCGAGGTCGTGGCCGCGGGCGACGATGTCGGAGAGCCGCATCTCGTGCTCGATCAGGCAGGCGAGGATGTCGTCCAGCACCTCATAGGGCGGCAGCGAGTCCTGGTCCTTCTGGTTCTCGCGCAGCTCGGCCGTCGGCGGCTTGACGATGATGTTGACCGGAATGACCTCGCCGTCCGGCCCGAGCGCCCCTTGCGGCTTCCAGCGGTTGCGCAGGGCCGAGAGGCGGAAGACCTCGGTCTTGTAGAGGTCCTTCACCGGGTTGTAGCCGCCATTCATGTCGCCATAGAGGGTGGCGTAGCCGCAGGACATCTCCGACTTGTTGCCGGTCGTCACCACCATCGGCCCGAACTTGTTCGAGATCGACATCAGGAGCGTGCCGCGCACCCGGCTCTGCAGGTTCTCCTCGGTGATGCCGCGATTGGTGCCGGCGAAGAGCCCCGCCAGCGCCGCCTCGAAGCCCTCGACCGGCGCGGCGATCGGCACGATCTCGTAGGGCACGCCGAGCGCGTCGGCGCAGTGCTTCGCGTCGTCGAGGCTCTCCTGCGAAGTGAAGCGATAGGGCATCATCACGCAGCGCACGCGCTCGGGCCCGAGCGCATCGACCGCCATCGCGGCGCAGATCGCCGAATCGATGCCGCCGGAGAGGCCGAGCACGACGCCGGGGAAGCGGTTCTTCTCGACATAGTCGCGCAGGCCCAGCACGCAGGCCGAGTAATCGGCCTCGTCGCCGCTCTCGACCGCCGCGATCTCGCCTTGCAGGCAGTGCCAGCCATCGGCCCCACGCTCCCATTGCGTCACGACCAGCGCCTCGCGGAAGGCGGGGAGCTGATGGGCGAAGCTCCTGTCGGCATTCAGCACGAAGGAGGCACCCTCGAAGACCAGTTCGTCCTGGCCGCCGATCTGGTTGAGATAGACCAGCGGCAGCCCGGCCTCGACGACGCGGGCAACGGCGACGTTCAGCCGTTCCTCGGTGACGCCGCGGCGGAAGGGCGAGCCGTTCGGCACCAGCAGGATCTCGCCGCCGGTTTCCGCGATGCACTCGACGACGTCCTGGCCCCAGATGTCCTCGCAGACCGGGATGCCGAGGCGCAGCCGGTCGCGAAACACCACCGGGCCGGGCAGCGGGCCGGGCTCGAACACCCGCTTCTCGTCGAAGACGCCGTAATTCGGCAGGTCGACCTTGAAGCGCACCGACTGGATCAGCCCGCCATCGAGCAGCGCATAGGCGTTATAGAGCTTGCCGTCCTCGAGCCAGGGCAGGCCGAGGAGCAGCGCCGGGCCGCCATCGGCGGTCTCGCGCGCCAGTTCCTCGCAGGCCAGGCGGCAGGCGTCCTGGAAGGCCGGCTTCAGCACCAGATCCTCGGGCGGATAGGCCGAGAGGAAGAGCTCCGTGAACATCACCAGCTCGGCGCCCTGCGCCGCGGCCTCGCGCCTGGCGGCGCGGACCTTGTCGGCATTGCCGGCGACGTCGCCGACGATCGGGTTGAGCTGGGCCAGGGCCAGGCGGAAGGAGGTCGTGGTCATGGATGGGATTTAGCTTGAGCGCGTAAGGCCAGCAACGGCCTCGAGGGACTGCGGGTCCTGCATTTTTCGTCGTTTCCCTCCACCGTCATTCCGGACAAGCCGCGCAGCGGCGCCGCTCCGGAATCCATCGTAGGGCGCCGAGCTCTACGATGGATTCCGGCGCTTCGCTTCGCTACGGCCGGAATGACGGCGCGATCTTCGATTGCGGTTCAGCCCACTGTCGAGCGGAAATCCGCCGAATGGCGCAATTCGCGCATCGGGCGCACCCGCTGCGTGGTCTCGTCGTAGACCGGATGGCTCTTATAGGCGGCCAGCGCCGTTTCGTCGGCGAATTCGCCATAGACGACGATATCGATCTCGTTGCCCATCGGGTCGAGCTTGGCATTGGCCACGACCTCGAAGGCGAGCGAGTGCGGAATCTCGCCGAGGTGCGCGAGCGCCTCAACGATCGTATCGCGCTCTGCCGGGTCCTTCGCCGTGAAAAACACGATGTGACGTATCATTGCCCTGTTCCCGCACCCGGCCGCACCCGGCCCGCCGGCGCCTGGTTAGCCGCCGGGCGGGCCGATTGTCGATGCGGCCTGAGAGCCCAGTTCGTCGGCGCCTCCCGCGAACCGGCAGCCGCATTAACCCGGTATTAGGGTTAACCGGGCATGAATCATGTTCGAGCCTGCCGCATTCCTCCGCCGGCGGCCGTTCGGAGAGTCACCGGATGCGTGCTTCCCATTTCGCCGCGATTGCGCCCGCCACCCTGCTCGCCTGCGCTCTCGCACCGCTGCAGGCAGCGCAAGCCGCCGACTACCCCGTCCTGCGCGGCTCGCAGATCGAACAGCCCTTCGAGCAACGCAGCGAGCTGTTCAGCTCCGGCCGCTTCGACTGGTCGGGCTTTTATTTCGGCGGCTTCGCCGCCCTGAGCGAAACCGAATTCGAGCCCGGCCCCGGCCTGCCGGACCTCGCTCGCTCGGCCTATCGCAACACGGCGCTCGGACAGGCCGTCGACATGGGCCAGTTCGTCGTCGACCAGGGCTCCAAGCGCGACAGCGGCACCAATTTCGGCGGCTTCACCGGCTACAACTTCCTGTTCGGCGACGTCGTGCTCGGCCTCGAGGCCGACTATACGCGCGCCGGCCAGGAATATGGCTTCAGCGACTTCATCGCGCGCCGGACCGTCGCCGGCGGCCAGACCATCGACTGGTCGATGGATACTCGCCTCGGCGCCCGCCTGCACGACTACGCCACCGCGCGCCTGCGCATGGGCTACGCCTATGGCCGGATCATGCCATTCGCCACCATCGGCGCGGCCTTCGGACGCTTCGACGCGTTCTCGACAATCGATGCGACGGCCGCAATCGTCACCAATGCCGGCACGGCCACCGAAACCTCGACGAGCGCCGCGGGCTATCCGCTGCGCGTCGGCGTCGCGCGCAAGGATGTCTGGGGCTTCGGCATGGCTTTCGGCGCCGGCGTCGACTGGGCGCTCACCGACAACCTCCTCCTGCGCGCCGAATACCAGTACGTCGCCTTCGGCGAGGTCGAGGGCACGACGACGACGGTCAACACCGGGCGCGTCGCGGCGGCCCTGAAGTTCTGAACCGCCGAACCGGACCTTAAAAAAACGAAGGCCGGGGCGGTCCGCCCCGGCCTTCCTGCATTTTCGGCCGCCGGCGACAGCGGTGGTGAAGCAGCCGCTACTCGGCCGCCTCGACCTCCGGCCGGGCCCGCCCGGAGCGCTCGCGCTTGACCAGCTCGGCCACGAGGAAGGCCATCTCCAGCGCCTGCTCGGCGTTGAGGCGCGGGTCGCAGACCGTGTGGTAGCGGTCGTTGAGGTCGGCATCGGTCATGCCGCGGGCACCGCCGGTGCACTCGGTGACGTTCTTGCCGGTCATCTCCAGATGCAGGCCGCCGGCATGGGTGCCCTCGGCCTGGTGGACGGCGAAGAAGTTCTTCACCTCGGTCAGGATCAGGTCGAAGGGCCGCGTCTTGTAGCCGCTCGCCGCCTTGACGGTGTTGCCGTGCATCGGGTCGCAGGACCAGACGACGTTGCGCCCTTCCCGCTTGGCGGCACGCACCAGAGCCGGCAGATGGTCGAAGACCTTGTCGGCGCCAAAGCGGGCGATCAGCGTCAGCCGGCCGGGCTGGTTCTGCGGATCGAGCGCCTCGATCAGCTTGAGCAACTCGTCGGGCTTCAGCGAGGGGCCGCATTTCAGGCCGATCGGATTGCGGATGCCGCGGAAGAACTCGACATGGGCATGGTCGAGCTGGCGCGTGCGGTCGCCGATCCAGACCATGTGGCCGGAGGTGTCGTACCACTCGCCCGTGGTCGAATCCGTGCGCGTCATCGCCTCTTCGTAGCCGAGCAGCAGCGCCTCGTGGCTGGTGTAGAAGTCCGTAGTGCGCATCTCGGGATGCGTCTCCGGGTCGATGCCGATGGCGCGCATGAAGTCGAGCGCCTCGGTGATGCGCCCCGCCACCTCCTGATAGCGGCCCGATTGCGGACTGTCCTTGACGAAGCCGAGCATCCAGCGATGGGCGTTGTCGAGATTGGCGTAGCCGCCGGTCGCGAAGGCGCGGATCAGATTCAGCGTCGCCGCCGACTGGCGATAGGCCTCGAGCTGGCGGCGCGGATCCGGAATCCGGGCCTGCGCCGTGAATTCGTTGTCGTTGACGATGTCGCCCTTGTAGCTCGGCAATTCGACGCCGCCGATGGTCTCGGTCGGGGCCGAGCGCGGCTTGGCGAACTGGCCGGCGATGCGGCCGACCTTCACGACGGGCGAGCCACCGGCAAAGGTCAGCACCACCGCCATCTGGAGGAAGAGCCGGAAGAAATCGCGGATGTTGTCGGCCGAATGCTCGGCGAAGCTCTCGGCGCAGTCACCGCCCTGCAGGAGGAAGGCCTCACCGGCAGCGACCTTGCTCAACGCCCGTTTGAGCTTGCGCGCCTCGCCTGCAAAAACCAGCGGCGGAAAGCCGGCGAGCTGCTGCTCAACCGCCTTCAAGGCTGCCTGATCCGGATAATCCGGCATCTGCTGGACAGGCTTTGCCCTCCAGCTCTCGGGCGTCCACCGCTCGGACATCGTCTTGCTCCTGCTTTCACAAATCGCGCCTGCGTTAACCTCTTCTCAGCGCGAAAGGCGGCCTATACACCCCAACGCCGCGGCTGACCACCATTGCGGCAGGGTTCGCCGCCCAGCGGCCGGCGCGCCGCGCAAAAAGATCGAATCTTCGCAAAACGATGGCGGCGGGGGCTCACATCCCGGTTCGGGTCGCTGATACCCCGGTTCAACGCGCTTCAACCTCGATTCAGGCGGTTGATATCCCGGTTCAAGCGTCGCGACCGCCCACCTTTCTGCGCGGGCCGGGTGGCTAGAGCTCGCTCTTGCGGGCGGTGCGCAGGGTGACGAGTTCCTCGGCCGCGCTCGGGTGCAGGGCGATGGTCCGGTCGAAATCGGCCTTGGTCGCGCCCATGGTGACGGCGATGGCGACGGCCTGGATGATCTCGCCGGCGTCGTGGCCGAGGATGTGGACGCCGAGCACCTTGTCGCTCTTCGCGTCGACGACGAGCTTCATGTAGATGCGCTCGTTGCGGCCCGAGATCGTCGCCTTCATCGGCCGGAAGCCGGCCTCGAAGACGCGCAGCTCATGGCCGGTGGCGATAGCCTGCTGCTCGGTGAGGCCGACCGTGCCGATCTCCGGCGTGGTGAAGACGGCGGAGGCGACGAGGCTGTGGTCGGTCGTCCAGGGCTTGCCGCCGAAGGTCGAGTCGGAGAAGGCGTGGCCCTCGCGGATCGCGACCGGGGTCAGGTTGACGCGGTTGGTGACGTCGCCGACGGCATGGATCGAGGGCACGCTGGAGGCCGAAGCCGCATCGACCATGACCTGGCCGACCGGGCCGAGCTTGACGCCGGCCTGTTCGAGCCCGAGCCCGGCCGTGTTGGGCCGGCGGCCGGTGGCGACGAGGATCACCTCGGCGTCGATCGGCTCGCCCTTGGCGCAATGGGCGCGGCGCGCCCCGTCCGGGAGCAGTTCGATGCGGTCGACGGTGCAGCCGAGCCGCAGCGTGATGCCGGCATGGCCGAGCGCCTCGCGCAGGCGGGTGCGAACGTCCTCGTCGAAGCCGCGCAGGATATTGTCGCCGCGGTGCAGCAGGGTGACGGCGACGCCGAGGCGGGCGAAGATGCTGGCGAATTCGAGCGCGATATAGCCGCCGCCGACGACGAGCATGCGCCTGGGCAGGCTCGGCAGATGGAAGACCTCGTTCGAGGAGATGCCGAGCTCGCCACCCGGGATCGGCGGGTCGAAGGCCGGATGGCCGCCGGTCGCGACGAGGATGTGGCGGGCGCGAACGGGCTTGCCGCTGCGCTGCAGGCGCACCGTATGCGCGTCCTCGATGACCGCGCGCTCCTGATGGATCTGGACCAGCGCCGCCTCCAGGCCCTTGCGGTAGAGGCCCGACAGCCTCGTGACCTCGTTGGCGACCGCGTCGCGCAGGGTCGGCCAGTCGAATTCGGGCTTGCCGACCTTCCAGCCGAAGCCAGCTGCATCCTCGAACTCGTCGGCGAAGCGGCTGGCATAGACGAAGAGCTTCTTGGGCACGCAGCCGCGGATGACGCAGGTGCCGCCGATCCGGTCCTCCTCCGCGATCGCCACGCTGGCGCCGTGGCCGGCGGCGATGCGGGCGGCGCGGGTGCCGCCGGAGCCGGCACCGATGACGAAAAGGTCGACGTCGTATTCGCTCATGCCCTGCCCTCGCGTGCCCTGCCCTCGAGATTTCCTGCTTGCGCCGGAGCGGCTGCAAACAGCAGCGCCGCCAGGGTCAGGACCGCGATCCACCAGCCCTGCCAGGCGCCATGCGCGACCACGACGATCGCGAAGCTGCCGGCGAAGAACACCGTCGGCATCGCCGCCCGCGCCGGCGGCAGCCGCCGCAGCCGGCCGATCAGCAGCAGGCCGGAGAGCGCCAGCAAAGCGGCTCCGACGGCTCCGGTGTCAACCCAGGCCTGCAAGGGCGCGCTATGCGGATGGCCGATCGCGAGCATCGCCCGGCGCGGCGGCGAGATGGCCTGCGCCACCAGATTGTCCTGCAAGGTCGCGGCGGCGTTGAAGCCGAAACCGAGCAGCGGGCGCAGCATCGCCGCCTCGCCGAAGGTTTCCCAGATGTCGATCCGCACCTCATGCGAGGGCTGGAGATGGCTGCGCAGCGAAGCCGGCATCCGGGCCTCCAGCGCCGGCCCGATCGCGGGCGCCAGGACCATGGTCGCGAGGAAGGCCGCGCCGGTGGCCGCCAGCGTCAGCCGCGACGCGGCGGCGAAGCCGAGCCGGACCGCGGCCATCACGACGAGGCCGAGCTTGGCCGCCTCGCTGTCCGAGACGAAGACGAGGATCGTCACGACGAGGCCGAGCAGGCCTGTGAGGGCGCGATCGAGGCCGAGACCGCCCCGCCAGAGACGATCGATCACCGGCAGGCAGAGGACGAGGCAGGTGAGCACGGCGCGGTTGAAATAGAAGACCTGCTGACGGTCGTCGATGGCGAGCCAGCGCCGCTCGGTGAAGCCGGTGAGGAACTCGTAGCCGAGCAGGCAGGCGGCCAGCAGCACCGTGATCGCGAGCGCCCGCGTGAAGCGCCGCGAGGGCTCGAAAGCCCCGCTTGCGGCGATCACCAGCCCGAAGACGGCCGGCAGCACGAACTCGCCCCACATCCGCAAACCTGCCAGTGGCCGATGGCTCCAGCTCGTGCTGACCAGCGCCCAGAGCGCGAAGGCGAGCAGCAAAAGGCCGAGCGGCGATGACAGGATCGCCTGTGCCCGCGCCTTCAGCGGCGCGACGCCGCCCTGGGCGAGGCCTGCCGTCAGGAAAGCGAGCGCCGCCAGGCCCAGGACCAGCGGCGCGGAACGCGTCGCCGCCCACATCGCAAGGGGCGTCGCAGCGAGCAGGCCATGGCCGATCGCGGCGGCGGCGCCGGCAAGGGGGGCGCCTGTCGCCACGGGGGAAGCGGGTCGAAACATCGGGCGTGCTCTTACGCCATCGCGGGATCGGGCGACAGGGGAATGTCCAACCCCGCGAAAGACCTTGACTTAAGATTGATCAATCAGGCGCAATTGACCGGGCGGGCGGCGCGATGCCACAGGCAGGCGCCTATAACAATCGCGCGGGCCCCGCGCCGGGAGGTAGATCATGCTGTCATCGATTCTCAAGCGCGGCGCCGTGACGGCGGTCGCGCTCGCCGGCCTCACCACGGCCGCCTTCGCCCAGCTCGAACTGAAGATCATGGCCCCCGCCGCGCCCGGCGGCGGCTGGGACGGCACGGCCCGCTCGATGCAGCAGGCGCTGACCGCCGCCGGCATCGCCAAGAGCGTGCAGGTGACCAACGTCCCCGGCGCCGGCGGCACGATCGGGCTCGCCCAGCTGATCAACGCCAAGGGCGACGGCCATCAGCTGATGGTCAACGGCTTCGTCATGGTCGGCGCGATCCTGCTCAACAAGTCGCCGGTCAGCCTGACCCAGGCGACGCCGATCGCCCGGCTGACCGCCGAGGCGCTGGTCATCGTCGTGCCGGCCGACTCGCCGATCAAGACCGCCAAGGACCTGGCCGAGCGGGTCAAGGCCGACCCGGCCAAGGTGACCTGGGCCGGCGGCTCGGCCGGTGGCGCCGACCACATCCTGGCGGCGCTGTTCGCCGAAGCGGCGGGCGGCGACCCCAAGAAGATCAACTACATCCCGTTCTCGGGTGGTGGCGAGGCGCTGGCCGCCATGCTCGGCGGCCGGGTCACGGCCGGCATCTCCGGCTATGGCGAGTTCGAGGGCCAGATCAAGGCCGGCAAGCTGCGTGTCATCGGCGTCAGCTCGCCCAAGCGCCTCGCCAACGCGCCCGACGCGCCGACCCTCAAGGAAGCCGGCGTCGATGTCGAGCTGCTGAACTGGCGCTCGGTCGTGGCGCCTCCGGGCCTCAGCGACGCGCAGAAGACGACGCTCTCCGGCGCAATCGACAAGATGGCCAAGTCGAAGGAATGGGCCGAGATCCTCAAGGCCCGCGGCTGGGACGACGCCTATCTCGCCAGCGCCGAGTTCGACGCCTTCCTGAAGGCGGAGACGGTGCGCGTCGAGAAGGTGATGCGGGATGTCGGCCTGGTGAAGTAAGACCGTTCGCGACCGGCGGGCGGCATCGACGCCGCCCGCCTTTCCCTGCCCCCGCTCGACGGCAAAGCCCATGTCCCGCACCATCGACCGCCCTGCCCTCGTCGTCGGGCTGCTCCTGCTGGCAGCGGCGGCGATCGTCGCCTTCGACGCCTCGCGCCAGACGATCACCTCGAATTACGGCGTCGGCCCGACCGCGATGCCCTATGTCGTCTGCGCCGGGCTCGTCGTCCTCGGCCTCGCGCATTTCATCGTCGCCTTCAGGGACGGGCTGCCGAAGCCCGAGGCCGCCGACGGACGCGCGCTGCTCTGGATCGGCGGCGGGCTCGCCGGGCTGATCGCCTGCATCGCGCTGGGCGGCGGCTTCATCATCGCCACCGCGATCCTGTTTTCCTGCACGGCGCGCGGCTTCGGCCGCGAGGCGCTGCCGGCCGACATCGCCATCGGCCTCGGGCTCGGCGCCGCGATCTACCTGCTCTTCCTCAAGCTCCTGACCCTGGCGCTGCCGGCCGGGCCGCTCGAGCGGCTCCTCGGCTGAAAGGCGCGCCTCATGGATACGCTGCTTTCGCTCGCCAACGGCTTCTCCGTCGCCCTCGAGCCGACCAAGCTGATGTTCTGCCTGATCGGGGTGTTCCTCGGCACGGCGGTCGGCGTCTTGCCCGGCATCGGCCCGGCGCTGACGGTCGCGCTGCTGCTGCCGGTGACCTTCAAGCTCGACCCCGCCGGCTCGCTGATCATGTTCGCCGGCATCTACTATGGCGGCATGTATGGCGGCTCGACCACCGCGATCCTGCTGAACGCTCCCGGCGAGAGCGCCTCGCTCGCGACCGCGCTGGAAGGCTCGAAGATGGCCAAGGCCGGGCGCGGCGGCCCGGCGCTGGCGACGGCCGCGATCGGCTCCTTCGTCGCCGGGCTGATCGCCACGATCGGGCTCGCCTTCCTGGCGCCCTGGCTGGTCGAGCTCGCGGTCAAGTTCGGGCCCTGGGACTATTTCGCGCTGATGATCGTCGCCTTCGTTACCGTCTCGGCGACCTTCGGCGACTCGCCGCTGCGCGGCCTGACCAGCCTGTTCCTCGGCATGACGCTCGGCCTCATCGGCATCGACAAGCTGACCGGCCAGGCGCGCCTGACCTTCGGCGTGCCGGAACTGCTCAACGGCATCGAGGTGACGACGCTGGCGGTCGGCCTGTTCGCCGTCGGCGAGGCGCTCTACGTCGCCTCGAAGCGCTTCCGCGAGCCGGAGGAGATCATCCCGATCAAGGGCTCGCTGTGGATGACCAAGCAGGACTGGAAGCGCTCCTGGGCGCCCTGGCTGCGCGGCACCGCCTATGGCTTCCCGATCGGCGCCTTGCCGGCCGGCGGCGCCGAGGTGCCGACCTTCCTCAGCTATTCGACCGAGAAGAAGCTCTGCAAGCATCCGGAAGAGTTCGGCAAGGGCGCGATCGAGGGCGTCGCCGGGCCGGAAGCGGCCAACAACGCCTCGGCCGCCGGCACGCTCGTGCCGCTCCTGACGCTCGGCCTGCCGACCTCGGCGACGGCGGCGATCATGCTGGCCGGCTTCCAGCAATACGGGCTCAATCCCGGGCCGCTGCTCTTCGCCGAGAAGCCCGATCTGGTCTGGGGCCTGATCGCCTCGCTGTTCGTCGCCAATGTCATGCTGGTGATCCTGAACCTGCCGCTGATCGGCCTCTGGGTCCGGCTGCTGGCCGTGCCGCAGCCCTGGCTCTATGCCGGCATCCTGGTGTTCGCGACCATGGGCACGCTCGCGGTCAATCCCTCCCCGGTCGAGCTCGGCATGCTCTTCGGCTTCGGCTATCTCGGCTATCTGATGCGGCGCTACGACTATCCGGTGGCGCCGATGGTGGTCGGGCTGATCCTCGGGCCGATGGCGGAGGCGCAACTCCGCCGCGCCCTGCAGATCAGCCTCGGCGATCCGATGATCCTGCTCGAGAATCCCGGATCGGCGACGCTGCTCGGCATCGCCTTCATCGCGCTGGTCGCCCCCTTCGCGATGAAGGGGCTGAACAGGTTCAAGGCGGCCGAGGACTGACGCCGACGCGCAACCGGTACGTGCGAACGCCGGTTGCGCTCGAATGAATGCGGCGCGACTGTGTTGCGATCTTCACCGGCCCTGCGCGGCCCGATCGAGGATCGACCATGAGCGACGCTACGCTGTCTGCCCCTGCCGCCCCGCCCACCACCGCCGAGCCCAGCCTCCACCGCGTGATGGGCCCCTGGCTGCTGCTGCTCTTCATCGTCGGCGACATTCTCGGAACCGGCATCTACGCGCTGACCGGCCAGGTCGCCAAGCAGGTCGGCGGCGTCGTCTGGCTGCCCTTCCTGGTCGCCTTCGTGGTCGCGATGATCACCGCCTTCAGCTATCTCGAACTGGTGACGAAATATCCGCGCGCCGCCGGCGCGGCGCTCTATGCGCACAAGGCCTTCGGCATCCATTTCGTCACCTTCATCGTCGCCTTCGCGGTGATGTGCTCCGGCATCACCTCGGCCTCGACCGCCTCGCGCGCCTTCGCGGCCAACATGTCGAGCGCCTTCGGGCTGAACCTCTCCGGCGGGATGGGCATCACCCTGCTCGGGCTCGGCTTCATGGCGATCGTCGCGGCGGTCAATTTCCGCGGCGTCGGCGAGAGCGTGAAGGCCAATGTCGTGCTGACCTGCGTCGAGCTGACCGGGCTGCTGATCGTGATCTTCATCGGCTTGTGGGCGATCGCCGCCGGCCAGGGCGACGTCTCGCGCGTGATGCAGTTCAAGCCCGCAGGCGATGGCGGCCTGTTCTGGCCGGTGATCGCGGCGACGACGCTCGCCTTCTTCGCGATGGTCGGCTTCGAGGATTCGGTCAACATGGCCGAGGAGACGAAGGACCCGACACGGATCTTCCCGAAGATCCTGCTCACCGGCCTGGTCATCACCGGGGCGATCTATGTGCTGGTCTCGATCTCGGCGATCACGCTGGTTTCGCCCGAAGAACTCAGCGAGGGCGAGACGCCGCTGCTCAAGGTGGTCGCGGCCGGGGCGCCGAACTTCCCGATCTGGATCTTCGGCTTCATCACGATGTTCGCCGTCGCCAACAGCGCGCTGATCAACATGCTGATGGCGAGCCGCCTGGTCTACGGCATGAGCCGAGAGCGCGTGCTGCCGCCGGCGCTCGGAAAAGTGCACCCGACGCGGCGCAGCCCTTACCTCGCCATCGCCTTCACCACGCTGCTCGCCTTCGCGCTGATCAGCTTCGTCGGCGAGGTGCCGGCGCTCGGCGGTACCACGGCCCTGCTGCTGCTCTGCGTCTTCACCATCGTCAACATCGCGGTGCTGATCCTGCGCAAGGACCCAGTCGACCACGACCATTTCCGCACGCCGACGATCCTGCCGGTGGCGGGCGGCCTGTTCTGCGCCTTCTTCGCCGGGCCGTGGACCGGGCGCGACCCGGTCCAGTACAAGATCGCCGGCATCCTGCTCGGCATCGGCGTCCTGCTCTGGCTGGTCACGGTGATGGTCAACCGCGCCGCCGGCGTGCGCCCCAGCGACCCGTCCATGGAGGATATCGGCGGACGCGGCCCGGTGAACTGAGCATTCCTCGATCGACTCGGGTCCGTCATTGCGAGGAGCGAAAGCGACGAAGCAACTCAGGGGCGGCAGAGCGTCGCGGCAAGTCCCCTCTGGATTGCTTCGCTTGCGCTCGCAATGACGGTGCGAGCCGACCGGAAAGCGCTCCAAAGTCAGGCCGGAACGAAGAGGGCCGCCGGATATCATCCGGCGGCCCTGTTTAGCTGCGAGGCGTGACGGCTCAGAGCTGGTGGCCGCGCTTGCGCATCTCGGCATAGAAGCGGTCGTAGAGCAGGTTGCTGGTCGCAACGCTCCAGGGCTGCAGCAGCGCGTAGATCTCGTCGATGACCTCCGGCCGGAAGGAGTTGTAGCGCTGGCCGACCGGCGAGTTGAAGAAAGCCGCGACCTCCTTGAGGTCGGCCTCGGTCATCTTGCCGGCGAAGGCGCGGGCCGAGGTGTCGACGATCTCGTTGCGCTTGCCTTCGGCATCGTCCTTGAGGCTGGCCAGGACCTCCTCGATGTCCTTCTTCATTTCCGGCCGCGTCGTGCCGACGCTCTGGCGGACGCCGGCGACGAACTCGGTGTAGATCGAGTCGAAGGACTGCGCGAGGCCCGAGGAGACGACCACGTCGCGGGCCGCCTTGAGGTGCTCGGGGCCGGGCCCCTGCTGCGCCGACGCCGGCGCGGCGAACAGCGCCAGAGAAAGGATCGCGCCGGCCAGGCTGTGACGGATCATGCAGGATTCCCCTTTGTCGAATCGTGGCGCCGGCAACAGCGCCGCCAGGCGGTGGCGCGCGGCCGGACACACCCGTTGGCCGCTCTTAGAACATGTCCAGCCAAAGTGGAAACCACTTTTGCTGCGAGCGTGCACCGCCGGGCATCGCCGAGAAAGCGGGCATGAACGTGGCAGCCGCCCGGCTTCAGCCGCGCTCCGCCGTCACGTCCCCAAGGATCTGCACACCGCCCGGCCCCGCGACGAAAGCCGCCGTCGCCAGCCCGATGAACAGGCCGCTCTCGACCACGCCGGGCACCTGGTTGATCGCCGCAGCAAGCTGCTCGGGGTTTGCGATGCGGCCGAGATGCGCGTCGAGGATGAAATGGCCGCCATCGGTGACGAGCGCTTCCCCGTCCGGCCGCCGGCGCAGGACGAGATCGCCGCTCGCCCCGGCCGAGGCGATGGCGGCAGCGACCGCACGCCGCGTCACCTCGAGGCCGAAGGGCACGACCTCGATCGGCAGCGGGAAGCGGCCGAGGGTCGCGACCTGCTTGCCGGCATCGGCGATGACGACCATGCGCTTCGAGGCCGCCGCGACGATCTTCTCGCGCAGCAGCGCCGCACCGCCGCCCTTGATCAGCCGCATGGCGCCGTCGATCTCGTCGGCGCCGTCGATGGTGAGGTCGAGCTCGGGCGTCTCGTCGAGGGTCGACATCGGGATGCCGAGACCGAGCGCCTGCGCCTGGGTCGCTTCCGAGGTCGCGACACAAAGCACCTCGAGGCCGGAGGCGACCTTCGCCCCGAGCCCGTCGACGAAGTGCTTGGCGGTCGAGCCCGTGCCGAGGCCGAGCCGCATGCCCGGCTGCACCAGCGCCAGCGCCGCCTCGGCAGCGGCCTTCTTCAGATCGTCGCTCATGCGCCGAGCCCACCCATCAGCATGTATTTGATCTCGACGAACTCATCCATGCCGTGCAGCGAACCCTCGCGGCCGAGGCCGGATTCCTTGACGCCGCCGAAGGGCGCGACCTCGGTGCCGAGGATCGCCGAGTTGACGCCGACCATGCCGTATTCGAGCTCCTCGGCGACACGGAAGGCACGGCCCAGGTCCTTCGTGTAGAAATAGGCGGCAAGCCCGAAGGGCGTGTCGTTGGCGAGCGCCACGGCCTCGTCCTCGCTCTCGAAGCGATAGACCGGGGCGAGCGGGCCAAAGGTCTCCTCGCGCGTCACCAGCATCTTGGTGGTGACGCCGGCGAGCACGGTCGGCTCGAAGAAGGTGCGGCCCAGCGCATGGCGCTTGCCGCCGACCATCACCTTCGCGCCGTTCGCCACGGCATCGGCGACATGGCGCTCGACCTTCTCGACGGCGCGCTCGTTGATCAGCGGCCCCTGCACGACGCCGACCTCGACGCCGTTGCCGACCTTCATCTTCGCGACCTCGCCCGCGAACTTCGCGACGAAATCGTCATGGATGCCGGCCTGCACCAGCAGCCGGTTGGTGCAGACGCAGGTCTGGCCCATGTTGCGGTACTTGGCGATGATCGCGCCCTGCACGGCGGCATCGAGGTCGGCATCGTCGAAGACGATGAAGGGCGCATTGCCGCCGAGCTCGAGCCCGACCTTCTTCACCGTCGAGGCCGCCTGCTGCATCA
Source organism: Allobosea sp. (assembly GCF_036675845.1). Classification (GTDB taxonomy): domain Bacteria; phylum Pseudomonadota; class Alphaproteobacteria; order Rhizobiales; family Beijerinckiaceae; genus Allobosea. The sequence goes on along the minus strand of NZ_JAKFED010000147.1, from coordinate 335 downwards.
AAAGCTTGCCGACCGGGGTCGAGCCGGTGAAGCCGATGAAGCGCACCGCCGGATGGCTGGTCATCACGCCGCCGATCGCCACCGCATCGCCGGTGACGATGTTGATGACGCCCTTGGGGAAGCCGGCCCGCTCGGCCAGCACGACCAGCGCCAGCGCCGTCAGCGGCGTGTCCGGCGCCGGCTTGACCACGAAGGTGCAGCCGGCGGCCAGGCCCGGCGCGCATTTGCGGGTGATCATCGCCGCCGGGAAGTTCCACGGCGTGATCGCGGCGCAGACGCCGACCGGCTGCTTCTGCACGATGATGCGCGAATTCGGGAAGGGCGAGGGAATCGTC
>NZ_JAKFED010000176.1:0-33915 GCF_036675845.1 Allobosea sp. | reverse complement strand
GGGCGCGGCGCGCCGTCGCGGCTTGGCCGCTCGAACCGGCCGGGCCTGTCGCCAGAAGGCCGCTCGCCGGCGCGTGTGGGCGGCCGGCTTGCCGGACGGCCCTCGCCGCTGCGTTCGCGGAAGGGCCGCTCGCCGCCCTCGCGAGGCGGCCGCTCGCCGCTCGGGCGCTCACGAAATGGCTTCTTCTCGAAGCGCTTGGCCGGAGGTCCGCCCTCGAGACGGCGCTCCGCCCCTTCGGCCGGGGCGCGTCTTGGCCGCTCGTCGCCCGCGCGCGAACGGAAAGGCGGCTTGCCGGCGCCGCGGGCCGGCGGCTTGCCGCCGCGCGGGACGCCATCGCGTCCGCCGCCGCTGCCACCGCTTCCGCCCTTGCGCGGGCCGCGGCTTTTCTGATTGTTGTCGTCGCTCATGATGGCTCCAAGAGCAGTCTCTTCGCAGGCCGCGATGCTGTTCGCAGGGTCCGCAAGGCGAGCCGTCTCTAAATTGGTCGTAGCCGGCGCTTGTAGCAGGGCCGGCGGCGCGCCGCGAGCGGCAAAGATGAGGGTTCGATGACATCCATCGACGCAGGGCGCATCGAGCCCATGTCCGAGACGCCCATGTCCGAGACGCCCAGCTCCCAGACGCCCGGATCGCCGATGGCGCTGGCACTGGCGCAGGCGCGCGCCGCGGCCGCGCGCGGCGAGGTGCCGGTCGGCGCGGTGGTCGTCAGGGAAGGGAAGGTGCTCGCCAGCGCCGGCAACCGCACGCTGGAGCTGAAGGATCCCAGCGCCCATGCCGAGATGCTGGCGATCCGCGCCGCCTGCCAGGAAATCGGCTCCGAGCGGCTGGTCGATTGCGATCTCTATGTGACGCTCGAACCCTGCCCGATGTGCGCGGCGGCGATCTCCTTCGCCCGCCTGCGCCGGCTCTATTTCGCCGCCTATGATCCCAAGGGCGGCGCGGTCGAGAATGGAGTCAGGCTCTATGCCAGCCCGAGCTGCCACCACGCCCCGGAGGTCTATGGCGGGTTGAGCGAGAGCGAGGCGGCGACGCTGTTGCGCGACTTCTTCAGGGAAAGGCGGTAGAGAAATTGATATCGTAATGAAATCTATGATATCATCTACAGGATAGGGAGGAGCCCCGATGCGCGCCGTCACCATCAGGAACATCCCCGAAGCGACGCATGTCGCCCTCAAGCGCCGGGCCGTTGAGAACGGACGCAGCACCGAGGCCGAAATCCGCGAGATCATCGAGCAGGCGGTCCGCCCGGCGGGACGGCCCCGGCTTGGCTCCATGCTCGCCGAGATCGGCCGGCGCGCCGGGCTCCGCGATGACGATTTGCTGCCGGAGCGCGAGCGGACCCCCGCAGAGCCGCTGCGCTTCGAATGATCGTCCTCGACGCCAACGTCGTCTCGGAGGCGATGAAGCCCTCGGCCAGCGCCGCCGTGATCGCCTGGCTCGACGAGCAGGTCATCGAGGCGGTCTACCTGTCCAGCGCGACCCTTGCCGAATTGCTCTACGGCATCGAGAGCCTGCCCCAGGGGCGCCGCAAGGACGCGCTGGCCGTGAGCCTGGACGGGCTGCTAGCGCTGTTTGGCGGTCGCATCCTTCCCTTCGACGCTGAAGCCGCGCGCTGCTACGGGCGAATCGCCGCGCGAGCCCGGCTGGCCGGGAAGGGCCTGCCGTTGCCGGACGGCTATATCGCGGCCACGGCGGCGGCGCATGGTTTCGCAGTGGCGACGCGCGACACGGCGCCGTTCCACGCGGCGGGGCTGCAAGTCATTGATCCCTGGGCCGCGGGCTGAGACGCTGATGGCCGCTGCGATCGCGCTGCGTAACGCCACGCCCACCGACGCCGAGGCCATCGCGGGGCTGAACCGTGCCGCCTTCGGCGGTGAGGAGGAGGTTGGCATCGTCGCGCGCCTGCACCGTGACGGTCTTGTCGCCGTCGAACTGGTCGCCGAAAGCAATGGCGCCGTCATCGGCCACATCCTGCTGAGCTGGCTGCCGACGAGCATGGACGGGCACGCGGTCAAGGCGCTCGCTTTGGCGCCGGTCGCCGTCCTACCTGGCCATCAGAGGCAGGGCATTGGCGGCCGCCTGATCGAGGCCGCACTTGAGCAGGCTCGGCGCACCGGTGCCGAGGCAGTGATCGTGCTCGGCCATCCCGGCTATTACCCGCGCTTCGGCTTCTCGGCGGCGCTGGCGAACCGGCTGGCCTCGCCGTTCTCGGGCGAGGCCTTCATGGCGCTGGAGCTGGTTCCGGGCGCGCTGGCCGGCGAGGCCGGTTCGGTGACCTACCCGCCGGCATTCGGCATCTGAGCCGGCGAGCTGCCTGCGGAAGGCCGTCGCTTCAGAGCGTCCGCGCCACCAGATAGAACCCCAGCCCCAGCAGCCCGGCGAAGAAGCAGAGCTTGAAGGTCGCGGGCGAGATCCGCTGCCGGATCGCCTGTCCGACCCACATGCCGCCGAGCGCCGGCAGCAGCGCCAGCAGCGAGGAGCCCGCCACCGTCCAGTCGAGCGCGCCGGCGCCGACCAGGCCGAAGGCGAGCGCCACGGTGGAGACGATGAAGGACAGGCCGAGCGCCTGGACCAGCTCCTCCTTCTCGAAGCCGAGCGCCTGCAGATAGGGCACGGCCGGCAGCACGAAGACCCCGGTCGCGGCTGTCGAGATGCCGGTGAGAACGCCGACGACCGGGCCGGCCCAGGCCTCATGTGCGGCCGGCACGCGCAGCTTCGCCGCCTTCAGGCCGACCAGCGCATAGAGCACGAGAGCGATGCCGAGCCAGAGCGTCGCCGAGCCGTCCTTGGCCTTCTCCAGCAGCCCGGCGCCGGCCCAGGTGCCGAGGCAGGTGCCGGCCAGCAGCGGCCAGAGCCGCAGCGCGATCGCCTTGAACCTCGGCCCGGTGAGCTGCCAGCTATTGGTCACCAGATTGGGGATCACCAGCAGCGCCGCCGCCTGGGCCGGCGCCATCACCACGCCGAGGATGCCGACCGCGATCGTCGGCAGGCCGAGCCCGATCACCCCCTTGACGAAGCCGGCGATCACGAAGGTCGCGGTGATGAAGAGGAGGAGCGTCGTGTGATCCATGATCCTGCCCGTGGCGGTGTCGGATTTGCTGGGCTGCTTGTGACAGTGCCGGCGCGCGCTGTCGCGCCTCGATGCTACGGTCGCGGCCGTAGCGTCCCTGCTTGCCTGCGGGCTCGCATGGGCGATGATGGCGCCAGCAAGCGGAGGCCCAGCCATGGCCATGAACGGACCCTATCTCGCCGAGATCGCCCATCTGATCGGCGATCCGGCCCGCGCCAACATGCTGCAGGCGCTGATGGGAGGTCGCGCTTTGACCGCCAAGGAGCTCGCCTTCCTCGCCGGCGTCGCGCCGCAGACGGCGAGCGGGCATCTCGCCAAGCTGCTGCAGGGCGGCCTGCTCGGCGTCGCGGCGCAGGGGCGCCACCGCTATTACCGCCTCGCCGGGCCGGAGGTCGCAGCTACGCTGGAAGGGCTGATGGTGCTGTCCGGCGCCGAACCGAGCCGACGCCTGCCGTCGCGCGTCGGCGCCGATCTCGCCCAGGCGCGGACCTGCTACGATCATTTCGCCGGAAGGCTCGGCATCGCCATCCATGACGCTCTGGTCGATGGCGGGCATCTTTCGGTTTCCGAGGGTGGCTATGGGCTGGCGCGTTCGGGCGTCGCGATCTTCGCCGGCCTCGGCATCGACCTGGCGGGGGCGCAGAAGAGCCGGCGCGCGCCCTTGCGACCCTGCCTCGACTGGAGCGAGCGGCGGCCGCATCTGGCCGGCTCGCTCGCCGCGGCCCTGGCCTGCCGCTGCTTCGAGGCCGGCTGGGTAAAACGCATAAAGGACAGCCGCGCCGTCGCGCTGAGCGATGCGGGCCGCGAGGCGCTGGAGGTCGCGTTGCCCGGTTTCCGTTGCGATGAGCCGGGAATTGCCGGGTCCGCGACAGAGTTGGGCCGTCATTCCGGACAAGCCGCGTAGCGGCGCAGATCCGGAATCCATCGTAGAGCGCAACGCCCTTCGATGGATTCCGGCGCTCCGCTTCGCTGCGGCCGGAATGACGAGGAGATCGGGATTGAAGGGAATAGCTAAGCCCGTTTCTCCAGCGCCTGCGACAGCTTGCGCTTGACCTCCTCCTTCACCGGCGCGGCGGCATCGAGGATCGCCTGCGCCTTGAAGAAATCGAGCCCGCCGAAACTTTCGCCGCCGGCCCGGATCAGGATGTCGGGCGGGTGGCGCTCGACCATGCGCTGGACCAGGGCCCGGGTCAGGATCTGCGAGACGCCGACGATCGCCTCCAGCGGCTCGGGCACGCGGCTGTCGCTCACCATCGCCGGCGCGCTGGTGTCGATGGCGAGCACGATGCGGCCGGGAGCCAGCAGGCGGTCATAGGGCAGGGGGTTGACCGCGCCGCCATCGATCAGCACCCGCCCGCCGATCGTCACCGGACGGACCAGCCCCGGTATCGCCAGCGAGGCGGCGACGGCCGGTGTCAGCGGGCCGTTACCGAGCACGACCTCCTCATGGAGGTGATAATCGGTCGCGACCGACAGGAAGGGAATGCCGAGTTCCTCGAACCGGTCGGGCACCTTCTCCGGCCAGAACAGGTCGAGCAGGCGCTCGCCGTCGAGCAGCACCGGATTGCCGAATCCGCGCCAGAGATCGGCGAACTTGCCGACGCGGGCATCGAGCAGCCGGGCGATCACGCGGGCGCGGTCGCGGAAGGTCACCTCGACATGCTCGCGCAGCTCGCGCCCCGAGAGGCCGGCCGCATAGGCGGCGCCGACGATCGCGCCCATCGACGAACCGGCGATCAGCCCGGGCTTCAGCCCGAGCTCGTCCAGTGCTTCCAGCACCAGGATATGGCTCAGCCCGCGCGCCCCGCCGGCGCCGAGCACGAGGACGAGCTCGGGCTGCGGGGCGCTCGGCTGGGCCTGCGTGAGGGGCGAAACCGTCATGGGCTCATGTCGTATTGGCAAGATCTGCAAGGCCTCGGGCCGTTTCCGTCATTGCGAGGAGCGTGAGCGACGAAGCAATCCAGGGGGCGCAAGATCGGGTCTCTTGGCGAGCCCTCCTGGATTGCTTCGCTTCGCTCGCAATGACGATGGTGCGCTCCGCGCCGTCACGGCGTCCGAGCCAGGAATTCCTTCACCGCCGCCAGCGTCGCCTCCGGGTTCTCCTCCGGCAGGAAGTGCCCGCTGGCGATGGCCTGGCCCTCGGCCTGCGGCGCGAATGTCTCGCGCCAGATCTCGAGCGGGCTTGCGCCCCTGGCCGGGATGCCGGCCTCGCCCCAGAGCGCCAGCACCGGGCAGAGGATCTTCTTGCCCGCCGCCCGGTCGGCCTCGTCATGGGCGAGGTCGGTGGTGGCGCCGGCGCGGTAATCCTCGCAGGCGGCGTGGATGCGGGCCGGGTCGTTGAAGGATTCGCCATAGGCCGCAAGCGCCAGCGGGTGGAAGGCCTTGAGTTCCTTGGCCCGCGTCCAGCTCGCAATGGTGTGGTCGAGCCAGCCGGCAGGGTCGGCCTGGATCAGCTTTTCGGGGATCGGCTCGGGCTGGGCCAGGAAGGTCCAGTGATAGACCTGCATGGCGCGCGCCGCGTTCATGCCCTCCCACATCGCTAGCGTCGGCAGGATGTCGAGCAGGACGAGCCGCTCGACCCGGCCGGGATGGTCGAGCGCCAGGCGGTAGGCGACACGGGCGCCGCGGTCATGGCCCATCACGGCGAAGCGGTTGTGGCCGAGCGCGCTCGCCACGGCGACGATGTCCTCGCCCATGCCGCGCTTGCTGTAGAGCGCCTTGCCGCCATCGCCATGCGGTGCCGTAGACCAGCCATAGCCGCGCAGATCGGGGCAGATGACGGTGTGCGTCTTCGCCAGCTCCGGCGCCATTTCGTGCCACTCGGCATGGGTCTGCGGGAAGCCGTGGATCAGCACCAGCGGCGGGCCCTCGCCGCCGACGCGGGCGAAGATCTTGCCGACCGGGCCGTCGATCCAGTGCGGCGCGAAACCGGGGAAGAGCTGGTCGATATTGGTCATGGGCGTGCTCCCGTCGCGACCGCCGAGGCGATGTCGGTATGGCTGAAATCCTCGCCCTTATAGAGCAGGGGCGCGTTCAGGGATCTGGCAAGAGCGTAGGAGAAGCAGTCGCCGAGATTGAGCCTGGCAGGGTGGCGGCCCTTGCCGAAGCGGAGGAAGGCTTCGGAGGATATTACGCTCTGCTCCTCGTCGACGGGAATTCGCCTGATGCCGAACCCTCCGATCAGCGCGATATAGCGTTCCAGCGAGAAGCCGGGCACGCGGGACATCGCGACCATGAATGCCTCGACGAAGGTGACCACCGAGCAGCAGGAGTCGGCGCTGTCATCCAGAGCTGCGATGAACCTGGCCCGCTCCGGCTCCTTGAGCAGGATCGCGATGATCGCCGAGCTGTCGACGACGATCGGCGATGCCATCACGATGGAACGCCGTTCTCATCGTAGCCGATGATCTCGTCATCGCTGAGGTGGCTGTTGATCTTCGGCATGGCATCGATTTCGGCGAGCAGCCTCCCGACCTTCGCCATGTCGATCCGCCCTTTGCGCGGCGGGAGTTCGGCGAGCTCTCGCTCTGCCGCTGTCCTCACGGCATCGGTGATGGTCCTGCCGGTACGCGCTGCGAGTTCGCGGACGACGCGGTCGGTCTCCGGATCCTTGATCAGGATGGCCATGGCGCTCTCGTATATATCGAAAGATGCGCGATATATACGCTGCTTCGCCTGCTTTGTCAGCCTTCGCGCTCGCGCTTCACCGCCTGCCAGCCGATGTCGCGGCGGCAGAAGCCGCCCGGCCAGTCGATGATGTCGACCGCCGCATAGGCGCGCGCCTGCGCCTCGCTGACGTTCCTGCCGAGCCCGACGACATTGAGCACCCGCCCGCCATTGGCGACGAGAGCGCCTTCCTTCTCCTGCGTGCCGGCATGGAAGACGAGCACATCGTCCTGCGCCGCGGCCCTCTTCACCCCCTTGATGACGCTGCCCTTCTCCGGCGTGCCCGGATAGCCATTGGCCGCCAGCACCACGGTGAGCGCCGCCTCGTCCGACCAGCGCAGGTCGAAGGAGCCGAGCACACCGTCGCAGGAAGCGAGCAGCGCCGGCACGATGTCGCTCCTGAGGCGCGGCATCAGCACCTCGCATTCAGGATCGCCGAAGCGGACATTGTATTCGATCAGCTTCGGCCCTTCCGCCGTGACCATCAGCCCGGCGAAGAGCACGCCCTTGAACGGCGTGCCGCGCTTCGCCATGCCGGCGAGCGTCGGCCGCACGATCTCGGCCATGACGCGCTCTTCCAGCGCCCTGGTCATCACCGGGGCCGGCGAATAGGCGCCCATGCCGCCGGTATTGGGGCCGGTATCGCCGTCGAAGGCACGCTTGTGGTCCTGGGCCGAGGCCAGCGCCAGCGCGTTCCTTCCGTCGCAGAGCGCAAAGAAGCTCGCCTCCTCGCCGATCATCCATTCCTCGATGACAATCTCCGCGCCGGCGGCGCCGAGCCCGCCGGAGAACATCATCGCGATCGCCTCGTTGGCCTGCTCGGCCGTCTCGGCCATCACCACGCCCTTGCCGGCGGCGAGCCCGTCCGCCTTGATCACCAGCGGCGCGCCCTGCTGCGCGACATAGGCTTTCGCAGCGGCCTCGTCCGAGAAGCGGGCGAAGCCCGCGGTCGGGATGCCGAACTGCGCGCAGAGTTCCTTGGTGAAGGCCTTCGAGCCTTCGAGCTGCGCGGCGGCCTTCGACGGGCCGAAGGCCTTGATGCCGGCTGCCGCGAGATCGTCGACGATGCCATCGACGAGTGGCCCTTCCGGCCCGACCACGACGAGGCCGACGCCTTGCAGCTTGCAGAAGTCGGCGACGGCAGCATGGTTGGCGATGTCGAGCACGACATTCTCGCCGCATTCGGCGGTGCCGGGATTGCCGGGCGCGACATAGAGCCGGTCGCAGAGCGGCGAGGCCGAGATCGCCCAGGCCAAGGCGTGCTCGCGCCCGCCGGAACCGATCAGAAGGATGTTCATCGCGCCGTCTCCAGTCTGTCGTGTCACCTGAAGCCCTCATCCTGAGGAGCGATCGCAGATCGCGTCTCGAAAGATGGTTCCAGTGCGCTCTGGAGCCATCCTTCGAGGCGCCGCTTCGCGGCTCCTCGGATGAGGGCTTGCTGGCTGCTGGCCTCTCAGGGCGCAATAGCTGCCATCCCCCGGCGGGGCAACGCTTCAGCTCCGGGCCGCCCACCGCTAAGGTCGCGCCATGGACAGCGAATCGCCCGAGACCAAGCCCTCCAACACGCCCGAATGGTCGGTCTCCGACCTTTCCGGAGCGCTCAAGCGCACGCTGGAGGATGCTTTCGGCTTCGTGCGCGTGCGCGGCGAGATCTCGGGCTATCGCGGCCCGGTCGCCTCCGGCCATGTCTATTTCTCGCTGAAGGACGTCAACGCCAAGATCGACGCGGTGATCTGGAAGGGCGTCTTCGGCCGGCTGAAGACCAGGCCCCAGGAGGGGCTTGAGGTGATCGCCACCGGCAAGATCACCACCTTCGCCGGCAAGTCGAGCTACCAGATCGTCATCGATTCACTGGAACCGGCCGGCGTCGGCGCGCTGATGGCGCTGCTCGAGGAACGTCGCAAGAAACTCGCCGCGGAGGGCCTGTTCGACGAGGGCCGCAAGCAGCTCATCCCCTATCTGCCACTGACCATCGGCGTCGTCACCTCGCCGACCGGCGCCGTCATCCGCGACATCCTGCACCGGCTCGAGGAGCGCTTTCCGCGCCGCGTCCTGGTCTGGCCGGTGCGCGTCCAGGGCGAAACCAGCGCCGCCGAGGTCGCGAATGCCATCAACGGCTTCAATGCGCTCCCCGAGGGCGGCCGCATCCCGCGCCCCGACGTCATCATCGTGGCGCGTGGCGGCGGCTCGCTCGAGGACCTGATGGGCTTCAACGAGGAGGCGGTGGTCCGCGCCGCCGCCGCCTCGCTGATCCCGCTGGTCTCGGCCGTAGGCCACGAGACCGACTGGACCCTGATCGACCACGCCGCCGATTTGCGCGCCCCGACGCCGACCGGCGCGGCCGAGAAGGTCGTGCCGGTGCGGGCCGAACTGATGGCGCAGGTCGGCGACCTGTCGCGCCGGCATGCGGGCGCGACGCTGCGCCTGTTCGACCGCCGCCGCAACGAACTGCGTTCGCTCGGCCGGGCTCTGCCGACGCCGGAGAACCTGCTCGCCGGCCCGCGCCAGCGGCTCGACCTCGCCGCGGCGAAGCTCGGGCCGGCGCTCGCCCGCAATGCCCGCGTGCACGAGCAGAAGCTGGCGGTGGCCGTCCAGCGGCTCGCACGGCATTCGCCGCTGGTGCGCCTCGCCGGCGAGCGCAAGCACCTCGATGCGCTGGCACGTGCACTCACCGTGGCGCGCGGCAATGTCGTGAAGCGCGAGCAGGATCGGATCGCCCGCGCCGGCGACCGGCTCGAAGCTGTCGCGGCTCGGGCTCAGGCCGGTTTCGCGCGCCTCGTCCAGCGCCGCCGCGACCGGCTCGACGGGCTGTGGACGCTGGCCGCCTCGCTCGGTCCCCAGGCCGTGCTGGCCCGCGGCTACGCGCTGGTGCGCGACGAGAACGGCGTCCTGCTGCGGCAGGCGGCGGCGGCCCGGCCGGGTATGGCTCTTCAGGTCACGCTGGCGGATGGCAGCTTCGGCGCCGTGGTGCCGGGCGGCTCCGTGATGCCACGCCCACCGGGGCGCAAGCCGGCGCCCCCGGGCGGGCAGGGCGACCTGTTCTGAGATCGAGGCCGCCGGGCCCCGTTCAGCCGGCGTTCAGCAAGCACCGGCTAACCGCTTCCCATCGAGGGGTGGGGACATTGCCTGATGCGGAATCGGCTCCGGACGGCCTTTGCCTGTGCCTTCGCGCTGCTGTCCCTGCCGGGTCTCACGCTTTCGCCCGCGAACGCCTCGGAATTCATCTGCAAATCGGCCTCCATCGTCACCGCCGCCGCCTCCCCGGATTTCGCCGCGCTCTGGCGCCAGGGTGACGGGCCGCTGCGGCTTCTCGCGATCGGATCGTCCTCGACCGAAGGCATCGGCGCCAGCGCCAGGGACCGGACCTATCCGGCCAGGCTCGCGGCATTGCTGCGCCAGGGGCTCTCCGGCCGGGCCGTCGAGATCGTCAATGCCGGCATCGGCGGCGAGATCGCGCCGCAGACGCTCGCGCGCCTCAAGAAGGCCCTGGCGCAGGCGCGCTATGATCTGGTGATCTGGCAGGTCGGCACCAACGACGCCGTCACCGGCGGCGATCTCAAGGCCTTCCGTGGGCTGCTCGCCGACGGCATCGCCGCCGCCCGGCAGGCGCAGACCCGCCTCGCCATCCTCGATCCGCAATTCTATCCCGGCATCAAGGAGACGGCGCGCTACCGTGCCTATGTCGACGCGATCGCCGAAACCGCCCGCGCCAATGGCGTGCCGGTGCTGTCGCGCTTTGCGGCGATGTCGGGCTGGTACCAGCGCGACGCCGAAGGGTTCATGGCGGCTTTGGCCGGCGACCGCTTCCATATGAGCGATGCCGGCTATGCCTGCCTGGCCCAGGACATCGCCCGCTCCCTGCTCGAACGGGCCCCCGGCGTGGCGCTGGCGACCGCGCGCTGAAGGCCCTGCTCCTTTTGCACGGAAGCCGCGGTGTCATTCCGGGGCGGCCTGCAGGGCCGAGCCTGGAACCCATGAACACGACGGGCAATCCAGCCCCCGCCATTGCGAGAAGGCGTCACCGACGAAGCAATCCAGAGGGCTCGCTCGACGTTCCCTATCCCGACCGCCGTGTTCATGGGTTCCGGGCTCTCCGCTTCGCGAAGCCCCGGAATGACCGCGCGGCTCCTTGAACTTGTCCGCCGGTCACTTCCCCGACAGGAATGCCTTGACCCGCCGGATCGCGTCCTCGCGCGCCGCCGGGTCGGTGCCGACCGTCGCCTTGCCGGTGCCGGTCGCCGAAAAGGCGATGTCGTCGCGCTGCTTGAGATCGAGCCGCGGATGGTCGAAATCATGCACCGCGCCCTCATAGAGCACGAGGGTGACCTGCTCGCCGCGCGCCCGCGCCGCCTTCGCCAGATAGTCGCAGGGTGCCGGCGGCGTCCAGTCGTCGGCGGCGCCCATCAGGATCAGCACGGGCAGGCGGGCCGCGAAGCTGCGCGATTCCGATTGCGTGCGGCAGCCGGGATAGAAGGCGATGGCGCGCGCGAAATCGGGCTGCTTGTCGGCCGGCCGCCGGTCGGTCCGTATCGCGGTGAGGATGGTCGAGCCGCCGCCCGACCAGCCGAGCAGCGAGATCGCCTCGGGCCGAATGTCGGTGCGGCCCTGCAGCCAGATTCGGGCCGCGACCGCGTCGATCACCCGCTCGCGGCTGGCGCGGACGGTGAGCTCCTTGACGCCGCATTGCGAACCGAGACCGCGCGAGCCGTAGCTGTCGGGCATCAGTACGATGAAGCCGGCGGCGGCGAGCCGCTCGCCCCAATCCGTATGGCGGCGGGAGAGCTTGTCCTTGTCGCGCCAGAGGCCGCCGCAGCCATGCAGCGCCACCACGGCGGGGAAGGGGCCGGGGCCGGGCGGGCGGTAGAGCACCGCATTGAGCTGGACATCGTCGAGCGCGATGCGCACACGCTCATAGCCGCTGGCCCCTGCGGCGGCCGCAAGGCAGGGCAACAGCCCTGCCGCAAGGAGCAGGAGACGGACGAGGCTGGACATCATCGGAAGGGACGCTATCACAAAAGCGCCATGATCAGGCAATCCATCCATAAGAGCGTCTCGACACGGTGTCGCAACCTCCGGGCCGGCGCCTCGCTTTTTCGTTTTCCGGGTCTGTCATGAACATCAACGAGCGCCTGCCGCCGGCCGGTTCCGAGGCCCTGGTCGATTACGGCCATGGCGAGTTCCGCATCGTGCGCCCCGGCACTTTCGTGCGCTGCGCGGTGACCGGCGCGCCGATCCGGCTCGAGGATCTGCGCTACTGGTCGGTCGAATGGCAGGAGGCCTATGTCTCGCCCGAGGCCGTGATGCTAAGGGTGCGCCGCGGCGGCCGTCCCTGATCCGGTCAGCGCCTGCCGCAGCATCGCTGCGACCGGGGCCTCGTCCGCAAAGCGCAGCGAAACCGGCACGAAAAGCAGGCGCGCGCCTTCCTCGTCCGGCCAGAGCGGCCCCAGCTTGACCATGTCCTTCTCGGTGACCGCGACGGTGCAGCCCAACGCCTTCGCCTCCGCGATCAGCGCGGCCACATCGCGCGCCGTATAGGCGTGATGGTCGCCAAAATGGCGCTCGCCGGCGAGCCTGGCGCCGGCCTGGCGTAGGCTCGCCGCGAACTTCTCCGGCCGCCCGATCCCCGAGGCGGCGAGGACGGAAACCCCGTCCAGCCGAGCCCCGACCTCCGGCGGTATCACCAGTGCGGCGCGCAGCACGGGGCGGCCCGCCGCCAGCGCCAGCCCGGCGACCGCATCGCCCGGCTCGCCCGCGCCGATGACGACGACCGCATTGGTTTCCTGAAGCTGCCCGGCGATCGGCGCCCGCAAGGGGCCGGCCGGAAAGCAAAGTTTGTTGCCGATGCCGGTGGCGCCGTCGACCACCGCCAGCCGCAGGTCCTTGCTAAGCGAAGGGTTCTGCAGGCCGTCATCCATCAGCACCAGGCTGGCGCCTTGCGACTGCGCCAGCGCCGCGCCGGCGGGCCGGTCGCGGGCGACCACGACCGGGACGCGATGGGCCATCAGCAGGGGCTCGTCGCCGATATCGGCCGGGCCATGCCGGCCGGGCTCGACCCGCAAGGGGCCGGCCTCGCGCCCGCCATAGCCACGCGACAGCACGAACGGCTTCTCGCCGCTGCCGGCCAGCATTGCGGCCAGGGCCAGCACCGTCGGCGTCTTGCCGGCGCCGCCAGCGACGAAATTGCCGACGCAGACAACCGGGATACCGGCTTTCGCGCCGGGGCGCCGCATGCGCGCCAGCGTTAGCGCGCCATAGAGCGCGCCGAAGGGTTGCAAGAGCCGGGCAGGGGCAGCGGGCGGCGTCCGCCACCAGAAGCCCGGCGCCCGCATCATGGCGCCGTCTCGCGCTGGCCGAGAGCGACGCGCATCAGCAGCGGCTCCAGCGCCTGCACGGTGCGCTCCAGGGCGCCGCCGAGCTGGGCGCTGGTCTGGGCAGCGGCGCGCGCCGCCTGCCGGGCCGCGGCCGGGTCGCTCAGCCAGCGATGCACGGCACCGGCCAGTTCCTGCCGGTCGGCCACCTGGCGGGCCCCGCCGCCGGCGTCGAAGGCGGCGAAGAGGTCGGCGGATTTGTGGACGAGAGGCCCATGCAGCAGGGCGCAGCCGAGCTTGGCCGGCTCGATCGGGTTGTGCCCGCCGATCGGGGCGAGCGAGCCGCCGATGAAGGCGACCGGAGCCAGCCGGTAGAACAGGCCGAGATCGCCGAGCGTATCGGCGACATAGAGCTCGATCTCCCGCTCCGGGAGCTCGCCGAGCGAGCGCCTTGCGCTGACGACGCCATTGGCCTGGGCGAGAGCCTCGACCTCGTCGCCGCGATCGGGATGGCGCGGCGCGATGATGGTCAGGAGCTTCGGCAGATGCGCCTTCACGCCGAGATGGGCGGCGAGTACGTCCTCCTCCTCGCCGGCATGGGTCGAGGCGGCGACCCAGACCGGGCGGCCCGCCATCAGGCCGTCGAGCAAGGCGAGCGTGTTCGGGTCGGCCGGCGGCGCGGGCACGTCGAATTTCAGATTGCCGGCGATGCTGACGCGCGGTGCCCCGAGCTGGGCCAGGCGCTGCCCGTCCTCCTGCGACTGGGCAAGGCAGCGCTCGAAGCCGGAGAGCAGATAGCGCGAGGTCTTCGGGAACTTGTACCAGCGCCGGAAGGAGCGCTCGGACATCCGGGCATTGACCAGCACCAGCGGCACGCCGCGCTTGCCGGCCTCGATCATCAGGTTCGGCCAGATCTCGGATTCGCAGAGCAGGCCGAGATCGGGACGCCAATAATCGAGGAAGCGGCGCATATAGCGCGGCACGTCGAGCGGCAGGTACTGGTGGATCGCCCCGGCGGGCAGGCGCTGCTCCAGCAGCCGCGCCGAGGTGACGGTGCCGGAGGTGACGAGCACGGCGAGCCCGCGCCGCTGCAGGCGCTCGACCAGCGGCAGCAGCGTCACCGTCTCGCCGACGCTGGCGCCGTGCAGCCAGACCAGGGTCTTGTCGGGGCGGTCGACGCTGGGATAGCCGCGCCGCTCGGCGATGCGCGCCGGGTCCTCCTTGCCGCGCCGCCGGCGCCAGAGCAGGAGCCCGGCCGCCGCCGGCTCGAGCAGCGCCGAGAGCGTCCGGTAGGCCCTGACGATCAGGCTGCGGCCGATCATGGCGTGGCCGCCTTCGCCGCAGCTTTGGCGGCATCCTGGGCGGCGGCCGCCTCGCGCAGGCCGGCGCCGGGATCGCGCGCGCCGATCAGCGCATAGGCCCGCTCATGTGCCGCATCGAGCCCGGCCTGGACGGCGAGCCTGGCCGCCTCGCAGGTCGCCTCGTCGGCGTCGCGCGCCACGGTCACGGCCTCGCCGACGACGATGGCGCCGCGGCCGAAGGGCAGGCCGATCGAGGCCCGGTCCCAGCTCTTGAAGTCGATCCGGCGGCTGGTGACCACGGCGATCGGATGGATCGGCCGGCCGGAAGCCCGCGCCAGCGTGACGATGCCGGCGCCGCAGACGCGGGCACGCTTGGGGATGTCGGCGGTCAGCACCATGGTCTCGCCCGCCGCCAGCCGCCGGACCATGGCGAGGAAGGCCGGGGCGCCGCCCTTTTCGCGAACCTTCTTGCCCATCGCCCCGGAGCCGCGGATGGCGCCGATGCCGAGCTCGCGCAGTGCCACGGCATTGAAGCCGCCATCGCCATGGCGCGAGACCAGCGAGCAGGCCGGCATCCACTCCGGCCGCGCGAACGGGATCATGACGTGCTGGCCGTGCCACATGGCGATGATCAGCGGCAGTTCCGGCCGCACCCGCTCATAGATGTCGGCCGGCTCGGTGACGAAACGGTTCGTCCTGCGCACCAGGCGCAGATAGAGCGCCAGGCTGCGCCCCAGCGCCTCCTGCGCAAATCGCGTCTTGAGCAGCGAGAAACCCATCGAACGGTGCGGATGCCGCCTCTGCTCAGCGCTGCGCGGTCGAAGGGTCGAGCAGGCGGTGCAGGTGCACGACGAAATAGCGGGTCTGCGCCTGGTCGACCGTCGCCTGCGCCTTGGCCTTCCAGGCGGCGTGCGCGGCGGCATAGTTCGGGTAGACGCCGACGATGTCGAGATTGGAGATGTCCTTGAACTCGACGCCGTCGAGCGAGCTCAGCTCGCCGCCGATCACCAGATGCAGAAGCTGCTTGTTTTCCTGGCCCGCGCTCATCGACTCCCTCCGGCTCCGGATCGCGGGCTCTTCTTCAAGAGCAGGCTCGTGGCGCCGTCCGGAAACCGCTCCGGACGACCTCGCGCCACGCGCCGGCCGCGCGTTCAGTTAAGCTATCCGCGTCGCCGGCGCGAGCGCCGATTGCGGGCAACTCGCCGTTCTGGCGAGCATATGCGCGCCGACCGTCATCCTGGGCGACCGCAGGTCGTCCCGGGATCCATCGTCGAGCGCCGTCGATCCCTATGATGGATCCCGGAGCTGCGCCGCTTCGCGGCTTGTCCAGGATGACGCCGTGGTCCCAGGCAAAATCGCCATACTCTTCGCTCAGCTTCGCTGTGGCTGGCTTTCGCGCAGGCGGCGCAGCGCCTGGTCGAGCGGGGCGAGGAGTTCCGTGCCGGACGCGACCAGCATGCCATGGATCGGGCTCTCGCGGTTGTAGCGCACCGGCTCGCCCTCGGCCGTGGTCAGCCTTCCGCCGGCCTCGCTCAGCACCAGATCGGCGGCGGCGAGGTCCCAGTCGCGCGAACCGGGCGAGACCAGCCCGGCATCGATGCTGGCATCGGCGATCCGGGCGAGCCGGAGCGCCAGCGAGGGAATCTTGTCGACCGCCACGAAGCCATCCTGCCGGGCGAGCGCGTCCAGCATCGGCTTGGGCCCGGCGATGCGTGCCTGCGCCAGTTCGCCGAGCCCGCTGGTGCGGATCGGCTCGCCATTGCGCAGCGCACCGCCGCCGGCCAGCGCCGAATAGCTCGCCGCGCTGGCCGGCGCATGGACCATGCCGGCGATCGGGACGCCCTCGTCGAGCAGCGCGACGCAGACCGCCCAGTCCGGAGAGCCGGCCATGTAGGCACGGGTGCCGTCGATCGGATCGACCACCCAGACATAGCGCCGCGACAGCCTGAGCGCGTCGTCGGCGGTCTCCTCCGAGAGCCAGGCAGCTTCGGGCAGCGCCGCCGCCAGCCGGATATGCAGGAAGGTATCGACGCCGATATCGGCTTCCGTCACCGGCGAGCCGCCGGCCTTGGACCAGGTCCGCGCCACCGTCTGCGCACCGGGGCGGAACAGCTCGAGCGCGAGCTGCCCGGCCTCGACGCAGGCCGCGCGGATGACGGGCAGCAGTTCCTGGGCAATAGGCAGCGGGCTTCGATGCATCATGCCCCGTTATGAACTGCGGCGATGGCGGGACAAGGGAAAAAGCCACTTCCCCCCGAAAGATTTCGTCAAGCATCAGGCGGGAAAGGGGCCGGTTTCGCTGCGAAAAGGCAGCTGACACCTTTGTTTAACCGAAGCTCTTAAGCGCTCGGACAGACCCGTGACGCAGTCTCACCCGGCAAGCACGAGAATCCCGCATCGATAGAGGGTTCCGGGGCGGCAGGGAATTAAGAGAGGCGTTAAATCAATGGCCAGCGTCACGCCAGCCGCCGGGGAGATTGGCTTCCAGCCAGCCTGCTCCGGCGGCGTCAGCATCTACAATGGACAGCCCTTCAGGACGCAAGGGGCGCCGTCGCAGCAGCCGGAGGCGCCGCGGATCGAGCGGATCGGTTCGGTCCGCATCCTGCGCGGCGGAACGGGCTGGCGCGGTGTCGCGCTGCGGCTCACCGGCGGCGAGGGCGACGATGCCCGCTTTGAGCTCGCACTGACCGCCGGCGACGGCCGCTCGGTGACGGTCGCGGTTCTCGACCAGGACGAGGCCGTGGCGGCCTGGCGCGATTTCGGCCGTTCCAGCGGCCTGCCGCTGCTGCTCGAGACCAGCGACGGCGCGATCAGCGAGCCTTATCCGCAGCTCGGCCGGCTGGCGCTCGGGCCGATCCGCATCCGCCGCCGCCACGCCCTGCTGGCCGGCCGGCGGCCACGCTTCCTGACGCGCCGCAAGACGGGCCGCTTCTCGGAGCGCCCCGTCATCTTCCAGGGCGAGATCCTGTCGGGTTGAGCTTTTTAGAAGGCGCTCTGCGCCAACGCGTCGAGCGCGAAGCCGGCGGCGAGGATGAGCCCGGCATTGCGGTTGGCGCGGAACAGCATCAGCGCGGTCGGACCGTCGGCGCCGCCGATCAGCCGCACCTGCCAGCCAAGATGCAGCGCAAACAGGAAAAGCCCGGCGAAGGCGACGGGGCCGCCGCCGGCCAGCCAGGCCGCGCACCCCGCCAGCAGGGTCGCGGCCGCATAGCACAGGCCGACGGCCTGCTGCGTGAAGCCGCCGAAATAGCGCGCGCTCGACTTGATCCCGGCGATGACGTCGTCCTCGATGTCCTGCATCGCGTAGACCGTGTCGTAGCCGATGGTCCAGAACACCGCGGCGAAATAGATCAGGAAGGCCGGCGCATCGAGCCGGCCGAACACCGCGCTCCAGCCGATCAGCCCGCCCCAGGAGAAGGCGAGGCCGAGCACGAATTGCGGCAGGTTGGTGATGCGCTTCATGAACGGGTAGATCGCGACGATCCCGAGCGAGGCGATGCCGGCCGCGATCGTGAAGGCGTTGAACTGCAGCAGCACCAGAAGCCCGATCAGCGACAGCAGCACCATGAAGGCGGCGGCGGCGCGCGGGCTGACCTGGCCGGAGGGCAAGGGCCGGCCGCGCGTGCGCGCCACCTGCGCGTCGAGCTTGCGGTCGACGATGTCGTTGAAGGTCGAGCCGGCGGCGCGCATCACGATCGCGCCGACAAGGAAGAGCAGGCAGTGCCAGAGATTGGGGAAGGGCATGCCGGCGGCGATGGCGGCAAGGCCCGCCGCCCACCAGCACGGCAGCAGCAGGAGCCACCAGCCGATCGGCCGCTCGATCCGGGCGAGCTTCAGATAGGGCCGCAGCCGGCGCGGCGCGCGCGTATCGACCCAGTGGCCGCGGAGCGCGTCGGGAAGCGGCGCGTCGGCGAGTTCCGGCGAAGGCGCCATCGCTGTCAGGCCTTGGTTAGAGCGCCCCTTGCGGCACCCGCATCGGGCCGCCGGTGACCGAATCGCTGCCGCCGAACGGGTTGGCGCCCTGTTGCTGCTGCTGCGCCTGCCGCTGGGCTCGGCGCTGTATCGCCGCCTGCTGCTTCACCGCATTGCAGGCCTGGCCGCGGATCGTCGAAGCCTTCTCGTTGTCGGCCTTCATGCCCTCGATGAAGCTCGGCGGAATCTGGCACCAGTCCTGGTTGGCGGTCGCGAACTTCAGCGTCTCATTGCCATTGTTGACCAGCTTGCCGAGCGTGCTGCAGGCCTGCTGCGGGGTCAGCTTGCGCTTCGCCTTGCTGGCGGTGTTGAGGCTCTGCACGATCGACTGGCGCTCCTGCAGGTATTTCTGCATGTTCTCGCAACCGGAAGGCGTCTGTGCCAGCACCGGCTGAGCCAGGCCGATGCCCGCCAGGGCCGCAGCCAGCTTCAGGGTTGCGTATCGCCGCATCGTCCCGCTCCGCATTCTTCACCACCCGCGCCGTCCCGGCGCCGTCGTTTCCATAACAGCCGCTGCCGTGCACCGCAAAGCGCCGGCTCGCATTTGTCCAGAACTGCCTGCCCATAACCGCCGATTGTGGCGGTTTTCGCGCTCCGGAGGGCGTCTGTCCACAGCGGCGGCAGGCGGTTTTGCGATCCGGGACAGGCTCGACTATCTGAAACGGCGCGAATTCGCCGGTCCGGCCGTTCCGGGCCGCAAGAAGGCGCGCCAGCAGGGCGGATCGACGGCGCATGCGCGATTTCTCGAAGCACAGGCTTTATTGCGATGCGTCGCTCGCCGCCGGAGCGGCGGTCGAGCTCGCGCGCGACCAGGCCAATTATCTCCTGAACGTCCTGCGCCTGCGCAGCGACGACACGATCCTCGCCTTCAACGGGCGCGATGGCGAATGGCTCTGCGCGGTCAGGGCCGAAGGGCGCAAGCAGGCCCGGCTCGAGGCGCTGCGGCAAATCCGGGCGCAGCCGCCGGCGCCCGATCTCATCTATCTCTTCGCGCCGCTGAAGCATGCAAGGCTCGACTATATGGCGCAAAAGGCGGTGGAGATGGGCGCCGGCGTGCTGCAGCCGGTCCTGACCCGCCATACCCAGGTCTCGCGCCTCAATCTCGATCGGCTCGCCGCCAATGCGCTCGAAGCCGCCGAGCAATGCGGCATCCTCTCGCTGCCGCAGATCCGGCCCGAACTGCCGCTGGCGGCGGCGCTGGCCGGGCTCGAGGCCGAGCGCCTGCTCGTCTTCTGCGACGAGGCGCTCGAGCAGGGATCGCCGATCGCGGCGCTGCAGAAAGCGCCGCGCGGCAAGGTGGCGCTGCTGATCGGCCCGGAAGGCGGCTTCGACGAATCGGAGCGCGCTCTGGTGCTCGGGCGCGAGCGCACTTTGCGGCTCTCGCTCGGCCCGCGCATCCTGCGCGCCGACACCGCCGCGGTCGCCGCGCTGGCGCTCGTCCAGGCGACCCTCGGCGACTGGATAAGCCAATAGCCCCGGGGCTTGCCGGAAGGCGGCCTGTCGCACGGCGGCGCGGAACGCCGCAGTGGCCTCCGCGTTGAGAACAGGGAATGCTGGCCACGGTCGCAGTTCCGACTCAATGACGGGCAGTCTGGCGCCGCCCGCTGCTCGGGGGGCACCGGCCAGGGGAGGGCAATCATGGTGAGCAAGGCCTATCGCTTCGGCATCGAGGAGGAATATTTCCTCTCCGACGCCGAGAGCCGCGGCATCGCGCGCAAGATCTCGCCGCACTTCATCGAGGCGGCCCAGGCGGCGTTCCCGAACGAGTTGCAGCGCGAGATGCTGCAGTCGCAGCTCGAGGTCGCGACGCCGATCTGCGAAAGCATGGCGCAGGCGCGGCTGTCGCTCTCGCGGCTGCGGGCCGGGCTCGCGACGATCGCGCGCGAGCACGACATGCTGCTGCTCGCCTGCGGCACCCATCCGAGCGCGGTCTGGTCGCGCCAGCGCGCCACCGAGGCCAAGCGCTATGACGGCATCATGCGCGACCTGCAGATGCTCGGCAGCCGCAACCAGCTCTGCGGCCTGCATATCCATGTCGAGGTGCCGGACGAGGACGAACGCATCGGCATCATGGTACGGATGCTGCCCTATCTGCCGCTGCTGCTGGCGCTCTCGACCTCCTCGCCGTTCTGGCAGGGCAGGCGCACCGGGCTGATGGGCTATCGCCTGTGCGCCTATGCAGAATTGCCGCGCACCGGCCTGCCGGAGCTCTTCACCGACGCGGCCGACTATCACGCCTATGTCGAGACCATGGTCGCCTCCGGGGCGATCCGCGATTCGAGCTTCATCTGGTGGGCGATCCGCCCCTCGGAGAAGCATCCGACGCTGGAGCTGCGCGTCGCCGACAGCTGCACCCGGCTCGACGACACGCTGGCCATCGCGGCGCTCTATCGCTGCCTGGTGCGGCATCTCGCGCGCAAGCCGGCGCTCAATGCCAGGCTGACGGCGGCTTCGCGCGCCATCGCTGCCGAGAACATCTGGCGGGCGCAGCGCTATGGCCTGCATGGCGGCCTGGTCTGCGAGGCGCGGCGCGCCATGCGGCCGGTCGGCGAGGTTCTCGACGAGGTGCTGGCGATGCTGACCGAGGATGCGGCGGCGCTCGGCTGCAGCGCCGACCTTTCGGCCTGCCGCGGCATCGTCGCCGGCGGCACCAGCGCCGACATGCAGCTCGCGATCTTCGAGGAGGCGCGCGCCGGCGCCGGCGGCCAGGACGCCGGCATGCGCGCCGTGGTCGACTGGCTGGCCGCGCAGACCCGCGCCGACGGGCGCGGACAGGCCGGAGCGACCCTGCTCGGGGCGGCCTGAAACGTCGATCATGCATTTCGGCAAGATTCTCGGCCGGACACCGCGCTGGTGATCGTTGTGGTCGCAGCGGCGCTCGCCTATGTCTGGCGCTCCGAAGCCTTCCCAGCCGGAGTGCCTGATGGCCCGCGACGTGTCCGATTCGACTCCGATCAGCTCGAAGGCCGAACTGATCGGCTGGATCGCCAGGGGCGAGAAGCCCGCTTCTGACTTCCGGCTCGGCACCGAGCATGAGAAATTCCCGTTCTATGCCGACGACCTGACGCCGGTGCCCTATCAGGGCGCGGCCGGGCGCGGCGGCATCCGGCATTTGCTCGAGGGCATGCAGGAGCGGCTCGGCTGGGAGCCGATCCTCGACGACGGTCATGTCATCGGCCTCGCCGGCCCCGACGGCGGCGGCGCGATCTCGCTCGAGCCGGGCGGCCAGTTCGAGCTCTCCGGCGCCCCGGTCGAGACCGTGCACGAAACCGCGGCCGAGCTCGACGCCCATCTCGCCGATCTCGCAGCGGTCGCCGAGCCGCATGGCATCCGTTTCCTCGGCCTCGGCCACTCGCCGCTCTGGACCCGCGAGCAGACGCCGATGATGCCGAAGCGGCGCTACAAGATCATGGCCAACTACATGCCCAAGGTCGGCACGCGCGGCCTCGACATGATGTTCCGCACCTGCACCGTGCAGGTGAATCTCGATTTCGCCAGCGAGGCCGACATGGTGGCGAAGCTGCGCGTCTCGCTCGCCTTGCAGCCGCTGGCGACCGCGCTCTTCGCCGCGTCCCCCTTCAGCGAGGGCAAGCTCAACGGCCTGCAGTCGATGCGCTCCGAGATCTGGCGCGACACCGACAATGCCCGCTCCGGCATGCTGCCCTTCGCCTTCGACCAGGCCATGTCCTACGAGGCCTATGTCGACTGGGCGCTCGACGTGCCGATGTATTTCGTCAAGCGCGGCGACGTCTATCACGACGTCGCCGGCGCCTCCTTCCGCGATCTGCTCGCCGGCCGCCTGTCGCTGTTGCCGGGCGAGCGCGCGACCATGTCCGACTGGGCCAACCACCTCTCCACCTTGTTCCCCGAGGCGCGGCTGAAGCGCTATATCGAGATGCGCGGCGCCGATGCCGGGCCGGTCGAGATGCTGAATGCGCTGCCGGCCTTCTGGGTCGGGCTGCTCTATGACGAAGCCTCGCTCGCCGCCGCCTGGGATATCGTCCGGGCCTGGAGCGGCGAGGAGCGCCAGCGCCTGCGCGACGACGTGCCCAAGGCCGGGCTCAACGCCAGGATCGGCGGCCGGGCGCTGCGCGACGTGGCGCGCGAGGTGGTCGAGCTGTCGCGGGCCGGGCTGGCGCGCCGCGCCCGCCTCGATGCCGAGGGTCGCGACGAGACCCGTCATCTCGAGCCGGTGATGGCCATAGCCGAAAGCGGCCGCAGCCTCGCCGAACGGCTCGCCGTGCGCCAGCAGGGCGCCTGGGGCGGGCGGATCGAGCCTGTCTTCCCCGAACTGGCCTTGTGAGGCGCTTTCGCACGATTTTGGCCGCTACGCCGTTTTTTTGGGCGTGATCGCGGTTTTTCGCCGTTCGGATTAACCAATCATCCGGAATTTTCCGCTAGCAGAGGGGCATGAAGCCGATTTTCGCCCTTGCTTGCGATTTTCTGCACGATCGCCGTGGTGCCACGGCGATCGAATACTGCATGATCGCCTTCATGATCTCGCTCGCCTGCATCACCGGCGCCACGGCGATCGGGCCGGCCCTGCGCGGCTTTTTCGAGCAGGTCGCGGCCGGCTTGAGCCTCTGACATCAACGGCCTTCGAGATCGACCGTTACGCCGCCATCGCGTCATTGCGAGCGCAGCGAAGCAATCCAGGGGCGGCAGCGCTCGATACCCCCTGGATTGCTTCGCTGCGCTCGCAATGACGAAGGTCAGCCTCAAACGCTACTGGTACTCGCCGCAGGGTGGATAGACCTGCGCTCGGGCATCGCACTTTAATCAAATTTTACCATGTTGCGGCTCGGGCGGTCCCGATCCGCCGCGCGAAGGCCGATACCCTCGGGATTCGCAATCTCGCGCAAGGTTTTATCAATCGGCGGCTGCGTACCGTTGCGGCATCGTCGCGCTCAAGTCGCGGCGGCTTTTCCGCGAGGCTTTCGTGATGGCCCTGTTTCGCTCTTTCCTGAAGGATGCCCGTGGCTCGACCGCGCTGATCTTCGGGCTGGCCGTGCCGGCGCTGATCCTGGCGGTCGGCGGCGGCATCGACCTCAGCCGCGCCGCGGCGCAGCGCCAGCGCATCGCCAGCGCCGTCGAGCTCGGCTGCCAGCAGGCGACGCACGAGATCAGGTATCGGCAGAACCAGGCCAACGCCAATCCGCAGGAAGACTACGCGCCGGTGGTGACGCAGATCACCAACGGCAAGGTCACCGGCAGCGGGCTGACCGACGTGTCGGTGAGCACGAGCATCGTCAACAACGTCATCACCATCAACGCGACCGGCAACAGCGCCAATGTCTTCGGCGGGGTGCTCGGCTTCGAGAATGTTTCGCTCGCCGTGACGCGCAACTGCGACAAGCCTCCGTTCCCCACCACGCCCGGCACAGGCACGCCTGGAACGGTGCTCATGGTCGAGTCCTTCGAGACCAACCACAACGTCGCCTCGAACAGCTGGACGGTGCTGAACAACTGGAACGGTTGGTCCACGCAAAGCGGCAAGGGCGGCATCGAGATCAACGGCATTCCGCAGCTTTCCGGCAACGAGATCCGCTTCGGTAACTTCTTCGCCGAGCTAGATTCGCACTGCTACACCTCGAACTGCAAGACGAATTCGGCCATGTGGCGGGATATAACCCTTCCGGCCGATGGCGATTACCAGTTGCGCTATTGGTATATCTCTCGCGTTCGCAACCCCGCCTATGCCGGAAAGACCTACTGCGCCTACAAGAGTTCGTCGAACGCCGTGTGGAACGATCTCAATAACGCGACCTGGGAAGGGCAGACCAACCGGATCGAGGTCTTCTTCGCGAAGGCCAACAATTTCTCGACGGCGGCGGCGAACATGGTCGACGTCTGCGTTCACACCGACCAGTGGACCGAGCGTACCATTTCATTCAAGGGCCTCAAGGCTGGCGACAAGTACCGCATCTACTTCCAGGCGAGGGGGCGCGAGGACACCTATGGCGGCCTGATCGACTATATCCGCTTCTGCACCAAGACCTGCCCGTGACGGAACGGCTGCGATGACGCGGACCTCACGACAATTGCGCGAGCCTGCCGCCCCAGGGCGGCTGGCCGGCAGGCTCGGCGCCTTCGCCCGCGACGCCAGGGGCGCAGCCGCGGTCGAGTTCGCCTTCGTCGGCGTGGTCTTCATCACGCTGCTGCTGGCCGTGCTCCAGTTCGCCCTGGTCTTCCTGGCGCAGATGAACCTGCACGACGCGGTTTCCGACGCCGCGACCGGCAACAATGCCCAGACCTTGGCCGGCAACCGCTCCGCCGTGATCACTCAGATCTGCGGGAGAATGGTCATCGCCGACAACTGCGTCGCCAATATCACCCTGGAGACGCAGCCCCTCTCGGCCTATGGCGGCGCGGCGCAGCCGATCGGGGCGACCTTCTCCAGCGCCACGGTCGGAACGCCGATGGTCATCCGCGCGCGCGTGCCGGTCGTGACCTTCGTGCCCGGCCTGCCGGACCTGAGCGTGTCGGGCTCGGCCCTCTATGCGAGGCGAACATGACGATGCTCGACAGGTTCCGCCGCCGCCGGGCGCGGCAGATGCCGGGCGACGAAAGCGGCATGGCCGCCGTCGAGTTCGGCCTGATCAGCATGGTGCTGTTCAGCATGCTGGCGGCCGCGGTCGATCTCGGGCAGGCGCTCGTCATCCGGCGCGACATCACCCGGTTCACCGCCGAGGCCGCGATGGTGCTCGCAGCCGCCAGCGATGAAACCCAGGCCGCCGTGACCGGTCAGCAGATCAATGCCAAGGCCGCCAATGTCCTGCCCGGCAAGAGCGGGATCGAGATCGGCTCGACGACGATCACCCGCAAGAACAACGTGATCCTAGTAAACGCCGGCACGATGACTTACCTGCCCGCCGATGTGAACGCGCAGGCGCTGGCGACGCTCGCCAATGGCGACGATGGCGTCGTCGTCCGCGCCTCCTACACGCATGAGCCGATCATCCTCGGCTTCGCCGAGCACTTCGGCCTGAGCACGCGGACCTTCACCGCGGCGACCGTGGCACTGCGCCTGCGCCAGGGGCAGTAATAGAGCCGGTTCCGCCGCCCTCCCGCTCCGCTACTCCGCCGCTGTCTTGAAGCTCTGCAGGTTGTCGAGGCTCTGGATGATGTGCTCGGCGAGCGCGTTCGAGAGGATCGACGGATCGTGGCGGGTCCGCAGCAGGCCGATCTTGCAGGAGGGCAGGCTGGAATAGCCTTCCGACGCGCCTAGAATCCGCATGCCGGGCCGGACCGCGCTCTCCGGCAGCACCGAGACGGCAAGGCCCGCGACCACCGCGGCGCCGACCGCGGTCGAGTTCCAGCTCGCATAGAGCACGCGGAAGCGCCTTCCCTTGTTCTCGAGCGCCTCGACCGCCGCCTGCCGCCAGTTGCAGGTCGGCCGCCCCAGCGCCAGCGGCAGCGGGTCCTCCTCATGCACGCAATGGCGCGCCGAGGTCACCCAGAGCAAAGGCTCGATGCGGATGATCTCGCCCTGGCCGCGGCCTTCGACATGGGTGATGATGGCAAGGTCGATGTCGCCGGTGGCGATCCGCTCGGCCAGCATCGGCGTCGGCTCGCAGACCACGGTGACCTCGGTGCGCGGATTCGAGCGGGCAAAGCGCGCCAGGATCTCCGGCAGATAGCGGTCGGCATAGTCGTCGGGCACGCCGAGCCTGATGCGGCCCTTGAGGTCGGCCTCGGTGAAGCTCGCGACGCATTCGAGATTGAGGCGCACGATCCGGCGGGCATAGTCGAGCAGCCGCTCGCCATCCTCGGTCAGCTTGGCATGGCGTCCGTCGCGGCCGAAGAGCGGCCGCCCGACGCGCTCCTCGAGCCGCTTCATCTGCATCGAGACGGCCGATTGCGTCTTGAAGACGATCTCGGCCGCGCGGGTGAAGGAGCCGGTATCGGCGATGGCGACGAAGGTCTTGAGCTGGTCGGCGTCGAGCACATGGGCCATGTCGGCATCCTCCCGAAGGACCATCAAGATTGGTTGTGTCAAACATCATAACCATTCGTTTGGCTGATGGCCAGCGCGGAGTTATCGTTGGGTCATTCCCGGTTCTTGTCATGGCGCGTCCAGCCGGCCCGGGAGATCCGATCCGCCGTTCAACCCGAGGAGGCCGTCATGCTGATCATGACCTATGCCGCAAAGTTCCTGTCTGCCCTGTCGGGCGGCGCGACGCGTGCCGCCATCCAGACGGCTACCGGCTTCAAAAACCTGATCCGCGCCTGGATGCACCGCCGCGACGTGCTGCGCCTCGGCGAGCTCGACGAGCGCGGCCTGAAGGATATCGGCCTCGTCCGCTCCGACGTCGAGGGTGCGCTCGCCACCTCCTGGCTGCGCGACCCGTCCGTCGTCCTCACCGCCCGCTCGGACCAGCAGCAGGCGGCCGCCGCGAGCCGGCGAGAGGCCGGACTTCGACATGCGGTAGCCCAGCCGGCCGCCGCGCCGGCGAGGAACATCGAGATCGCGTGCAACGCCTGACCCCTTGGCGTGACGCGTTCCTGCGGGCGGTGGCTTCGGCTGCCGCCCTTTTTCATGGGCGATGTTCGTAACTGACGCCGACGCGGCCGGCCTCTGCAACCGTCAGGCCCGGCGCTGGCCGCCGCCGAGCATCGCCTCGAAGATCGATTTCAGCGCGTCCTGGTGGCCGTCCTGGACCTTGCGGCCGTGCTCGAACATCTGGTTGAGCGCATCGAGGCCGATCGAGCCCGGGCCGATCGAGCCCGGGCCGGGCACGCTCGAGGCCGGCGGCTCGGTCGGCTCCGGCTCGGGTTCCGGCTGACGAGGCGGCGGCGCCGGTTGCGGGCCGGCCTGCGGCGGCTGGCCGCCGCCGAACATGCCGGTCAGGATCTGGCCGAAGACATTGCCCATATCGGCCGGGTTGCCCGGCATCGGCACGCCGCCGAAGGGGCCGCCGCCCGGCACCTGGCCGGTCGCCGGCGGCTGCCCGCCGAACAGGCCGCCGAGGATGGCCTCGAGCGGATTGCCTGGATTGGCCTGCGCACCCGGACGGGGCTGGCCCTGCGTCTGGCCGCGCATCATCTCGGCGAACTGGCCGAGAACGCCGCCGAGCCCCTGATTGTTCGCCGACTTGAACAGGCCGCCCATCACCATCGAGGCGATCACCGGCAGCATCTGCTTCAGGATCGCCTGGCCGACGCCGCTGGTCGCCGCCGCCTGGGCGGCGATGGCGTTGCTGACCTCCTTCGAGCCGAAGAGCTGGCTCATCACGTCCTGTCCCATTGGCCTGGCCGTGTCGGGAATGCCGTCGCCGTCGGAATCGTACATCTGGCCGAAGGGCGTCGCCGTCATCATCTGGGCCAGGTTGCCGAAGGCGTAGGGGTTCTGCGTCTGCCGCTGCAGGCCCATCGAGAAGGCCGGCAGCAGGGCATCGACGGCAGCCTGGGTCTGCTGCTGCGAGAGGCCGTATTGCCGCGCCAGATTCTGCATGGCCTGGCCGTTCTGGGCCGACTGCATCATCTCGAACAGGTTCATCATGGCGTGCTCCCCTGCGGGATCGGCCCCGCCATCGGCGCTCTTTCCGGTCGACCGGGATCGGTCGAACGATCGGAATGCGCGCCAGCCATTCCGGACGATACCAGCGGGGCGGCGTCAGGCAAGCCGCGTCAGGCCGGCGACCTTGCCTGCGCCGCCGCCCGCCGTTCGAGCTGCCCGATGGCGCGATAGGCGAAGACCAGCGCCAGGATGCCGAACAGCACGGCACCGATCGCCGCCCCGGCGAGCGCGCCCTTCGGCCCGGCATATTGCGCGCCGATGAAGGCCATCGGCACCGTGCCGAGCGTCGCCCGGCCCCAGCTGAACACGGTCGAGTACAGCGGCATGCCGAGATTGTTGAAGGCGGCGTTGGCGACGAAGAGGGCGCCGACGAAGAGCCACATCGCGCCCGAGATCAGGCAGAAGAACACCACGAGCTCGGCCGTCTCGCCGCTCGCGTCGAACAGGGCCGTGATCTGGTGGCGCAGCAGCACGAGCAGGAGCCAGGCGATGGCGACGCAGGCTGCGGCGAAGAAGACCGAGTCGGTCAGCGCCCGGCGCATCCGGTCGAAGCGCAGCGCGCCCCAGTTCTGGGCGAGGATCGGCCCGACGGCGCCGGAGAGCGCAAACAGCGCTCCGAACGCCACCGGCACCAGCCGGTCGATGATGGCGCTGGCCGCGATCACCTGGTCGCCGAAGCGGGCGATGATGCTGGCGAAGAAGGCGTTGGCGATCGGCGCCGAGAGATTGGTCAGGATCGCCGGTGCCGCAATGGCGAAGGAGCGTCCCGCATCGGCGCGCAGCGCGGCGAGGGTCGGTCGCGCTACGATGCTGTGCACCTTGACCGCACCATGATAGCCGACGGCGACCAGGATCAGCCGCGAGATCACGGTGGCGATGGCCGCACCGTCCGGCCCGAGGCCGAGGCCGAAGATCAGCAGCGGGTCGAGGCCGGCGATGACGACTCCGCCGGAGAGGGTGACGTACATCGCCCGCTTGGCGTCGCCGGCCGCGCGCAGGATGCCGGAAAAGCCCATGCCGAGCGCCATCAGCACATTCGACGGCAGCGTGATCCACAGGAAGGAGTGCGCCACGTCATAGGCTTCGCCCCGGGCTCCCAGCATCGTCAGCAGCCAGGGCACCAGCGGCAGGATCAGGAGGCTCAGCACCAGCGCCGAGACGGCCATCAGCGCGAGCGAGGATCCGGCGATCCGGCGCGCGCCCGCGCGGTCGCCGGCGCCGAGCGCGCGTGCCGTCAGGGCGGTCACCGCGATCATCAGCCCGACATTGAAGGAGACGACGAGGTAGAGCACGATGGTGGCGTAGCCGACGCCGGCCGTCGCCGCCGGCCTCCCGAGCCGCGAGACATAGAGCAGCGACAACAGGTCGACGACGAAGATCGCCATCAGGCCGATCGAGGCCGTGGCCGTCATCACCGCGACATGGCGCAGCGTCGAGCCGGTGACGAAGACGGCCGGGCTTTGGCTGGGCGCGTTCACTCCGCCGGTTCTCCGACGCCGCCGACCGCGACCTCGGCGCCGCCATCCTCGATGACCTCGCGGGTCTCCTCGGTGAGCGCCTTCGGCTTGGCCGTCGGCTTGACCAGCGGCTCCGGCGAGACGCGCGGCACCTTCTGCAGGCCGGCCGCGATGCCTTCGCTGAACTGGATCTCCATGCGCTGGGCGTCGCGATCGCGCACATGCTCGATCACCAGGCTCGCCTCCTCATAGTTGAGTCCGAGCCCCTCCAGCGTCACCCGGCTGAAGCCGAGCGCCGATTCGAAGGTCTCGCGCATCTGGTAGTCGACCTCGGCGCGCATCAGGTCGATGGCGTGGACGCGGTCGAAGGCGCGCGCATGCAGGCGCGCCGTCGGGAACTCGGCCTTGGCCATCGCGACGATGCGCAGCGCCGCTTCGCGGTCGTCGATGCAGATGCAGACGATCCTGGCCTTGCCGGCGCCGGCGGCGCGCAGCACGTCGAGCCTCGTGCCGTCGCCGTAATAGATCTTGAAGCCGAATTTGGCGGCGGAGCGGATGCGCTCGACATCGGAGTCGATGATGGTGACGTCGATGTGCTGGAGCAGCAGCGCCTGCGTCACCACCTGGCCGAAGCGGCCGAAGCCGATCACCAGCACGGAAGGCGTGACGCCGTCGAAATCCTCCTCCATCGTCTCGGGCGGCGCGGCGCGGGCCAGCAGCCAGGCGTCGATCAGCTTGGCGAGGATCGGGCCGATCAGCATGCTGAGCGCGGCGAGCGCCGTCGCGAGCGCGCCCTGATGCGCGTCGAGCAGGCCGAGCGAGGCGGCCATCGGCAGCAGCACGAAGGCGAATTCGCCGGCCGGCGAGAGCAGCGCTCCGGCCCGCACCGCCTCGGTCAGCGAGGAACAGGAGGCGCGCAGGATCGCGGCGGCGACGGCGATCTTGAACAGCACCAGCAAGGGAGCCGCGATCGCCAGCAGCAGCGCGTTGTCGAGCACCAGCTTCAGGTCGATCGACATGCCGACGGCCATGAAGAACAGGCCGAGCAGCACGCCGCGGAACGGCTCGATATCGGCCTCGAGCTCATGCCGGAAATGCGAATCCGCCAGCAGCACGCCGGCGAGGAAGGCGCCCATCGCCATCGACAGGCCGACCATCTCCATCAGCAGCGCCGCGCCGAGCACGACGAGCAGGGCGGCGGCGGTCATCACCTCCTTGCCGCCGGACTTGACCAGCAGCCGGAAGAACGGGTTCAGCGCATAGCGGCCGGCGAGCACGAGCGCGGCGATGGCGAGCAGCGCGACGCCCAAACCCGCCAGCGCCCGCATCGCGCCGTCATCGCTCGCCGCGCCGGTCGTCGCCAGCAGCGGCAGGATCGCCAGGATCGGCGCGATCGAGATGTCCTGGAACAGCAGGATCGAGAAGCTGCGCCGGCCATAGGGCTCGGCGCCGTCGCCGCGCTCCTCCAGCAGTTGCAGGGCGATCGAGGTCGCCGAAAGCGCCAGCGCCAGCCCGACCGCGACCGCGCCGCCGGGGCTGAGCCCGAGCCGCCAGGCGACGAAGGCGATCGCCGCCGCGCTCAGCGCCATCTGGGCGAGGCCGGCGCCGAGAATGTCCTTGCGCATCGAATAGAGGCGCGCCGGCTGCAGTTCGAGCCCGACCAGGAAGAGCAGCAGCACGACCCCGATCTCGGCCGTGCCGCGGATCGTGCCGGGATGCTGGATCACGGCCAGCAGCGAGGGGCCGATGACGATGCCGGCGGCGAGATAGCCGAGCACCGCCGAGAGTCCGAAGCGGCGGAACAGCGGGACGGCGACGACGGCTCCGGCGCAGAAGGTCAGGATCGACGGCAGATAGCTGGCATGGGAGGCATCGGCCATGAACGACTCATGCTGGAAGGGGCGGACCTGAAGGGGGCAGCAGGCCGTTCGGCGCCTATGTAGGCGTTGACCGGCGATCCTGCGAGGGGCGCTCGGCGTCGGCGCTTGCGCTGCCTGCGGCGAGCCGCTTCCTTGACATCATTCGCGCCAGACCGAAAGAAGGCGCAACCTTCGCCGGAGCCCCTGAGCCCTCGTGACCGCCGCGCCAAGACCGCCGCTCGACATCCTGCTCTGCGCCCCGCGCGGCTTTTGCGCCGGCGTGGTCAGGGCGATCGACGCCGTCGAGAAGGCGCTCGCCCTGCATGGCGCACCGGTCTATGTCCGCCACGAGATCGTGCACAACAAATACGTGGTCGAATCCCTGAAGCGGAAGGGAGCGGTCTTCGTCTCCGAGCTCGCCGAGGTTCCCGACGCCAGCCGGCCGGTGATCTTCTCCGCCCATGGCGTGCCGAAATCGGTGCCGGCCGAGGCGCAGGCGCGGCAGTTCTTCGCCATTGACGCCACCTGCCCGCTGGTCACCAAGGTGCATCGCGAGGCTGAGGTGCACCACAAGCGCGGCCGCCACATCCTGCTCGTCGGCCATGCCGGGCATCCCGAGGTGATCGGCACCATGGGGCAGTTGCCGCAAGGCGCCATCACCCTGATCGAGACGCTCGAGGATGTCGCGACGCTCGCCCCGCCCGAGGCGATGCCGCTGGCCTATGTCACCCAGACGACGCTCTCGGTCGACGATACCCGTGGCATCGTCGAGGCGCTGCAGGCGCGCTTCCCTGAGCTGATCGCGCCGCACAAGGAAGACATCTGCTACGCCACCACCAACCGGCAGGAGGCGGTGAAGCGCGTCGCCCCGCTGGTCGACGGGCTGATCGTCGTCGGCTCGCCCAATTCCTCGAATTCGCAGCGCCTGCGCGAGGTCGCCGAGCGTGCCGGCTGCCCGGTCTCGCGCCTGGTGCTGCGCACCGACGAGATCGACTGGTCGCTGTTCGGCGCGATCCGCCGGCTCGGGCTGACGGCCGGCGCGAGCGCGCCGGAAGTGCTGGTCGAGGAGATCATCGACGCCTTCGCCGCGCGCTACGAGGTCACGGTCGAGACCGTCTCGACCGCCGACGAGAGCGTCTTCTTCCCCCTGCCGCGCGAACTGCGCGGCGAGCCGGCCCCGGCCGAGTGAGCAGAACGTGGCCGTCTATACCGAAGTACCCGACGACGAGATGGCTGCCTTCGTGGCGCGCTATGGCATTGGCGAGCTTTTGTCCGCCAAGGGCATCGCCGAGGGCGTCGAGAACTCCAACTACCTGCTGCACACCACGCAGGGCTTCTACATCCTGACCCTCTACGAGAAGCGGGTGAACCCGGCCGAACTGCCGTTCTTCATCGGGCTGATGCAGCATCTCGCCGGGCACGGGCTGAACTGCCCGGTGCCGATCGTCGACGGCAAGGGCGAGGCGCTCGGCCGGCTCGCCGGCCGGCCGGCGGCGCTCGTCAGCTTCCTCGACGGGCTCTCGGTGCGCCGGCCGGGCGTCGTCCATTGCGGCGAGGTCGGCCGCGGGCTGGCTCTGCTGCACCAGGCCGGCGAGGGCTTCGCCATGCGCCGGGTCAACGCGCTCTCGGTGCCGGGCTGGCGGCCGCTCGCCGAGCAGGCCGGCAGCGACGCCGACAAGGTGCTGCCGGGCCTTTCCGCGCGCCTCTTCGCCGAGATCGAGCGCCATGAACGCGGCTGGCCGCAGGGCCTGCCGAGCGGCGTCATCCATGCCGACCTGTTCCCGAACAATGTCTTCTTCATCAAGAGCAAGCTGTCGGGCCTGATCGACTTCTATTTCGCCTGCACCGACGCCTATGCCTACGACCTGGCGATCTGCCTGAACTCCTGGTGTTTCGAGGCCGATTCCTCGTTCAACCTGACCAAGGGCCAGGCCATGCTCGCCGGCTATGAGAGCGTGCGGCGGCTCGATGAGGCAGAAGTCGCGGCGCTGCCGACGCTCTGCCGCGGCTCGGCGCTGCGCTTCCTTTTGACCCGGCTGGTCGACTGGCTGAACGTCCCCTCGGGAGCGCTGGTCAAGCCGCACGACCCGCTCGAATACGATCGCAAGCTCGCCTTCCACCAGCGCGTCGGCGACGCGCGCGACTACGGGCTGCGGCGATGACCGAGCCCGTGGAGATCTGGACGGACGGCGCCTGCTCGGGCAATCCCGGGCCCGGCGCGCTTGGGGCCCGCCCCATTCGCGCAACCAAGTATCGCCGGGGCCGCTCATGAGCGAGCCGGTGGAGATCTGGACCGACGGCGCCTGCTCGGGCAATCCCGGCCCCGGCGGCTGGGGAGCGATCCTCGCCTATAAGGGCAAGGAGCGCGAGCTCTCCGGCGGCGAGGCGCTGACCACCAACAACCGCATGGAGCTGATGGGGGCGATCTCGGCGCTGGAGACGCTGACCCGGCCGTGCACCGTCGCGCTGCACACCGACAGCCAGTATCTGCGCCAGGGCATCACCAGCTGGATCCATGGCTGGAAGAAGAACGGCTGGAAGACCGCTGACCGCAAGCCGGTGAAGAACGAGGAGCTGTGGAAGCGCCTCGACCTGGCGCTGAAGCAGCACAGGATCGACTGGAAATGGGTCAAGGGCCATGCCGGCGACGAGATGAACGAGCGTGCCGACGCGCTGGCCCGCGCCGGCATGGCGCCGTTCAAGCCGGGGCGGTGAGGGCCGGGGCGGCGGCTGCTTCGACGGCAGCTGCGGGTGGCAAGTTGACC
>NZ_JAKFED010000016.1:0-7570 GCF_036675845.1 Allobosea sp. | reverse complement strand
CCGCCGGGATTGTTCGCCATGATCTCGCGATGCACCGCCGCGGCCTCGACGGTGACGATCGGCACCGGGGAGGCGGCGAGCATCTCCTTCCAGAGCCCGTCGAGATCGACCGGTTCGACCGCGATGCCGAGCCGGATGACGCGCTCGATCGCCGCTTCATAGGCCTTGGCGACGGCGGGCTCCGCCTCGGCGAGGAAGCCGCCGCGGGCGACGCCGACACGCGAGCGCCCGGGGCTGAGCCCCTCGGCGAGGTCGAAAGGCTTGTCGGCCAGCACCGCGAGCAGGCGGGCGCAGCCGGCGACGTCGCGGGCGAGGGGGCCGACCGTGTCGAGGCTCGGCGCCAGCGGGAAGCAGCCCTCGGCCGGCACGAAAGCATGCGTCGGCTTCATCCCGGTGATGCCGTTGAGCGCGGCGGGGATGCGGCAGGAGCCGCCGGTATCGGTGCCGACGGTCAGCTCTGAGCTGCCCTGCGCCACCGAGACCGCCGCCCCCGAGGACGAGCCGCCGGGGACGCGCGAAGCGTCGAGCGCATTGCCGGGCGTGCCGAAGCTGCCGTTGAGCCCGACCCCGGAGAAGGCGAACTCGCTCATATTGGTCTTGCCGACGATCACCGCGCCGGCCCGGCGCAGGCGCGCCACGATCGGGGCATCCTGCGTCGCCGGGGCGGCGCCCCTGAGGATGCTGGAGCCGGCCCAGGTCGTCTCGCCGCGGACGTCGAACAGGTCCTTGACCGAGACGATGGTTCCGTCGATCGGGCTCAGGCGCAGCCCGGCTTCGAGCCGGCGATCGGCGGCATCCGCCTCGGCGCGCGCGGTCTCCGTCAGCAGCCTGGTGAAGACCGGCGCGCCGTCCCCGATGCGGGCGAGATTGGCTTCGAGCGCGTCGCGGACGGTGCGGGACATCGGGGCAGACCTTGCTGGGGGGACTTGCGCGTCTGGTTAGGCCAGATCACCGTCGGAGGAAATCCCCACCCGTCATTCGGCCGCCATCGTGCCGCAGGGTGCCGGCAGGCTCGAGCGGCGCTGGATCAGGTCGTCCTTGGCGAAAAGCTCGGCCAGCCAGTCGACGAAGACCCGCACCTTGTTGGAAAGGTGCCGGTTCGGCGGGTAGACGATGTGCAGCGGTTTCGGCGTCGTGCACCAGCCGGTTAGCAGCGGCACGAGGCGCCCGGCCGCGATGTGCTCCTGCGCCATGAAGGTCGGCACCTGCATCACGCCGAGGCCCGCGAGTCCGGCGGCGAGATAGCCGGTGCCCTCGTTGAGCGAGACGATGTACTCGCCGCGCACCTCGATCGTCTCCTTCTTCGTGGCGAAGATCAGGGGCAGCGTCCGGCTCGTGCCGGCGGCGCGATAGCCGATCACCGAATGGCCGCTCTCCAGATCGCTTGGATGCTGCGGCGTGCCGTGGCGGGCGAGATAGTCCGGCGCCGCGCAGGTTATCTGCACCAGCTCGCCGACACGCCTTGCGATCAGGCTCTGGTCCTGGATCTCGCCGCCGCGCACGGCGAGGTCGAGATTCTCGCCGATCAGGTCGGCCGGCCGGTCGGAGAGGCCGATATCGATCTGGATCTCGGGATAGCGCGCATGGAAGCCGGGCAAGGCCGGCAGGATCACCTCGATCGCCAGCGGTGCGCTGACATCGAGGCGCAGGCGCCCGCTCGGCCTGGCCTGCGACAGCGCCATGCTCGAATCGAGCTCGTCGATCTCGCTCAGCACGCGCAAGGCCCGCTCGTAATAGGCGGCGCCGTCCATGGTCACGGTGACGCGCCGCGTCGTGCGGTTGAGCAATTGCGCCCGCAGATGCGCCTCGAGCTGCTGGATCAGCTTGGTCACGGTCGGCTTCGGCAGGTCGAGCAGCTGCGCCGCGCGGGTGAAGGTGCCGACCTCGACGACGCGCACGAAGGCGCGCATGGCGTTGAGCTGGTCCATCGGATCTCCTGGGCCAATCCGATCATTGTTTCCGTACAGAAACAATGTGGGAGCGGATCGGCAGTTTATTGCCCCACCACTATCTCCTAAATGCTGACGGATCGCAACATTCGTCAGTCGTCACGCCATGCTCGCCATTTCCGTCCCGCCAAGCCGCTATCGTCGCTCCGTGTTCTGGCGCGACCAGCAGGTCGTGGCCGGCTCCGAGACGCTGGCCGGGCGCCTCTATGCTCCGGCCGCCGTGCCCGACGAGGCCGGGCTCGTCCTGCATCTGCATGGCGGCACCTTCGACAGCGGCTCCCTTGCCGCCGGCGAGGCCGTCGCGACGACGCTCGCCGAGGCAGGCGCGATCGTGATCTCGCTGCCCTATCCGCTCGCTCCCGAGGCCCGCTTCCCGCAGGCTCTGGAGACGGCGTACGAGGCGCTGCAGACGATCGCGCGCGACAAGGCGCGCTGGGTCGGCAAGCATGCGCGCCTCTATGTGGCGGGCGAGGAGGCCGGCGGCAACCTCGCCGCGGCCCTGGCGATGATGGTCCGCGACCGTCACGGCCCGCCGCTCGCCGGGCAGATCCTGTTCTCGCCGATGCTCGATGCCTGCCTCGGCACCTATTCCTTCCGCAATGCCGAGGCCGGGCCGGTCGGCTGCCGCTGGGCTGATGGCTGGCACGCCTATCTCGGCACGCCCGAAAAGGCGGCGCACCCCTATGCGGCGCCGGTCAACGCCTCGCGGCTGTCCGGGCTGGCGCCGGCACTGATCGTCACCGCCGAGGACGACCCGCTGCGCGACGAGAGCATCAGTTACGGGCGCCGGCTGCAGGCTGTCGGCGTCGACGCCACGGTTCATCTCGTCGGCGCGCCGAGCCATTGGCCGGACGCCTTCGCGGAGGCGCCGCGCGACGGCTCCTGTCTCTGCTGCGCCTGCCAGCAGGTAAGCGAGTTCTTCTCGGCGACCGCGCCGCCCTAGACGCCCGCCTCCGGTTTTTAGACCTCATCTCACGAAGGAATGACCCCATGATTCTGGGAACGATCCGTCATGCCCTGTTGGGCACCGCATTGGCCGCCGGCGTCTCGCTCGCCGCGCTCGCCATCGCCGTCAATGGTTCCGGCGGGGCGCAGGGCGACACCACGCCGGCCGCCCCGCCGCCGACGCCTGTCTCGGTCGCCCTGGTCGAGCAGCGCGATCTCGTCAGCTGGGCCGAGTTCTCCGGCCGGCTCGAGGCGATCGAGCGCGTCGAGATCCGCTCGCGCGTCTCCGGCGTGGTCGAGCAGGTGCATTTCGCGCAAGGCACGCTGGTGAAGCAGGGCGACCTGCTGGTCAGCATCGACCGGGCGCCCTACCAGGCCGAGTTCGAGCGCGCCCAGGCGCAATTGCTGGCGGCCGAGGCCCGCGTCGCGCTCGCCGCCGGCGAGCATGAGCGCGGCCAGAAGCTGATGTCGACGCAGAACGTCTCGCAGCGCGATCTCGATACGCGGCTGAACGGCTTGCGCGAAGCGCAGGCCAATGAGCGCGCCGCCCGCGCCGCCCTGCAATCGGCGCGGCTCAACCTCGACTATACGCAGATCCATGCCCCGATCTCGGGCCGCATCGGCCGGCTCGAGGTCACGGTCGGCAATCTCGTCGCTGCCGGGGCTGCCGCGCCGCTGCTGACGACGCTGGTCTCGGTCGATCCGCTCTATGCCGGCTTCAACGCCGACGAGGGCACGGTATTGCGGGCGCTGGCGACGCTGCCGAACGAACCGGGCAAGCCGCGCGAGCTGAAGCGCATCCCGGTCGAGATGACGACCGCGACGGGTGATGGCCTGTCCGTTTCGGGCCATCTCGGCTTCGTCGACAATCGGGTCGAGGCCGAGACCGGGACGGTCAGGGTCCGCGCCATCTTCGACAACCCGGAGGGCGCGCTGATGCCGGGCCAGTTCGTGCGCCTGCGCATGGGCCAGGCGAAGTCCGAGCCGGCACTGGTCATCAACGAGCGCGCGATCGGCACCGACCAGAACAAGAAGTTCGTCTTCGTCGTCGGCGAGGATCGCAAGGCGCAATGGCGCGAGGTCACGCTCGGCTCGTCGAACGAGGGGCTGCGCATCGTCACCAGCGGCCTCGAGGCCGGCGAGCAGATCGTCGTCAACGGCCTGCAGCGCATCCGCCCCGGCGCGACCGTCGCACCCGAGCAGGTGCCGATGGCCGAGCGGCCCGAACTGAAGAAGCCGGCGACCGAACTCGCCCGGCGCTGAAGCGCCACCGTCATTGCGAGCGCAGCGAAGCAATCCAGCCCGTAGAGCTCTGCCGCTCCTGGATTGCTTCGTCGGCTGAAGCCTCCTCGCAATGACGGGCTGGACCGATATCCAACTCACCCCCGCCGGTCGCTTCGGGACCGGTGGAGCCGCCGCCCGAAGGGGGCAATCATGAATCTCTCCAAGTTCTTCATCGACCGGCCGATCTTCGCCGGCGTTCTTTCCGTTCTCATCCTCGTCGCCGGCCTGCTCTCGCTGCGCGTGCTGCCGATCTCGGAATATCCCGAGGTCGTGCCGCCGACGGTGGTGGTGCGCGCGCAGTATCCCGGCGCCAATCCGCGCGTCATCGCCGAAACCGTGGCGACCCCGATCGAGGAGCAGATCAACGGCGTCGAGGGCATGCTCTACATGTCGAGCCAGGCGACGACCGACGGCGTGATGACGCTGAACGTCACCTTCAAGCTCGGCACCGACCCGGACCAGGCGCAGCAGCTCGTGCAGAACCGCGTCTCGCAGGCGGAACCGCGCCTGCCGGAGGAGGTGCGCCGCCTCGGCGTCACCACCATCAAGAGCTCGCCGGACCTGACGATGGTGGTGCACATCACCTCGCCGAACGACCGCTACGACATGACCTATCTGCGCAATTACGCGGTGCTGAACGTCAAGGACCGGCTGGCGCGGATCGACGGCGTCGGCCAGGTCCAGCTCTTCGGCTCGGGCGACTATTCGATGCGCGTCTGGCTCGACCCGCAGAAGGTCGCCGAGCACGGGCTCTCGCCTTCCGACATCGTGCGCGAGATCCGCGCCCAGAACGTCCAGGCCGCGGCCGGCGTCATCGGCGCTTCGC
The DNA here is from genome assembly GCF_036675845.1 of Allobosea sp. Classification (GTDB taxonomy): domain Bacteria; phylum Pseudomonadota; class Alphaproteobacteria; order Rhizobiales; family Beijerinckiaceae; genus Allobosea. Next base: position 2,566 of record NZ_JAKFED010000016.1, on the reverse strand, counting down.
CGACTGCGCCGGGTCTCGACCTGCAGCTCTCGGTCAATGCGCAAGGCCGCCTCCAGAACGAGGAGGGGTTCGGCGAGATCATCGTCAAGACCGCGCCGAGCGGCGCCGTCGTGCGGCTGAAGGATGTCGCCCGCATCGAGCTCGGCGCGGCCGAATATGCGCTGCGCTCGCTGCTCGACAACAAGTCGGCCGTCGCCGTGCCGATCTTCCAGGCGCCGGGCTCGAACGCGATCACGATCGCCGACAACGTCCAGGCGGTGATGAAGGAGATCAAGCAGAACATGCCGGAGGGCGTGGATTACAGCATCGTCTACGACACCACCCAGTTCGTGCGCGCCTCGATCAAGGCGGTGATCACGACGCTGCTCGAGGCCGTCGCGCTCGTGGTGCTCGTCGTCATCGTCTTCCTGCAGACCTGGCGGGCCTCGATCATTCCGCTGGTCGCCGTGCCGGTCTCGGTCATCGGCACCTTCGCGGTGATGTATCTCTTCGGCTTCTCGATCAACGCGCTCAGCCTGTTCGGGCTGGTGCTCGCCATCGGCATCGTCGTCGACGACGCCATCGTCGTCGTCGAGAATGTCGAGCGCAATATCGAGCAGGGGCTGGAGCCGCGCCAGGCGACCTACAAGGCGATGCGCGAGGTCTCGGGGCCGATCATCGCGATCGCGCTCGTGCTGGTCGCGGTCTTCGTGCCGCTCGCCTTCATCAGCGGCCTGACCGGCCAGTTCTACCGCCAGTTCGCGCTGACCATCGCGATCTCGACGGTGATCTCGGCGATCAATTCGCTGACGCTCTCGCCGGCGCTGGCGGCGCTGCTGCTGCGCTCGCATCACGCGCCGAAGGACGCGCTGACCCGCGGCATGGACAGACTGTTCGGCTGGTTCTTCCGCGGCTTCAACCGCTTCTTCAATCGTTCCTCGCAGGCCTATGGCGGCGGCGTCCGCCGCATCCTGACCCGCAAGACGGCGATGATGGCGGTCTACCTCGTGCTCGTCGGCCTGACCGCCGTGCTGTTCCGCACCGTGCCCGGCGGCTTCGTGCCCGGCCAAGACAAGCAATACCTCGTCGGCTTCGCGCAACTGCCCGACGCCGCGACGCTCGACCGCACCGAGGACGTCATCCGCAAGATGGGCGAGATCGCCCTGAAGCATCCCGGCGTGCAGAGCGCCGTGTCCTTCCCCGGCCTCTCGATCAACGGCTTCACCAACTCCTCGAACGCCGGCATCGTCTTCGTGACGCTGAAGCCGTTCGAGGAGCGCAAGACGCCGGAGCTCGGCGGCAACGCCATCGCCATGCAGCTCAACAAGGAGTTCGCCGGCATCAAGGAGGCGTTCATCGCCATGTTCCCGCCGCCGCCCGTCCAGGGCCTCGGCACCATCGGCGGCTTCAAGCTGCAGATCGAGGATCGCGCCGGCCTCGGCTACAAGGCACTCGATGAGGCGACCAAGGCCTTCATGGCCAAGGCCGCGACGGCGCCCGAGCTTGCCGGCATGTTCTCGAGCTTCCAGGTCAACGTTCCGCAGCTCTATGCCGATATCGACCGCACCAAGGCCCGTCAGCTCGGCGTGCCGGTGACCGATGTCTTCGAGACGCTGCAGATCTATCTCGGCTCGTCCTATGTGAACGACTTCAACAAGTTCGGCCGCACCTACACCGTGCGCGTCCAGGCCGATGCGCCCTTCCGCGCCCATCGGGAGGATATCGGCAAGCTCCAGGTGCGTTCGACCTCGGGCGAGATGGTGCCGCTTTCGGCCGTGCTCGACGTGCGCGCCGATGCCGGGCCCGAACGCGCCATGCGCTATAACGGCTTCCTCGCCTCCGACATCAATGCCGGCCCGGCGCCCGGCTTCTCGTCGGGGCAGGCGCAGGCGGCGGCGGAGCGCATCGCCAACGAGACCCTGCCCAAGGGCTTCGCCTTCGAATGGACCGACCTGACCTATCAGGAGATCCTCGCCGGCAATTCCTCGCTGATCGTCTTTCCGATCGCGATCCTGCTCGTCTTCCTGGTGCTCGCCGCCCAGTATGAGAGCCTGACCCTGCCGATCGCGATCATCATGATCATCCCGATGGGCCTGATGGCGGCGATGGCCGGCGTCTGGTGGAGCGGCGGCGACAACAACGTCTTCACCCAGATCGGCCTCGTCGTCTTGGTCGGACTATCGGCGAAGAACGCCATCCTGATCGTCGAATTCGCGCGCGAGCTCGAATTTCAGGGCAGGACGCCGGTCGAAGCCGCGGTCGAGGCCAGCCGCCTGCGCCTGCGGCCGATCCTGATGACCTCGCTCGCCTTCGTCATGGGCGTGGTGCCGCTGGTGATCTCGACGGGGGCGGGCGCCGAGATGCGCCAGGCCATGGGCATCGCGGTCTTCGCCGGCATGATCGGCGTCACCGCCTTCGGCATCTTCCTGACGCCGGTGTTCTACGTGCTGATGCGCAGGCTGTCGGGGAACAAGCCGCTAAGGCAGCATGGGGAGGAGGAGGAGGTGGAGATCGCCGAGGCGGCGTGATGGGTGGCCGGCGGGGTTGCGGGTGGCCGTGATCCTGCCGACATCTGCCTTGGTTCACG